>NZ_JAIQDH010000010.1:0-362205 GCF_020037095.1 Myxococcus sp. XM-1-1-1
GGCCGCTCGGACTTCCAGGTGAAGCTCAGAGGCTTCCGGATTGAATTGGGAGACATCGAGGCGGCGCTGCTGTCACAAGCCTCGGTGCGAGAGGCCGTGGTCCTCGTGCGCGAGGACTCCCCGGGCGACCAGCGCCTCGTCGCCTATGTCACGGGTGACGCCGAGCCGCTGACCGCGTCGCTGCTCAAGACGCACCTCCAGTCTCGGCTGCCCGAGTACATGGTGCCCTCGACCTTCACGCACCTGGGCGTGCTCCCGCTGACGCCCAGCGGCAAGGTGGACCGCAAGGCCCTGCCCGCGCCGGAGGCCCCTGTTGTCCAGCCCGGCCGCTACGTCGCACCTCGGACGCCCGTGGAGGAGACGCTCGCCACGCTCTTCGCGCAGGTCCTCGGCGTGGAGCGCATCGGGATTCACGATGGGTTCTTCGAGATGGGCGGTCACTCGCTGCTCGCGACCCAGGTCGTGGTCCGCGTCCGGGGTGCGCTCGGGCTGGAGCTGCCGCTGCGCACCCTGTTCGAGGCACCCACCGTCGCCGCGCTCGCGGAGCGGCTGGATGCCCGTCGCCCGGGTGCGGAGCTGCCGCCGATGGTCCGCGTGGACCGGACGAAGCCCATCCCGCTCTCGTTCGCGCAGCAGCGGCTCTGGCTCATCAGCCAGTTCGCCGGCGCGGTCAGCGCCTACAACATCCCGCTGGCCCTGAAGCTCGAGGGCGTGCTGGACCTCTCCGCGCTCCAGCGTGGCTTCGACGCGCTGATGGAGCGCCACGAGGCGATGCGCACCACCTTCCGCGCGGACGGTGACACGCCCGTCCAGGTCATCCACCCGGCCTTCCCGCTGCCCTTCCAGTTCGTGGACCTCACGTCCCTCACGAACGCGAAGGAGCGCGAGGCGGAGACCGTCCGACTCGCCCTCGAAGAGGCACGGCGCCCGTTCGACCTGCTGAGCGGCCCGCTGGCCCGCGCGCTCCTGTTGAAGCTGGGCGAACAGGAGCACGCGCTGGTGCTCAACATGCACCACATCGTCTCGGACGGCTGGTCCACGGGGGTGCTGGTCCGCGAGATGGCCGCGCTCTACGCGGCGTTCCATGACGAGCGTCCCTCGCCGCTGCCGGCGCTCCCCGTGCAGTATGCGGACTTCGCAGTCTGGCAGCGCGACTGGCTCCAGGGGCCGGTCCTGGAGGAGCAGGTCGGCTACTGGCGCAAGAAGCTCGAGGGCGCGCCGTCGCACCTCGACCTCCCGACGGACAAGCCGCGCCCCGCGCAGCAGTCCTTCCATGGGGCCGCGGCGCTGATGCACCTGCCGCTGCCGCTCACCGAGGCGCTGGAGACCTTCGCCCGTCGCGAGGGCGCCACGCCGTTCATGGTGCTGCTCGCGGCCTTCCAGGTCCTCCTGCAGCGGCACTCCGGGCAGGACGACATCCTGGTGGGCTCGCCCATCGCCGGACGTCGACTGGCCGAGTCCGAGGCCCTCATCGGCTACTTCGCGAACACGCTCGTCCTGCGCTCCCGCATCCGGGGGCAGGACTCGTTCCGCGCGCTGCTCGCCCAGGTGCGGGACACCACGCTGGAGGCGTTCGAGCACCAGGACGTGCCCTTCGAGAAGCTGGTGGAGGAGCTGCACCCGGCCCGTGACGCCAGCCGCACGCCGCTGTTCCAGGTCTCCTTCACGCTGCACAACGCCCCGCTGCCGGCGCTGTCCCTGCCCGGCTTGACGCTGCGGCCGATGGACCACCACCACGGGGTCATCCGCTTCGACATGGAGCTGTCCTTCCATCGCGAGGAGACGGGCTTCCGTGGCGGCATCAACTACGCCACGTCCCTCTTCGACCACGACACCGTGGCCGCCATGGCGAGCCACCTGCGCGTGCTGCTCGAAGAGGTCATCGCCTCGCCGGACGTCCCGCTCGCCCAGGTCTCCATGCTCACCCGCGAGGAGCGCAACCGGGTGCTGGTGGAGTGGAACGACACCGCGACGAAGACGCCGCGTCCCCCGTCGATTCACGACGCCTTCGCGAAGCAGGCGGAGCGCACGCCCCAGGCCATCGCCCTCACGCACGCGGAGGGCCAGCTCACCTACGCCGAGCTGCGCGCCCGCGCGAACCAGGTCGCGCACCACCTGCACGTGATGGGCGTACGTCCCGGTGGCCGCGTGGGTCTGTGCGTGGAGCGCTCCCCGGAGCTCATCATCGGCATGCTGGGCATCCTCCAGGCGGGCGCGGCCTACGTGCCCCTGGAGCCGAGCTACCCCACGGAGCGCCTCACGTGGATCATCCGTGAGTCCGGAGTCAGCATCCTCCTGACCCAGGAGCACCTCGCGGACGAGCTGCCCGAGCTGGGCTGCCTGCCCGTCCTGCTGGACGCGGAGTGGCGCGCCATCTCGAAGCAGCCGACGAGCGCTCCCGTCGTCTCCGTGGGCGAGGAGGACCTGGCCTACGTGATGTTCACGTCGGGCAGCACGGGCCAGCCCAAGGGCGTCTGCGTTCCCCACCGTGGTGTGCTGCGACTGGTGCGCGACAACACGTTCATGCGCTTCGGGCCGGACGAAGTCTTCCTCCAGCTCGCGCCCGTGGCGTTCGATGCCTCCACGCTGGAGGTCTGGGGCGCGCTGCTCAACGGTGGACGGTTGGTCCTCGCGCCTCCGAAGGCGCAGTCCATCGAGTCGCTGGGCGCGCTGCTGACGAGCTCGGGAGTCACCGCGCTGTGGCTGACGGCGGCCCTCTTCGACCAGGTCGTCCAGCACCAGGGCCAGGCGCTGGCGGGAGTGCGCCAGGTGCTCGCGGGTGGCGACGTGCTGCCCGTGCAGCGCGTGACGGAGCACCTGTCGCGAATCGGGCCGGACGCGGTGTTCATCAACGGCTACGGCCCCACGGAGAACACCACGTTCTCCGCCACGCACACGCAGCGGGCCGGGGACTCGGTGGGCCGCTCGGTGCCCATCGGCCGTCCGCTGTCGAGCTCCACGGCCTACGTGCTGGACGCCGCGCTCCAGCCCGTGCCGCCGGGAGTCACCGGTGAGCTGTTCGTCGGAGGCGACGGCCTGGCCTGGGGCTACCTGAACCGCCCGGACCTGACGGCCGAGCGCTTCGTGCCGCACCCGTACGCCTCGACGCCGGGCGCCCGCCTGTACCGCACGGGCGACAAGGCGCGCTGGCGCGCGGACGGCACGCTCGAGTTCATGGGCCGCGTCGATTTCCAGGTGAAGATCCGCGGCTTCCGCATCGAGCCCGGCGAGGTCGAGGAGACGCTGCGCCGCTTCGCCGGCCTGCGGGACGTCGTCGTGGTGGCCCGCGAGGACATCCCGGGCGACAAGCGACTGGTGGCCTACGTCGTCCCGGAGACCGCGGGAGTGGACGTGGGCGCGGTGAAGACCTTCGTCCAGCGTCAGCTCCCCGAGTACATGGTGCCGTCCGCCATCGTGGAGCTGGCCGCCCTGCCCCTGTCGTCCAACGGCAAGGTGGACCGCAAGGCCCTGCCGGCCCCGGAGGCCCCTGTCTCCAAGGACCCGGCCGAGAACGCCCCGCGCACGCCCCTGGAGACGCAGCTGGCGGCCATCTGGGCGGAGGTGCTGCACCACGACTCGGTGGGCATCCACGATGACTTCTTCGAGCTGGGCGGCCACTCGCTCCTGGCCACGCAGGTGGTGTCTCGCATCCGGGCCACGCTCGGCGTCGAGCTGCCCCTGGGTGAGCTGTTCGGCGCGTCCACGGTGGCAAAGCTCGCGGAGCGACTGGCCAACGCCACGGTGGCGAAGGCCCCGGCCCTGACGCGCGTGCCGCGCACGACGGACCTGCCGTTGTCCTTCGCGCAGCAGCGGCTCTGGTTCATCGACCAGCTGGAGCCCGGGTCCACGCTCTACAACAACCCGTTCCCGCTGCGGCTGGAGGGCACGCTGGATGAGCGGGCCCTGCGGCGCACCTTCGACGAGCTGGTGCGGCGTCACGAGTCGCTGCGCACCACGTTCCGCGCGGAGGGAGGCCAGGCGGTCCAGAAGATCCACCCGGCCACCTTCGTGCCCGTGCAGAAGGTGGACCTGTCGCGCATCGACGAGGAGGACCTCCGGATGGCGGAGGCCCTGCGGCTGTCGAACGAGGAGGCGCGTCGCCCGTTCGACCTCTCGCGCGGGCCGCTGCTGCGCACGCTGCTCATCAAGCTGCGTCCGCAGGACCACATCCTGCTGCTCCACGTGCACCACATCGTGTCGGACGGCTGGTCGCTCGGCGTGTTCGTGCGGGAGCTGACGTCGCTCTACGAGGCGTTCCGCAAGGGGCTGCCCTCGCCGCTGCCGGAGCTGGCCGTGCAGTACGCCGACTACGCCGTGTGGCAGCGCTCGTGGCTGCGCGGCGCGACGCTCGAGGCGCAGGTCGGCTGGTGGAAGCAGCAACTGGAGGGCGCGCCGTACGCGCTGGACGTGCCCACGGACAAGCCGCGCCCGGCGGTGTTCACCCACAAGGGCGCCGTGCTGGATCTGGTCATCCCGCTGAAGCTCAGCCAGGCGCTGGAGTCGCTGGCCCAGAAGGAAGGCGCCACGCCGTTCATGGTGCTGATGGCCGCGTTCCAGACGCTGCTGCACCGGTACTCGGGCCAGGACGACATCCTGGTGGGCTCGCCCATCGCGAACCGCAACGTGGCGGACACGGAGGTGCTCATCGGCTTCTTCGTGAACACGCTGGTGCTGCGCGCGCGCTTCACGCCGAAGATGTGCTTCCGCGAGCTGCTGGCCCAGGTGCGCGAGCGGACGCTCGGCGCCTACGAGCACCAGGGCGTCCCGTTCGAGAAGATCGTCGAGGAGCTCCAGCCCACGCGCGACGCGAGCCGCACGCCGCTGTTCCAGGCGATGTTCACGCTGCAGAACGCGCCGCTGCCGGAGATCGTCCTGCCGGAGCTGTCCGTGGGGCCCCACCCCATCGACTCCACCAACCTGGCCATGTTCGAGCTGGGGCTGGACCTGACGCGCGCGCCGGAGGGCTTCTCCGGGGGCTTCACGTACAGCACGGACCTGTTCGAGCGCGCGACGATGGAGCGCTTCGCCGAGCACCTGCTCGTGCTGCTGCGAGGCATCGTCGCGAACCCGGGCACACCGCTGGAGGAGCTGCCGCTGCTGCCTCCCGAGGAGCGCAAGCAGCTGCTGCTGGAGTGGACGGGTGAGCGCGAGCCCCTGCCCGCGGACGCGCGCATCCACGCGCTCCTCGAGGAGCAGGTGCTGCGCACGCCGGACGTCATCGCGGTGGTGTCCGGTGAGGACTCGGTCACCTACCGTGAGCTGGACACGCGGGCCACGCGGCTGGCGTGGCGCCTGCGCGAGCTGGGCGTCGGGCTGGAGACGCGGGTGGCGGTGTGCGTGGAGCGCTCGGTGGAGCAACTCGTCGCGCTCCTCGGCGTGCTGAAGGCCGGTGGTGCCTACGTGCCGCTGGACCCGGAGTACCCGGCGGAGCGGCTGAGCTTCATGCTGGAGGACAGCGGCGCGCGCGTGGTGGTGGCACGCGGGCAGGTCCGCGAGAAGCTGGGCGACACCACGGACCGCGTCTACCTGGACGTGGACGCCGTGCCCGAGACGGGGGACGTCGCTCCGCTCTCCGTGGTGGTGCCTCCGGAGGCGGCGGCCTACGTGCTCTACACGTCGGGTTCGACGGGTCGGCCCAAGGGCGTCGTGGTGCAGCACCGCTCGCTGGTGAACTTCACCCGCGCGGCCTGGAAGACGTACCCCGTGGAGCTGGGGGACCGCGTGCTCCAGTTCGCCTCCATCAGCTGGGACACCAGCGCGGAGGAGATCTACCCGTGCCTCACGCGAGGCGGGACGCTGGTGCTGCGCACGCCGGACATGCTCGACGTGCCGGAGGTCTTCCTGGCGCGGTGTGAGGCCGCGGGGGTGACGCAGCTCAACCTGCCCACGGCCTTCTGGCACGAGGTGACGGCGAGCCTGGAGGAAGGCCGCGCGAAGCTGCCCTCGAAGCTCAAGTGGGTGGTGATTGGCGGAGAGCGCGCCGCGCCGGAGCGGGTCGCCGCCTGGCGTCGCACGGTGGGCTCCGCCCTGCCCCTGCGCAACACCTACGGACTGACGGAGGTGACGGCGGTGGCCACGGCGGTGGACCTGATGGCGTCCCCGGCCGAGGCGTTCGAGAGCGCCCAGGAGGTGCCCATCGGCCGGCCGCTGACCAACGTGACGACGTACGTGCTGGACAGCGCGTTCATGCCGACGCCCACGGGCGTGGTGGGCGAGCTGTTCATCGGCGGTGAGGGCGTCGCGCGTGGCTACCTCGGCCGGCCGGACCTGACGGCGGAGCGCTTCATCCCGAGCCCCTTCGGCGAGGGCGAGCGGCTCTACCGCACCGGTGACAAGGCGCGCTGGCGACGTGACGGCGGCCTGGAGTACCTGGGGCGCGGCGACACGCAGGTGAAGGTGCGCGGCATCCGCATCGAGCTGGGAGAAGTCGAGGCCGCGCTGCGCGCTCGCTCGGAGGTCCATGACGCGGTGGTGCTGGCGCGCGAGGACCCGCCGGGCGACAAGCGCCTGGTGGCGTACGTGGTGCCGACGGAAGTGAAGGAGGGCCTGGAGCCGACCCTGGACATCCTGGGCCTCCATGACCACCTGCGGCAGCACCTGCCCGGGTACATGGTGCCCGCGGCCTTCGTGCCGCTGGCCGCCCTGCCCCTCACTCCCAACGGCAAGGTGGACCGCAAGGCGCTGACCGCGCCGGATGCGAACCTGCACCGGGTCAGCCGCCAGCATGAGCCTCCCGCGACGCCGCTGGAGGGGCGACTGGCCGAGCTGTGGCGGGAGCTGTTGAACGTCCCCACCGTGGGTCGTCGCGACAACTTCTTCGAGCTGGGGGGCCACTCGTTGATGGCCACGCGGCTGGTGGCGCGGGTCCGCGAGGACTTCAAGGTGGACCTGGGCCTGCGGGCCTTCTTCGAGACCCCCACGTTGGCGGGGCTCGCCGAGCGCATCTCCGGCGCCACCTGGGGGGACACGCTCCCGGACCTCGGTGTGGATCGCGGTGATGGGCCGCTGCCGCTGTCCTTCGCGCAGCAGCGCCTGTGGTTCTTGGACCAGCTCCAGCCAGGGATGGCGATCTACAACATGCCCGTGGCGCTGCGCCTGTCGGGACGCGTGGAGCGCGCCGCGTTCCATCGCGCCGTCGACGAGCTGGTGCGTCGTCACGAGTCCCTGCGCACCACGTTCGAGACCGTGGGCGGTGAGCCTCGGCAGGTCATCCACCCCGCGCAGCCCGGCAACCTCCGGGTGGTGGACCTGTCCCGCGTCTCTGCCGACGAACGGATGGAGGAGGCCTACCGGCTGGCGCGCGAGGACTCGCTCACCCCTTTCGACCTGCGTACGGGGCCCCTGCTGCGAATCACGCTGCTCGTGCTGGACGCCAAGGAGCACGCGCTGCTCGTGTGCATGCATCACAGCATCTCGGACGGCTGGTCGCAGGCCGTGCTGGTGCGTGAGCTCGTCCAGCTCTACGAGGCGTTCAGGAGCGGTCGTCCGTCGCCGTTGCCGGAGCTGCCGGTGCAGTACGCGGACTACGCCTTGTGGCAGCGCCAGTGGCTCCAGGGAGAGACGCTCCGGAAGCAGCTCGATTGGTGGAGCCAGCAGCTCGCCGGAGCCCCGGGGGCGCTGGACCTGCACACCGACAAGCCGCGTCCCGCGGTGCTCTCGCACCAGGGCACCACGGTGCCCGTGAGCGTGTCCCCCTCGCTCAGCCAGGCGCTGGAGGCGCTGGCGCGCCGTGAAGGCGTCACGCCCTTCATGGTGTGGATGGCGGCGTACCAGGCGCTGCTACACCGGTACTCGGGGCAGGATGACTTGCTGGTGGGCACGCCCATCGCGGGTCGGCGTCACGCCAAGACGGAGGGCCTCATCGGCTTCTTCGTCAACACGCTGGTGATGCGCGCGAGCTTCACGCCGACGCTCACGTTCCGGCGCCTGTTGGCGCAGGTGCGCGACTCCACGCTCGGGGCCTACGAGCACCAGGATGTCCCCTTCGAGCGGCTGGTCGAGGAGCTGCAACCCACGCGCGACCTGAGTCGCACGCCGTTGTTCCAGGCGCTCTTCGCCCTCCAGAACATGCCGAGCGCGGAGCTGACGTTGCCGGAGCTCTCGCTCAAGGGCGTGGAGGTCGAGTCCACCGTCAGTCGCTTCGAGCTGGAGCTGGCCCTGGTCCGCACGCCAGCGGGCTACCAAGGGGCCCTCAGCTTCAGCACGGACCTGTTCGAGCGCTCCACCGCCGAGCGGATGGTGACGCACCTGCTGCGCCTCGTGGAGGAGGCTGTCGCCAAGGCGGACGCGCCGTTGTCCTCCCTGTCCCTGATGGACGAGGCGGAGCGCCAGCGCATCCTCGTGGACTGGAACGACACGGCGGCCGACTACCCGTCGGAGTCCACCCTGCCCGCCCTATTCTCCGAGCAGGCCCGTCGCACGCCCGAGGCGATTGCCCTCCAGTTCGAGGGCCAGCGCCTCACCTACGCGGAGCTGGAGGCCCGGTCGGGTCAGCTCGCCCGGCATCTGTTGTCGCTGGGCCTGGGCCGTGAGCCGCGCATCGCGGTGCTGATTCCTCGTGGGCTGGAGCTGTACGTGGCGCTGCTCGGCATCCTCAAGGCCGGTGGCTGCTACGTCCCGCTCGACGCCGCGCATCCCCAGGCGCGCCTCGCGTTCATGCTCGAGGATTCGGGTGTGGCGGGTGTGCTCACGGTGAGCGCGCTGGGAGCCTTGCTGCCCTCGGGCTCGTGGCCCGTGGTGACGCTCGACACCGAGTGGGAGCGAATCTCCCGCCAGTCGACGGAGGCTCCGTTCGTGCCGATGAGCTCGGACAACCTCGCGTACGTCACGTACACGTCCGGCTCCACGGGGACGCCCAAGGGCGTGGCCATCACCCACCGCGGGGTGCTGCGGCTGGTCTCGGGCGTGGGCTTCGCGTCCCGCGAGCCGGGCGAGGTCATCCTCCAGGTGGCGCCGCTGACGTTCGACCCGACGGCGCTCGAGGTCTGGAGCGCGCTGCTCACGGGCGCTCGGCTCGCGGTGTACCCGCCGACGACCCCGGAGGTCTCCGAGCTGGCCCGGGTCATCGACGAGCACCGCGTCACCACGGCGCTCCTGGCCACCGCGCTCTTCGATGTCATGCAGCAGCACGAGCCGGCCGCGCTGTCCCGGCTGCCCCGCCTGTGGGTCGGCGGAGACGTGCTGCCCCTGCCCACGGCGCGGGAGCGACTGGCCAAGGGGGGCTCGCTCATCAACGCGTATGGCCCGACGGAGGTCACCGTCGTCACCACGCAGCACGTGCTGCCCGCGGGCGCGTCCATCGACACGGCCGTCCCGATCGGACGCCCGATTCCGAATACACGGGTGTACGTGCTGGATTCGTCGCTGCATCCCGTGCCAGTGGGCATCCCCGGTGAGCTGTTCATCGGCGGCCCGGGCCTCGCGCGTGGCTACCAGGGCCGACCCGCGCTCACCGCCGAGCGCTTCGTTCCGGACCCCTTCTCCACCACGCCCGGCGAGCGCCTCTACCGCACCGGGGACAAGGTCTGCTGGACCGAGGACGGCGCGCTGCGCTTCCTCGGGCGCATCGACCTCCAGGTGAAGGTGCGCGGCTTCCGCATCGAGCTGGGAGAGATTGAAGCCTCCCTCCGTGCGCACCCCGAGGTCCGCGAGGCGGCGGTCGTCGTCCGCGAGGACGTGCCCGGAGACAAGCGCCTGGTGGCCTACGTCGCCACGGCCGACGGCCACGCACCGAAGGGAGAGGACCCGAAGGCGTGGCTGCGGCAGCGGCTGCCCGAGTACATGGTGCCCGCGCACGTCGTGTTCCTGCCCGCGCTGCCCCAGTCGACGCACGGCAAGGTGGACCGCAAGGCGCTGCCGAAGCCGGACGCCTCGGGGCTCGACACCGGCAAGGCCCACGAAGCCCCGGCGACCCCGGCCGAGCAGCGCCTGGCCGAGCTGTGGAAGGAGCTGCTTCAGGTGTCGCGCGTGGGACGTCACGACAGCTTCTTCGAGCTGGGTGGCCACTCCCTGCTGGCCACGCGTCTGGTGGCCCGCATCCGCGACGAGCTGGGACAGGAGCTGGGCGTCCGCGCCCTGTTCGAGTCGCCCACGCTGTCCTCGCTCGCGGCGCGCCTCCAGCAGGGCCTGCCCGAGGAGCAAGGGGTGACGGTGCTGCCGCCGCTCGTCGCCGCGCCGAGGAACGGGCTGCTCCCTCTCTCTTTCGCGCAGCAGCGCCTGTGGTTCCTGGACCAGCTCCAGCCGGGCAGCGCGCTCTACAACATCCCCTATGCACTCAAGCTGACGGGCGAGGTGGACCTGTCGTCGCTCCAACGCGCCTTCGATGCGCTGGTTCAGCGTCACGAGTCCTTGCGCACGACGTTCCGCATGGAGGGGGGTGAGCCGCGACAGGTCATCCACGCGCCGGCGCCTCGGCCGTTCGCGATGGTGGACCTGCGCGCGTCGTCACCGGAGCAGCGCGAGGCCGAAGCGCGACGCGTCATCAGCGAGGACGCGGTGCGCCCGTTCGACCTGTCCACCGGTCCCCTGCTCCGCGTCACGGTGATGCGGCTGTCGCAGACGGAGCAGGTGCTGCTGGTGTGCATGCACCACATCATCTCGGACGGCTGGTCCATCGGTGTGCTGGTGCGTGAGCTGACGATGCTCTACACGGCCTTCCATCAAGGTGGGGCCGTGGAGCTGCCGGTGCTGCCGGTGCAGTACGCCGACTACGCCGTGTGGCAGCGAGGCTGGCTCCAGGGCGGCGCCCTGCGTGCACAGCTCGACTGGTGGAAGCAGCACCTCGACGGCGCCGCGCCCGCGCTGGAGCTGCCCACCGACAAGCCTCGTCCGGCCGTGCCTTCGTCCAACGGCGCGCTGTTGCCGGTGTGGCTGCCGGCCGCGCTGAGCGACGCGGTGGACGTGGCGACGCAGCGTGAACGCGTCACCCCGTTCATGTTGTTCCTCGCCGTCTACCAGGCCCTGCTGCAGCGCTACTCGGGCCAGGAGGACGTCGTCGTGGGCTCGCCCATCGCGGGCCGACGTCACGCGCAGACGGAGGGACTGCTGGGCGTCTTCATCAACACGCTGGCGCTGAGGGCCCGCTTCACGCCGGAGCTGACGTTCAGGGGCCTTTTGTCCCAGGTCCGTGACGCGACGCTCGGGGCCTTCGAGCACCAGGACCTCCCCTTCGAGCGACTGGTGGAAGAGCTCCAGCCCGCGAGAGACCTGGGCCGCACGCCCTTGTTCCAGGCGATGTTCGTGCTGCAGAACGCGCCGTCGCCCGGGGTGTCGCTGTCGGGCCTGACGCTCGAGGCGATGGACGTGGAGCTGGCTTCGACGAAGTTCGAGCTCAACCTCCACCTGTTCCGGGCACCTGACGGCTACCGGGGCGGGCTCTTCGTCAGCACGGACCTGTTCGAGCCCGCCACCGGCGAGCGACTGGTGCGTCACTTCCAGCAGCTCCTGGAGCGCGCGCTGGCGAACCCGGATGCGCCGCTCGCGACGCTCCCGCTCCTCACGGACGCGGAGCGACAGCGTGTCCTCGTGACGGAGTCCGCGCCCGTGTCGCCGGGACTCCCGTTCCATCGTCTCTTCGAGCAGCAGGCGGCGCGCACCCCTGATGCGCCGGCGCTCCGCTGCGAGGAACAGGAGTGGACGTACCGTCGGCTCGATGAACGGGCGAACCAGCTCGCGCACCACCTGCGCTCGTTGGGCGTGGGCCCGGATGTCCCCGTGGCCCTGTGCCTGGAGCGAGGCGTGGAGCTCATCGCCGCGCTGCTGGCGGTCCTCAAGGCGGGCGGAGCCTACGTCCCGCTGGAGCCGTCACAGCCGGCCGCGCGGCTTCGCGCGCTCGTGGAAGAGGTCTCCACGCCCGTCGTGGTGACGGGGTCCGCCCATGAGTCGGCCTTCGAGGGACTGTCCCTCCACCGCGTGCGCATGGACACGGACGAGGCCGTGCTCGCGAGGCAGTCCACCGAGGCGCTGCGAGTCGAGGTCCGGGCCGAGCACCTGGCCTACGTGCTCTTCACGTCGGGCAGCACGGGTCGACCGAAGGGCGTGGCGGTGTCGCACGGCGCGCTCATGAGCTACGTGAACGCGGTCATCGACCGGCTCTCGCTGACGGAGTGCAAGAGCTTCGCGCTGGTCTCGACGTTCGCCGCGGATCTGGGCAACACGGTGCTGTTCCCCGCGCTCGTCACGGGCGGACTGCTGCACGTGCTGACGCAGGAACGCGCGCGCAGCCCCGAAGGCATGGCCGAGTACTTCCAGCGCCACGCTGTGGACTGCATGAAGATCGTCCCGTCCCACCTCGCGGCGCTGCTCACGGGGGGAGAGACGGGAACCATCGTGCCGCGCAAGCGACTGGTCCTCGGCGGAGAGTCCTCGTCGTGGGCGTTGCTGGAGCGGGTGCATGCCCTCGCGCCCGAGTGCCAGGTCTTCAATCACTACGGACCCACGGAGACCACGGTGGGAGTCCTCGCGGGGCGGGTGGAGCTGCCGCCCGGGGACAAGGCTCCGGCGCAGGTGCCGCTCGGCCATCCGCTGGGACAGACGCGCCTCTACATCCTCGACGCGAGCCTCCAGCCCGTGCCCGTGGGTGTGCCGGGCGAGCTGTACGTGGGAGGCCCGCAGGTGGCGCGGGGCTACCTCGGTCGCCCGGAGCTGACGGCGGAGCGCTTCCTCGCGGACCCGTTCAGCAAGGCACCCGAGGCGCGGATGTACCGCACGGGAGACCGGGTCCGGTGGCTCGAGGATGGCCGCGTGGAGTTCATCGGCCGCGTGGACTTCCAGGTGAAGGTGCGTGGCTTCCGCGTGGAGCCGGGCGAAGTCGCCACGGTGCTGCGCGGCCATGACGCCCTGCGAGACGCCATCGTCGTGGCGCGAGGAGACGGCGCGGACCGGAAGCTCGTGGCCTACGTCGTGGCGTCGTCGTCCTTCGCTCCGGAGGTCCTCTCGCTGAGGACGTGGCTCCAGCAGCGCCTGCCCGAGTACATGGTGCCCTCCGCGTTCGTCACCCTCCCCGCCCTGCCGCTGACGCTCAACGGCAAGGTGGACACCAGGGCCCTGCCGGAGCCCACGCTCGAGGCCTCCAGCCCTCAGGACCTGCTCCCGCCCAGGACGCCGCTCGAGCTCCAGCTGGTGCGCGTCTGGGAGGACGTGCTCGGGGTTCGTCCCATCGGTGTCCGCTCCAGCTTCTTCGAGCTGGGCGGCCACTCGCTGCTCGCCGTGCGCATGATGTCCGCGGTGAGCGAGGCAGTGGGCCGACCGGTGCCGCTGGCCGCGCTGTTCCAGGCGCCCACGGTGGAGCAGCTCGCCGCGTTGCTGCGCGACGGGGCCACGATGACAGGCACCTCGCCGGTGGTCCCCTTCGGCGCCCTGCGTCCGGGCGGGAAGACGCCGTTCTTCTGCGTGCACCCCGTGGGCGGCAACGTCCTCTGCTACGCGGAGCTGGCGCGTCGGCTGGGGACGGAGCGCCCGTTCGTGGGGCTCCAGGCCCAGGGCGTCAATGGTGAGGCCACGCCGCGAGGCACCGTCGAGGAGATGGCGACGGCCTACGTGGACGCGATGCGGAAGGTCCAACCGTCCGGCCCGTATCTGTTGGGCGGCTGGTCGCTCGGAGGCGTCATCGCCTACGAGATGGCGCGGCAGCTCCGTGAGCAGGGCCAGCGGGTGGAACTGCTCGCGCTCATCGACACGTACGCCCCGGGCGCGGTGAAGGCCCCGGAGCCCTCGGAGATGGACCGGCTCCAGGTCATCGGCATGTTCATCCAGGACCTGCTCGGCGCCTCGTTGGCCCACGTCGAGCTGGACCTGGAGGCGCTCGCGGCGATGTCTCCGGACGCGGTGCTCGAACACCTGCGTGTCGAGGGCGAGCGCGCCGGAGTCCTGCCCCTCGGGACGGACCCCCGGCAGCTCCAGTCCCTGCTCCAGGTCTTCGAGTCGAACCTGAAGGCCGCGCGGCGCTACGTCCCCCGGCCGACCCAGGAGCGCGTGGTGCTGCTCAAGGCCACCGAGCATGACGCCGAGCTGCCCGCGGATGGCGGCTGGTCCACGCTCGTCGGCGCCGGATTGGAGCGGCACCCCGTGGTCGGAAGCCACTACGGCGTGCTCCGTGAGCCGGGCGTCCAGGCGCTGTCCGAGCGCCTGCGTGAGGCGATGAAGCACCTGCCCTGAGCGGCGGCTTCACCCAGGTGGCTGCTGTCCTCGAACCTCGAAGGTCCGAGGCGGCAGCCACCCGAGGAACAAGGCCTACGCCGCCACGACGACGGGGGCTTCCGCCACCGGGGCCAGGGGCTCGACCAGGGACTTCTGCTCCCAGATGCGAGAGCGCCAGCGGACCCACATGGAGATGCCTCGGACCCACTCATCCGCGGCGACCGCCAGCCACACGCCCGCGAGCCCCAGGTGGAGCTTGAAGACGAGCACGTAGCCCAGCGGCAGGCTCATGCAGACCATCGACAGGAAGCCCATGTACACGGTGAACGGCGCGTCCCCCGCCGAGCGCAGCGCGTTCACCAGCACCAGGTTGAACGAGCGCCCCGTCTCCAGGAGCAAGCCGATCACGATGACCTGCGTGGTGAGCCGGACGATGTCGCCATCATGGGTGAACATGCCCACCAGCGGCACGCGGACCAGGATGACGGCCACGTCCACGAGGAAGGTGATGGCCACCGCCCACTTCAGGCTCTGGAGCACCCGCCGGTATGCGTCGTCCGCGCGGCGCGCGCCCACCAGCCGTCCCACGATGATGGCCGTGCCCATGCCGACGGCCAGGCTGAACAGGAACACGTACTGGGAGATGGCGTTCGCGTACTGCCGGGAGGCCAGCGCCGTCGAGCCCAGGAACGTCACGTAGTACAGGAACACCGCCTGGCAGCACTGGTACGTGCCCTGCTCGACGGCGGAGGGCACACCCACGCGGAGGATCTTCCGCACCATGTCCGAGGTGAACCGGACGAAGTCGCGCGCCTTCATCCGCACGTCCATCACCCGGTACAAGAGCCACACGAACACCACGAGCGCCAGCGCGCGGCTCACCACCGTGGAGATGGCCGCGCCCGCGACCTCGAGCCGGGGCAGCCCCAGCAGTCCGAAGATGAGCAGCGCGTTGCCGCCCACGTGCAGCGCGTTCATCCCCATCGCGATGAACATGGACTCACGCGTGAAGCCGTACGTGCGGATGAGCGCGGAGCACACGTTGATGAGCGCCTGGAGGAAGATGAACCCTCCGGCGATGCCCATGTACGTGCGGGCCTGCGCCAGCACCACGCCCTCCAGGTTCATCCGCGCCAGCAGCGCGTCTCCGCCCAGCAGCAGCCCCGCGCTCACCGTCACGCCGAGCAGCAGGTTCAACGTGATTCCCACCGCGGCGATGCGCGCCGCCTCCTCGGAGCGCCGCGCGCCCAGGTACTGGGACACGACGACGGAGGCGCCGTTGCTCATCACCTCCATGATGAGCAGACAGATGAACAGGAACTGATTGACGACCCCCACCGCGGAGACGGCGTCGTCGGACACACCGCTGAGCATCAGCGTGTCCGCCGTTCCCATCATCATGAAGAGGAGGAGCTCCAGGAGTATCGGCCACGTGAGCCGGAACAACCCCATCCTGGCGGGGTCCTGCGCAGTCGAGAGTGACATGGTTCGCCGCGATGAACGCGGGCTGGGACTAACAGGCGCCGCAATGCGTCGCCAGCCACATCGTGCTCGCCTGCCGCGCGTCACAAGAGCCTCGCGGCTCCTGTGAGCTCAAACCACCTCGCCTCGCTCGCGATGGTCGCGCGAGCGGCGCGGGCCTCAGTGCTTCATCAACTCGCGCGACGGGTCCACCGAGACGGTCACCTTCTCCGGCGACGACGTGGAGGCGACCTTGAAGAGCGGGTCGGAGCCGCTGCCCTTCACGGTGTTGCGGGGCCCGGACGTGGGCGCCGCGGGCTCGTCGTTGGACACGGGCGACGACGTCACCGTGGTGTTGCCCTGCGCCTGCGCGGCGGCCAGCCGCTTGTTCCGGCTGCGGCGCCACAGGAAGAAGCCCACCGCGGCGACGGCGAGCACACCCATGACGGTGTACTGGCCCTCCTTGAACTTGCTGATGAGCATGTCCAGCTCGCCACCGAAGTGGAACCCGAGCCAGATGAACACCGGCGCGGACAGCAGCGCGGCCAGGCCGTCCCAGAAGATGAAGCGCCAGTAGGACATGCCCACCGAGCCCGCGGTGAAGTACGTCACCGCGCGCACGCCCGGCATGAAGCGGGCGATGCAGACGATCTTCTGCCCGTGGCGCTCGAAGAGCCCCTCCACGCGCGCGCGCTTCTCCGGCGTGACGATGCGCGCGAAGAACCCTCCGCCGCCCTTCGGCGCCTCCTGGGTGGCCCCGGTGCCCCGCCCCAGCCTCCCGCCCAGCCTGCGGCCGGCGAAGAAGATGAGGCTGTCGCCCACCAGGATGCCCATGAAGCCGACCACCATCATCACCGGCAGGCTCGCCGCGCCCTTGTGGGCCAGGAAGCCGCCCAGGATGAGCGAGATGTCTTCAGGCAGCGGCACGCCCAGGCCACAGGCCACGAGGATGCCGAAGACCATGGCGTAGGCAATGAAGCCCTGGGAGTCGCCAAGCAGGGTGGTGAGGAAATCAAGCACGCGTTGTCCCGTCCGTTCACTTCCGAGGGGCCTGCTGGGGCACCGCCCGAGCCAGCCCATCCAGCGCCCACGCATCAACCGGGCGCGCCTCCTCAAAACTCCGCGACAGGGTCTTCAACCCGAAATACCCGTCGCGCCCGGCCGCTTCGTAGGCCCCGGCCGGAGCCCCCGTGGCCGTCAGGGCCAGCGCCCGACTCAGGAGCGCGACCCCGTACTCGTCGACCGTCCCCTCACCCGCCCCCCTCGCCCGGGCATCCTTCAGCGCCGCCGCCCCACCCGCCCAGCGAGCACCCAGGCGGCCGGACAGCCGTGAGCTCAGTACCCCACGCGCCAGCTCCCGCACCACCGGCTCGGCGTCAGGCGTGCGCGCCACAGGTCCCACCACAACCACCCACCCCTGCCCCGTGTCCACCGGTCGCACGCTTCCCTCGGCCTCGAGCAGATTAACCACCACCCGAGGTGCGGGCCCGCCTTCCGGCAGGCCCAGAAGTCGCGTGGCCTGTTGGACGGGGGCATCCAGCAGCGGGAGCCAGGCGCGCTGCTCGAAGCGGAAGTCCGGCAGCGTCTCCGCGCGCAGCGCCGTCACCGGCCACTCCTGCTCGGCGCGGGCCAGCAGCTCCTCCAACCCCATGAGGCTCGCGGCGCGGCCTGGAGCCTTCGGTCCTCCCAGGACGCGGGCCAGGTAGACCTCCACCGGCTCCGGGTGCGCGGCGAAGTACGCGCGGGCCTCGGTGAGCACGGCGTCGGGCGCGGAGGCCAGCACCTGGCGGACCCGGGCGCGGGCGGGGGGGTAGCGGATGACGGGGACGGGGTGGGCCCGCTCGACGGGGCCGGCGTCGTAGCCCGCGCGGTTGAGCAGCGCATAGAGCGTGAAGACGCGGACATCCGCGCGCACCTCCAGGCCACCGGGGGTGTACTGGCTGGCGAACCAGTCCTCCTCCGAGGCGATGGAAACCTGGGCGGCCGACCCCGCGACCGCCGGGGGCGACGCCAGGAGCCCGAGCAGTGGGAGGACGGCCAGGTGGGGGGCTCGCATACGGAGCCCCCAGGCTAGCACGCGCCCTTCAGGCGGCCGGCGCCTTTCCGATGAGGGTGCGAATCATGTCCCGGTTGTCCCGGGCCTTCTGGCCGAAGAAGCCGACGATGCCCATCAGCAGCTTCACGCAGGCCTGGGGCTTGGTGGCCAGCAGCTTCTGGAAGTCCGCCGCGCGAATCTCCAGCGCGGACACGTCCGTGACGGCCGTCGCGGTGCAGAGCCGCTCACCCTTCTGCACCAGGGCCAGCTCGCCCAGGGGTTCTCCCGTGCCCACCTCGCCCAGCGACACGTCCTCGCCGGAGGGGCTCCTGGCGCTCAGCCGCACCGTGCCCTCGCCGACGATGATGAGCGACTCGCCCGTCTTGCCCTCGACGAACAACGCGGTGCCCTTGGGGAAGGCCCGAGGCACGGCCACACCCGCGAAGATATGGATGCCGGTGTCGGTGAAGCCCTTGAAGAGAGGGCACGCCTTGAGGGTGTTCGCAGGCACGAGAGCCATGGTGCCAGGGTCCTAACACGGGCCGCGCGGGCCGGCGAGTCAACGGCTGGCGCGGTACTCGGAGGCGATGTGGACGTAGTGCTGAGCGGACAACAACAGGAACTCCCGCTCTTCCGGAGTCACCGCGCGCTTCACCTTGCCGGGGGAGCCCACCACGAGCGAGCCGGGGGGAATCTTCGTCCCGGGCGTCAAGAGCGTCCCGGCGCCGATGATGCAGTCGTCCCCCACCTCCACGTCGTCCAGGAGGATGGCGCCCATCCCGACGAGCACGCGGTTGCCCACGGTGCAGCCGTGCAACACCACGTGGTGCCCCACCGTCACGTCGTCACCGACGACGGTGCTGGAGCGGCCGCCGGTGACGTGGATGAGGGACAGGTCCTGGATGTTGGTGCGCTGGCCAATGCGGATGGGGTTCACGTCCCCGCGCATCACGGTGTTGATCCACACCGAGGAGTCCTCGCCCAGGTGCACGTCGCCCACGACCTGGGCGGACTCGTCCACGAAGCAGCTGGGGTGGACGGTGGGGAGCACGCCGCGAAACGGCCTGAGCGCCATGTCTCAGGCCTCCGCGACGACGTGGAACGGCGAGTCGGGACGCGGCACGGGCAGCGGCTCCACGGTGGGCAGCTGCAGCACCGCCACCTGCTTGCCGGCGAGCTGGTTGGGCGTGGAGCGGTCCACCTTCACCGTGACGAACGCGCCCGCGGGGGCGTCGCCGTCGAAGTTGACGGTGCGGTTCTCCGGCGTGCGGCCGAAGCGCTTGGCGGCGTCGTAGCGCGAGTGGCCCTCCACCATGACCTCCACCTCGGTGCCCACGAGGGCGGCGGTGGTCTCCGCGCTGATGCGGCGCTGCAGCTTCTGCAGGCGCTCCAGGCGGGCGATCTTCACCTCGTGCTCCACCGGGCCCCAGTCCTTCTCGCGCAGCGCGGCGCCCGTCTTGGGACGCGGGCTGTAGATGAAGGAGAACTGGTTGTCGAAGCGGACCTGCTCGGTCAACTTCATCGTCATCTCGAAGTCCTCCTCCGTCTCGCCGGGGAAGCCCACGATGATGTCGGTGGTGACGGCGATGCCGGGCCGCGCGTCGCGCAGCTTCCGCAGCCGCTCCAGGTACTGCTCCACGGTGTAGTCGCGGCGCATCATCTTCAGGATGCGATCACTCCCGCACTGCACGGGCAGGTGGAAGTGCGGGGCGATCTTGGGCTGCGTGCGGAACGCCTCGATGAGCTCGTCCGACAGGTCATGCGGGTGGCTGGTGGTGAAGCGCACGCGCTCGATGCCCGGCACCTCCGCGCAGCGCAGCAGCAGCTGGGCGAAGGACACGCCGCCCAGGTACGAGTTCACGTTCTGCCCGATGAGCGTCACCTCGCGCACGCCCACCTTGGCCAGCCCGTCCACCTCCTGGAGCACGTCCGGGAAGGCGCGGCTCACCTCGCGGCCGCGCGTGTGCGGCACGATGCAGAAGGAGCAGACGTTGTCGCAGCCCTTCATCACCGTGACGAACTCGGTGACCTTGCCGCGGGACGTCTCCGGGTCGGCGCGCGGGAAGACGTACTCCTCGGAGTCGACGAAGGCCGTCTCGACGACGCGCGCGCGCTCCGACTCGACGCGGCCGATGATGTCCGGCAGGCGCGCGATGTTGTCGGGGCCGAAGACGAAGTCCAGGTACGGCACCTTCTTGATGAGGCGGTCCTTCTCCTGCTGGGCCACGCAGCCGCCCACGCCGATGAGCGCGCCGCGGCTGGCCTTCACCGGCTTGTAGCGGCCCAGCGCGGACAGCATCTTGTCCTCGGCCTTCTCGCGGATGGAGCAGGTGTTGAGGATGATGAGGTCGGCGTTCTCCGGCACCGGCGTCGGCTCGTAGGACATCTTCGCCAGCACCTCGCTCATGCGGAGCGAGTCGTTGACGTTCATCTGGCAGCCGAAGGTGTGGATGAAGTAGCGCTTCATGGGATTTCTCTGAGCAAGAACGTGCCCTTATGCGACGGCCGGGCGTGGAAATCAACCGAACCGGGGACGGCGGTCATCCCTGGCTGAAGAGGCCGGTCATCCGGGTGTGCAGGTCCACCAGCCGCGCCTCGTGGGCCTTGAGGAGCGCCAGGGTGTCCTCGCCATAGCGGCGCGCCAGGGCGTCCGTGGCCTGCTCCTGCTTGATCAGCTCCCCGCGGAGGCGGGCCCTCAGCTCGTCCGTCTCGGGGCTCGGAGGGTGGGACTCGAGCTGACGCAGCTTGTCGTCCAGCTTGCGAGCCGTCCACCTGCGGCCTCCGAAGGCGCGCAGCAGGGACACGCCCTGCTCCAGCGTCTTGGCGTCCAGGCCGGAGGCGTCCTGGGCCTGGCGGTGGGCGGTGGCGAGGGCCTGGGCGCTCCGGTCCGAGCCCGCGTGGGAGAGGAAGGACTCCTGGAAGCGCACCAGGGCGTCGAGCAGCGCGGTGTCCACGCGGGGCGTGGCCATGCGAAGGGTCCGGTCATCCGCCGCGGAGAGGTCCGTGCCGTGGACCTCGCGGTTGGGGACGTCCTGGTAGCCGTGGTCGTCGAAGAGAGAGGGGGCCATGGGCGCTCCTGGGGAAATCGCGGGGATGTGTAACAGGGCCTGGTGCGCCACGGTAGGCTCGTGGCGCGCCGGGTCTCGGGTGGGGGCATGTCGGTCGAGGGCCCGTCAGGCAGGTCGGCTCCTCGTCCCCTCTCCTCCCGGCCGACCGGAATCCGGGGGCGGTTGCGTATCAGGCGATATGACTTCTTGGACAGCACCTGTGGTGGGGCGGTGGTGGTGGTTGGGTCTGCTGGGTGCCCTGCCCGCGTGGGCCGAGCCGGTGCGACTGGCGGATGTGTCGACTCCCGGGAGCGTCGTCAACACGGGGCCCATGGGGCTGACGGCGATGGAGGGGTACGCGCTCTTCTTCGGGGAGAACTCGCGCGAGCTCTATCGGACGGATGGGACGCCCGAGGGGACGATGCTGCTGCGCACGCTCGCGTGGCGGCCCGAGCCGCTCGGCCCCGACAACTTCGGCTGGCAGCCTCCGCCCCGCTTCGCCGTCCTGGGCGCGAGCGCCTGGTGGCGAGGCCCCGAGGGACTGTGGACCACGGACGGCACCCCCGAGGGCACGCGCTTCATGGGGAGCCTGGGGCTCGCCGAGTCGCCGACCACGCCCGTCTCCTTCGGTGGCGCGCTCTACTTCTCGGCGGGCTCGCGGCTGTATCGCTCGGACGGCACGGCGCAGGGGACGCGGGAACTCGCGGCGTTCGCGATGAAGGACCTCGGCGTGACGCCGGCCGTGGAGGCGGGAGGCCACCTCTTCTTCGGTTGTGCGTCCGAGGCGTCGGGCCTGGAGCTGTGCCGGACGGATGGCACGTCCGCGGGCACGACGGTGGTCGCGGACCTGGTGCCCGGCTCCGGCGGTGGCGCACCTCGGCTGCTGGGCGCGGTGGCGGGCCGGGTGCTCTTCTCCGCGAGCGCGGGGACGCCGTCGAGTCCGCGTCGGCTCTACGCGAATGACGGCACGGCGTCTGGCACCGTCCTGCTGCATGCCTCCGCGTCGCTGGGGGACGATGGCGTGGAGGCTCCGCTGGGTCTCCAGGGGCTCGCGCAGTCCCCCACCCTGTTGGACGGCGTGGCGTACTTCCCCTGCGTGAGCGAGGCGACGGGCGAGGAGCTCTGTCGAACCGAGGGCACGGCGGAGAGCACGACGATCCTGGACCTGAATCCAGGCACGGGCGCCACGTCGCCGCGCAAGCCGGCCGTACTCGGTGGGAGGCTCATCTTCCAGGCGTGCGCGTCACTGGGCGTGGGCAACGGTCAGGAGTGTCGGCTCCATGCGAGTGACGGCACGGTGGGCGGCAGCGAGGTTGTCTGGGGGGCGAAGCCCTTCGCGGGAATCGGGATGCGTGCCGGATTGAGCGCGGTGGGCAACCACCTCGTCTTCTACGGTCATCAGGGAGGGGGCTCGAGCTCGCTGTGGGCGACGGATGGCACGCAGGATGGAACGAGGCTGTTGCTGCAGCTCTCGCCCGTCGAGCAGTTCGTCATCGCGGACCTGCGACGGGACGCGGTCGTCTTCGGGGGCAAGCTGCTCTTCCCCGCGAGCGATGGACTGCGTGGGTTGGAGCTGCACTTCACGGATGGCACGCAGCAGGGCACGAACATCGTGGCGGACCCCACCCCGAGGCGGGGTACGGGTCGGGTCCTGGACATGGCGGCGCTCGACGAGCGGCTCTATGTGACATCGCACCTGGGGGCGGGCCAGCGACTGATTCGGCTCGACGGCACGACGATGGCCAAGAACCTCCACTTCGCGACGAACAGCCTCAACGATTGGATCCAGCTGGCGCCCTTCCAGGGCCAGGCGTTGCTCTCCACGGCCTCGGGCTTGTGGGCCACGGATGGCAGCGCCACGGGCATCCACCACGTGACGGGGGATGTCTCCTCGGCCCGCATCATCCCCGGCGGGGACAAGGCCTTCCTCACGGTGGGAGGCCAGCTCTGGCGCACGGACGCCACACAGTCGGGGACCTGGCGCATCTCGGATGCCCCTGAGGGCGTGTCCGAGCCGGCGTACGTCCAGGGGAGTCTCTGGTTCAGCGGCAAGACGGAGGATGGTCGCCTGGAGCCCTGGACGACGACGGGAGAGCTCGGCCTGACGCGCAAGCTCAAGGACATCCACGTCGTCACCAGCGACGGGGGCTCGGCTCCACGCGAGTTCACGGGGCTGGGCGCGCTGACGTTCTTCTCCGCGAGGGACCAGGCCGGCCGCGAGCTGTGGAAGTCCGACGGCACCACGAGCGGCACGGTGCGCGTGGCGGACCTCCGCCCGGGGGAGGCCGGTGCGTCACCCGAGCAGCTCTTCGCGTGGAAGGGCCACCTCTACTTCTGGGCGACGGCGACGGAAGGTGTCACGACGCTGTGGAAGACGGATGGGACGGAGGCGGGCACGGTGTCGCTGCGCGCGGCGACGTTGCGGCGTGCTGCCACGGCGGATGGATTGGACGACGCGAACTTCGTGGCGTGGGGCGACCACCTGTTCTTCAGCGGCGCGGACGCGGAAGGTGGCCGCGAGCTGTGGCGCACGGATGGGACGGAGGAAGGCACGGTGCGAGTCGCGGACCTGATGCCCGGCGTCGATTCGGCGCATCCGAATGCATTGCTCCTGGCGTCGCCCGAGGGCCCGCTGGTGTTCGCGGCGCTCGGTCCCACGACGGGGCGCGAGCTGTGGCGGTTGGATTCACCCACGGGGGCGCCGACCCTGCTCGCGGAGATGATTCCGGGAGCGCGAGGCTCGAACCCGAGCCGCCTCACGATGGTGGGCTCGACGCTCTACTTCCAGGCGGATTACGGGCAGGGCATGACGGTCTACAAGCTGGCGGGCCTCATCGCGGACACCTTCCCGCCGAGGGTCAGCTGTCCGCCCAACCAGTCCGTGCCGGCGACGAGCACTCGAGGCGCCGAGGTCCGCTTCGAGGACGCCACGGCCTACGACGACTCGGGTGAAGTGCTCACGCTCGACGCAAGCCACGCTTCCGGAGCGACGTTCCCAGTGGGCACCACGGAGGTGACGTTCACGGCCAAGGACCTCTCGAGCAACGAGGGTACGTGCACCTTCTCGGTGACGGTGACGGGAACGTCCCAGCCAGACGCGGGTCCGTCCACGCCGGATGCGGGAGGTCCTCCGCCCACGCAGCCGCCGGACGAGGACAGCGGCTGTGGCTGCCAGAGTGGTGCCTCTTCCCTCCCCTGGGCGATGGCGCTGTTCGCGCTGCTCGGCCTGTCGCGGCGTCGCCCTTGCGTGACGCCCAGGTAGGCCTTTATCGCAGGCCAGCCGCCCGAGCTCCGCTGAAAACCGCCTTGCAATCCGCCGGATATATAGCTAGCTATATATCGCGCTATGGATTGGAGGTTCGGCATGGAAGTCGATTTCCTCGCGGGGCTCGGAGTGGGTTTCCTGGGCAGTCGTCTCAAGCGGTTGGCGGAGCGGATGCAGGCCGACGCTGGGGAGGTGGCCCGTTCGTTGGACCTGCCGGTGATGCCCGCGCAGATGTCGTTGTTGATGACGCTGCGGCTGCACGGGCCGATGACGGTGGGCGAGGTGGCGGAGCGGCTGGGGGTGGCGCAGCCGACGGTGACGCGGGCGCTCGGGTCGCTGGAGGAGTTCATCGAGACGCGGCGCTCGCCGGACGATCAGCGCGCGAAGGTGCTGGCGCTGACGGAGAAAGGCGAGGCGCTGCTGGTCCGGGTGCAGACGCAGCTGCTGGCGCGCATCGAGCCCGCAGCGGCCCAGCTGGTCGAGGGCCTGTCGGGGGACTTCATGCAGGGCCTGGCGAAGGTGGAGGCGCGGCTGGCCGAGTCCTCGATGCTGAAGCGGATTGAGGCCGCGGGCCCGCCGGCGATGTGGGTGCGTGACTTCTCCGATGACCAGGCGGAGGCCTTCCACCGCATCAACGCCGAGTGGATCCAGGAGATGTTCAAGCTCGAGGAGAACGACATCGCGCTGCTGTCGAAGCCGCGCGAGTTGATCCTCGACAAGGGCGGCGTGGTGCTGTTCGCGGAGACGCCGCAGTTGGGGGTGGTCGGCACCTGCGCGCTGATGGTGTCGAAGGACGGCTGGGTGGAGCTGACGAAGATGGGCGTGCTGAAGAGCGCGCGCGGTCTGAAGGTCGGTGAGTTCCTGCTCGCGAAGACGCTGGAGCGGGCGTCCAGCCTGGGCATGGACAAGATCTACCTGCTGACGAACAAGAAGTGCGGCCCGGCCATCCATCTGTACGAGAAGCTGGGCTTCGTGCACGACGCCGAAATCATGCAGCGGTTCGGCGCACGCTACGCGCGCTGCGACGTGGCGATGTCGTATCAGCCGAGGGCACGTCCGTGAGTCCCCTGCCCGGCCATTTCGGCGGAGGTCCGCTCAAGCCGGGACGAGCTGGTCCGCGATGCGCGCGAGGTCCGACACGGAGGTCACCACCACGGCCTGGTGACAGTGCTTCTCGTACGTGAGCATCTCGCTGTCACCGATGCCCCAGTTGCCGCGCTCCTCGGGGCAGATCCACAGCACGCGCTTCGCCTTGCGACGCAGGTCCTTCAGCGCCCAGACGTTGTTCGCGTTGTAGTTGTTCCGCCCATCCCCAATCACCATCACCGTGGTCCGCCGGGTGATGCTGCCCAGGTGGTCCCGGGTGAAGTCCGCCAGCGCGCGGCCATAGTTCGAGTTGGCGCTCAGGGACACCGTCTTCCCCGCCGTCGCCATGTCGATGGCCTCGTCCACGTCCAGGTCCTTGAAGTACTGCGTCACCTCGCCCACGTCGGACACGAAGACGAACGAGCGCACGCGCACGAACAGCGACTGCATCGTGTGCATGAACAGCAGCATCATCCGCGAAGCGTTCCGGACCGAGTCCGACACGTCGCACAGCACCACCAGCTCCGGACGCTCGGGCCTGCGGCTGCGGAACTGGGGCACCATCGGCACCCCACCCCACGTCATGTTCCGACGCAGCGTCCTGCGCACGTTCAGCGCCCCCTTGCGGTGCGAGCGCTGCCGACGAATCAACCGGCTGCGCAGCTTCTCCGCCAGCGTGCGCACGGCGGACTCCATCTGGTCCACCTCCGCCTGCGAGAGCAGGTGCAGCGGCTTGTCCTGCGCCGTGTCCGTCCGCCGACGGATGCGAGCCTCCGCCTGCCGCTTCACCTCCTGCCGCGCGGCGTCTTCAATCTTCCGCATCGCCGCGGCCACGTGCCGCGAGACGATCTCCACGCCCTCCGGCGCCAGCCCACGCGCCTTCAGCTCCGCCTCCAGCGACTTCATGTCGGACCGGGCCTTGTCGATGCCCGCCCCCGCCAGCATCCGCCGCGCGAAGAACCCCGCCTGCAGCGGACTCTCCAGCTGAGACAGGTCCAACTGCAGCGACGCCATCCGGAAGATCTGCGCCAGCCGCGCCCTGTCCCCCTCCAGCACCGCCTGCGCCAACGGCGACATCTCCGGCAGCAACAGGTTCATCTGGTAGGTGACCATCTTCAGCAGGTCCCCATCCAGGTACCCCTCCTCCTGGAGCTGCGCGGCCAGCGACTTGTCGATGGCCTCGAACGTCGCCGCCGCCCCCGAGAAGAAGAAGTCGAACGCGCGGTTGAACGTGTCCACATCCAGCTCACGCTTCACCAGCGTGGTCCGCAGCACCGCCCGGAACAGCGCCCGGTCCGTCAGTCCCACCTCGGCCGTCGCCTTCAGCGCGTCCTGCACCTCGGACGTGCTCACCCGCACGCCGTTCTGCCGCAGCACCTCCGCGAACTCGACGATGCGCGCGTCCATCAGCCCTGCCCCACCCGCTCGAAGGACATCACCGCCTCCACGTGGTGCGTCTGGGGGAACATGTCCACCACCTGCAGCGCCACCGGCCGATAGCCCGCCTCCACCAACCCCGCCGCGTCCCGCGCCAGCGAGGCCGGGTCACACGCCACGTACACCACCCGCCGGACCCCCAGCGCCACCATCCACTTCGCCAGCCCCGGAGCCCCGGCGCGAGGCGGGTCCGCCAGGCACACGTCGAACCGACGCCCCTCGGCCACCAGCCCGTCGCACACCTTCCGCGCATCACCCTGGACGAAGCGCACGTTGCTCACGCCCGCCTCACGGGCACTGCGCTGCGCCAGCTCCACGCCCACCGGGCTCGACTCCACCCCGAGCACCGACTGGACGCCCGCCGCCAACGGGAACGTGAAGTTGCCGTTGCCCGAATACAGCTCCAGCACCGACTCCTCGTCCCGCCCCGCCAGCTCGAAGATGGCCGACGTCACCAGCCCCACGTTCGCCTCCGCGTGCGCCTGGGCAAAGGCATCCGGTCGCAGATACAACGGCACCTCCGGCCGCAACGGCGAGAGCGAGCGCAGCACCGGCCTGCCCACCAGCCTCGGCGAGCCCTCCTTCGGCACCAGCACCGCCCCCTCCAACCGCAGCGCCCGGACCGCGCCCTCCGCGGCCTCCAGGTGCCGCGCCGTCACCGGCCCCGTCAACGTCACCGCGAAGGCCGCCTTGTCGCCCTCGGCCAGCAGCAACACCTCCTCGGTGTCCTTCGCCAGCGGCTTGAGCAGCGGCACCAGCTTCCCGGGCAGCGCCGTCAGCACGGGCGTCAACGCGCCACACTCGGACACCGCGAGCCGCTCATGGCTGCGCCGGCTGAAGTACCCGAGCGTTCCCTTGCCCGCCGGGTGCAGCACCGCGCGCCGCCGGTAGCCCCAGTCCCGAGGCGCCACCATCAGCGGCCGGACGGTGAAGTCCTCGCGCCGCAGGTGCCCCAGGTGCTCGAGCGTCGAGAGGACGATCTCCTGCTTCGCCTCACGCTGCGCGGACTCCGCGAGCCCCAGCCAGTCACACCCTCCACACTCTCCGGCCAGGGTGCACGGCGCCGGACGCCGGGCGGGCCCCGGGGTGACGACCTCGCGCAGCACCCCGCGCAGCACCCGTCCCTGGGTTTCCAGGTGGACGCGGACGGTGTCGCCGGGGAACGCGCCCGGGATGAAGACGGTGCGCCCCTGCCAGGACGCGACGCCTTCGCCGAGCTGCCCGAGGCGCTCGATGACCAGTGGGATGGGTGTCTCGGGGAGGGGCAGCATGCAGGCGCTCGATGGGGCGCCCTCAGGCGGGCCGCCCTACTTCCGGGTCGCGTCCGACGGGAGCTCCGAGCGCAACCGCTCCACGAACTCGCCGATCCGCGACCGCTTGTCGTCGTCAACGTCCAGGAACTCCACCGCCATCCCCGGGGACTGGGAGGACGCGGCGCCGAGCGCGTTGGTGCGCGTCACCCGGCCCTTCAACTCCACCGGGAAGTGCGCCCCCGGCAACGTCACCAGCAGCTTCACCACCGTGTCCACCGGCAGGGGCTTGTCGGTGTTGATGTAGAGCCCGCCTCGCGACAGGTTGACGGCCCAGTCCGTCACGAACCCCGCCACGCTCCGGTACGCCACCGGCAGCTCGTACTCCACCCGCGGCGCGCGGTGGTCGATGGGGTTCTGCTTCTCCGAGGTATCGGCCATTCGAGGGGCTCCGCCGGGGAAGTCGTCCGTACCACCCTCCCCCAGCGGCGCACCTTAGCCTCGGTCGCTCAGACTTTCATCTCGCGCACGTCCGGGGCGATCTTCAGCTTGGGCTCGGTGAGCTTCTGCACCAGCTCCACCGTCACGCCCGGGGCCACCTCGCGCAGCACCAGGCCCTCTGGCGTCACGTCGATGTAGGCGTGGTCCGTGACGATGTGGTGCACGCACTTGAGGCCCGTCAGCGGCAGCGAGCACTTCTTGAGGATCTTCGGCTGACCCTCCTTGTTCGCGTGCTCCATGGCCACGTAGATGCGCTTGGCGCCCACCGCCAGGTCCATGGCCCCGCCCATGCCCTTGATCATCTTCCCGGGGATCATCCAGTTCGCCAGGTCCCCCTCCTCGGAGACCTCCATCGCGCCCAGGACGGCCATGTCGATGTGGCCCCCGCGGATCATCCCGAACGACAGCGCCGAGTCGAAGAACGACGCGCCCTTCACCGTCGTCACCGTCTCCTTGCCCGCGTTGATGAGGTCCGGGTCTTCCTTGCCCGCCTCGGGATAGGGCCCGATGCCGAGCAGGCCGTTCTCCGACTGGAGCACCACCTCCACGCCCTCGGGGATGTAGTTGGGGACGAGCGTGGGGATGCCGATGCCCAGGTTCACGTAGAAGCCGTCCCGCAGCTCCTGGGCGATGCGCTTCGCAAGCTGTTCACGAGTCAGTGGCATGGGGTCCTCAGGCCGTCTTGCGGACGGTGCGCCGCTCGATCCACTTCTGGAGGTTCTTCGCCTGGACGATGCGCTTCACGAAGATGCTCGGGATGTGCACCTGGTCGGGGTCCAGCTCGCCCGGCTGAACAATCTCCTCCGCCTCGACGATGGTGACCTTGGCCGCCATGCACATCATCGGGGAGAAGTTGCGCGCGGTCTTGTTGAACACCAGGTTGCCCCACGTGTCCGCCTTGGCCGCGTGGATGATGGCGAAGTCCGCCTTCAGCGGCGTCTCCAGCACGTGCAGCCGCCCGTCGATGACGCGCGTCTCCTTGCCCTCGGCCACCTGGGTGCCCGCGCCCGTCGGCGTGAAGAACCCGCCGATGCCGCAGCCGCCCGCGCGGATGCGCTCGGCCAGCGTGCCCTGCGGGTTGAGCTCAACGTCCAGCTCGCCGGAGAGGAACTGGCGCTCGAACTCCTTGTTCTCCCCCACGTAGCTCGACACCATCTTCTTCACCTGCTTGTTCTGGAGCAGGATGCCCAGCCCGAGCTCGGTGGTGCCGCAGTTGTTGGAGATGATGGTGAGGTTCTTCACGCCCTTGCGATGAATCGCCTCGATGAGATTCTCGGGGTTGCCACACAACCCGAAGCCGCCGCTCATCAGCGTACAGCCGTCCGGGATGTCGGCGACCGCCTCGTCCGCGCTCGCGTAGACCTTGTTCATGCGCCCTCCTGATAACGGAAACGGGGTGAAGGCCCGTCGAAGGCCCTCACCCCGCCCCTCTCCCCGTGGGGAGAGGGTGGACTACCGCTCCACCATCAGCGCGATGCCCTCGCCGCCGCCGATGCACAGCGACGCGACGCCCCGCTTCTTGCCCTGGTCCTTCATCGTCTGCAGCAGCGTCACCAGCACGCGCGCGCCCGAGGCGCCAATCGGGTGGCCCAGCACCACGCCGCCGCCGCGCACGTTCACCTTCGCCGGGTCCAGGCCGAGTATGCGGTTGTTGGCGATGGACACCACCGCGAACGCCTCGTTGATCTCCCACAGGTCCACGTCCGCCGCCTTCACGCCCTTCTTCGTCAGCAGCGTGTTGATGGCGTCCGCCGGAGCAATCGTGAACTCCACGGGCTTGCGCGCCGCCTGCGCGTAGCCGGTGATGCGGCCGAGGATGGTCTTCCCCTCCGCCTTCGCCCGCTCCTCGCTCATCAGCACCAGCGCCGCGGCGCCGTCGTTGATGGAGGACGCGTTGGCGGCCGTCACCGTGCCGTCCTTCTTGAACACGGGCTTGAGGCCGGGAATCTTGTCCGGCTTGGCGTTGCGAGGACCCTCGTCCTCGGACACCGTCGTCTCCTCACCCGGCTTCTTGCCGGGGATGACCACCGGGACGATCTCCGCGGCGAACAGGCCCTCCTTCTGGGACTGGATGGCGCGGCGGGTGGACTCCAGCGCGAACTCGTCCTGCTGCGCGCGGCTGATGTTCTGCGACGTGGCGCACTCCTCGGCGCAGTTGCCCATGTGGACGTTGCCGTACACGTCCCAGAGGCCGTCGTGGATCATCGCGTCCTTGAACTCCACGTTCCCCATGCGCGCGCCGCCACGCATCGTGTGGCTGATGTACGGCGCGTTGCTCATGGACTCCATGCCGCCCACGACGACGACGTCCGCCTCGCCCAGCGCAATGGCCTGCGCGCCCGCGATGACGGCCTTCAGGCCGGAGCCACAGACCTTGTTGAGCGTGGTGGCGGGAACTCCCTCGGGCAGGCCGGCGAACAGCGTGGCCTGACGGGCGGGCGCCTGGCCGACGCCGGCCTGGAGCACGTTGCCCATGATGACTTCCTGCACGGCCTCGGGCTTGACGCCCGCGCGCTCGAGCGCGGCCTTGATGGCCACAGCGCCCAGCTGCGGAGCCGTCAGCTTGGAGAGCGCCCCCTGGAAGGAGCCGATGGGGGTACGGGCCGCGCCCACGATGACGACTTCACGAGCCATGAATCTGTCTCCCTTGAGGATGTACGGAGGTCCTTCGATAACAGCGGCGCTCGCCCTTATCACCGGGCGTTCCCCGGAGTTCAAGCGTCCTCGCTCGCCGTCCGGGCCGGAGCGTCGCCTGTCCGACCGGTCGGGAGGTCGGCGCCCATTCCCCCGAAAAGGCAACGGCCGGGCCCCCTTGCGGGAACCCGGCCGTCACGCCGTGAAGCGGCTCGCTGACTACTTCTTGGTCAGCTTGCCCATCACGTCGCCGAGGCGCGCCTTGGAGCCTTCCGCCTGCTTGCGGAGGTACTCGCGGTAGTCGTCGCCCTCGCCGATCAGCGCCTTCATGGACAGCGCGACCTTCCGGTCCGGCGTGTTGATGTCGATGATCTTCACCTCGACATCCTGGTTCTCCTGCACCACGTCACGCGGGTTCTCGACACGCTCCTCCTTCAGCTCGGAGACGTGGACGAGGCCCTCGATGCCCGGCTCGATCTCCACGAACGCGCCGAAGTCGGTGACCTTGGTGACCTTGCCCTTCACGCGGCTGCCCACAGGCAGGCGCTCGGACAGCGTCTCCCAGGGGTCCGGCTGGAGCTGCTTGATGCCCAGGCTGAAGCGCTCGTTCTCGACGTCGATGTTGAGGACCACCGCCTCGACCTCGTCGCCCTTCTTGAACATCTCGCCCGGGTGCTTGATGCGCTGCGTCCACGAGATGTCGGACACGTGCACCAGGCCGTCCACGCCCTCCTCGACGCCGACGAACACGCCGAAGTCGGTGACGTTGCGGATCTGACCCTTGATGACGGAGCCGATCGGGTACTTGTCCTCGAGCAGCGTCCAGGGGTTCTGCTCGATCTGCTTCATGCCCAGCGCGATGCGCTTGGCCTTCGGATCGATGTCCAGGACGACGGCCTCCACCTCCTGGCCGACCTCCAGGATCTTGGACGGGTGCTTGAGGCGCTTGGTCCAGGACATCTCGGACACGTGCACCAGACCCTCGACGCCCTGCTCGATCTCGATGAACGCGCCGTAGTCGGTGATGCTGACGACCTTGCCCTTGACGCGCGTGCCGACCGGGTACTTCTCGTCGGCGCGGTGCCACGGGTCCTCCTGGATCTGCTTCAGGCCCAGGCTGACGCGCTCCTGCGTCGGGTCGAACTTGAGGACGACGACGCGGACCTCGTCACCCACGTTGAACATCTCGCTGGGGTGACCGATGCGGCCCCACGACATGTCCGTGATGTGGAGCAGGCCGTCGATGCCGCCCAGGTCGATGAACGCACCGTAGTCGGTGAGGTTCTTGACCACGCCCTTGAGGACCGCACCCTCCTTCAGGTTCTTGAGGGTCTCCTTCTTCATCTCCTCGCGCTGCTTCTCGAGGAGCACGCGGCGGCTCAGGACGATGTTGCCGCGCTTCTTGTTGAACTTGATGACCTTGAACTCGAATTCCTTCGAGATGTACTGGTCAAGGTTGCGCACGGGCCGGATGTCGACCTGGCTGCCCGGGAGGAACGCCTTCACGCCGATGTCGACGGAGAGGCCACCCTTCACGCGGCCGACGATGGTGCCCTTGACGATCTCATCGCGCTCGCAGGCGGCGCTGATCTCGTCCCAGATGCGCATCTTGTCGGCCTTCTCCTTGGAGAGGACGACCATGCCGGTGTCGTTCTCACGGCTCTCCAGGAGGACCTCGACCGGGTCGCCCGCCTTGACGGAGATCTCTCCGCGAGGGCTGGTGAACTCGGAGATCGGGACCTGACCCTCGGACTTGTAGCCGATGTCGACGATCGCGAAGTCCTTGGTCACCTGCACGACGGTGCCCTTGACGATCTCCCCTTCCTTCAGGATGCCGTCGCCACCGCGCTGCTTGAGCGACTCTTCGAACATCGCCGCGAAGTTCTCATCGCCGGCGTCCGTCTCGATCTGCTGGTTCACGTTCTGCTGCATGGAGTTGGAAGTCCTTTGAAACGGTACAGCTGCCCCCTGATTTGATGGACGGGGCCTCCGCGCGGGGAGCAGCGGGAGGTCACGGACGTCCCCACCTCTGGGGACTTTTGAATGAAGCCGCGCACCCTAGACACCGGTTATTCCGGTAGTCAAGCGCGCTCGTGCCCCATGTGCTGATCACGGGATGTGCTCCGCCGGAACTGTCAAGACCCGGTGGGACCTTCCGCATCACTCGAACTAAGACCGCTCGCCCTCCCGTGCACCCCTGACTTCAGGGAGTCACGCGAGCGACCGGTGCACCTGCCCGGTCAGCGAGCCCGCGCACTGTACTCGAAAAATCCGCTGAAATGCGACCGCTCGCGTGCAGGCCCGTTCCGCTCGTGGGTCGAGGTCCGCGAGTCCGGTGCCCGGCGTGAGTCATGGGGGAGGTGCGCCCGGGGGGGTGGACTGTTTTCCCGCACGTCGGCGGCCGCGGGCCTCTTCCTTCCCTTCCCTCTCATGAGGTCGTCGCCTTCGCTCCGGGCTGGCACCGTGTACTGGGATTCCAAGAAGGACATAGAATGCCGCGTTCACTTCTCGGCTGGCACAGGATGTCCATGCTTCGTTGGAGCCCTTCCCTGCTTCTGGTGGTCGTCGTCCTGCTGGGCGCGGGTCGTGTGTCCGCGCAGGGTGTGGACTCGAACCGGCTCATCCTGTCGCGCGACAGGAACGTGGAGGTCCTGCTCGTCGAGGAGAAGGCCTACGCGGGCGCGTCCCACACGCTGGGGTGGCTCTACTACGACGACCTGGTGTCGCGGGGGTACGTGGACATCGGGAACCCGGATGATCCCAACGACGACGTGCTCATCGACGTCGAGGGCAATGGCATCCCGGACTTCCACGAGGACTTGTACAACCTCAATCCGGACCGGGGTTACATCGGCGAGGCCACGCGGTGCATCCCGGAGCGCATCTTCTTCCATCGGCGGGCGGAGACCGGTGAGGTGCTCCGCCTGCGCGAGCCGGAGCTGCTGACGGGCGGTTGCACGTCGGCCACCAGCTACTCGCCGAATGGTGGGCCCAAGCGATGGCCGGACGATGTGCCGGACTATCCCGCGCGTCCGGTGGGCGCGGTGGTGGGGCAGCGCGTGCGCGATGCGACGGACCTGGTGGATGCCAGCGGGAACTTCCGTTCGGGCGCGGTGCCGGGGCTGCTGGATGCGTACTTCAGCGACCGGGGCGTCTTCCCCCACATCCCCAACCTGCTCGAGCCGGATGATGCACAGAACGGCCACATGGGATTGGGGAACATCATCCTGTTGAGCACGGATGACGATGAGAACCTGTGCCCGGGGTCGCCCGCGGTGGAGTGCCTCACGCCGCGGCTGGCATCCCGGGGCCCGGGGCAGCCGGCGTCCGTGGGGCCCATCTGGGACCTGTCGGGCGCGCTGGATGGGCTGCCCGACTACAAGGCGAGCGCGTTCGGTCCGGACGGGCGCGTCATCGCGGGGCGGGACGTGACGGCGGCCATCAACGAGGAGGACCGCCGGGTGAGTCTGGGGACGGTGACGGGGGGGCGGGAGATCGTCTTCTTCCTCGTCACGTATCTGGAGCATGACTACGACCGCGCCACGGATGCGTGCTTCCTGCCCGCCATCACCCCCGAGGGCCGGTACCAGTGCGAGCTGTGGGGGCACGGGGACATCAACGTCTTCTTCTCGAAGACGATACTGAACCTGGACCTGCATCAGTCGCTGTCGACGGACCGGGTGACGACGGTCAACCCGAGTTCGAACTGGCTCAGCCCGACGAGCTACTCGCGGCTCCAGTCGCGGGAGTACGGCAAGGTCCAGATCGTCGAATCCTACGACATGGACGCGTGGAGCTATCAGCAGCGCACGCCCCACGTGTTGATGCTGGCGCCCATGGAGTCGACGGACACGTGGGTGATGAGCTGGGAGGATCTCACCGCGGGCGGAGATCTGTCGTTCAACGACCTGACGTTGCTCATCCGGGGCGTGGGCATCGAGCCCACGGTGACGCGGCTGGAGCACCAGGGCGGGCCCATCATCGAGGGCGAGTCGACGTTCTTCACGGCGTATGTGACGGACGTCTCGGGCACTCCGCTGACGACGGGCACGATGAGCTTCTTCGTGAATGGGGACTTCGTCACGTCCCAGGACGTCGACAGCGCGGGGTCCGCCACCGTGGCGCTCTCGTTCTTCCCGATGGGCGAACATCGTGTCGTCGCGGAGTTCGGTGGCATCGAGAACGTGTACTCGTGGAGCATGTCCGAGGAACTGCTGGTGGTCGCCGAGCCCGGGGACGGCGGGAGCCTGCCGGACGCGGGGCAGCCGGATGGCGGGCCTCGGGATGCCGGGGCGCCCGATGCCGGGGCGTTCGACGCAGGACCTCCGGATGCAGGAGCGCCGGACTCGGGTACCCCCGATGCGGGGGTTCCGGATGCTGGCACGCCCGACGCGGGCACCGCCGACGCGGGCGCGGAGCCTGATGCGGGAGCTCCCCCGGAGCCCGACGCGGGTGAAGATGCGGGCACGCCGCCCGAGCCTGACGCCGGTGAAGATGCGGGCACGCCGCCCGAGCCTGACGCCGGTGAAGATGCAGGCACGCCGCCTGAGCCTGACGCCGGTGAAGATGCGGGCACGCCGCCCGAGCCTGACGCCGGTGACGACGCGGGTACGACGCCGCAGCCAGAACCGGACGCGGGTGACGGCGACGCCGGCACTGCTCCCGACGCAGGCACCGAGGACGCGGGACCCTCGGCCCCCAACGGCCCCAGCGAGCCGGAACTGCCAGGCCCTCGCGACTTGACGGTCACCGGTTGGGGTTGCGGCGCCACCGACGCCAGCAGCGCGTCCTTCGTGATGATGGCGCTCTGGGTGGGTGTGTCGTTCCTCCGGAGGCGGAAGCTCGACTGACGACGAGGACGGGACTCTCGGTATGATGGATTGTCAACGCCGAGAGTCGCCCGCCCTCGTGAAGCCCTCGGTCGTGGTGGGCACCTCGGCCCGATGCCTATCGGACGGAGGTGCGATGAAGGAATTGCCCCTCACGGGACAACGACACTTCCTCCAGTGGCTTTCCTCCATGGCTTGTGTTGCATGACAGGTGCTACAGCCACAGGAATGCAAATACAAAACAGCAGCCAATCGAGGCGTGGTGCGTTGCTGGCGTTCGCATTCCTGGCGGCTGCCTGCGGAGGCGGTCTCCCAGAGACGGATGACGCCCCTGCTGAGCAGGAGGGGCTCGGGCAGATGGAGCAGACGCTTCCCCCGCCGCTGCACTGCACCAGCGAGACCTTCGGGTACACCGCCTACTATTCAGACTCTTCGATGACCGTGGAGGTCGGGCGGCAGGATTGCATCTGCGGCGAGCTGTACATGCACGGCTCGCGCAGCATGTATTTCAGGACGCACACCTACTCCAGCTGTCGGGGCTGATTCGCCCCAGGCCTCACGGCGTCTTCCAGTCCCCGTAGCACGCCGTGAGCCCGCACTCGGGACACCGGCAGCCGATGTAGACCCAGCGGACATCCGTGGTGCCCTTGTAGAAGGCGAAGCCCACGGCCATCTCGAACGCCCCATTCCCACAGGGGCACTCGGCCTGTTGGAGCTCAGCCTCCTCGAGGAACTCCTCGCTGTCCGCGAGGGGCACCTCGTGCTCGCACTTCACGCAGCACTGCACCGCCGCACCCGCCTCCTCGTCGAGGATGAGATGCGAGCGCTCATGGCCGCACTCCGGGCAGCTCAGCTCATCCAGCCGCTCGATGAGATACTTGTTCGCCTTGCTGTACCGCTCCAGCTCGGGGCGGATGTCCGCGCGCGAATCGCCGTAGTAATGCCGGCCCTTCTTCTTCAACGCCACGCGCCTACCCCAGCAGCTTGAAGCTCTCGCGAGCAATCACCACGCGCTGCACTTCGCTGGTGCCCTCGTAGATGGTCTGCACGCGGGCGTCGCGGAAGTACCGCTCCACCGGGAACTCGTCGATGTAGCCGTAGCCACCATGAAGCTGCACGGCCTTGTCGCAGACGCGGTTGCTCGTCTCGCTGGCGTACAGCTTCGCCATCGACGCCTCGCGGGAGAACGGCTGCTTCTGGTCCTTCAGGAACGCCGCGCGCAGGGTCAGCAGCTCCGCCGCGTCGATCTGCGTCTTCATGTCCGCGACCATGAACCGCGGGCCCTGGAACTCCCCCACGGCCTGGCCGAAGGCCTTGCGGTCCTTCACATACGAGACCGTCGCCTCCAGCGCCGCCCGCGCCACGCCGCACGCCTGCGACGCGATGCCGATGCGCCCGCCGTCCAGCGCGACCATCGCCAGCCGGAACCCCTGCCCTTCCGCCGCCAGCAGGTTCTCCGCCGGAATGACGCAGTCCTCGAACGTCAGCGGCACGGTGTTCGACGAGCGCAGGCCCATCTTGTCCTCGTGACGCCCGACGATGAGGCCCTTCGTCCCGCCCTCCACGATGAAGCAGGACAAGCCCTTGTTGCCCGCGCCCGACGTCCGCGCCCACACCACGAACACCCCGGCGTGCGCACCCGACGTGATCCACTGCTTGCTGCCGTTGAGCACCCAGGTGTCGCCACGCCGCACCGCCGTGGTCCTGAGCGCGCCCGGGTCCGAGCCCGCGTGCGGCTCGGAGAGCGCGAACGAGCCCGCCACCGCCTCACCGGACGCCAGCCGCGTCACGTACTTCTCGCGCTGGGCCTCGGTCCCGAAGGCGTTGATCAGCTCGCCACACATGTTCGTGACGGCCATCGTCACCGCGGTGGACGCGTCCGCCGCCGCCATCTCCATCATCGCCAGCGCGTAGGAGACGGCGCCCGCCTCCGAGCCGCCGTACTTCGCCGGGATGTTCACCCCGAGCAGCCCCAGCTCCCCCAGCTCCTTGTAGAGCTCCGTCGGGAAGCGCTCCGTGCGGTCCAACTCTCGGGCCAGCGGGGCCACGCGCTCGCGCGCGAACTTGCGGGCCGTCTCGCGAATCAGCGTCTGGGTCTCGGTCAGCTCGAGGTTCACGGAAGCCTTCCTACTCGACGGCCTTGAGGTTGAACGGGTACTCGATGGGGTGGTCCGCGCCGTCCGGAGGCTTGGGGAACGTCATGGACGTCAGCACGGCCACCACGCAGTCGTGCAGGTTCGGGTCCTTCAGCGTGCTGCCCTTCTTCACCTTGGCGTTCTTCACCAGGCCATTGGCGTCGATGGTGAAGGACGTGTGCAGCTTGCCCTCCACCTTCTTGTCCTTCTCCGCCATGTGGTCCTCGTAGCACTCCTGGATGCGCCCCTGGTTGTAGGCGACCACCTGGCGGATGGAGTCCGGCGTGAAGGGCATCCGCTCCACGTCCGGCGCGTCGCTCTTCGCGGGCGCCGGCTTCGTGGGGGCCGCGGGCTTCCCGCCCTCGGACTTCTTCGACGGAGTGCCCTGGGCGAACACCACGGCGGACGCCAGGACCAGTACGGGAAGCAGTGCCCTCTTCATGATGCCTACTCCTTCAGGACGTTGGCCGAGATGACGATGCGCTGGATCTCGCTCGTCCCCTCGTAGATCTCGGTGATGCGAGCGTCGCGCACGTGGCGCTCCGCGTCCATCTCCTTGCTGTAGCCCATGCCGCCGTGCACCTGGAGGGCCTTGTTCGTCACGCGGTTGGCCATCTCGCTGGCGAACAGCTTCGCCATCGCGCTCTCCGCGCTGTGACGCACGCCCTTGTCCTTGAGCAGGGCCGCCCGCCAGATGAGCAGCCGGGCCGCGTCGATCTCCATGGCCATGTCGGCGATCATGAACTGGATGGCCTGGTGCTCGCGGATGGGCTTGCCGAACGACTTGCGCTCACCCGAGTAGCGGACGGCCTCCTCGTACGCGGCGCGCGCGATGCCCAGCGCCTGGGACGCGATGCCGATGCGGCCGCCGTCCAGCGTGGACATGGCGACCTTGAAGCCCTCGCCCTCCTTGCCCAGCAGGTTCTTGGCCGGCACGCGCATGTCCTCGAAGAACATGGAGCAGGACCAGGCGGCGCTGATGCCCATCTTCTTGTCGGGCTCGGCGCGCGTGAAGCCGGGGGTGTTGGTGGGGACCAGGAAGGCGCTGATGCCCTTGTGGCCCGCCTCCTTGTTCGTCATCGTGAACAGCACGATGGCGTCGGCCTTGGGGCCGTTGGTGATCCAGTTCTTCGAGCCGTTGATGATGTACTCGTCACCCCGGCGCACCGCGACGGTCTGCTGGGCGGCGGCGTCGCTGCCGGCCTCGGGCTCCGTCAGGCCGAAGCAGCCGAGCTTGTCACCCCGCGCGAACGGCGTGAGGAACTCCTCCTTCTGCGCCTCGGTGCCGAACTTCATCACCGGATCGCAGTAGAGCGAGTTGTTCACGCTCATGATGACGCCGGTGGAGGCACAGCCGCGGCTGATCTCCTCCATGGCGAGCGCGTAACAGACATTGTCCAGGCCCGCGCCGCCGTACTGCTCGGGGACGGCGACACCGAGCAGCGACAGCTCGGCGAGCTTCTTCACCGCATCGGTGGGCCACGTGTGGTGCTCATCCCACTTGCGGGCGTTGGGGGTCAGTTCCTTGGCGGCGAACTCGCGGCACATCCGCTGGATCTCGCGCTGGACGTCGGTCAGCTCGAAGTTCATGAGGGCTCCATATTACGGGGGGTGCTCCCAGGGAATAGCGAAGACGAAGGACCCGTCCCCAAGCGACGGTTACCGTGCCGAGGAGCCGCCGGTTGGCCGCCCCCGCTCCCCGGATTCCAGGGGCGAGCCCAGGAACATGTTCAGGGGCACCGTGACGTCGAAGGACACGTCCATCCGCGCCCCCTCCCCCGTCCAGGCCCGGCGCAGCACCACCGACACCGTCCACGGCGTCGTGGCCTCGTGCCGTTCAATCAGGTCATACGTGAGGCCCACCCCCGCCACGCCCCCGGAGCCGTCCTGCCCCCACAGGCCCGCTCCCTCGGCGAGCACCCCGAGGCGCGCCCGGTCCGGGAACACCGACACGCGTGCCCCCGCGAGCAGCCGCCACTTCGCGGGGGCCAGGCGGACCTGGGGCTCGAGGAAGGGCGAGACGAGCAGCGTGGGCCCGGGGATGTCCCACGCTCCGAGCGCCCACGGATGGATGGGCCAGGAGAGCACCCAGTGGTCTGGAGCCCCCGAGGCCCACTGGTAGCGGACATCGGGCATCAACGGCTCGAGGAAGCACCCGGTATAGATGCACAGCGAGCGCTTCCACGACACGAGCGGCGAGGCGCGGCCGTGCTCGTCGTCGGGCGGGGCTTCGCGAGCGGGTTCAGGGGGCTCACCCTCGCGCGCGGGCGGACGAACGGGCTCGTCGGCGAGCGCGCGGCTCGAAGGGGCCAGGCGCCCATCGAGGACGCCCGTCGGGACACGCTCGGCGCGGGCCGGCGACGCGGCCAGGAGGACCGTGAGGAGACTCCCGACCGCGCGCGCGTGAATCACACGCCCGTGAAGCTCGCGGGACGCTTGGCGAGGAAGGCCTGCATGCCCTCGCGCTGGTCATGGGAGCCGAACAGCTCCGCGAAGCCCTGGCGCTCGAGCGTGTTGGCCTCGGTGAGGTCCTTGTCCGCGCCCTGCTCGATGACCCGCTTGGCCTTGCCGATGGCCAATGGGCTGTTCTTGAGCATCTTCGCCGCGACGGCGCGGCAGTGCGCGAGCAGCCCGTCGGCCGGCAGCACCTCCAGCACCAGGCCGATCTCCTTCGCCTTGGCCGCGTCGATGCGCGCGCCCGTGAAGATGAGCTCCTTCGCGCGGGCCCGGCCCACCACGCGGGTGAGCCGCTGCGTGCCGCCGAAGCCCGGAATGACCCCCAGGCCCACTTCCGGCAGGCCGAGCTGCGCCTTCTCGGACGCGTAGATGAAGTCGCACGCGAGGGCCAGCTCACAGCCGCCGCCCAGCGCGAAGCCGTTCACCGCGGCGATGGTGGGGATGGCCAAGGACTCCAGCAGCGCGAGCGCGCGGTGGCCCAGGGCGGCGAACTCCTGCGCCTGGGACTCGTTCAGCGCCGCCATCTCCGCGATGTCCGCGCCCGCGACGAAGGCCTTCTCGCCTCCGCCGGTGACGATGAGCACGCGCGTCTCGACGCCGAGCGAGCGCACCGCCGCCTCGAACTCCTGCAGCGTCTTGTTGTTGAGGGCGTTGAGCGCCTTGGGACGGTCGATGGTCAGCGTGGCGACCGCGCCGTCGTGCTCCAGTCGGAGGTTCTCGTAGGTCATGGTCCGGTGTCCTCTCTGGGCTCAGTACTTGTAGAAGCCGCGGCCGCTCTTCTTGCCGTACCAGCCGGCGTCCACGTACTGACGCAGCAGCGGGCACGGGCGGTACTTCGAGTCACCCAGGCCCTTGTGCAGCACCTCGGCGATGTAGAGCACCGTGTCCAGGCCGATGAAGTCGGCCAGCTGCAGCGGGCCCATGGGCTGGTTGGTGCCCAGCTTCATCGCGGTGTCGATGTCCTCCGCGGAGCCCAGGCCCTCCATCAGCGCGTAGCAGGCCTCGTTCAGCATCGGGATGAGGATGCGGTTGACGATGAAGCCCGGGAAGTCCTTGGAGACGACCGTCGTCTTGCCCATGCGCTCGGACAAGGCGCGCGTGGTGGCGTAGGTCTCGTCGGACGTCGCGGCGCCGCGGATGAGCTCCACCAGCTGCATCACCGGCACCGGGTTCATGAAGTGCATGCCGATGACGGACTCGGGGCGCTTCGTGGACGCGGCGATGCGGGTGATGGGGATGGAGGAGGTGTTGGTGGCGAGGATGCCGCCCGGCCGGACGACGGCGTCCAGGTCCTGGAAGATGCGGCGCTTGAGGTCCTCGTTCTCCGTCACCGCCTCGATGGCGAAGTCGACATCCTTCGCCTCGGTGACGTTCGTGAGGGTGGCGAGGTTGGCCTCGGCGGCCTGCTGCTTCGCGGCGTCGAGCTTGCCCTTCTCCACCAGCTTCTTCAGGCCCGCGCGGATGCGGTCCGCGCCCTTGGCGAGACCTTCCTTGGACACGTCCGCCAGCGTGACGCGCAGACCCGCCTGCAATGCCACCTGCGCGATGCCCGCGCCCATCTGCCCGGCGCCGACGACGACGATGTGCTCCGTTGCCATGGTGCTCTCGAACCCCTCGGTCGGAATGTGAATGACGTCGAGCGGCCTTAGCCCACGCCCCCGGGGCGGTCAACGAGTCGCGGCGGGCAACTCCACCTGGCGGACGATGTAGCGCTCCTCCCCCACCGACAGGCGCTCCTCCACGCGCTGGCGCTCCTCGCGGCCCGCGAGCTTCACGAAGAACACCGCGCGGAAGTCACCCTCCGGCAGGTCCACCTTGAAGGTGAGCTCCGGGGGCGCGCCGGTGTCGCCGAAGAAGCGCTCCTCGCGCTTGATGAGCTCGCCGTCCGCGCCGCTCACCTGGAGGTCCAGGGCGCGCGCCTGTCGCCAGCCGTCACCCGAGGGATGGATGACCAGCTCGCGCTCGGGGATGCCGGTCACCTGCCAGAACCACAGGCCCAGCCCGACGGCCACGAGCAGCGGCAGCCGCTTGGCGAGCGGCGAGGAACGGAAGCCCTTCCGCGCGGGCGCGGCGGGTGTTTCAGGGGGAGGCGTGTCCGCCACCACTACTCCTTCTTCGAGCGCCGGGAGCCGGGGCGGCGGGCATTGAGCTCGGAGATGACCACGCGCGCGGTGGGGGCCGCGGCGTGCTTCTTCTCCTTGGGGCGCGGCTCGGCGGCGGGAGGCTCGGGCTCATCCTCACCGAGCTTCTCGGCCTTGTCCGGCGGGACGAGCCGGACCTGCGCCTTGATCTCCAGCGTCATGCCGGAGACCAGCTTGAGGAACTCGTCGCGCAGCTTCTCGGACTGGAGGAAGCGGCGGAGCTCCTCGGTGATCGCGCCCGTGACTTCATCCTTGGTCTTCTCCGCCTGGGAGAGGATGAAGCCGAGGGCTTCTTTCGGGAGCTTGAGCTGGCCGGCGAGGTTGCGGATGCCCTCTTCGGTCATGAAGAGGGCGCCCAGGCCGGCGACGGCCATGCGGCGGACGAACTCCGGGACGAAACCCGCGGGCCCCGAGGCGCGCCCTTCCCGGCCGGAACGGTCCTCGTCGATGAGCGGGTCGTCGGGATACTCGTCGTTGCCGGCCGGGGGCATGAAGCGTCTCCTGGGTGGGTCAGCGTGCCTGCACCACCGGCAGCGGGATGCTCTTGGCGCTCTGCGCGGACACGCGGCCCGCGATGTTGCGAGCGACCTCCAGGAAGGCCTTGGCCTCCGGGCTGTCCTTGGCGCCCACCACCACCGGTACGCCCGAGTCTCCCGACACACGCACCTTCAAGTCCAGCGGAACTTCCCCGAGGAACGGGATGCCGAACATCTCCGCGGCCTTGCGACCACCGCCGTGGTTGAAGATGGGGGTGACGTGCGAGCAGTTCGGGCAGACGAACTGGGACATGTTCTCCACGATGCCCAGCACGGGGATGTGGACCTTGTCGAACATCTGCTTGGCGCGGACCACGTCGGCCAGGGCCACGTCCTGCGGCGTGGTGACGAGCACCGCCCCCGCGGCGCGGATGGACTGCGACAGCGACAGGGCCACGTCACCGGTGCCCGGGGGCAGGTCCAGGACGAGGTAGTCGAGCTCGCCCCAGTTCACGTCACGCACCAGTTGCATCAGCGCGCCGTGGAGCATGGGGCCACGCCAGATGAGGGCCTGGTCGGCCTCCACGAGGAAGCCGATGGACATGACCTTGAGGCCGTGGGCGATGAGCGGATCCAGCGACTTGCCGTCGGGGCTCACGGGCTTCTTGTCGCCCAGGCCCGTCATCAGGGGGACGGAGGGGCCGTAGAAGTCGGCGTCGAGCAGGCCGACCTTGGCGCCGTGCTGGGCCAGGGCGGTGGCCAGGTTGACGGCGACGGTGCTCTTGCCGACGCCGCCCTTCCCCGCTCCGACGAGGATGATGTTCTTCACCTTGGGGAGCAGCGCGCCCGCGGGGACACCGCCGCCGGCGGAGCGGACCTGGGCGCCCCACTCGATGTTGAAGGACTTCAGGCCGGGGACGGCCTTGAGGGCGGCCTCGGAGTCGGCCTGGATCTTCCCCTTCATGGGGCAGGCGGGCGTGGTGAGCTCGATCTTGAGTTTGACGGTGTCGCCGGTGACGCGGACGTCCTTCACCATTCCGGCCTTCACCAGATCCACGTGCAGCTCGGGATCGATCACCTTCGACATGGCCGCGAGGACGTCGGCCTCGGTAACGCTCATCGGGACACCTGAAACCTTTTGGAAAACGGGCGCTTGGGAGCACCCCCAGGGGCGCGGAACATGCCAGTCCGGGAGGAGCTGTACAACGTCGTTTAACGCGGTGTGGCCCAGGACGCACCCTGGCGGCGGACTGGAGGGCCGGAGGGTGTCGACAGGCTGAAGGTGTCCATCAGGGACACTGTGGGAACGGGCAGGCGGGCCTATTCCAGGGCCAAGACACGGTACTCGCCGTCCTCGAGGACCAGGAGGACGGCGCGCTCGTCGCCCAGGGGGAAGACGGCCTCACCGGCGCCGACTCGCACGTGGGTGTTGAGGGCGAGCCGGGCGCGGCGCAGGCGCTCCTTGGAGAGGGGCTCGCGCTCGAAGTCCTCCTTGAGCCGCTCGGGGGTGTAGCGGGCGCGCAAGGGAGCGGCGAGGAGGCCGTAGGCGGTCTTCCAGTCCTTGGCGTCGGAGGCGTCGAGGAAGCGGCGGAGCGCGGCGCGAGGGACATCGGCCGGGCGGGCCTCGACGACGCGCCAGTCGGGGCCGGAGCGCGCGAGGGTGAGCGCGGGGGCTCGGGCCTCGAGGAGCTCGGTGCTGGAGCGGACGGCGGCGGCGCGCTCACGGCGGGTGGCTTCGTCCGAGTAGCGCTCCAGGAAGGCCGTCTCCCCGTCGGGGCCGTTGGTGGTGAGGGCGTAGGCGTCCTGGAGCCGTCCCTCGTCGAGGGCTCGCGCGTAGGCCTCCGCCACGGAGACGGGCTCACGCGACGGCGTGGCGCAGGCGGGGGCCAGCACGAGGAGCCCTGTGAGGACGGTGCGCTTCATGGGGCGCGGACCGTACCACGGAGCTTGTGCGCGAACCGGCGCAGCCACGAGTCGACCTCGGGCTCGTCCGCCAACGACACGAGCATCTCCTTCGCATCGCCGCTCAGGTCCCACGACACCGGGCACAGGGCATACGTGGCCGGGTGCGCTGCGCCCATCAGGAGCTTCAGAATTGACATCCGCGGCGCGGGCGCACCGTAGGACTTCAACTCGAAGTCACCCGGCGCCACCTTCGCGAGCGACAGCGCGTACCGGCACGCCTCCTCGAACCCGCCGAGCTTGTCCACCAGCCCGGCCTCCTTGGCGCGCAGGCCCGAGTACACGCGGCCCTCGGCCAGCGCGTGGATCTCCTCCTTGGTCCGCCCGCGCGCCTTCGCCACGTGCCCCAGGAAGGATTGGTACATCTCCTCGATGTCCGCCTCGAGCGCGGCCCGTTCCCCTTCCGTGAACGCGCGCGAGAACGACAGCAGCCCCGCGTTCGCCCCGCGCGTGATCACCGTCTTGTGGATGCCCAACATCTGCATCAGCCCGGACGTGTCGAACTTGCCCGCGAACACGCCAATGGATCCCACCACCGCGTGCGGCGCGCTCCACAGCTCCTTCGCGCCCAGCGCCACCATGTAGCCCGCACTGGCGCAGACCCGGTCCATGTACGCAATCACGGGCTTCTTCTTCGCCACCCGCTGCACCACCTCGAGGATCTGCTCCGAGGCGATCGCCGCCCCACCCGGGCTGTTCACATACAGGAGGATGGCCTTGGACCGCTTGTCCCGCGCCGCCGCCCTCAACCCCTTCACCACTGCGTCCGACGTCGCGAACCGGCCCCCCGCGTTCCCGCTCCCCGGGACGATCATCCCGGACACCGGCACGAACGCCAGCCGGGGCTTGCGCTTCCACCGCCGCCACTTCACCGGCGGGAACGGCACCGTCTCCAGGTACATCTCCATCGGCTCCAGCTCCGTGTCGTCATCCTCCGGAGCCGCGCCGTCCTTCTTCTCCACCATCCCCAGGTGCAGCGGCAGGTCCACCTCGCTCACCAGCCCATCCACCAGCCGCGCCGCCTGCGCGCGTTGCGCGCTGTACGGCCCCTGGTCGATGAGCGCCCTCACCTCGTCCGGCGTCTTCTTCCGCGCCGCGGACACCGCCTCCACCAGCGCCGAGTAGCGCTCGTCCAGGAACGACTCCACCGTCCGCCGCTGGATGTCGGAGACCTCCGGATGCGTGAACAGCTCCGGCGCCGTCTTGTAGTCACCGCGCCGGATGAACTGCGGCCGGATGCCGATGCGCGACAGCCCCTCCCCCAACGCCGTCGACTCCGCCGCGTACCCCACCAGCTCCAGCCGCCCCATGGGCGCGAGCAGCACCTCGTCCGCCGCGCAGAGCACCGGATACGAATCCGTGTCCACCATCACCGCCCACGTCACCACCCGCTTGCCCGCAGCACGGAACTCCGCCAGCAACGCCAGCAGCGCGTCCCGCTTCGCCTGGGGCAACCCCAACCCCTCCACCTCCAACAACACCCCCTTCACCTTGGCGTCCCGCGCCAACAGCCGCAGCGCCTCCCCGAACGTCTCCAGGGATGTCACGTCCGCAGGCTCCGGCTTCGAGCCGCCGCCCAGTGAGAACCGGGGCTTGCGCTGCTCCCGGTACGGCGGATCCCCCGTCAGGCGGAAGCGCACGTAGGCCGGACGGCTCCCGGCCGCGAACATCCGGAAGGGCGCACCCAACAGGGTTCGCAGGAGCAGCAACAGGTTGGCGATGGCGAGGAAGGGCAGGCGCAGCATGGCGTCCCGAGGTCGATGTGGGCACCCAGGCGCGTACTGGACACGCTCTCCCGGTGCAAGCCCTGTTCAGCAGGCCCGTTGGGTCGTGATAGCCTCCCCCGCCATGCGAACCCCTTCCCTTGCCCGACTCCTCCTCGTCCTCGCGCTCGCGACGGGCGGAGCCGCGCTGGCCCAGCCGCGCAAACCGGTCCAGGAATTCAACGCCCCCCGTGAGCTCACCGCCGAGGAGCGCGAGGCCGCCAAGCAGCGCGCCATGGGCAACAACCTCAACAACTACGGCAAGGACATCCAGGTGAAGACCCAGCCCTTCCCCTGGAAGGCCGCGGGCCTCGCCGGCATCGTGTTCCTCGTCGCCATCCCCTTCGCCATCCGGGCCTTCCGGAACACGTCGAAGGACATGGACAACATCAACACCTTCGGGAACAACTCCAACCGCGCCGACGACGAGGCGGCCTGAAGCACCCTCGCGCTCCAGCTCTCCGTCGAGCTGGAGCCGACGGCGCGGCCTACGGCTGCGCCACCCCCGTCTCGTAGGCCGTGCGGATGCTCTGCGCGCAGGCCCGTGACTTCTCGCCCTCCTCGCTCCCCAGCTGACGCAGGCGCGCCAGGACCATGTACCGGGTCCGGGCCGCGTTCACCCACGGGTAGAAGCCGAAGGCCCCCGCGGACGAGTGTCCCGTCACCGTCCAGGTGCCGCCGACGCGCTCCCCTTCAATCCAGTGCCCCAGCCCGTAGTACGCCTCACCCGCGGTCCACGGCGTGAACGACACCCCCGTGCCCCCGGGCCCGGCCGGCACCGCGTCCACCGTCAGCCGGGTGGCCAGCGCGGTCTGATTGTTGAGCAGCTTCAAGAGGAAGACGCGGTACTGCGCCGCGCTCCCGGAGAAGCCCCCCGCGGGGGCCACGTCGCTGTCGGACTCCGGGAAGGTGGTGCCCAGCAAGGGGTTGAGCCAGTCCATCACGCTCGCGATGCCCGTGCCCCTGCGCAGGGGCATGTCATCCAGCGCCAGCTTCTGCATGTGGCCGCCGTTGTAGAAGTAGCGGCCATTCTGCAGCGGGCGGTAGGTGACGCCCTTGAACGACGCTCCGTAGCACGTGGACACGTTCGTCCCGGCCACGTCACACAGCGTGGTGTTCTCGTCGATGTAGCCGCTGGTGAAGTTGAGGCGCTTCTTCTCGTCCACGGTGAGGTTCGCGTAGCCCTTGGACTCCACGTAGGCGCCCGCGTAGAGCCACTTGCTCGCGGAGGCGATGGGCATCACCGTCGTCGCCGTGACGCCGCTCCCCTTCGACAGGCCGTAGAGCGGCCCTGTCCCGGTGCCGATCTCCCAGTAGAAGTTCCCGAGCGACTTGCAGCCCAGCGCTTCGTGGGCCGTGTCGAACGCGGCCTGCTCGTACACCGTGAGGGCCGAGCGCGTCGTCCCTTCATTCGCTTCGAGCGCGGCGTCGGGATGACCACAGCCGGCACTGCCCAGGGACCACAGCGCACACGCCCAGATGAACCGCGTCGTTCCGCTTCGCTTCATGGGACCTTCCTCCTGAAATGGCCCCATGAGAACCCGCACACAGCGCGAAGGTTACGCGGCGAAGTCGCCGTTCTTCAGACCTCCTTGAAGTTCCAACCCGCGAGGTGCTTCAGGTCCTTGGCGCCACCGACGGGGAGGCGCGTCGGCATGGGTTGGGGGTGCGTCGGCGCGGGCACGTCCACCGCGATGCGCTTGATGCCGGTCGTCTTGTCGAGGCTCGCGCACCAGCTCTGCCATCGCTCGCCGTTCAGGCGGTCCCGGAACTTGAGGCCCACCACCTGCTCCGCCGTGGGGGGTGTGGGGGACAAGAGGTCGAGGAACTCCATCCGGCCGCGCACGGTTCCGGTGGGCTCATCGGTGCGAACCTGATGGCAATAGGCCGCGCCCCAGAGGTCCTCTCGGAACTGGATGGCATACACGCTGCCCGGCGTCGGCGGTCCAGGGAGGGACTTCGGCTTCGCGCTGGCGGGAGTCGCCGCGCTGGCCGGCTTGCGTCGCTTCGTGGCCGGCGGTGCCGGGGCGGCGACGGGTTCCTTCTTCGGTCGCTCGAGGTGGCCGAACAGCTTCTCGACGTTCTCCTTCCGGACGCCGTCCTTGGCCGACCACCACGCCAGCGGGGCCGGGACCTCGACCCGAATCGTGGGGCGCTGGTCGCGCTCCACGGCCCGGGTGAAGCGGGTCAGCAGGCCCGGGTGCTCGGGCGTCTCGAGGATGCTGATGAACGCGAGCGCCTCCAGCACCGTCTCGCAGCGATAGGTGCTGCTGGCGCTCAGCAGCTTCGCCTTGTGGAGCGCGGTGCGCGCATGGCTGTAGCGCGACGCGGGCGGAAGGCGGCGCAGCAGGTCCAGTATCTGGTGGAACACCCAGACATCGCGCGGCGTGGGCTTGGGCCACCCGGCGGCCTTCTGGTCCAGGGCCCGCGTCAGGGTGAGCACGCCCTCCGTCGGTTGCGCCGCCCCCCACATCGCCCCCTGGACGTGATTCAGGTACGCGGTGCAGGTGGCGTCGACGGCATCTTCCTCGAAGAAGCAGACCCGGCAGTGGCCACCGCCCATGGGGTCTTCCTTGTGGGTCGGCATCGCGCGCCCGAGGATGGCGGCGGGCAGGACGGCCAACCACGCGACATCGGCGGAGGTCATCGAGGCCACGAACGCATCCGCGGCGCGTTGCAGGTCCACGGCCTTGGCGGCCTTGCGCAGCTTCTGGATGACCTCGTCGTGCTCCCACTGCACGAAGGTGTTGGGCACCATCCCCGCGGTCTTCAGGCGCTGGTGGTCCTCCTTCGTGAAGGAGGTGGGGATGCGGTGGCAGTAGTTCCCGTCGTCGTCGAAGAAGGTGCTGTTCGTGCCGTAGACGCGGGCCAGCAACGCCATGACTTCGGGGTCAGGAGGACTCATCCCGCGGGGCGTACCTCGACGGCCCCGCTCGCGTCCACCTGGACGCGCACCGGCAGGAAGCGCTCCACGACGCGCGCATGCGTCGTCAGGTGGTCCGTCACCCGCGCCGCCGTGAAGCGCGTGGTCCCGGGCTCCGCCTTCCCCAATCGGCCCGAGGCCAGCAGCGCCGCGGGCAGGAGGATCTGATCCGCGAGGTACTCGTCCAGCGCGCCGCCGGTCTCCATGAAGTGCGCCAGGGCCTCGCCCGCTTCGCGCCCCACCTCTTCCGCGGGACGGCCCTTCTCTCCCAGCGCCGTGAAGCCCGCGATGGTGTGCTCGAACTGGGCGAGCACGAAGGTCACCGTGCCCGTCGAACGCGTCACGGGCAGCGGCCGGTTCTCCGCCTCCGCGACGATGCCTCGCTCGCGCAGCGTCGCCACCGTGGCTCGCGACTGTCGCTCCGCGATGCTGAAGGGCAAGCCGCCCACGAAGGACGAGACATGCACCTCGTGCAGCATCCCACGCGCGGGCAGCTCCACCAGCAGCGGCGGCTGCCTGGGCGCGCCCACCTCCGCGACCAGCTCCCCCGCGCCCTCGGGGTAGAAGCCCGCCTGCGGCATGGTGAGGTGCACCGGCAGCCCGTACGCCATGGCCACCGGCTGCCAGACCGTGGCCACGTAGTGGAAGCTGGGACTGTGCGGCAGGTGCGTCCCACCGCGCAGCGTCAGCCGTCCGCCGCCCGCGAGGGCCAGCGGATAGACGAGACACTGGAACAGGAGCGGTGTGCTCCCGGCGGTGCCCACCTCGACCAGGTAGTCCCCGGCGCGCACGGAGCCCGGGGTGAAGGAGAGCTCCGAGGCGCCCACGGAGGCGCCCTCACTCGTGCCGCCCAGGACCTCCGCGCCGCGCACACACGCCAGATGTTGCGGACGCAGTCCGGGAGGGTCCCTCCGCGAGCGCAGGTGGGTGATGTGGAACGGTCGGCCGGTGATGAGCGACAGCGACAACGCCGAGCGGAGGATCTGCCCTCCTCCCTCGCCCTCACTCCCGTCGAGTCGCACCAGCCCGTTGTCGGGCCCCTCGGTGCCAGTCACTGTCCCACCCTCCCGTCCGTCGTCCCGCGATGCGGCGAAACCTAACAGGAACGGGAGGGGATCTCCCGTCCGTCAACCCTCACGCCTCGTCGAGCGGGCGATGCCTGACACATGCGCCCTCGGGCCCGCCACCCTGTGCACCCCGGGGTGGCGCCATGCCCACCTCGAGTGCGGCTGAGGCTACGAGCCAGGGTGCATCGAGCGGTCCTGGGTGTCCGGCGCCGCTCGCCGTGCCTCCTCGGCGGGTGCCGGAGGCGAACCGAATGCCGTGTCATCCTTCCACCGCCGTCGCGCTGGTCGGCTGTTGACGGCGCGTCGTCCGCCACCGCGCGGACGACCGTGCCGCGCCCCCACCTCATGCATCCAGCGAGGATGCGTCCTCCGCCACGGAGCGAGCGGTCAGGCAGGGCATCACCCGCCCTGCGCGTCCAGCGATGGCAGCACGCCCACCTTGAGCGAGCTCGGATGCGTGGAGGAGTGGTACACGCGATGGAAGGCGCGCGTGAAGTCCGACTCCTTCGCCTCGAAGATGTTGGGCACGTAGGTCTGCGGGTTCCGGTCGATGAACGGGAACCAGCTGGACTGGACCTGGATCATCACCCGGTGCCCGCGCTGGAACGTGTGGAACACGTCGTTCATCGTGAAGCGCACCTTCGTCACCTCGTTCGGCTTGAAGGGCTTGGGCTCGCTGTAGCTGTCGCGGAAGCGGCCGCGGAACGGCTCGCCGCGAATCAGCGTCTGCTGCGCGCCCCGGTTCTCCAGCCCCTTCTCCGCGTCGGCGCGCGACCAGCCGCGCATCGTGCCCGGGTTCACGTCCACCAGCTTCACCACCCAGTCCGCGTCCGAGCCCGTCGTGGAGACCCACAGCTCCGCCTCCAGCGGCCCCGCCACCGTGAGGTCCTGCTCCAGCGGCTCCGTCTGGAACACCAGCACGTCCGGTCTCGTCGACGCGAAGCGCTGGTCCTCCGCCATGAAGCTGCTGCTCCAGCGCGTCAGGATCTCCTGTGTGTACGGCACGGGCTTCGCCGGGTCGCTGATGTACTCGGCGAAGGACTCCGCCGGGTTCGTCCCCGCGGGCGCCTTCATCGACAACCCACCCTTGGGCTGGAAGAACAGCCGCGTCTCACGCAGCCCCTTCGGCGGCCACGCGTCGAACTGACGCCAGCGGTTGGCGCCCGTCTCGAACACCATCGCCTCCGGCACCTCGGGCTTCGCGCCGCCCTTGAGGTGGTACTTGAAGAACCCCTGCGCCAGCGTCTGGAACGCCTCCGCCGTGTTGAAGCCGAACTCCGTGTCCGCCAGCTTGTCGACCTCGCCCCGCGCCCAGCCACCGTGCGGCCACGGTCCGATGAGCAGCGTGTTCTGCGTCCCCGGGTTCTGCTTCTCGATGGCCGCGTACGTCCGCAGCGGTCCGTACAGGTCCTCCGTGTCGTACCACCCGCCCACCGTCAGCACCGCCGCCTTGATGTTCTTCAGGTGCGGCAAGAGGTTCCGCGCCTGCCAGAAGGCGTCGTAGTTGGGGTGCGCGACCACGTCCTTCCAGAACGCGACGTCCCCCTTCATGTGCTTCGTCTCCGCGTTGCTCAGCGGCCCCAGGTCCAGGAAGAACTGATACCCATCCGGCGTGCCGAACGGGAAGCGGTTCCAGTCCTCGTTGTCCGTCGGCGCGGGCCTCGGCTTGCCGAAGCTGGAGAAGAAGTTGAACGCCAGCGTCAGGTTGAAGGCGCCATGCCGGTGCATGTCGTCCCAGAACCAGTCCGCGATGGGCGCCTGCGGCGACACGGCCTTGAGCGCCGGGTGCGAGTCGATGGCGCCCGCCGACGTGTAGAAGCCCGGATACGAGATGCCCCACTGCCCCACCTTGCCGTTGTTGTTCGGCAGGCGCTTCACCATCCAGTCGATGGTGTCGTACGTGTCCGTGCTCTCGTCGATGTCCTTGGGCCCGCGCTTGTTCGGGTTGTGCGGCCGCACGTTGACGAACTCGCCCTCCGACATGTTCCGGCCGCGCACGTCCTGGAAGACGAAGATGTAGCCGTCCTTCTCGAACTCCTCACCCGGCCCCAGGGCGCCGCGGTACCGGTCCAGCCCATAGGGCGCGACGCTGTAGGGCGTGCGGACCAACAGGATGGGGTACTTCTTCGCCGGCGACGCATCCACCGGCGCGTAGACGGACGTGAAGAGCTTCACGCCGTCCCGCATGGGGATGCGGTACTCGAACTTGGTGTAGCCCTTGCGGATGCGCTCGGCACGCTCCGGAGGCGGGCCCTCGGGCGGTTTCGAGCGCTGGGCCACCGCGGGACTGCCGAGGACGCACAGCAACACTGCCACGAGGCGACGGGATACGGGGGACATGCACGCTCCTGGAAGAGACGCGACATCGTGGGGGACGCAAGCCGGCCCCGAACTCCCCGGAACGACGTTTGTTCCCGAGCCGCCCGGGTTCAGCCCTTCCCCTCTCCGCCTTCCTCGGGGGCGCTGTCCAGTCCGTATTTGCGCAGCTTGTCGTGGAGCGTGGCCCGGCCAATGCCCAGACGCCGCGCCGCGCCACTGCGGTTGCCGCCCTCGATGCGCAGCGCGTCCAGGATGAGCCCGCGCTCGTAGGCCTCCACCCGCTCCTTGAGCCCCAGACCTGCCCCAGCCTCCTCGCCGCGAGGTGGCACCTCGGACTGCGCCATCGTCGCTGGCGCACCGGTGGTGACGGGGGGCGGCAGGAGGGCCAGGTCCAGCTCGCCGTCACTGGACAGCGCCACCAGGCTCTCCAGCGTGTTCTCCAGCTCGCGCACGTTGCCGGGCCATGGCAGCGCGGAGAGCTTCTCGAAGAACCCCTCCGGAAGCGCCAGGCGGCCCGTGTGGAAGCGGCCGCTGAAGCGGTCCAGGAACATGCGCGAGAGCACGGGGATGTCCTCCGGCCGCTCCCTCAGCGGTGGCACGCGGAGCTGCACCACGTTGAGCCGGTAGTAGAGGTCCTCGCGGAACTGTCCCTCCGCCGCGCGCTTGCGGAGGTCGCGGTGCGTCGCCGCCAGGATTCGCACGTCCACCTTCACGGGTCGGTCCTCTCCCACCGGGCGGACCTCGCCCTCCTGGAGCACTCGCAGCAGCTTGGCCTGGAGCGGCGGTGCCAGCTCGCCGACCTCGTCCAACAGCAGCGTGCCACCATCGGCCTCGCGGAACAGCCCCTGGCGCGACTTGACGGCCCCGGTGAAGGCGCCCTTCGAGTGTCCGAACAGCTCCGCCTCCGCGAGCTCCTCGGTGAGCGCCGCGCAGTTGAAGCGCAGATAGGGGCGGTTCGCGCGCGGCGAGGCCCGCACCAGCGCCTCCGCCACGCGCTCCTTGCCCGTGCCGCTCTCGCCCGTGATGAGCACCGTCACGTCTCGCGAGCCCGCGCGCTGGACCAGCTGCGCCAGCCGCCCCATGGACTCCGAGGAGAAGACCAGCGAACGCGAAAGGTTGAGCTCTCCCGTCAGTCGCTCGTTCTCGTCCCGCAGTCGCACGGACTCGAGCGCGCGCGTGACGACGGCGAGCAGCTCGTCCACGTCGAAGGGCTTGCGGAAGTAGTCGTAGGCGCCGGCCTTCACCGCCTCCACCGCGAAGCGCTCCGAGCCATGCGCGGTGATGACGATGAGGCGCGGAGCCCTCGGCGTCGCGCTCACGCGGCGCACCAGCTCCAGACCGTCCATCCGGGGCATCCGCAGGTCCGTGATGACCAGCTCGAAGGAACGCGCCGCGAGCTTCTCCAGCGCGGCCGCGCCGTCCTCGGCCTGCTCCACCTCCACGCCCCGCAGACTCCGGAGCATCTCCTTGAGCGTGAAGCGCACGCCCGCGTCGTCATCGACCACGAGCACGCGAGTCGTCTCGTTCGCCTCAGCCCGCACGCGCCACCTCCCGCTCCCGCACGCCATCGAGCGTGCCCGCGGGCAGCTCCCGAGGCAACATCAGCTCCGCGATACAGCCCCCCGTGTCCTCGTTGCGCAGCGTCACGTCGCCCCCGTGTTGCCGCGCCAGCGCGCGCGCCACCGTCAACCCCAGTCCCGAGCCCCGCGCCTTCGTGGTGACCCCCGCCTCGAAGACGCGGTCGACCAGCTCCGGCGACAGCCCCGTCCCCGAGTCGCGGACGGTGACGCGCACGTCGCCCGCGCTCCCCGACTCGACATCCATGGACACCTGGCCTCCCGGAGGGCTGGCCTCGATGGCGTTGTGGAGCAGGTTCATCACCACCTGCTTCACCTTGCGAGCGTCACACACCGCGAGCACCGGCCCGTCCCCACCGCGCGACAGCCGCACCTGGTGCTCGGTGGCCAGGCCCTCGTGGAGGACGAGCGCCTCGTCACACAGCGACGCCAGGTCCACCTGGTTGACCGAGAGCGGGACGAGCGGGCGCGAGAAGTTGAGGAACTCCTCCAGGATGCCCTGCATCCGCGTCACCTCGCCCGCGAGCACCTCCAGTCGCTCGCGAGGCTGCGCGCGCCCGTCCTCTCGGAGCATGAGCTGCGTGAGCCCCTTCACCGTGGCCAGCGGGTTCTTCAGCTCGTGGGCAATCTCTCCCGACAGCGCCTCCAGCGTCCGCGCGTGGGTGCGGTGCGTGGCGAAGAGCTCGTCACGCTGGAGGAAGGACTCGGTGAGCATGTCCTCGAAGGTGCCGCGGATGGCGGCGCCCACGATGTTGGCCGCGACGACCAGGAACAACATCCCCACGGCGATGGCGAACAACATCGCCTTGGGAGGCTCGCCCAGGAACGACAGGTGCAACGGCGGGGTCCACTCGAACAGGTGGGCCGCCGACAGGAGCGACACCAGGACCAGCTCCGCCGCCATCAACGCCCACCGCTGCCGCTGGGGCAGCACGGCGGCGCCCACGAAGGCGAGCGGCAACACCAGCGGCAGCAGCGGACTGGCCAGCCCTCCCGTGCCCCAGGTCAGGCTCTGCTCCAGGAAGATGCCCAGCGCGAGGTTGCCGGAGATGCTCCGCGTGGTGAGCCCCTCGCGCTCGTAGCGGCGCAGCTCGTAGAAGAAGAACGACAGCGCCACCACCACCTGCCCCACCAACCAGTAGCGTCGCCAGGGCGCGCCATCCGCGAGCGCCGCGGTGGACACGGCGAGCATCAGCACCGCGCCGCCGTACGCCCTCAGGCGCACCATGCGCCCGAAGATATGGGCGATGTGCTTGAGCTGGATGGCCTGGAAGCTGCGTCGACTTCGCGGTTCCATGTGCGCCTTCGGTCAGCGAGCGGCGGGCCCGCCTGGAGAGGTGACGGTGACAGGGCCGTCCATGCCCGTCGAGAGCACCGGATGCTGCGCCGCCGTCTCCCACGTCAGCGTGGGCCACCACTGCTCGCGGACGGGCTCCGCGTCCGGCTCCACGCTCTGCCCCGGCCGGGGCAGCAGCAACGTCACGGAGGCGCTGGTGGCCGCCGCGCGCACCCGCTCGGCGGGCTCCGTCCAACCGTGGTAGGCGAGCCCGAAGAGGGCCCAGTGGATGGGCAGCATCACCTGCCCCCGTAGCATCTGGTGTGCCAGCACCGCCTGCTCCGGACCGATGTGCCAGTCCGGCCACGCCCGGTGGTACTGCCCCGTCTCAATCATCGTCACGTCGAAGGGCCCCAGCTTCTCGCCGATGTCCTTCATCGCCGGGAACAACCCCGTGTCGCCGGAGAACCATGCGCGGCGCGTGGGGCCCACGAAGGCGTAGCTGGCCCAGAGCTTGGCGTCGTTGTCGAACAGGTACCGGCCGGACGCATGGCGCGCGGGCGTGGCGACGATGTCCACCGCCCCCACCTTCGTGCGCTCCCACCAGTCGAGCTCCACGATGCGGTCCACCGGCACGCCCCAGTACTCCAGGTGCGCACCCACGCCGAGCGGGACGATGAAGACCGCCTTCGTCTGCTCCTTCAGCGCCACCATCGTCGGCTGGTCCAGGTGGTCGTAGTGGTCGTGGGAGACGACGACGGCGTCGATGGGCGGCAGGTCCTTCATCGCGATGGGCGGCTGGAACCAGCGCTTGGGGCCCGCCCAGGTGAAGGGGGACACGCGCTCGCTCCACACCGGGTCCGTCAGGATGCGCAGGCCGTCGAGCTCCACCAGCTGCGACGAGTGCCCCATCCACGTCACTCGCAGGCCCGACGCGGGCGGCGTCTGGAAGCGCTTCGGGTCGATGGGCTCCACGGCGAGCGGGGCCTGGGGGCTCGCATGGGGGCTGGCGTCGAGCAGTCCCCCGAACATCTCCCCGTAGTGGTTCACCAGGGGCTGTGGGTTCACGAAGCGCCCGTCCTTCCACTGGGGCGAGCGCTCCATGCGCGCCCTGCGCTCCCCCGTCGCCCGCTTGCCGAAGGCCGTGTAGCCATCCACGACCAGGAAGAGCGTGCCCAACACCAGCGCCGCGCCCAGTCCCATCATCCCTCGACGCAGCACGCGTCGGGCCGTTCCTCGTGTCTTCATCGGGCTGCTCCCAAGGGCATGCACAGCGCGCGCACGGCGAGGGTCAACCCATCGACGAAGGCCTCGCGTGTGTCACCGCTGTGTTTGAGTCCTCGCGCCGTGGCGTTCAGCGTGTCCACGAGCTGCCGGGCGGACAGTCCCGCCGGCTTGTAGGCGGCCGCGAGCCCCGAGGCCCGCACCACCTTCGTCACCGCTTCCACGAACAGGGCCTCGTGCTGGACGACGACCTCGCGCGCGGCGGTGCCGTTCACCACCTCGGTCAGGTCCGACGCCCCCGCGCCCACGCTGCCCACGAAGTGTCCCATCCACGCGTCGAACCCGCGCACCAGCCGGGCCTCGATGGACAGGGAGTCGTCCGAGAGGCCCTCGCGGGCCCGCTGGAGCGCGCCCTCCATCGCGTGCCGCAAGGTGGCCTGGAACAGCTCCTCCTTCGTCGCGAAGTGGAGGTACAGCCCCTGGCGCGAGATGTCGGCGGCCCGGGCCACCTCGTCCATGGACGTCTTGCGGAAGCCGTAGCGCAGGAAGACGCCGAGCGCCGCGTCCAGCAAGCGGTGCCTCCGTGCGTCCTCCGCCGCGGGCCTGGCGGGAGTCTTCGTGTCCGTGCCCATTCTTGTCAGATTTGACAAGATGGACCCAGGTTGTCAACTCGACCTGCCGGGCCGCGTGGGCGGGGCTCAGCGGAGGCTGGAGCGGCCGCCGTCGATGGCGCGCAGCGCGGGCTTGGAGGTGCGACGGGCCGAGGCCTTGGGCTTGCTCGCCGCCTTCTTCTTGGGAGGCGCGGGGGCCTTGGGCTTCTGGGCCGGCAGGCGCTTGCGTGGGTGTGGGAGTGGCAGGCTGAAGAACAGGTACATGTCGAGCAGCATGGGGCCTCTTCGCCTTCGGGACTTGCGCGTGGAGCGTGGCGCGCGGCCGTAGAGCAATGGCGGTGCCACGGCGAGCGCAAGGTGCCATGGCGCTGCGTCCACGGGCGTGAAGAAGCATGAAGAAGGGATGTTGGACTGTCGTGGGGTGTCGGGCTTCCGGCGGGGGTGCCGGATATCCGGCGGGGTGGCCGCGCGGGACTCCGACACCTGGCGGGCGGCCCTGGTGTGGAAACCCTGGCATGCGGTTTGCCATCGAGGGCGGTCGTCACGCGGCGCGAGGCCGCGGCATCGAGGGGAGACTCCATGCGACGTGCCGTCGTGTTGTTCGTGGTCCTGGTGGTGGCGCTCGCCACGCTCCTGGGGGTGCGCATCCTGAAGGACCGACGGGCCGCGGAGGGACCCGCGGGGGGCTCGGGGGTGGTGGAGGGCACGGCGGTGGACCTCCGCGCCCGCATCAACGCCCGCGTGCTGTCGCGGCAGGTGGAGGAAGGCGCCCGCGTGGAGAAGGACGCGGTGCTCGTCACGCTCGATTGCACCGAGCCCGAGGCCGGGCTGGAGGAGGCCCGCGCGAGGTTGTCCATGGCCCAGGCGCAGGCGGACGCGGCGCGAGCGGCGGCGGTGGCCGCGAGCCGCAGCAGCGAGGCGGTGGCGGCGCAGGCGCAGGGAAGCCAGGCGCAGATCGCCTCGCTGGCGGACCAGCAGGGCCTGGCCCAGCGGCAGGCGGACCGGCTCCAGAAGATGGGTGATGCGACCACGGAGGCCGCGCTGGACCAGGCCCGCGCGCAGGCGCAGTCGTTGGAGCAGCAGCTCGCGGCGGCGCGCCATGCGAGCACGGCCGCGTCCCGTCAGGCGCGCGCGGCCACCGAACAGGAGCGCGCGAGCCTGCAGCAGGCGGAGTCCGCGCTTCGCGCCATCCAGGCCGCGGAGGCCACGGTGAGGCGGGCCCAGGTCGCCGTGTCGGAGTGCGAGCTGCGCGCGCCGCTGAGCGGGACGGTGGAGACGCTGGCGCTCGAGGTGGGTGAACTCGCCCTGCCCGGCGCCGTCGTGGCGCGGCTGGTCGACACGCATCGTCCCAAGGCGACCTTCTATCTGCCGAACGCGGAGCTCGCGGCGGCGCGGCCGGGCCAGTCCGCCACGGTGCGCGCGGATGCGTATCCCGACCGGACCTTCAATGCCCGCGTGGTGACGGTGGCGCGCGAGGCCGCCTTCACGCCTCGCAACGTGCAGACGCGCGGCGACAGGGACAGGCTCGTCTATCCCGTGGAGGTGCACATCGAGGCGCCCGCGGACGTGCTGCTGCCCGGCATGCCGGTGGAGATCACCCTGGGCCCGGTGAACGACGCGGCGGTGGCGGAGCAGCGGCCATGAGTCCCTGCCCCGACGTGGACGTGTCGCTGGAGGACGTGCGCCGGAGCTTCGGGAAGGCCCTGGCGCTGCGAGGCGTGTCGCTGGCCGTGCAGCCCGGCGAGGTCTACGGACTGGTGGGTCCGGATGGCGCGGGGAAGACGACGGCCATCCGCTTGATGGCGGGGCTGCTGCTGCCGGACGCGGGGCGCGTGAGGATGCTCGGTGAGGACCCGGCGGACACCCGCTCGGCGGTGCGCGAGTCCCTGGGCCTGGTGCCCCAGCGCAACACGCTCTATGGCGACCTGAGCGTCGACGAGAACCTGCGCTTCTTCGCGCGGCTGTTCGGCCTGTCCCGCGAGGACTTCGCGGAGCGGCGCGAGCGACTGCTCGACATCACCCGCCTGGGCCGCTTCACGGAGCGGCGCGCGGATGCGTTGTCTGGAGGCATGTACAAGAAGCTGGCGCTGGCGTGCGCCCTGCTCCACCGGCCGCGCGTGCTGCTGCTGGACGAGCCCACCAACGGCGTGGACCCGGTGAGCCGCCGCGAGCTGTGGGAGCTGCTCTACTCGCTGGTCCACGAAGGCATGACGCTGCTGGTGTCCACGCCGTACATGGACGAGGCGGCCCGGTGTCATCGGGTGGGCCTGCTCTACTCGGGCACCCTCATCGCGGAGGGAGACCCCCGGGCCCTGGCGCGCGAACACGGCGCCGCGGCGTCCAACTTCGAGGCCGTGTTCCTGGCGCTGGTCGAGAAGCACACCGGCGGGAGGGCCGCATGACGCCGGCCATCGAGGTGCGTCACCTGACGCGCAGGTTCGGCGCCTTCACCGCCGTGGACGACGTGAGCTTCGACGTGGGGGTCGGGGAGATCTTCGGCTACCTGGGCGCGAACGGCGCGGGCAAGTCCACCACCATCCGGATGCTGTGTGGCCTCTTGCGCCCCACGGGCGGAGACGCGCGCGTCGCCGGCTTCGACGTGGAGCACGAGCCCGAGCGCGTGAAGGCGGGCATCGGCTACATGTCCCAGAAGTTCTCGCTCTACCTGGACCTGAGCGTGCGCGCGAACCTGGAGTTCTTCGCGTCCGCGTACGGTGCGCATGGGAAGGAGCTGCGCACGCGCATCGGGGAGATGGTGGAGCGCATGCAGTTGGAGGCGGTCCAGGACGAGGTGACGGGCGCCCTGCCCGGCGGCATGCAGCAGCGCGTGGCGCTGGCGAGCGCGGTGCTGCACCGGCCTCGCATCGTCTTCCTCGACGAGCCCACCGCGGGCGTGGACCCGGTGCAGCGGCGCTCCTTCTGGGAGCTGATTCGCGACCTCGCGTCCCGCGGCACCACCGTCTTCGTCACCACGCACTACATGGACGAGGCGGAGAACTGCGCCCGGATCGGCATCATGGTGGACGGGAGACTGGTGGCGCTCGACACGCCGGCGGGCCTGAAGGCGACACACGCGCCGGGCCGGGTGCTGGAGGTGCGCGGGCCGAACCTGTCCTCGGCGCTCGACTCGCTGCGCGGCATGGACGGGGTGCTGGACGTGAGCCGCTTCGGCTCGGGGGCCACGGTGCGGGTGGACCCGGCGCGGCTTCCCTCGGAGACGCTGGCCGGGTGGCTGCGGGCTCGGGGCGTGGACCCGTTGGAGCTCGAGGACTCCGCGCCGACGCTGGATGACGTGTTCCTGGCGCTCACGGCCCGCGCCCAGCGGGGGGATGACTGACGCCATGGCCGCGACACGCGCGAATCATCGGGTGGGACGCATCCTCGCGATGGCGGAGAAGGAGGTGCTGCACATCCGCCGGGACATCCGCACCCTGTATCTGGCCCTGGCGATGCCGGTGCTGATGCTGGTGCTGTTCGGCTTCGGCATCAGCTTCGACGTGGACCACCTGGAGCTGGCGGTGGTGGACCAGGACCGCACGGACCTGTCACGCGAGCTGGTGCGCCACGTCACCGCGTCGAACGAGTTCGTCGTCACGCACGAGGGCACCTCCCCCGAGGCCGCCCTGGGCGAGCTGCGCCGTGGCGCCGTGACGGGCGTGCTCCTCTTGAACAAGGGGTTCGCGGAGGACGTGAAGCGCGGCGGCGCGCAGGTGCAGTGGCTGGTGGACGGCTCGGACGGGAACACGGCGACCCAGGCGCTCGCGAAGGCGCAGGCGCTGGTGCAGATGGCGGGTCGCTCCATGGGGGGCACGGTGCTGCTCGCGGCGCCGCCGCTGGAGGCGCGCGTGCGGACGCTGTTCAACCCGGATGCGCGCTCGGCGATGTTCCTGGTGCCGGGGCTGGCCGCGTACCTGCTGGCCATCGTCGCGGTGCTCATCACCGCGCTGACGGTGGCGCGCGAGTGGGAGCGCGGCTCCATGGAGCAGCTCTTCGCGACGCCGGTGGGACGGTTGGAGATCGTCGTCGGCAAGCTGCTGCCCTACCTGGGCATCGGCCTGCTCCAGGTCCTGCTGGTGCTGACGGTGGGGGCCTGGGTGTTCGACGTGCCGGTGCGCGGCAGCCTCGTGGTCCTGGGGCTGGGCTCGGTCCTGTTCCTGGTGGGGATGCTGGGCCAGGGGCTGCTCATCTCGGTGGTGACGCGCAACCAGGTGGTGGCGACGCAGGTGGCGACGATGACGTCGGTGCTGCCGTCGATGTTGCTGTCGGGGTTCATCTTCCCCATCGAGAACCTGCCGGTGCCGCTGAAGCTCATCAGCACGTTGATTCCGGCGCGGTACTTCGTGGCGACGCTGCGCGGGGTGCTCCTGCGCGGCAATGGAATGTCGGTGCTGTGGCCTCAGCTGGTGGCCCTGGCCCTGTTCGCGCTCTTCATGCTGGTGCTGGCGACCCGCCGCTTCCAGCGGCGCCTGGATTGAAGGGAGGGACACGGACATGCATCCGCTGATGGTGCAGTACCGGGCCGTGGTGGTGAAGGAGGTGCGCCAGACGGCCAGGGACAGGCGCGTCATGGCGCTGCTGACGCTGGCACCCCTGATGCAACTCTTCCTGCTGGGCTTCGCGGTGAACTTCGACGTGCGCCATGTCCCCACGGTGGTGGTGGACCGGGACAGGACGGCGGAGAGCCGCGACTACACGCGCTCCCTGCTCGCCGGGGACACGCTGGACTTGAAGGCGGAGCTCTCCGACGAGCGCACCGCCGAGGAGGCCTTGGAGCGAGGCGAGGCCTCGGTCGCGCTCATCATCCCCCGGGACTTCCAGAGGGATGTCTTGAAGGGCCAGGGCGCGCAGGTGCAGGCGCTGGTGGATGGCTCGGACCCGACGCGCTCGTCCGTCGCGGGGAACGCCGTGGCACAGTTCGCGGTGCTGCGCGCGACCCAGCTCGCCTCGGCGCAGGCCCAGCGGCAGGGAGACCTGCTTCCTCTCGCCCCCGTGGAGCTGGTGCCGCGCGTGCTCTACAACCCGGAGCTGGCCACGTCCGTGTACGTGGTGCCGGGCATCGCGGCGATGCTGCTGCTCATCGTCACCACCGTCATCATGGCCATGGGGTTGTCGCGTGAGCGTGAGACGGGGACGCTGGAGCAGCTCCAGGTGACGCCGCTGCGCCCCGGCATCCTGATGGCCGGCAAGGTGACGCCGTTCCTGCTCATCGGTCTGGTGGACGTGGGGCTGGCGCTGTGCGTGGGCGTGTGGGTCTTCGGCGTGCCGCTGCGTGGCAGCCTGACGCTCGTCACGGTGGCCACGCTCTTCTATCTGTTGTCCACGCTGGGCGTGGGGCTGCTCATCGCCACGGTGAGTCGCACGCAGCAGCAGGCGTTCGTCGGAGGCTTCCTCTTCGTGCTGCCGGCGGTGCTGCTGTCGGGGGTGATGAGCCCCGTCCGGGCGATGCCGGACTGGCTCGCGTGGGTGACGTACCTGAACCCGGTGCGCTACTACGTGGAGGTGCTGCGCGGTGTGCTGCTGCGAGAGGCGGGGCTGCCGGACTTGTGGCTGCAGCTGGTCCTGCTCGCCTTCTTCGGCATCTTGATGATGGCCGTGGCGGCGCGGCGGTTCCGGAAGACGTCCGCCTGAGGACGTGTGGGGTGGAGTCGTCAGGGGAGCGAGCGCTGCGGAGGCCCGCTCCCGTGCGCTCGCACTGAGACTGGAAAGCGCGCGGGGCGTGCGTTACAGGCGGGCACCAGCATGTCCGAGACCGCCGCCCCTGCCCTCTCCGTCTTCCGTCATCGCGATTTCCGCCTCTACCAGATCGCCCGGCTCTGCGCGGTGCTCGCGATGCAGGTCGAGTCGGTGGCCATCGGCTGGCAGGTGTACGAGGTGACCGGGAGCGCGCTGGCGCTCGGGTACACGGGGCTCTCGCAGTTCGTGCCCTTCCTGTGCTTCTGCCTGATTGGGGGACAGGTCGCGGACCGGTTCGACCGACGGAAGATCCTCGCCATCTGTCAGGGCGTGATGCTGCTGTGCAGCCTGGCGCTGCTGTCGTTCTCGCTGGGGCACATCCGGGATGTCCGCTTCGTGTATGGCGTGCTGGTGCTGTTCGGCACGGCGCGCGCGTTCTATGCGCCGGCGGGCTCGGCGCTCACGCCGCACCTGGTTCCGAAGGAGGAGCTGACGCGCGCGGTGGCGGTGAACTCCACCACGTGGCAGGTGGCCACCATCGCGGGTCCGGCGGTGGGCGGTGTGCTCTATGGGTGGGCGGGACCGACGGGCGCGTACCTGGGCTCGGCCACGCTGTGCGCGCTGACGGTGGTGTGGATCCTCTCGCTGAAGGTTCGGACGGGGCGGGCCTCCTCGGTGCCCCTGTCGTTCTCCACATTGGTGGCGGGGCTGGGGTTCGTGCGTCGGCAGCGGATGCTGTTGGGCAGCATCACGCTGGACCTGTTCGCGGTGCTGCTGGGTGGCGCGGTGGCGCTGCTGCCCATCTATGCGCGGGATGTGCTGCACACGGGGCCGTGGGGGTTGGGGCTCTTGCGGTGTGCTCCGGCGGCGGGCGCGGCGTTGGTGGCGGTGGTGCTGGCGATGCGGCCGCTGGGGGGACGGGCGGGCGTGAAGATGTTCGTGGCGGTGGCCATCTTCGGCGGGGCGACGCTGGTGTTCGGGATGAGCCGCTCGCTGCCGTTGTCGCTGCTCGCGCTGGCGGTGGCCGGGGCGGCGGACATGGTGAGCGTGGTGGTGCGTCACACGCTGGAGCTGATGGCCACGCCGGACGAGATGCGTGGGCGGGTGGGCGCGGTGAACATGATGTGCATCGGCGCCTCCAACGAGCTGGGGGAGTTCCGCGCGGGTTGGCTCGCGGAGCACGTGGGCGCGGTTCCCGCCGTGGTGACGGGCGCGGTGGGGACGCTGGCCATCGTGGTGCTCTGGGCCTGGGGCTTCCCCGAGCTGCGGCGCGTGGACCGGCTGGAGACGGCGATGCGAGGCACGCAGCCCGAGCCCCGGGAGGCCGAGGCTCCCGTGTCACAGGCAGGGTGAGGTCAGGCCGCGGCGCCCTCATAGCTGACGCGCAGGCCACGGTGCGTGACGGTGATGACGGGGCGGCCCATCCATCCGCAGTGCTTGCAGACGCCGCTGGGACCTGACGCCGTGACACGCACGGGCAGGTCCGATGCGCAGACAGGGCAACCCTCGGGAATCTTGAAGTCGCGCGATGCGGGGTGTGCTTCGGTCATGCATTTGAGGTAACGCAGACGTCGACCTCCGCAAGCACGCGGGCGGTGCTGGGAGCAGGCGGGCACACGAGGGGCCGTGCGCCGTGTCGCTTCAGGTGGCCTCGTCAAGGAGCCGGCGATAGGCGCTGACGATCTCCGCGTCGGTGAGGTCGTTGAGGCCCTCGGTGACTTCGAGCTCGGTGTCGATGATTCCGGGGACGCGTGTGGGGGCGAAGCCTCCCAGCCAGATGCGTGACTGCTTCGCCTGGGCGAGGGAGCGGAGCGAGAAGGCCTGGGCGTCGCCTCGGACGTAGACGCGGAACATGTTCGTCTGGATGGGACGGGGTTGCACGGTGAGCCGTGGGTCCGCGGCCAGGGCTTCGCTCAAGGCCTTGGTACGGCGGAACAGCGCGGGGAGGCCGGCGATGGCGCCATCGAGACGCATCGCCGCGGAGACGACGGAGGGATAGTGGTGGTAGAGGTTGCCGCCGTGTCGGTGGCGCCACAGGCGAGCTTCGCGGATGAAGTCCTCGCTGCCCACGAGCATGGCTCCGCTCAGCGCGCCGATGCGCTTGTAGAGGGAGACATAGACGGAGTCGAAGCCTCGGCAGATGTCGGCGAGGGGGCGGTCGTAGAAAGGCTGGCACTCCCACAGGCGGGCGCCGTCCATGTGCAGCTTCACGTTCTTCTCGCGACAGGTGCTTTTCAGCTCCTGGAGTTGTTCCCAGGTCTGGAGCTGACCGCCCAGCCAGCGCACGGGGAGCTCGACGCTGACGGTGCCGAGCGGGTCCGGTGAGTGTTGTACGTCGCGGGCGAGGAGCGGGCGCGTCCAGGGCGAGAGGATGACGTCGCGCAGGTTGTGGAGGACGACGTGGCTGCTGTCCTCGTGCAGCACGTGGTGCGAGGACGGGTGGAGGCCGACGTTCCGGTTGCCGCGCGCATCCGCGTAGATGCGGAGCGCGATGAGCTGGGCCATGGTGCCGGTGGGCATGTAACAGGCGGCCGGGAAGCCGAGCAGCGTCGCGAGCTTCTTCTCGAAGGACTCGACCAGCTCGCCCTGTCCGTAGAAGTCGCTGCCGGTGCCCTGGCGGCGCATCCATTCACCGATGGCGATGAGCTCCGCGGCGGGGTCGGGAGCGATGGTGCCGGTGACGGAGCCGCGACAGGCGCGGCGGATCGCATCGACCTCTGCGCGGGTGGGCGGAGCGGTCGCGGGCTTCGAGGCCTGGGGCTTCGCGGGGGCGGCGTGTGAGACGACGGGGGCGAGCAGCGCGCTCCCCGCGAGCAGGCGGGTCAACGCGAGGAACTCACTTCGGCTGAAGCGGTGGTGGGACATCGAGCACTCCTCGGGGCACGGATGATGGTCCTCGCGCTCGAGCGTAATCCCGTGGCCCGTGTGACTTGGGCGATTCCCGCCTCTGGCACACGCAATCCCGGATGCGGACGTCCGCGCCCGAGTCACCCGTGCCCCGCCTTGATGCGCTGGAGGCTTTCGCGCGAAGGTGCTATCCACCATGGCGGAGAGCCCTCCTCGCGCGAACTCCTGGTGGACCTGGCCCCGTTCGCTCCTGCTGGCGCTCGCGCTGGGCACCCTCGTCTCCCTGCCCTCCCTTCGCGTCGGACTGCTGCTCGATGACCTGGTCCACCGGCTCGCCCTCTCCGGGCAGGTCGCCGCGCTGGGCGATTGGGGACCCCTGACGCTCTATGAGTTCGTGGGCGGACCTCGCACCGATCCACAGAGACTCCGCGAAGCCGGGCTGCTCCCCTGGTGGACCTCGGACACGCTGTCGATCCGCTTCTTCCGGCCCATCCCGAGCGCCCTGCTCGCCGCCGATGAGTGGCTCTTCGCCGACGCTCCCCTCCCCGCCCATCTGCACAGCCTCGCCTGGTTCCTCGGTCTCATCGCCGTGGTGGGCTGGCTCCATCGACGACTCCTCCCCGCCCCCGTCGCCGCGCTCGCCACCGTCCTCCACGCCATCGCCGCCGCGCACCTGTTCCCCGTCGCGTGGCTCGCCGCCCGCCATCCCCTGGTCTCCGCGCTGCTGGGCCTCCTCGCCCTCGCCGCGCACCTGCGCGCCCGTGAAGACAGCTGGGCTCCCGGTCGTGTCCTCGCGCCCCTCGCCCTCGCGCTCGCGTTGCTCTCGGGCGAAGCCGCGCTGAGCGCCGTCGCCCTCCTCGGCGCCTACGAGCTGTTCGGCCGGCGCGACCCACTCCGCACACGGGTCCGCTGGCTCGCGCCCTACGCGGTCCTCGTCATCGCCTATCTCCTCTTCTACGCAACCCAGGGCTACGGCGCGCGCGGCAGCGGCGGCTACCTCAACCCCATCGCCGCTCCCGGCGACTTCCTCGCCACCCTCCTCCAGCGCGTCTTCATCCTCATGGGCGAGCTCGTCGTGGCCACCCCCTCCGACGCCGCCGCGGGCACCCCCGCCTCCCACGCGGGCTTCGCGGCCTGGGGTGCCCTCACCTCGGCACTCGTCCTGCTGATGTTCCGCGCCATCCGCCCGCTCCTCTCCGAACAGGAGCAACACTCCCTCCACTGGCTCATCCCCGGAGGCATCGCCGCCACCCTCCCCGGCGCCGCCGGCATCATCGGCGGCCGGGTCCTCATGGTGCCGCTCCTCGCCGGCAGCGCCCTCATCGCGACGCTCATCCTCCGCGGCTGGACCGCCGCTCGTGAAGCCCAACGTCCCCGTCGCCATCGACTGCTGCTCTGGACGGCCGTCAGCGCCCTCGTCCTCGGCCACTGTCTCCTGGGCCCCGCGTTCCGTGTGGGACTCGGCATCTCCCTGGGCCGCCTCGCCGACGCGCAGTGGCGCATCGCCCGCGAGGCGCCTCCTTGCAAGGGGACCCTCGTCCTGGTCGTCGCCGCGGACCCGAGCATCTCGCTCTACGTCCCCGCCGCCATGGCCCTCCAGGGCCGCGCCCCCCAGCACTACCGCCTGCTCAGCGCCGCACCCCATGACCACGTGCTCGAGCGGACCTCCGCCCACGCGTTCGACCTCATCGTGCGCGGCACACCCCGCAACCTGGGGTTCTGGGAGCAGGTCAACCGCGACGTGCCTCCGCCTCCAGGCTCACGACTGACGTTGGGCGACCTCCTCGTCACCGTGAAGGAGTCCACCGACACGGGCTTCACCCGCGCGAGCTTCGACTTCGGCCGACCCCTCGAGTCCGACGCGTTCTGCTTCGTCACCTGGAGCGACACCGGCCTGCGTCGAATCGACCTGCCCGCTCCTGGCCAACATCTCGCTCTGCCTTACAGCCGGGGTCCCGCAGGGATGTGAACACTCCCCCGCGAGGGGCTGTGCATGAGCCGACGCGGGCCCGGCAGGTCGATTGCCCGAGCCAGGGCACCGGCGCGCAAATCGCGCCACTCCACCCCTGCCCCAGGCCCTCATGACGCCACTCCGCATGCTCCGCCTCGCACCGCTCCTCGCTTGCGCCCCGTTGTTCCTCTCCGCCTGCAACGACGACAGCGACGATGACTCGCTGGAGCCCGACGAGGCGCAGTTCAAGGTGATGACCCGCAACATCTACCTGGGCGGCAACATCGAGCTGCTCGCCACCGCCCAGGCCCCCCAGGACATCCCCGCCCTCGCCGCGCGCATCTACACCACGGTCCAGGCCACCGACTTCGCCGCGCGCGCCAAGCTGATCGCGGATGAAATCCAGGCCACCGACCCCGCGCTCATCGGCCTGCAGGAGGTCTCCCTCTTCCGCACCCAGAGCCCGAGCGACTTCAGCAACAACCCGCTGCCCAACGCGACCACCGTGACGTACGACTTCCTGGCCATCCTCCAGGCCGAACTCCAGGCCCGGGGCCTGAGCTACCGCGTCGCCGCCACCATCCAGAACGCGGACGCGGAGGTCCCCGCGGCGCTCGCCGGCAACGCCACCGACCTCACCGATGTCCGCCTGACGGACCGCGACGTCATCCTCGCGCGGGGCGACGTGCAGATCGCCAACGTGGAGACCGCGAACTTCGCCTTCGCCCAGGACGTCCCCGTGGGCGGCGCGTCCATCCGCTTCACGCGTGGCTACGCCAAGCTCGACGCCACGCTGAACCGCGTCCCCTTCACCTTCGTCAACACCCACCTGGAGACGCTCCGCCCCGGCAACGAGAACCAGGCCGCGGAGCTGGCCGCCCTCGTCAACACCTACAAGCGGCCGCTCATCGTCGTCGGCGACATGAACACCGGCCCGGGCGCGGTGACCACCGGCTACGACACCCTCGTCAGCGCGAACACCGGACTGGTCGATGCCTGGACGCGCGTGGGCACCGGCGACGGCTTCACCTGCTGCTTCAGCGAGACGGTGAACGACACCACCACGGCCGCGCTCGACGAGCGCATCGACCTGGTGCTGTTCGCCGACGATGACGACGACATCGACGTGCGCTCGGCCATCATCGTCGGCAACCAGCTGGACGACCGCAACGCCGCGGGCCTCTGGCCGTCCGACCACGCGGGCGTGGTGGTGGAGTTCCGCGTCGAGCGCTGAGGGGGTGACACACGGAGGGCTGGAGGTCTCCCGGGTCCGGGAGTATTCAAGCCCCCACATGTCTCTTCGCCTCATCAAGCGCCTGTCGCGGGACTGGTTCCTCCTGGGGATGCTCGGTGCCGTGGGGCTCGCGCTCCTCTTCCCCGACTTCGGCAGGTCCGGCGGCGCGATGCACGCCGACGTCGTCACCAACGTCGGCATCTTCCTGGTCTTCTTCCTGCACGGCCTGGGCATGCCCACTTCCCAGCTCAAGGCCGGCGCCCTCCAGTGGCGGCTGCACGTGCTGGTGCAGTCGTTCACCTTCCTCGTCTTCCCCGCGCTCTGGATGGTGCTCAACCTCACCGTGGGCCGGTGGGTGTCGGACGAGGTGTCGCTCGGCTTCCTGTTCCTCTGCGCCGTGCCGTCCACCATCTCCTCTTCCGTGGCGATGACCGGCGTGGCCCGGGGCAACGTGGCGGGCGCCATCTTCGACGCGAGCCTGTCCAGCCTCCTGGGCATCGTCCTCACCCCGCTCATCGTCGGCCTGCTCGCGCAGACCACCGGGGCGCGCCTGTCCATGGGCGAGGCCATCCTCAAGCTGTCCGCGCTGCTGCTGTTGCCCCTGGCCCTGGGACAGCTGGCCCGGCCGCTCCTGGGCGCGACGTTCGCCCGCCATCGCAAGTACACCAACGGCATCGACCGGCTGTTCATCCTGGTGCTGGTCTACGCGTCGTTCTGCGACTCGGTGGCCTCCGGCATCTTCGGCCTCCACGGCGGCGCCACCCTGGCGCTGGTGCTCGGAGGGGCGGCGCTCATCCTGGTCATCGTCCTGACGCTGAGCACCCAGGCCGCGCGGCGACTGGGGTTCGACAAGGAGGATGAGATCGCCGCGGTGTTCTGCGGCTCGAAGAAGACGCTCGCCTCGGGCGTGCCCATGGCGCGGCTCCTGTTCGGCGCGCACCCGGCCCTGGGGCTCATCGTCCTGCCCCTGATGTTCTACCACCAGCTCCAGCTCCTGGTGTGCTCGGTGCTCGCGGAGCGCTACGCGGCCCGCCCACAGGGGCCCTGAATCGGCGATGCTACGCGGATGGCACCGATGCGACGTGACCCCACCGTGGCGGCGGTTCGGCACTTCAACCGCTTCTACACGCAGAAGATCGGCGTGCTGGACGAAGGCCTGCTCCACAGCGAGTTCTCGCTCACCGAGGCGCGCGTCATCTACGAGCTGTACCACCGCGAGTCCCCCACCGCGACGGAGCTCAGCCGCGAGCTGGCGCTCGACGCGGGCTACCTGAGCCGGCTGTTGCGCAACTTCAGCAACCAGGGCCTCATCGAGAAGGTCCCCTCCGCGCTCGACGCCCGCCAGCACCTGGTGCGGCTCACCGACAAGGGCGAGCAGACCTACAACCGGCTCAACAGCCGCTCCAACGACTCCATCCGCGCCCTGCTCTCCCCGCTGCGCGCCGACGAGCGCCCGCGCCTCCTGGACGCGATGCAGACCATCGAGGAACTCCTGGGCGAGCGCTCCACCCAGGCCGCCCCGCCCCACGTCGTCCTGCGCGAGCACCGCCCCGGGGACATGGGCTGGGTCGTCCAGCGCCACGGCGTCCTGTACAGCCAGGAGTACGGCTGGGACCTGCGCTTCGAGGCGCTGGTGGCCGGCATCACCTCGCGCTTCATCCAGGAGCGGGACCCGGCGCGGGAGCGCTGCTGGATCGCCGAGCTGAACGGCCGCCCCGTCGGCTCGGTGTTCCTGGTGCGCGACACCAAGACGGTGGCGAAGCTGCGCCTGCTGCTCGTGGAGCCCTCGGCCCGGGGCCACGGCGTCGGCACGAAGCTGATGGACGCCTGTCTCCAGTTCGCCCGCGAGGCCGGCTACCGCAAGGTGCGGCTGTGGACGGAGCAGCAGCTCCACTCGGCGCGCCGCATGTACGAGCGCGCGGGCTTCACGCTCGTGGGCAAGGAGCCTCACGCCATGTTCGGCGAGGGCCTGATGAGCGAGACGTGGGAGCTGAAGCTCTGAACGAAGAAGGCGGCCCCACGCGTGAGCGCGAGGCCGCCGGGAGGACCCCGGGCGACGGTGGGAGCGCCCCGCGCGAGCGCGCCCCACCGTGCCGGAGGTCAGGGGGAGCGCCGGACTACAGCGGGCTCACGCAGGTGCAGGTGCTGGCCGCGCCGTAGCAGGCGGCGCTGCTGCCCGCGGCGACGACGGAGTAGCAGGTGTTGTGGCCGGAGAGGACCTCGCCGTCCACGTAGTTGGTGGCCGTGGTGGTGGCGACGCGCGCCTTGCCGTACTGGCAGCCGTTGATGCCGTCCGACTTCATCACCCAGTACTGGGTCGCGCCGCTGACGGCGCTCCAGCTCAGGGAGACCTGGCCCGTGGCCGGCGTCACCGTGACGGTGGGCGCCGCCGAGGGGCCGCCCGAACAGCCGCTGTTCACCGGCGCCGGGGTGGAACAGGCGATGTTGTGGCGGTTGAACGCATTGTAGATGGCCGTCATGTGCGGCGTGCCATCGTTGATGTTGCCGTTGTCGTCGTCCGCCGCCAGCCACTGCTTGTAGCCGTTGGTGGCCGCGCAGCCGTCGGACGTGCCCGCCGTGCAGTTGCAGGCGTGCCACGAGCCGATGTTGCCGCTGCCCTGGTAGAACACCTTGTTGCCGATGTTCTGCGCCGTGTTCCAGTCGTAGTTGAACGGCGCCGAGCGCAGGTCCCGCGCGATGAAGTCCCACGCGGCCTGACGCACGGGGGACGCGGCGCAGTGCACCTGACGGCTGCAGGGGCCGGTGCCGCTGGAGCAGCGCGTGCAGACGAAGTTCTGCGGGGTGGTGGGCGTGGGCGGGTTGTGGGCCGCGTAGTCGGCGTCCCGGACACCCGAGCAGTTGGTCGCGCACCAGGCCCCGCCCGTCTGCGCCTCGTTGACGTTGTAGCCCGTGCCATCGGCCGTCATGCCGCAGCCGTTGTTGAGCGTCTGGAAGAAGCCGTAGCCCACGCACGAGGCCGGAGACTGGCCGGAGGTCGGCGTGGCCGACGGGTTGAACGGCAGGCGGTACATGGACGCGATGTCGGCGTAGGCCTCGCTGGAGTTGCTCAGCGTGCCGGCCGTGTCGTTGTCATCCATGCCGTGGCCCCACTCGTGGTCGAACACGGCGGCAATCTCCCCCGTGTTCCGGCAGCCACCGCCGCTGCGGTAGAAGTTCACGGTGGAGCCGTTCCAGAAGGCGTTGCAGGTGCTCTGGATGTTGACGTTGGCCGTCATGGACGCCTGCAGCCAGGTGTTGGTGGGCAGCCAGCCGCGCGCCAGCTCCTTGATGCGGTTGAGCTCGTAGAACGCGCTGCGGGTCGCCGCCGTGTTGCCGCTCGTCGGCGACGGGCAGGTCACGGTGCCGGTGCCCAGGTTGATGTTGCCCGCGCCGGACGCGCTGAGCGAGCCGCAGGTGTCGGAGAGGCGGATGTACCGGCCGTTGAGCGTGGTGGTCGTCGTGCCGGAGGTGTAGTTGTAGACGCCGTAGCCGTCCGTGTAGACGCCGGTGCCCACGTTGGCCCAGGGCATGGGGTAGTTGGGCTGGTGGGCGCCGCAGAACGAGCCGGGCGTGCACGGGTTGGGGATGCCCGTGTTGGTGAACACGTAGGCGCCGCCCGTCACGGACTGGTCGAAGTAGTGGTTGTCGTCCTCGAGCGCGAGCACGTCACCGGTGGCCGCGTCCACGGTGACCTTCCAGCGCTCGTGGCCCTCGGTGGTGGTGAAGCCGTACGTCCACACCAGCTGGTGCGTCATGCCCCGGCCGAAGCCCGCGTTGGGCACGGACACCGGCGTCACCTCCAGCGTGGGCTCCTTCCAGATGCCCTCCGGGCTCTCGTACAGGCCGAAGCGCTCGTGCGCGAGCACCGTGGCCTTCTCCGCGTCCACCAGCGGCATCGGTGACACGCCGATGTTCGCCCAGGACTCGGTGCCCAGGAGGATGAGGTTGCCGTGGCTGATGGTGGCCGCCAGCCGCCCGTACCGCACGGGGATGCCCTGGTACTGCTGCGGGATGGAGACCTGCCACAGGTCCGGGGTGATCTGATCCGCCCGGGCCTCGCCCAACTGCAACAGGTCCACGCCCACCGCGGCGCGGTTGGCCTCCACGAACTTGAAGACGAGGTCGGCCACGACGGCCCCGTCCACCTTGTCGACCGAGCGACCCAGCTGCCGGCCCAGGCTCCCCAGGGTCAGCTTGTTGCCCACCCCGTTGCCGGGGATGAGCGGGACGGCGCCCTGGATGTTGGCGGCCGTCCCCGTCACGACGTCGATGTAGATCTCGAAGTTGTTCCCGTTGCGGGCGAAGAAGTCGTCCCAGACCTTCTTGCTGTCAGGGCCCAGCTTCGGCAGGGCCTCGGACAAGGGCACCTGCCCGCTGGCCAACGACAGCTCGGGCTTGAAGAACGCCTGGGAGGCCAGGGCGCCCTTGGGGGAGTTGTCCGTGGGATTGAAGCCCCACGCCTGGGACGTCGCCATCACTGCCATGCATACGGCGGCTTTCACGACGCTGCGCATTGCGGTGCTCCTTCACGTGAAGGACCAACGAAACGGGGACTCCATGGGGCCGGGATTGGCCCAAGGAATCCCCGGGTTGCGCATAATCCAGATTTGCACGGAGAGTGCTCTAGATTGGCACTGAAAGTGTTTCCCGCAAGACTTTGACTAGACGCGGTACGTGGCCGCCACGGTGTCCATCTGAGCGGCGACCTCCCGCAGGGAGGCGGTGATGCGCTGGGCGGCCTGAAGGCCTTGCATGGACTCCTCCATCATCCGGGACAGGTCGGTGACGGCGGTGAAGATCTGCGCCACGCCGGCGTTCTGCTGGGTGACGGCGGCGGCGATCTGCTGAGCGGCGGAGGCGTTGTCCTGGATGATGCCGGTGAGCTCGCGGAGGCTGTCGCCGCTGGCGCGCACCTGGGTGAGGCCCGTCTCCGCGCTGCCCTGGCTCTGCTCGGCCTGGGTGACGGTGGACTGGATGGAGCGGCGGATGTCCTCGAGGATCTCCCGCACGCGGCCGGTGGAGGTGATCGACTGGTCGGCGAGGCTGCGGATCTCGCGCGCCACCACGCCGAAGCCCTTGCCGTGCTCGCCCGAGCGCACGGACTCGATGGCCGCGTTGAGGGCGAGCATGTTGGACTGGTCGGCCAGGTCCTTCACCGTCTGGGTGATGCCGCCAATCTGCTGGGTGCGCTCGTTGAGCGCGGCGATGCTGCGGGCGACGACGCCCACCTGCTCGCGCAGCTCCTCGAAGCCCTGGAGGCTGGCGGAGACCGTGGCCTCGCCGGCCAGGCCCACCTCGCGGGCGCGGGCGGTGACGCCGAGCACGGCCTGGGAGCGCTCGGCGGCCATCAGCGAGGTCTGCTTGATCTCCTGAGCGGTGACCTGCGTCTCCTGGAGGGCGGCGGCCTGCTTCGTCAGCGTGCGCTCCTGCTGGGCGGCGGCGGCGGTGAGCTCGGAGACCGTCTGGCTGAGGACCTTGGTGCCCGCCTGCAGGCCGCGGGTGGACTCGCGCAGGTGCTCCATCATCAGGGCGAAGGCGGAGGCGAGCTCCCCCACCTCGTCGCGCCGGGTGGAGATGTCCACGCGCTGGGTGAGGTCGCCCTCGCGCACCACGCGGGTGACCACCTGGCTCAACCGGGAGATGGGCCCGGTGGCGCCGCGCGCGAGCAGGAAGCCGCCCACGCCGGCCACGACGAGCGCCAGCGCCGTCAGCCCCACGGCCACCCTGCCCGCCTCCGCCAGCGGCGCGTACGCGTCCTCCGGGTCCACGGTGGCCACGAAGCGCCAGCCGTCGCCCACGTCCCGCACGCTGCTGGCGTTGACCGCCTCCACGCTGACGACGTCATCGGGCCGGGCGATGTCCCGCTCGTGCGTGTCGAAGAGCGTGGTGCCCTGCGCGTCCAGCACCTCCAGCGCGAAGCTCTTCTGGCCCCGGGCGCGGGAGCGCTCCAGCGCGGGCGCCACCACCTCGCCCACCTGGCTCCACTCATAGGCGGCCAGCAGCACGCCGATGCGCGCGCCGCTGATGGGGCTGAGCACGGGCACGGCCAGCGGGAGCACGGTGCGCTCGAAGAACGGGTCCACCTTCGTGAAGCCGGTGATGTCCTGGGTGCCGTTGAGCGCGGCCTTGAACCAGGGCGCGGCGCGCACCTGGCTCTCGCGGCCCTCGTAGGCGCGTCGCAGCTTCTCCTCGCTGGCGGACACCGCGCGGCCGTCCTCGGTGAAGAGCACCAGGCCCGCGAACGAGGGGTGGCGCTTCTCCAGGGAGACGAGCACCGCGTCGCTCTTCTCGAAGGTGTCGAACAGCAGCGCGCCGCGGAGGATGGCGTCCTCGGACCAGGAGCGCGCGTTGGCCTCGCGCTCCACCAGGGCGCTCTCCACCAGGTCTCTCAGGCCCTGGGCCTCCACGCGCAGGGTGGCGTGGATCTGCTCCTGGAGGTTGTTGAAGACGAAGACGCGGCCCAACAGGTTGAAGGGCAGCAGGGCCCCGAGCGTGAGCAGGGCGACGGCCACCGTCAGTCGGGTACGAAGGGAGAGTCCGTCGAAGAGGCGCATGGGGGGGGCGGCGGGACTTCAGAGGTCCAGCAGGGAGAGCGAGAGGGTGACGGCGCCGATGACGCGGCCCGCGTCGCGGACCGGCAGGGACACCTGGACCACGTAGGCCTGGGAGGACTCGTCGAAGAAGGGCCTCTCCTCGAGCATGCGTCCCTCGCGGAACGGCACCTGGAACTTCTCCTCGTCACCCTGCCAGTAGTCGGACGTGCGGCGCGTGGCGCCCACCAGCGCGCCCAGCCGGTCCATGGCGAAGGCCTCCGCCACCACCCGGCTGCCCAGGGCCTCGCGGTGGCGCGCCAGCACCCGTGAGCAGCTCGCGTCGAGCACGCGCTGCTTGAAGGGCGTGAGCGCCGGCGTGGACAGCCAGACGTCATCCTCCGCGCGGATGGTGGCGAGTGTCAGGCCGCGCGCGTTCTGGGCCCGCACGGCTTGAACGAGCTCCGGATCCGCGGCCACGCGCTGCAACGCCGCCTGGAGCCGGCTCACCTTCGCGAGCTGCGCGGCGCCGTCCGGAGGAAGTCCTCCGAGCAGCAGGAGCGCCATGCCGAAATGCCACATCACGACCTCAACGCGTCCGCACGCTGCATCGGCGAGACAGACTTCCCCCTCTCCGCCGGCGGATGTGTCGACGATACATGAATGAGACGTCGCCGGTGAGCCCCACACCTGAACGGCCCCTCACCTTCCCTCCGCTCACCTGCCCGCCCGGAGCCATCCTGACCCAGGCTCAGCCCCGCTCATTCGTGAAACACTGAAACCCCAAGCGGACGACGAGGCTGCGCCGGGTACAACGTGACCGCGAGCCCTTCGCGTCAGCGATGTCTTCAGCGAACCGCCTGGGCGAAGTGACGTGCGAGTCTTTGCAGCAGCTCGCGGTTCTCCGGCTCCGCGGCCTCGAGCCTGGGGAGCTGGCTCACCAGCTGCGTCACGTCCTTGTGACGCAGCGCGAGGTCCTCGGCGCCCAGCTCGAACCAGCGTCCCAGCTCGCGCGCGGTCAGCTCCAGGTGGAACTGGAAGCCGTAGGAGCTGCCCAGCCGGAAGGCCTGCTGCGTGTAGCGGTCCGTGGACGCGAGCAGCGTCGCGCCGGGCACGGCCTTGAACGTGTCACCATGCCAGTGGGCCACGGTGCCGCGCGGGCGCGCGCCGGTGATGACGGCGTCCTTCAGGGCCTCCGGCGTCCAGCGCACCGGGCCCACGCCGACCTCGAAGCCGTTCTTGCCGGGGAAGACCTCCGCGCCCGCCGCGTCCGCGAGCAGCTGCGCGCCCAGGCAGATGCCCAGGCACGGGCGCTCATGGGCCAGCCGCTCCATGAGGATGGAGCTCTCGTCGCGCAGGAACGGGTGCTGGTCGGCTTCGTAGACGCCCATGGGGCCGCCCATCACCACCACCAGCTCCGCGTCCACGTCCTCGTGCCGGACGGCGCGGAAGCGGTGGACCAGCGTGAAGCCCACCTCCGTCAACGCGGGTCCCAGCAGGCCGACGCCCTCGTGCTCCTCGTGCTGATACACCACCGCGCGCATCGTCACGTCCCCTTCCGCCCCGCCTGGGGCTGCTCGGCCAGCGACGTCCTTCGCTCACGACGTGGGCTTGTCGCCCTTCAGGATGCGCAGCAGTCCCTCCTGCGCCACGGACGCGACGAGCCTTCCCTCGCGCGTGTAGACGGAGCCGCGAGACAGGCCGCGCGCGTTGCCGGACCACGGGCTGTCCATGACGTACAGGAGCCAGTCGTTCACCTTCAGGTCCCCATGGAACCAGAGGGCGTGGTCCAGGCTCGCGCCGATGACGTGGGGCTGGAAGAAGCTGGCCGCGTGCGGCAGCAGCGCGGTGCTGATGAGGTTGAAGTCGGACGCGTACGCGAGCACGTACTTGTGCACCTGCGGGTCCTCCGGGAGCGCTCCGTCCGCGCGAATCCAGACGGCCTTGCGAGGCTCCCCCGGCACCGGATGGAACGGGTCCATGTAGTCCACCGGCCGCATCTCGATGGGCTTGTCGCAGAGGATCTTCTCGCGCAGCCGCGCGGGGATGCGGTCCACCTGGCGCTTGAGCAGCTCCAGGTCCGTGGGCAGCGCCTCGGGAGGCGGCACCGCCGGCATGGGCGACTGGTGCGCGTACCCGGGCTCGTCGCCGTGGAAGGAGGCCATCATCGTGAAGATGGGCTGCCCCTTCTGGATGGCGACGATGCGCCGCGTGCTGATGCTGCCGCCGTCGCGCACCCGGTCCACCGTGTAGACGACGGGCTGGCTCGCGTCGCCGGGCCGCAGGAAGTACCCGTGCAGCGAGTGCACGTGCCGCGCGGTCTCCACCGTCTGGCTCGCCGCCGACAGGGCCTGCCCCAGCACCTGTCCGCCGAAGAGCTGACGGAAGCCCAGATCCTGGCTCTTTCCGCGAAAAAGGTTTTCCTCGATGACTTCCAGCTTGAGGAGCTCCAGCAGCTCGTCCAGGACGCGGCTCATGAGGCGTCGTCCTAGCCGACCCTGGCCACGGCTGTCGCGCCCCGTGTGCGTGACGCGTCCCGGAGAGGACGGCCGCTCGGGGAACGAAAGGAAATGAGGAGCGGGGCCGGGCGTTGAGCCAGGGAAGCCCTTCTTCCACGAGCCCGCCCTTGCGCACACCCCATCTGCTGACGACGCTGTGCCTGTTGCCCTCGCTGGCCCTCGGCGCCGAGCCCGCCGCGCCCCCGTCCGACGCGGAGCGCTGGTGGGGCCATGTCCGCCACCTCGCCGACGACGCACTGCAGGGGCGGGACACCGGCAGCGAGGGCCACCGCAAGGCCGCGGCCTACGTGGCCGAGCAACTGGCGGCGCTCGGCGTCAAGCCCGGCGCGGGTGACAGCTACCTCCAGGAGGTGCCGCTCGTCTCCCGACAGCTCGTCGAGGCGAAGTCGAGCCTGGCGTTGGTGCATGACGGCCGCGCCAAGGCGCTGGTCATCGGTCAGGACGCCATCATCTCCCCGCGCTCGGGCGAGGCGGGCTCGGTGGAGGCGCCCATGGTCTTCGTGGGCCACGGGCTGTCCATCCCGGAGGCGGGCCACGACGACCTGGCCGGCGTGGACCTGAAGGGGAAGATCGCCGTCTATCTCCAGGGCGGCCCGGCCCACGTCTCCGGCCCGCTGCGCGCGCACCACAGCTCGCAGGCCGAGCGCACGAAGGCGCTGAAGAAGGCGGGCGCCCTCGGCACGGTGATGCTGCTCAACCCGAAGCTGGAGGAGACGCCGTGGTCGCGCACCGCCGCGTCGCGACACCAGAGGGCGATGACCTTCGCGGACCCGGCGCTGGATGAGAGCACGGGCCTGAAAGTGGGCGTCACCGTCAACGCGGCCCACGCGCAGAAGCTGTTCGCCGGCGCGCCGCACTCGTTCCAGGACCTCCTGAAGCGGGCGAACGCGAACCAGCCGATGCCGCGCTTCGAGCTGCCCGCGCGCCTGAAGGCGAGCTCCGAGCGCGTGTCCTCGGCGACGACGTCGCCCAACGTCGTGGGCCTGCTGCCGGGCAGCGACCCGGCCCTGGCCGGCGAGTACGTGGTGCTCACCGCGCACCTGGACCACGTGGGCGTGGGCCAGCCCGTGGACGGTGACAACCTCTACAACGGCGCCATGGACAACGCGACGGGCGTGGCCGCGGTGCTGGAGGTGGCGCGCGCGCTCACGGCCCGGAAGCCGGGGCGCTCCGTGCTGTTCGTGCTGGTGACGGGCGAGGAGAAGGGCCTGCTCGGCTCGCGCTACTTCGCGCTGCGCCCCACGGTGCCCGCGGACACGCTGGTCGCCAACTTCAACCTGGACATGTTCCTGCCGCTGTTCGCCTTCGAGCGCGTCGTCGCGTACGGCCAGGAGGAGTCCAACCTCGCGACGCCGCTGGCCCAGGTCGCCTCCCGGCACGGCGTGAAGCCGATGCCGGACCCGGAGCCCCACCGGCTGCTCTTCATCCGCAGCGACCAGTACTCCTTCATCCGCCAGGGCGTGCCGGCCTTGTCCTTCAAGTTCGGCTACGCGCCGGGCTCCGCCGAGGAGCGCACCTTCAAGCGCTGGTACACGCGCCACTACCACGCGCCGTCGGATGACCTGTCGCAGCCCATCCACCAGGAGGGCGCCGTGAAGTTCGTCCGCATGCTCGCGGACCTGACGCTCGCGGTGGCCAACGCCCCGGAGCGCCCGCGCTGGAACGACGACAGCTTCTTCCTGCGCTTCGCGCCGACGAAGGCGAACGCGACCCCCTCCCTGAGCAATCCATGACACCGCCCATGCGGGCCCGGTAACACGCGTACAGGTGTAGCTTTCCATCGACGTGACAAACAATGACGCCCGGCGTCATCGCTGCTCACGTGCGGGATGCAAATCGCAAGGGGTGGCTTGAAGCGAGACACCCATTTGCGCCACGCTTGTTTGCATTGATACATCTGCCGCGAGACGGGCGAGGAGCGCCCGCACATCGACGGGGGGCGAATGCAGTCAAACGTGTTCACCGCGGTTCTGATTCCACTGTCGTTGGCCGTCATCATGCTCGGCCTGGGACTGTCGCTGACGCTCGCGGACTTCAAGCGCGTCATCGTCTACCCGCGAGCGGTGATCGTGGGGCTCGTGTGCCAGATGCTGGTGCTTCCCGCCGGCGGTGTTCTCATTGCCCATGCCTTCGGACTGGGGCCGGAGCTGGCGGTGGGGCTGATGTTGCTGGCGGCCTCCCCCGGCGGCGCGACGGCGAACCTCTTCAGCCACCTGGCCCGCGGTGACGTGGCCCTGAACATCACGCTCACGGCGGTCAACAGCGCGCTGACGCTGGTGACGCTGCCGCTCATCGTGAACTTCTCGCTCAACCACTTCATGGGCGAGGACCGGGCGGTGCCCATGCAGTTCGCCAAGGTGCTGCAGGTCTTCATCATCGTGCTGGGGCCGGTGAGCATCGGCATGCTGGTGCGCTCGAGGAAGCCCCAGGTGGCGCTCAAGCTGGACAAGCCCATCCGCATCATGTCCGCCGCGTTCCTGGCGGTGGTCATCGCGGCGGCCGTGTACCAGGAGCGCCAGAACATCGGCGCGTACTTCCAGCAGGTGGGCCTGGCGGCGCTGAGCTTCAACCTGTTGAGCATGGGCGTGGGCTTCGTGACGCCGCTGCTGTTCCGGCTCCCCCGGCGTCAGGCGGTGGCCATCGGCATGGAGATCGGCATCCACAACGGCATCCTCGCGATGACGATTGCGATGAGCCCGCTGCTGTTGGGCAACGCCACCATGGCCATCCCGCCGGCCATCTACAGCATCATCATGTACTTCACGGCCGCGGCGTTCGGCTACGCGGTGACGCGACGCCACGCGGACGAGCAGGACTCTCCCGCCGCAACCCCCAGTCGTTCCTGAAGCACCCGCCGCGGTTCCTCCCCGCCGCGGTCTCCCCCACCCGAGGAAGTGTCGAGATGATGCTCAAGCGTCTATCGCTGTCCATCTGCACGCTCTGTTTGAGCCTGGGTCTGGTGTCCCCCGCGGCCGCGCAGCAGTCCGCGGCCACGCCGACGCCTCCGCCGGATGCTCCCACGGCCGGGCCCACGAACACCCCGGAGGTCGCCCCCGCCAGCGAGCCCTCCCCGGTCCCCCCACCCCGCCCCATCCCCAACGTCCGGCTGTACATGACCAGCTTCAACCTGTTCCGCGTCAACCCCATCGGGTTGGAGACGCAGAACCGGCTGGTCATCCAGAAGCGGCTGTTCAACAGCGAGTCCGTGCTGATGCGCGACACGTTCGTCAACGCCGCGGCCCTCATCAAGGCGAACCCCGCCTCGTTGAAGGTGGGTCCGATGTTCGAGATCCAGCCGATCGCCCTGTTCAACCTGCGGCTGAGCTACGAGTACACGAACTTCCTGGGGACCATGGGGTTCCTGCAGGGGTACGCGAACCCGCTGAACGACTTCTCGGATGACGCGCTGGATGCGCGCGAGGACGCGGCCTACAGCACCAGCGGCCACCACTTCCTGGTGGAGCCGACGCTGCAGGCGAAGGTGGGCCCCATCGCGGTGCGCACCAAGTTCAGCATCGAGTACTGGAACCTGTCGCTGCGCGACGGCGAGACGACGTTCTACGACCCGATGCTCGACTCGCTGCTCGCGGGCAAGGGCTGGGTCTTCACCAACGACTCGGACGTCGTCTACCTGTCCGGCCGGTGGATGCTGGGCGCGCGCTTCAGCGGCGTGTGGCCGCAGTACACCGAGGACCAGGGGGTCTCCGACGCGTTGAAGGCGGACAACAGCCACATGCGCGCGGGCCCCGTCGTCTCCTATGCCTTCAACACGGACGAGGGCACGATGTTCAACCGCCCCACGGTGCTGGGCATGGTGGCCTGGTACCTGAAGCACCCCAGCCGTCAGGAGGCGATGCCGTACCTGCTGCTGGGCTTCTCCTTCAACTCGGACCTGATGGGCGGGCGCTAGTCCGCGTCAGGGAGGAAGGGCCGCTCCCGCGAGAGGACTTCGCGGGAGCGGTGGTGGGGCCCGGGGCTCACGAAGGCCCCGGGGTTCGAATCAGTGGTGGCTGTCCGGGCCGTGAGCGTGGCCGTGCTCCAGCTCCTCGGCCGTGGCGGCGCGGACGTCGGCCACGGTCAGCTGGAAGTGCAGCGTCTTGCCGGCGAGCGGGTGGTTGTAGTCCACCACCACGGTGTCGCCCTTGATCTCCTTCACGAGCAGGTCGACCTCGTCGCCCTCGGGGTCCGTGGCGGTGAGGATGCCGCCCTCCTGGAGCTCCAGCCCTTCGGGGAACTCGTCACGGGGGACCTCCTCGAGGCCCTCGGGGTCATGCGGCCCGTAGCCGTCCTCGGGGGGGATGACGACCGACAGGCTGTCTCCCTTCGCCTTGCCCTCCAGGGCCTTCTCCAGGCCGGGGACGACCTCCTCGTGGCCCTGCAGGTAGACGAGCGGATCTCCCGGCTCGCTCTCGTCAATGAGCTTTCCATCGCCGAGGTGAAGCTTGAAGTCGATGGAGACGACACTGTCCTTCGCGATTTTCATGGCGCCTCTCTTAGCGCAGGCCGTTGTCCAACGCTCCCATCATGTGCTCGGCCGGTCTGCGGGAGGGCATGGGAGCGGGGCCCCCCGCCCGAAACCGGACGCAAGGGCGTTCAGGGGCCGGGGCGAGGTGGGCGGGCGCCCAGGTCCAGCGCGCGGGCCCGCGTGCTCCGGTCGATTCGGCCCTCCAGGCGAACGATGCGGCGCCGGTGGTCCTCCGGCAACTCCGCCGCCGCCGAGAGTCGGGCGTGGCGCAGCGCGGCCGCGAGGTCCTTGAGGGAGTGCTCGTAGAGCTTGGTCAGCTCCAGGTGCAGGCTCGCCGCCTGGAAGCCCCGGGCGGACTGGAGGGCCTGGTGCAGGTGGTCCGCGGCGGCCTGGGGCTCGCCGGCCATGCGGGCCAGGCGCGAGGCCAGGGCGTGGGCCTCCATGCCCACGGTGCCGGAGCCTTTCGTCGCCGCGGCCGCGAAGGCCCGGGCCCGGGTGTGGTCTCCCGCCCGGAGCGCCACGCTCGCGAAGCCGAGCAGGTCCCTGGGGTCCTCGTCCCGGGGAACGGCGGTGCCGTCGCCGGCGCGGAAGCGGCGGACCATCTCGCCCAGGAGGGCGGCGAGGAGGAGGAGGTCGTTGGCGTTGTGCTCGAGCACGGGCGTCAGCGAGGCGCCGTCGCCGCCGCGCAGGTAGCGGAAGTACAGGTCCGGGATGAGCGAGCCGTCCACGTCATCGACGCGGCGCAGGCCGAGCACCTGCTCCTCCATGTGGACCAGTCGCGTGCCGGCGCCCCGGTGCTTGAAGACGCGGCGGGCGCAGTGGAGCAGGTCCAGGTGGGGCAGCTCGGCGGGGGCCTTCACGCGGTTGAGGACGAAGCGCGTGCGCAAGAGCGGCCAGTCGAAGCTCTTGCCGTTGAAGGTGACGATGCAGGAGGAGCGGGCCATGCGCTCGGCGAGCACGCGCAGCATGGGGGCCTCTTCGCCGAGCTTGCGCAGGAAGAGCTGGTGGACGCGCAGCGAGCGCCCCTCGAACCAGGCGAGGCCCACGAGGAACGGCACGGTGCCGGTGCCGCCGGCGAGGCCCGTGGTCTCCGTGTCGAGGAAGAGCATGCGCTGGTAGTCCACGCCGGCCAGGTCCTCGTGGAGCGCGAGCCGGGCGACCAGGGCGCCCTCCACGTCGAGTGCGCCGGCCACGGGGGCGCTGCCGTGGTGGTGGTCCGGAGGCAGGAGGCGCTCGGAGACGTGGACGGTGCCGTGCGGTGTCTCCTGGGCCACGACGGGCAGCGGACCGGGAGGAGGACGAGGCTGGGTGGGGCGGCGCGCGGCCGTCTGCCCCTGTCGCTCGGACCAGTCCGCGAGCATCCGCCGGAGGGACTCGATGCGCGGGTCGCTCGGGCGCGCGGGGGCCTGGGGCGATGCGGCGGCGGCTGACGGTTCGGGCGTGACGGCGTGGCGCGATGTCTCGTCCGGCCCGGGGGATTGTCCCGTATGGGCAGGAGCCGGGGCGGCTGACACCGTCGGCGGCGGTGACGCAGGAGCGAAGGTGTTCGCCTCGGCTGAACGCTCCGCGACGTTCCCTGGTGGAGCCCTCCCCTCGTCCGACGGCTCCGGGAGCGTGGCCACGCGGCTCGCGGGCTTGCCGCCGGGGCCCACGCCCGTCAGTCGCGCCAGCTTTCGCTTGAGGTCCACGCGCCGAGCCCTCCGCCGTCTACTGCACGCCCGCGACGCCGAGCAGGCTCAGCACCTCGAGCCCCAAGCGCTTGCGCGGATGCGGGTCCACGGGAGCCTGTCCCGGCATGACACCCGACGCCGGGCCGATGCACGCCGGGCAGCCCTCCTCACACGCGCAGGACTCCAGGAGTCGCCGCGCGCGCACGAGCAGCTCGTCGCGCTGGTCATACAGCCGCGCCGCCAGCCCCACGCCGCCGGGGATGTTGTCGTAGAGGAAGATGGTCGGATCGAACCCCACCCCGCCATCCTTGCGCGGAGGCCCGTCCGCGTCATCGCGGCTGCCCAGCGTCTTGCCGATGTCCCGAGGGTCGATCATCAACCCCACGCACGCCACCGTGCGCAGCGCCGTGGCGATGCCTCGCAGCGCGTCGATGACCGCGGGCCTCGGTGCCTTCATCGAGCGCACCACCGACTCCGGCACCGTCAGCCACAGCGCCGTGGTGTGCATCTGCATCTCCGGCAGCGCCACCTCGCCGTAACCGACGTTCTCGTGCGTGTGGTACTTGATCTTCTTGTACCCCACGACCTTCTCGATGACGCTCACCTCGCCCATGCCGGCCTGGAGCGACGGGCCCACGGGCGCGCCCTGGTCCTCCTGGATGACATTCACGCGCACGTACGTCATCGCGTCCGTGAAGTAGTCCGGCGCCACCTTGCGCACGAAGGCCTTGTGGTTCTCGTAGTCGAACTGCTCGACCTGATACTGCTCGGCCTCGTGCTGATAGATGGCCTGCTCGTGCAACATCGTGTGCGCCGAGCGGAAGTCCATCTCCGCCAGCGTGCGGTCCGTGCCGCGCTCGATGATGACCACGTTGTCCCAGCCCACGCTGCGCAGCGACACGTGGTTCGCCGGATACGCATCCGAGGACCAGTGGAACACGCGCCGGCCACCCTCCCCCGCCGTCGGATGCACCACCTGGTGCTGCGCGAGGAACCCCAGCGCCTCCGCCGTCGACTCCGCCGGCACGTCGCCGAAGGCCTCGCCCTCCTCGAACGGCAGCTCGAACGACGCGCACTTGAGGTGCTGGACGAGGATCTCCACGTTGTCCGGGTCGATGCGCGCGTGCTCCACCGGCGCGCCGATGAGGAAGCGCGGGTCCGCGGCCATGTACTGGTCCAACGGCGCGCTCGACGTCACCAGCAACGCCAGGCTCCCCGCGCCACGACGTCCCGCGCGGCCGAAGCGCTGCATCAGCGCCGCCACCGAGCCCGGGTAGCCCGCGCACACCACCGCGTCCAGCGAGCCGATGTCGATGCCCAGCTCCAGCGCGTTCGTCGCGACGACACACCGCACCTCTCCCGCGCGCAGCGCCGCCTCTGTCGCCCGTCGCGTCCCCGGCAGATAGCCGCCCCGGTATCCTTGGATGAGCGACGGATCCAGCTTCTCCTCGACGAACCGGTCGCGCAGGTACTTGAGCATCACCTCGATGTTGTTGCGCGACTGTCCGAACAGCAGCGTCGACACGCCCGCGCGCACCAGGTCCGACGTCAGCCGCACCGCCGTCTTGAGGTAGCTGGCCCGGATGCCCAGCTCCGCGTTGACCACGGGCGGGTTGAACACCATGACCCTCCGCTCACCCGCCGGCGCCCCGCTCTGGGCGACCAGCTCCACGTCACATCCGAGCATCCGCCGCGCGTGCGCCTGCGGATTGCCGATGGTCGCCGACGCGGCGATGAACACCGGGTCCGAGCCATGGAAGCGCGCCACCCGACGCAGCCGGCGCAGCACGTTCGCCAGGTGCGAGCCGAAGACGCCCCGGTACGTGTGCAGCTCGTCGATGACCACGTAGCGCAGGTTTGAGAACAAACGAGCCCAGCTCGCGTGGTGCGGGAGGATGCCCGTGTGGAGCATGTCGGGGTTGGTGAGCAGCACGCCCCCCCGCTCCCGGGCGGCGCGGCGTGCGTCCGCCGGCGTGTCCCCGTCGAAGGTGATCGCGCCATGCGTCAGCCCGGCCTCGCGCATGAAGGCCCGGAGGGATTCCTCCTGGTCCCTGGACAGCGCCTTGGTGGGGAACAGGTAGAGGGCGCGCGCCTGGGGCTCCCGGGCGAAGCGATCCATCAGCGGCAGGTTGTAGCAGAGGCTCTTGCCCGAGGCGGTGGGGGTGGCGATGACCAGGTTCCGGCCCGCGCGGGCCAGCCGGAAGGCCTCGGCCTGGTGGGAGAAGAGCTGCTCGACGCCTCGCTGGCGGAGCGCCTCCCGCACCTGGGGGGCCACGTCCTCGGGGATGGGCGCGAACGAGCCGACCCGGGCGGGGGTGGCCTCGTCGAGCGAGAAGCAGGGCGACAGGCCCCGGTCCGCCTTCCATTGCTGGAGCACGGAGTCCAACCCCCGGGGGGCGTTCCACGGGGTGCGACGCGGGCCACCGAAGGCCCCTTCTTCCTTCTCGAACTTCATGGGGCGGGCACTGTACAGGTGTGTACCGGGGCGGACAACGCGAACACGGTCGAGCACGCCGGACGGGGCTCGGCTAGGTTCCCGCGCCCGTGGCCCTCGCCATCTTCCTGTTCACCTACGTCTTCATCGCCGGCGCCCGGCTCCCCTTCCTCAAGCTCGACCGCCCCGGAGGCGCGCTGCTCGGCGCGGTCCTCATGGTGGTGTTCGGCGTGGTCTCGCCCGCGGAGGTCTTCAACCACAGCGAGGACACCGCGAAGCACGCCATCGACGCGGACACCATCGTCCTGCTGCTCGGGATGATGCTGCTGGCCGCGTACATGTCCCAGGCCGCCGTCTTCCGCACGGCCGGCGCCTGGGCGGTACGTCGCGCCCGCACGCCCCGCCTGTTGTTGATCGCCGTGACGTTCATCTCCGCGGTGCTGTCCGCCTTCCTGGTCAACGACACGGTGTGCTTGATGCTCACGCCGCTGGTGCTCGCCACGGTGGATGACGCGAAGCTGCCGCCCGTGCCGTACCTGCTCGCCGTGTGCATGGGCAGCAACAGCGGCTCGGTGGCCACCTTCACCGGCAACCCGCAGAACATGCTCATCCAGGGCGCGTCGGGAATCTCGTACGCCAGCTTCGCGGCGTACATGGCGGTGCCCGCGCTCCTGTCGACCGTCATCGTCGCCGCCGCGCTGGTGTACCTCTTCCGCAACGAGCTGAGCACGAAGCGCTTCGAGCCCCAGCCGCCGCCGCCGCCCGTGGACCGCTGGCTCCTGGTGCTGACGCTCACGGTGACGGTGGGCGTCATCGTGGCCTTCTTCGCCGGGCTGCCCATGAGCTGGAGCGCGCTGGCCGGCGCCGCGCTGGTGATGGCCCTGTCCCGTCGCGAGCCGCGCGAGGCGCTCGAGCGCGTGGACTGGGTGCTGCTCTTGTTCTTCGCCAGCCTCTTCGTGGTGGTCTACGGCGTGAACAAGCACGGCTGGGCGGAGGAGATCCGCCTCATCTTCGCGCCGCTGATGGCGGGGCCGCCGTGGCGGGAGACGCTGGGCTTCGCGGGGCTGACGCTGGTGGCGTCCAACCTCTTCAGCAACGTGCCCTTCGTCATGCTCGCGCGCTCGTGGGTGCCCACGCTGCAGAACGTGGAGCTGGGCTGGCACGTGCTGGCCCTGGGCTCCACGCTGGCCGGCAACCTCACCCTCGTCGGCAGCGTCGCCAACCTCATCGTCTTCGAGGCGGCGCGCGGCAAGGTGGACATGTCCTTCATGCGCTACCTGCGCGTGGGGCTGCCCGTGACGCTCGTCAGCTTCGTGGTGGGGATCGCGGTGCTCCTCGCGGAGCACGCCCTGTTCTGACTCAGGGGTCCGGGTCCGGCAGCTCGCCCGGCGCCAGCTCCGGGTCGGGCGGCTTGGGCGGCTCGACGAAGGTGGGCGCGACGGCGTCGGGAGCGGCGGGGCCCGGAGGCGTCGCCACCGAGGGGCCGCCGCGACGGTCCCTGGGCGTGAGGTCCTTCACGAACTCGAGCGCCACCTGGTCCAACAGCGTGGTGAGCGCCTGGCGGAACAGGTCCGGGTTCTTCCCCACCTTGAACGGGTCCAGGTGCTCCGCGCCCGCCTCCACCTGGTCCACCTCGAACGGGTGACGCCACACCTCCGAGCGCCCATCCAGCGTGAACATCCGGCCATAGCCGCGCAGGAAGGCACCCGCGTGGCCCTTCTTGCTGCGCATGCCGTACTCCTGCACCACGAACTCGACGATGGTGTCCGCGCCCAGCGGCGTCACCAGGTCGTAGTCCGGAGCGTTCGCGGGGACCTCCTCCACCAGGAAGCTCTCCAGCACGGACGCCACGCGCGCGGGGTCCACCGTGTACGTCCACGGGGCCTCGCGAGGCAGCTGTGTCAGCGTGTTGACGCGCAGCCGCTCGGAAATCTCGAAGCGCGTCACCGCCTGCTGGAGCTTCACGGTGAGCCGCCGGTCCGCCTCCACGGGCTCCAGCTTCTTGAGCTTGTCGCCGTACGCGGAGTCTTCGCGGAATACGAAGCTGCGAGGTCCCGCGCCGTCCTCGATGCGGGAGATGAAGGCGGGGCGGCGCACGCGGTCCAGGTCGGCGCCGGCGAGCCGCTGCGACGCACAGCCGGCGCAGAGCGCCAGCGCGAGAAACGGGAGAAGGCTTCGCGTCATGACCTGAGACTTACCCCATTGCGGGGCGGCCCGCCCCTTCCGGGCCCGTGGCGCCGCCCTGCCCTCCCGACGAGCCGTCCGCTGGTATGCTCCCGCGCGTGAATCCTTCCTCCGTGGCACCCCCTCCCCCCGGCCGTAAGCGCCGGCTCGGGGAAATCCTCATGGATGCGGGTCTCCTGACCGAGACCCAGCTTCGCTCCGCGCTGGCCGAGCAGCGCAAGTGGGGAGGCCGCCTGGGCCTCACGCTGGTGCAGATGCGCTTCGTGGACGAGAGCTCCATGGTGCACGCCCTGTCGCGCCAGCTCGCCATCCCCACGGTGGACCTGGATGCCCTGACGCCTTCGGCTCCGGCGATGCAGGCGCTGCGCGTGGACATCGCCGAGCGCTACACGGTGTTCCCCACCGCCTACGAGCCGTCGAGCAAGCTGCTCACGGTGGCCACGTCGGACCCGACGAACGTGGAGTCGCTCCAGGAGCTGGCGTTCCACACGGGCCAGCGGCTCCAGGTGGTGGTGGCCGCGGCTTCGTCCATCGAGCGGGCCATCCGCCGTCACTACCATGGGGAGATCACCTCCACGACGGCGTCTCCGCTGGCGTTCGGAATCGACGAGCAGACCTTCGAGCTGGCGCCTCCGTCCGAGTCGGCCGTGGAGCTGATGCCCGCACCGCGCGCGTCGGGCCCGTCGTCCGTCCGGGAGGGTGAGCTCACGCAGCAGGTGGAGGCCCTCACGCAGAAGGTGACGGACCTGGAGCGCATGGTGGCGCAGCAGGCGCGCTCGCTGCGCGCCATGCTGGAGCTCCTGGAGACGCGGGGCCTCGTCACCCGCGACGACTACCTCGCGAAGGTGCGCTGAGGGACGAGGCCCGGTTCAGACGAGGATGAGGTCCTCGTCGCCGCCCAGGGCCTCCACGCCGAGCACCTGCTCCGTGCGGCGAAGGCGCTCGTCGCTCAGCTCGGAGATGAGCACCAGGATCTGAGGGTGGCTGGAGATGAGCGCGTCGAAGTCGGCGCGCGGCAGTCGCAGGAGCGTGGTGTGACGCCCCGCGGTCACGGTGGCCGTGGCGGGGGTCTTCTGGAGCAGGGAGATTTCGCCGAAGAGGTCTCCCTCCTTCAGCCGCGTGAGCAGGTGCCCGTCCTTGTGCACCTCCACCTCGCCCGAGAGCAGGACGTAGAGCCCGTCCGTCTGGTCCCCGTCGCGGATGATGACGTCACCGCGCTCGACGTCGCGGGCGCGGAAGCGCTCTACCAGCGTGCGCCGGTCCTTCCGGTTGAAGGGCCGGAAGAGCGCGGAGGTGTTCATCACGTTGGTGAGCAGACGCTGGCGCACGAACTTCTTCAGGGCCGCGGCCACCTGCGGATGGCTCCGGGAGAGCGAGGCCAGGACGGGCGCGGAGATCTCCAACAGCTGCGTGTCCTCGGAGGCGGCCTCCACGGAGGCGGTGCGCGGCGCTCCGGAGAGGATGGCCATCTCGCCGAAGAACGCGCCGCCCTCGAGCACCGCGAGCTCCACGCGGCGCTCGGCGTCCATCCGGAAGACGCGGGCCTGGCCCTCGCAGATGACGTAGAAGGCATCGCCGTGGCTGCCCTGCTCGATGATGCGCTCCCCCGCGCTGAAGCGGCGCAGCGGGCAGCGCTCGAACAGCTCGATGAAGGCGTCGCGAGGCAGGTCCGAGAACAGCGGGATGGTCGGCAGCGCGTCCAGAGAGGGCGCGTCGGTGATGACCTCCTCGGTGAGGCTGAAGACCTCCTCCTCGTCGCTGACGGCGGCGCTCCCGGCCCGCTGATTCAGACCGGCCTGGGCCGCGAGCTCCACGGCATGCAGCAGGGAGTCCGCTTCGAGCTCCAGCTCGGTGAAGGACGACGGGCGCGGCGTCACCGCGCGCAGCGATGCGCCCAGCTCGCGGGACACCTCGCGGAACGGGACGGCGGTGGCGCCCGCGGGGGGCGTGACGTCCGCGCGGCGCGGGCGCAGGCCCGGAGGCGCCGAGGGCGGGTCGATGACCGTGGGCGTCGGCGGGAGGCCGGGCTCCATCGCCTGTGCATCCGCGATGGGCGAGGACAACGCCTTCCACTTCCCGCTCACGGGGGACTTCGCCGCGGGCACAGGTGCCGAGGGGGGCGTGATTCGCTGCGGGGTGCGCGGCGCGAGTCCTGGAGGCAGTGAGCTCGCCGTGGGGGGCGCACCCGGCTCGGGCTCGCCCACGACGACGTCGAAGCCTTCATCCTCGGAGGCGGTGCTCGAGGCGGGCGACGGTGCCATCGAAGCCCGTGCCACGGCAACGGTGCTCGAGGGGGAGAGGCCCGCTTCGGCCCATCCGGTGCTCGACGGCTCGACGTGGGAGGACGGTGCCTCGTCATCGTGAGTGGCGGGCTCGGCTTCCTGCCCCACGCTCACGGAATGGACGACGACCTCCTCCGCGCTGGAGGTGTTGGAGGACGTCTCCACGGAGAGCTCGAGTCCATCCGATGCGTCGCCCGACACCGGTTGCGGGGACGGCGCGGGGCGCTCGGGCGGCGGCGGCGCGGAGAGCGCGCTGCCCATGGGGCCTCGGGCCCGGGCGCCCACGGGCGTGCCTCGGCGCGCGTAGAGGTTCGCCAGCATCTGCTGGACGCCCTGGTGGCTCGGGTCCAGCTCGAGGATGAGCTTGCTCGCGGCGATGGCGCGCGGGAGGAAGCCCTCCTTGGCGAAGCCCTCGGCGGCGGACTGGTACGCGGCGACGGCGCGCTCGCGCTCCCCTGCCTTCGCCCAGGCGTCACCCATGCGCAGGCGCGACTGGTGGTCCTTGGGGTCGAGCTTGCAGAAGTCCTCGTACAGCTCGGCGGCCTTGGAGAAGCGCCCCTTGGTGAAGGCCGCGGCGGCGCTGTCCTTGAGCTTGCGTGCTTCCATTACCGAGCCCCCTCCGAAGCCGTGCCCCCCTTCGCCAGCGCCGCGCCCGCCGCGTCACGCACGGTCCGGAAGTAGTCGCTCTTGAGCGCATCGAGGAACTCCGAGTGCGTCGTCGCGCCCATGCGCTTGAGCGCCGTGGCCGCCGCCGCGCGAATCTCCGGCAGGTCGTGGAACAAGTCCCTCGCGACCACGTCGGCCGCCTGCACGTCCCCGATCGTCCCGAGCGCCAGCAGCACGTCGCGCCTCGCCACGCTGTTGGTCTCATCGAGCGCCTTGATGAGCGTGGGCACCGCGTCCTTCGCCTGGATGCGCGCGAGCACCACCGCCGCGAGCGCCGCCTCCGGCCCACCCTCCTTCACCACGCCCTGGAGCACCGCCGACGCCGACGCCGGCACCCCGGGGCCCTTCGCCAGCGCGTCCAGCACGAGCAGCTTCTCGCCGCCCATCTTCGGCAGCGCCTCCAGCAAGGCCACCTGCCCCGCCTCGCCCGACTCGGCGAGCGCCTGCGCCAGCGTCTTCTGGAGATCCCTCTCGGGCTCGAAGATTCCCTCGCGGGCCACGGCCACGCCCTCGGCGCCCAGGCGCGTCAGGCCCACGAGCGCCGCCGTGCGCAGGGGGATGCTCGGGTCCTGGCTGTATCCCTTGAGCAGCTCCAGGGCGCCCGGCGCGCGCAGGGCCCCCAGCGCGCGAATCAGGGTCGCCAGCGGGACGAGCCGCTCGGCCTCCACGTCGTCGAACAGCTCGCTGGGCACGCGGGGCTTGACCACGGTGCGGCCCGCGTCCTTGGCCCGCTGCGCGTTGAGCGCCTTCACCCGCTCGAAGAGCGAGGCGTGGCGGGACGCGCGCTCGTCATTCGGCGAGGCCGCGACGTGCGGGGAGGTCGTGCCGGACGGGTCGAACCCGGCGCCGTAAGTCTCGGGGAGCTTCTGGGTGACCCAGTCCGAGCGCAGCGCCTCCAGCCCCTTGGCCTCCTGCTCGTAGAGTTTCTGGAGCTGGGGCACGACGGACGCGTCGCCCACCGCGGCCACGGCGTCCACCGCGAGCATGCGCAGCGTGGCATCGTTCTGGTTGAGCCACGGCGTCACCTTCGCGAGCAGCGGCTGGGCCACGGGGCCGAGCCCGGCGACGGCCTGGAGCCCGCTCGCGGCGGTGGCGGGACGCGCCAGGCGCTCGCCGATGGGGTCCAACGGGCAGCCGCCGCGGGTGCGCATCGCCAGGGCCGCCGCGAGCGCGTCGGACGGGGCACCATCGAGCGCGACGGCGCACAGCGCGGTGTCGGTCTCCGGCGTGCGCGGGAAGGACAGGATGGCGTCGATGGCCAGAGGGCTCACCGCGCTCTTCTCCACGGCCACGGCCTGGAGGCGCGGCGCGGCGGCGGGGTCCTGCAGCTTGCTCAGCGCGGTGATGGCGGACTCGCGCAGCTCCGGGAAACTCTCGTCGAGCAGAAGCGCGATGTCGCCCACGGCCCGCTTGTCACCCGCGTCGCCCAGGCCGCGCACGGCGGCGGCGGCGAGGATGACCTGGCTGTCTCGGACCAGGGGCAGGAGCCGATTCACGGCCTCGGGACGACCGCTCTTGCCCAGCTCCTCGGCGGCGCCGACGCGCTCGGGGAGCTCGCCTTCGGTGAGCGTGAGGAGGTTGCGGTCCCACTGGCCCTTGGCCTCGGCGGCCACGACTTCCGCCATGGCGCCCGGCACGTTGGCGTTCTTGAGGGCCTGGACGATGACCTGGCGGGTGGTGCGCCCCCGGCGCCCGTACTGGAGCGTGAGGTAGGCCTTGGCCTTGTCGTTGCGCACCTTGGAGAGCGCCATGGCCGCGCGGCCCTGGACCTCCTCGTCGGAGTCCTCGAGCAGCTCGCCCAGCAGGTCGACGACGCGAGGATCCTGACTCTCGCCGAGCGCGACGGCCGCCTCTGCGCGGACGATGGACGCCAGGTCCTTGGCCGCGCGGGTGAAGAGGATCAGGTCATCGGGATTGCCCTGTCCGGCGAGCTTCTTCACCGCCAGGGCGCGGACCTCCGGTCGAGGACTCTGGAGGTCTGCGAGGAGCTGGTCCCGGCTCCCGTTGCAACCGAGGACCAGGGCCAGCATGAGGATGTAGGGGCGTGCGCCGGTTCGCATCGGTCTCCGCTGAGGGAAACGGTGGAAAAGTCGCGAGGGGTTATATCAACACCCCCCTTGTCGCCCAATCCGCCGTGTGGTCCTCAGCGAGGACGGCGAGGTCCCTTGGAAGGTCCGCCGGACCGGCCGCCGCGCGGAGCCTGAGCGCTCCAGCGGGGCTTGGAGCCCGACTCCTTCTTCTTGCCCCAGTCCTGGAAGCCCTCGGACTTGCGACCGTCCGTGGGAGCGGCCCCTCGGGCGCCCGCGCGGACGACTCGCTCACGGGGAGCGCCACGGTCGTCGTAGGGGGCCCAGCTCTTCCCCTCGCCGCCTGCTCCCTTGGCGCCCCTGCCGCCGGGCTTCGCGCCGAAGCCGCGACCCCGAGGGCCAGCGCCCTCCGCGTCACGGGGACCCCGAGACGGACGCCCCTCGGCGCGGCCGCGCGGAGCGGCCTTGTCGCCGAATGAACGACGCGCCGGGCCACCCGCGCTTCGCGCACCACCGAAGCGAGGACGGCCCTCTCCGCTGGACTCACCGCCCGCGGCACCGCCGAAGCGGGGACGGCTCATGCCACTGGATGCGCCACGGGACGCAGCGCCGCCGAAGCGAGGACGGCCTTCGCCGCTGGGCGCGCGATCGGAGCTCCCGCCACGGCCGAACCGGGCCTGGCCCGTACTACCCGCACCACGAGGACCCCGAGGACGATCCTCGCTCCCGGCGCCGAAGGACTTGCGAGCCGGGCGATCCTCGCCGGCACCGAAGGCCTTACGGGCCGGACGATCCTCGCCACCCGCGCCGAAGGACCGACGGGCCGGACGATCCTCGCCACCCGCGCCGAAGGACCGACGGGCAGGACGATCCTCGCCGGCACCAAAGGACTTGCGAGCCGGACGATCCTCGCCGGCGCCGAAGGACTTGCGAGCCGGGCGATCCTCGCTCCCGGCGCCGAAGGACTTGCGAGCCGGACGATCCTCTCCACCCGCGCCGAAGGACTTGCGAGCCGGACGATCCGCTCCACCCGCGCTGAAGGACCGACGGGCAGGACGATCCTCGCCACCCGCACTCCACTCCTTACGGGCAGGACGTCCCGCGCTGCGGGCACCACCCTCGTCGTTGGAGCCCCACGTCTTGCGAGCCGGACGTCCCTCACCGCGTGCACCCTCGTCGCCACCAGCGCCCCACGTCTTGCGTACGGGGCGGCCCTCGCCACCCGCGCTACGAGGACTGTCATCGCCGCCCCAGGACTTGCGAGCCGGACGACCCTCGTCACCGCCGAAAGACTTGCGAACCGGACGACCTTCGCCTCCGGCACCAAAGGACTTGCGAGCCGGACGGCCCTCATCACCGCCGAAAGACTTACGCGCCGGACGACTCTCGTCACCGCCGAAGGACTTGCGCGCCGGACGGCCCTCATCACCGCCGAAAGACTTACGCGCCGGACGACCCTCGTCACCGCCAAAGGGCTTGCGCGCCGGACGCCCCTCGTCACTGCCGAAGGACCTACGCGCCGGGCGGCCCTCATCGCCGCCGAAGGACTTACGAGCCGGGCGATCCTCGCTACCGGCGCTGAATGCCCTACGGGCCGGACGGTCCTCACCACCCGCACCGAACGACTTACGAGCCGGACGCCCCTCGCCACCAGCGCTCCGAGCGCCACGAGGCCCCTCGTCACCGCCGAACGTCTTGCGCGCCGGGCGCCCCTCACCGCGAGCGCCCTCGCCCCACTCCTTCCGAGCAGGACGACCGAAGCGCGACGCACCACCTTCCGCACGCGGTCCACGCGAGCGCGGAGCATCCCCGCTCCCGAACTCCTTGCGAGCCGGACGACCCGCGCCCGCACGGTCCCGGCCGAAGCGCGCGAGCCCCGAGCCACCCTCACCCGCCGGCTTCCGCTCCGCACGGGCCGCGGGCTTGCGGCGCACCGGCGCCGCGTCATCGTCCATGGCCAGCTCGTCCTCGTCCGACTCATCGAAGCCCGGCGCCGCGCGACCATGGCGCCGAGGCGGCAGCCGCAGCTCCGACGACGGAGGCGACGCCTTCCCGTCGGCCACCTCGTTGAGCAGCTCGACCTCCGCCTTCTTCAGCGGACGCAGCTCACCCGGGCGCAAACCCTCCACGCCCACGCCCGCGTAGGCCGGACGGAACAGGCGCACCACCGGGTGCCCCACGGCGGCGCACAGCCGCTTGATGAGGTGCGGACGGCCCTCCGCCACGACGATCTTCAGCCACGTGTTCTTCTCGGCGGCCTCGAACACGCCCACCGACACCGGCGTGGCCATGCCGTCCTCCAGCCGCACGCCGCCGCGCAGCTTCTCCAGCGTCGGCACGTCGGGCTGACCCTTCACCTTCGCCAGATATGTGCGAGGCACCTGGAAGCTCGGGTGCGTCAGCTTGTGCGCCAGCGCGCCATCATCCGTGAACAGCAGCGCTCCCTCGGCGTCGTAGTCCAGCCGGCCCACGGGGAACAGGCGCTTGCCCGTCTCCTCCACGTAGTTCGCCACCGTCGGGCGCCCCTGGGGGTCCGACAGCGTGGTCACCACGCCCACGGGCTTGTAGAGCAGGAAGTAGGACGATTCGTCCGGCGGCGTGACGAGCTTGCCGTCCACGGAGACCAGGTCCGTCCCCGGCTCCACCCGGCTTCCCAGCTCCGTCACCGTCGTGTTGTTCACCGCCACGCGGCCCGCGGTGATCAGCTCTTCTGCGTGCCGGCGCGAAGCAACTCCCGCGCGGGCCAGGTACTTCTGTAGTCGTTCGGCCGCCATTACTTCCCCTTCACTTGCTGCCCGTCACTCGGGCTTCTGCCCCTCGGTGCCCGTCTCGGGCTTGGGGGCTGTGTCCAGGACACTGGAGCTGGCCTTCTGTATCTGGTCAGCCGCCGCCATGGCTTCCTCCAGGTCCTCCAGCGCGGCCTCGCTCGCCGCCGCGCTCTTCTCCATCCGCTTCGTGAATCCCGGGTCGGAGAGTGCTTCCACCGTCCCCGCCGCTGCCGGTGCGGGTCGTACTTCTTTCTCCACGATTTCGCGATGCTCCTGCGTGAGCTCGTGGAATTCCCGCAGCGTGGGCAACGCCGACAGGTCCTTCAGGGCGAAGAACTCCAGGAATTCACGCGTAGTGCCATAGAGGATGGGTCGCCCCACCTCCTCGCGCTTGCCCAGGATCTTCACCAGCTTGCGGTCGATCAACGCCTTGAGCACGGCGCCGCAATCCACGCCGCGGATGTCCTCCAACTCCGGCCGCGTCACCGGCTGCCGGTACGCGATGATGGCCAGGGTCTCCACCGCCGCCCGGGTGAGCCGCTGGGGCTTCACGCGCAGGTAGCGCCGGACGTACTCGCCCGAGTGGGGGTCCGTGCGGAACTGCCAGCCGCCGGCCACCTCGTACAGGACGATGCCGCTGATGCCGTCCCGGTGGATGCCGGACAGCTGGTTGAGCGCCTCGGCGATGAGCGTCTGCTCGATGCCGGTCGCCTGGTACAGCTCGTCCACGGACAGGGGGCGCTCCGCCACGAAGAGCACGCTCTCGATGACCGTCCGGACGCGGTCCTGCGACAGCTTGCGGCTCTTGGAGACCAGCTTCTCGAAGGAGGTCTCCAGGTCGGGCGTGGACTCGGAGTCCTCCTCGATGGCCGCCGCTTCCACCTCGTCCAGCTCGTCCGCCGGGCCGGGGCCCGTGACGGCCGCCAGCTCCTCCTCGGAGAAGGGGCTCGGCCCTCCGGACGCGGCGGACTCCTCGCCGTCTCCGCCTCGGGAGCCTTTCCTACCGGTAGTCACTCTCGTCGACCTCCGTGGGGGCCAGCCGCTCCAGGGCATCCCCGTTGGGCAACAACAGGATGGGCCCGAGCGGCTCGTCCTGTACCACACGGATGAGCCGGCGTTTCACCATTTCCAGAATCGCCAGGAAGGTGACCACAATCTCCTGGCGGGTGGGCGTGTCCTCCTCGTTGAACAGGCTCTCGAAGAGGACCTGTCCCTGGGGACGCAGCCGCCCGACGATGCGCAGGATGGCCTCGGAGAGGGTGATCTTCTCCCGGACCACCTCGTGCTGGACCTTGGGCGTCAGCCGCTCCAGCACCCGGTCCAGCGCCTCGATGAGCTTGAGGACGCTGAACTCCTGCAGGCCCACCTCCTCCTCGGGGATGGGCACCGCCTCCACCGGGACGCTGCGCGCGAACACGTCCCGGCCCAGGATGTCCTGGCGGGCCATGTGCTCGGCGGCGTCCTTGTACTTCTGGTACTCGAGCAGCCGGCGGACCAGCTCCGCGCGGGGGTCCTCGGGCTCCTCCACCGCCGCCAGGGCCTCGCCGCCCTCGGGCACCGCCACCGCGTCCTGGCGGGGCAGCAGCATGCGGCTCTTCAGGTGGGCCAACGTGGACGCCATCACCAGGAACTCCCCGGCGATGTCCAGGTTGATCTCCCGCATCCGCTCCAGGTGCTCCAGGTACTTCTCGGTGATGAGCGCCAGGGGGATGTCGAAGATGTCGACCCGGTGCTCCTTGATGAGATGGAGCAGCAGGTCGAGCGGACCCTCGAAGTTGGGCAGCGCGACGCGGAAGGCGTCCGCCGGGGTCCGGGGCGGGGCGCCTTCGCCGAGGCCTTCATCGGCCGATGTCGGGCGGCCGTCACTCACCGGCGTGTTCCTGGCGGCCCTTCTGGCTGTCGGTGGCTGCTGGTCATCACGCAAGGGCCCGGATTCGCGTGATTCGAGCGCGAACCGGGGGACACACCTCCTTAACAGTGGGTCCCAGGTGGGTCAAACAAACGGCGGTAAACACCCGTTCAGGCCCGGAACCTCACGGGATGCCCACCGCGCGCCGGACCTTGTCCATCAGGACGGAGGCCTCCTGGCGGGCCCGCTGGGCGCCATCCTGGAGGATGCGCTCCAGCTCCGCCGGGTCGCCCGCCAGCTCGGCGTACCGCTGACGGGCCGGTCCGAAGGTCGTGTGGAAGGCCTCCAGGAGCTTCTTCTTGTACTCCCCGTAGCCCTTCCCTCCCGCCCTCCACGACGCGTCCACCTCCGCGAACTCGGACGCCGGCAGCATCAGCTTGAGCAAGTCGTAAAGCGGCACCTCGCTGACGAGCGACGCGTCCGCCGGCTTGCCCTCGGGCACCGGCTTGGGCGCCTCCACCGGCGTGGAGTCCGTCTTGATGGACATGATGCGCTTCTTGATCTCCTTCTCGTCCCCGAACATCTCGATGGTGTTCCCGTAGGACTTGGACATCTTCTTGCCGTCCACTCCGGGCACCGTCTGGGTGGCCTCCTGGATGCGAGCCTGGGGCAGCTTGAGGATGCCGGGCGCGTGGCCGCGCTCCTTGCCGTCCGGGTCCGCCGGATCGTAGCCCTTCACGTACTCGGTGTTGAACTTCACCGCCCAGTCACGGGCGAACTCCACGTGCTGGATCTGATCCTTGCCCACCGGGACGAAGTCCGTGCTGTAGAGCAGGATGTCCGCCGCCATCAGCACCGGGTAGGCGAAGAGGCCGAAGTCCGGGCTGATGCCCTTGGCCACCTTGTCCTTGTAGCTGTGGGCCCGCTCCAGGTGCGCGTGCGGCACCACGGTGCCCAGGATCCAGTTGAGCTCGAGCACCTCGCGCACGTCGCTCTGGCGGAAGAGCACCGCCTTCTTCGGGTCCACCCCGAGCGCCAGGTACGCCAGCGCCGCCTCGCGGGTGAGCTCCAGCGCGAGCTTCGCGTCACGCACCGTGGTGAGCGCGTGCAGGTTGGCGATGAAGTAGTACGCCTCGCCCTCCTCCTGGAGCTGCACGAACTGGCGAATGGCGCCGAAGTAGTTGCCGATGTGCAGCTTGCCGGAGGACTGCACGCCTGAGAGGGTCCGCATGTCGGGTTCCGAGTCGGGAGTCAGCGCGCAGAGTCGTTTTCGCGCGTTTTGTGTTCTGCAGCGTCGAGGTGGTTCGCACACCCGCCGCGCCCCTGCAATCTTCCGTTCAGTCGCGGGCACTCCCCGGGCCTGACGCCCGCCCGCCGCGAGCCCTCGTGGAAAATTGCGGCGCGCACGGAAATCCTGAGTGATTCCAGGCGCTTGCGGTTGAGCGCCGGTGGATGGAGCGGTACCCTGACCGCCACACCTGCGAGCAACCTCACCTCGGGAGGACAGACCGGCATGGAGTCATTCAAGGGAAGTCTCGCCAGCTATCGCCTGCAGATGGTGATGCCGCCGTTGTTCTCGACCGCGGGGGTGGAAGGCACCCTGCGCGTGGAGCGCGGAGCCATCCGGCGGTGTTTCCAGGTGAAGGACGGCTTCCTGGTGGGTGAGAGCTCGAATGACCCCCGCGAGCACCTGTCCCAGGTCCTGGTGAACCTGCGCATCCTGGATGCTCCCCGGGCCGCGGCGGCCTTCGAGGCGGCGGAGGGCGCGGGCACCCCCTATGGCACCTTCCTGGTGCAGCGCTGCTTCGTGGAACTGCCCCGCCTCATCGAGGCGATGGAGCACAAGGCCCGCGAGGCCCTCTTCGACTGCTACGGCTGGGAGTCGGGCGAGGTGGAGTTCACCCCGAAGCTCCCGCCGTCCTCCCGCGCGGTGGGGTTGAAGCTCGCGCTGAACAGCCTGCACCGCGACGCGGTGACGCGGCTGCGCGAGTGGTCCGTGTTCCGCGAGGTCTTCCCGCACCTGGACGCCACCTTCAGGGTGTTCCGCGAGTTCGCCGTGGAGACCTTCTCCGAGGAGGAGGACAAGCTGCTGGAGCTGGCCGCGAGCGGCGCCACGCTGGGGGAGATGCTGGCCACGGCGAAGGAGGCCCCGCTGTTCGCCGCGCGGTGGATCCTCCACCTCTATCGCCGGGGCGCCCTGGCGCCGCGCCTGCCCAAGGGCCCCAGGCTGGGAGAGGCCGCGGAGCTGGCCGAGCTCCTGAACCTGGTGAAGCGCTTCCTGGAGTCGGGCAAGTACGACCACGCGGTGGCCCTGGCCGCGCAGATCCTCGAGCGAGGCCCCGTCCCCGAGGCCCACGCCCTGTACCGTGAGGCCGAGGTCCGCCTGACGCTGGCCCTGAGCGACGAGCTGTTCGCGCTGGATGGACGGCTCGTCTTCGAGCCCATCCCCCGCCCCACCCCGTCGCAGCTTACGGCAGATGACCTCTATCTGTACTCGAAGCTGCGAGGCAGCCGGAGCATCCGCCAGGCGCTGCGCACCGCGGCCATGGGCGAGCTGGCCGCGTCGCGTTCGGTGCACCGGCTGATGGCCTCCGGGCTCATTCACGTCGCGCCCCTGCCCGGCTCCGACGCCACCGCCGAGGCGCGCCGCACCAGCACGGACCCCTTCGGCGTCCCCGCGGTCAACGTGGGCTCCTGAAGCCAGAGCTCCCCCAGGTCCAGGACCACCGCGTCGAAGGGCTCCGCGCGCATCCGGGCGGAGCCTTCGTGCACCCCCACCCGCGCCCAGCCCCTGTTCCCGCGTCGGTACACCTCCAGGCGACACCGGGCCGGGTCGATGAGCCAGACATGCTCCACGCGGGCCTGGTGATACGCCTGCATCCGAGAGGAGAGCTCCCCGCTCCGTGACGAGAGCACCTCGCAGACCCAATCCGGCGCGGGTGTGAGCCAGGGTGCCTCAGGCTCGGGGGGCTCCGGCACCTCCGCCCGTCGCCAGGCCGCCAACGGGGGCACGACGACGCCCGACTCCAGGTGGAGCTCCGGCGTCTCCAGGAACCACCAGCCCCCCGGCCCGCCCCGGGCCCAGTCGAAGGGCCGCACGAGCAGCGCTCCCAGCCGATGCACCAGCGGATTCAGGTCCACCGCCGCGCGGGGCATGGGCGCGGGCCACAGCGCCTCGAGCGGCTCCGCCACCCACGGCAGGGGCGGCGTCTCGATGTCCTCATACGTCCTGGGCTTCGTTCCTCGGATGTCTCCCACGCCTGCCTCCGTCGATGGGACGCCCAGCGTCCCTCGCGTGACACCCCACCCCACAGGGTGTCGACCTGATACGTAGGCAGTCTAACGCCCGGTCTGACATGTCGGGTCCACCGACCCCACCGTCGCGGCTACGACCCCGTCTTGCGCTTCTTCTTGGGGGTGAACGCGTCGCTGCGCGGGTGGAACTCGTCGTAGACCGAGCGCAGCCGGGCGCTGTTCACGTGCGTGTAGATTTGCGTCGTGGCCAGGTCCGCGTGACCGAGCATCTGCTGCACGGCCCGCAGGTCCGCGCCGCGCTCCACCAGGTGCGTGGCGAACGAGTGCCGCAGCTTGTGCGGAGACAGCGGCTTGAGGATGCCCGCCTTCAGGGCGTAGCGCTTGATGAGCTTCCAGAACCCCTGCCGGGTGAAGCCTGAGCCCCGGGGCGTCACGAACAGCGCCCGCGCCTCACGCCGCCCGAGCATCGCCGGACGCGAGCCGGCCAGGTACTCGCGGACCTTCTCCACCGCCACGCGCCCCAACGGGACGACGCGCTCCTTGGCGCCCTTGCCCTTCGCGACCAGATACCCCGCGCTGAGCTGCACGTCGTTGACGCCCAGGCCGCACAGCTCGCTGACGCGCAGCCCCGTGGCGTAGAGCACCTCCAGCATCGCCCTGTCCCGAAGCCCCGCGGGAGAGCCCTCGTCCGGCGCGGCGAGCAGCTGCTCCACCTCCTCGAGCGTCAGGAACGAGGGCAGCTTGCGCGCCGAGCGCGGCGTGTCCACGTCCTCCGTCGGGTCCTTGTCCGCCAGCCGCTCGGCGACGAGGAAGCGGTGGAAGCCGCGCAGCGCGGCCAGGTGTCGCGCCTGGCTGCGCTTGCCCAGGCCGCCCTTCGTCAGCGCCGACAGGTGCGCCGTCACATCCTCCTGGCGCGCCCGCGTCACATCGTCGACGCCGCGCCCGCGCAGGTCCTCGAAGTACGCGGTGAGGTCCGCGGCGTAGGCATCCACCGTCTTGCCGGACAGCCCGCGCTCGGCGCGGATGAACGCGATGAACGCGTCGAGCAACCCTTCCATGGCCTTCAGGCTAGCGGAGCCTCGCGCCGAGGCAATCCAACGCCCCCAACTTCCCGGGCGCGCCCCTCAGCCATGGGGCCCGCCCGCCGCGCCCTCCGTCGTCGAGGCGCGCTCCAGCGCCTGCACCACCCACGGCCAGCCCACCAGGATGTTGCCCGGCGAGCGCAGGCAGGCATCCGCCACCGCCAGCACCTCCGCCGGCCGCGAGCGCACCGCCAGCGCCAGGTGCCGGCTCAGGAACGGGTGCGGCAGGTAGCTCAGGTTGTGATGGCGCACCGGCACCCAGTGCAACGTCGGGCGCCCCGTCCACCGCTCCACCGCGTACGCCACCGCCGACGCGAGCACCTCCAGCGCGTACAGCGGCAACCGGAACGCGCTCACCAGGAAGGCCACCAGCGCCGACGCCGCCACCGCGCCCGCGAACGACACGTTGGCCTGCCGGCTCCACACCAACATGGGCACCACGCTGGTGACGATGGCTGCCACCTGCACCCGCCACACCGACGGACCCCGCCCGCCGCTGATGCTCGCGATGCTGCCCACCGACAGCCCGGACACCATGCCCAGGCAGATGCCCACCGCCACCCCCGCCGCGCCCCCGAGCACCGGCCCGAAGGCCCCCGCCGCCGTCGCGTGCAACCCCACCAGCATGGACAGGCTCGCCAAGGAGCCCAACATCACCCCGGCCGCGAGCCCCGACACCTGCGCGAGGGCCAGACCCACCGCCGAACAACACAACGCGGACACCGCCCAGCCGCCGCGAAGTGGAATGCCGGCACAGTACAACCCCAGCCCCACCAGCCCCGTCACCAGCGGCGAGCCCACCACCAGCATCAACAACATCCGCCGGACGTAGAGCCCCGCGGCCCGGCCGCCATTGGCCTGCTCACGCCACAGCTGGCCGATGCGCCCCCCGGGCGCGAGGATTCCCGCCGCGCGGAGCCTGTAGTGCAGGTCCACCGGGCGGAACAACAGTAGCAATAGCAACCTCATCAGCGACGGAACCTGCTGCGGCATGTCCGTTCGCGTTGGCTCCGCGGCCCCTGATTCCACGGCGGCCCCCCTCTTGTTCGAGTTTCAGTCCTCCAGCCTACCCTTGCCCTGCCGGAGGATTTCAAGCGTGTCGCCGATGAGTGAAACCACTGTCGACGGTTCGTTCAATGTCACGCCTCCGTCGAGGATGAGCTCCAGGCCATGCCCGAACGCGTCCTTGATCTCCCGCGCGTCCGTGAGCGGCTCACCGTCCGTATTGCTCACCGACGTCGTCACCAGGGGGCGCCCCAGTGCACGCGTCAGCTCGCGCGCCAGGGGGGCATCCGGGACCCGGATGCCGACCTGCTTCTGCTTCGACATCATCAAATCGGGCACCAGCCGCGTCGCCTCGAGGATGAAGGTGAACGCACCTGGAGTGAGACCCTTCATCGTCCGATACGCGAAATTGCTGACGTGAGCGTAACGGGCGACGTCCGACAGGTCCGGGCAGAGGAAGGACAGGGGCTTCTTCTTGTCGCGTCCCTTGAGCTGGTAGAGCCGCTCGATGGCCTTCTTCGAGCCCAGGTCACAGCCCATGCCGTAGTACGTGTCCGTCGGGTAGGCGATGAGCCCGCCGCGCTCGAGCACCTCCACCGCGCGCTGGATGTGGCGCGGCGACGGGTGCTCCATGTCCACCTCGAGGATGGGTGCGGCCATGATTCGTGTGTCCCTCCTGCGTGCGGCCCAAAAGCCTACGCGGTTCCCTGTGCCTCGTCCGTCCTGACTTCGCCACTGGCCGTCAGTGCACGTCGCGTCAACACCGGGCCCACCAGCTCGTGCGCGGTGATCATCGCGACGATGAGCACCTCCACCTGGGGCCCGAAGGTCGGGAACGTGCGCGACACCAGCGCCGCCAGGCCGAACGTCACGCCCGCCTGCGAGATGAGCCCCATCCACAGGTACTCCTTCAGCCGCGGGTCATCCGTGGGGGCGAAGCGTCGACAGGCGAACCAGATGGCCAGCCCCCGGAGCACCACCAGGAGCAGCGCCGCCGGCCCCACCGTCATCAACGCGTCCAGCTTCAACCCCGCGCCCGCCGCCGCGAAGAAGAGCGCGAACACCGGCAGCCCCGCGCGCTGGATGGCGTGGTGGATGCGCTCCCCCTCGCGCTCGTCCAGGTTGGCGATGAGCGCGCCGGCCGCCAGCGACACCAGCAGCGGGGACAGGTGCAGCCGCGTGCCCCCCTCCGCCGCCGCGAAGGACAGTCCCACCAGAAACAGCGGCAGCTCCTGCTTCACTCCTCGCATGTAGAGGAGCATCACCACCGCGAGCACCCCGCCCACCACCACCGAGCCGAACAGCTCCCACCCCACCCCGCTCAACAGGCCCGTCACGTCCAGCCCGCCGCCGAAGCTCGCCCGCGTCACGCCGGCCGCCAGCGCGAACGCCACCATGACGAACAGGTCGCCGATGATGACCAGCGCCATCAGGAACTCCGTGAAGGAGCCCCGCGCGCTCGTCTCCTGGACGATGGCGATGGTCACCGTGGGCGAGAACGACACCACCACCGTGGACACCAGCGCACTCACCGCCAGCGCCTGCTGCCAGGACATCGGCGCCAGGAACGGCAGCAGCGGCTTGAGCGCGAAGGTCGCCCCGAAGCACACGGCGAACGTCACGCCGCACACCGCGGCGCACAGGAGCGCCACCCTCGCGCCCACGCGGCGGATGAGCCCCAGCCGCAGCTCCGTGCCGGCCACCAGCGCGATGAGGCTCACCGCGAGCCCCTTCACCAGGTCCAACCCCTTGACGCCCTCGCCCGGGATGAAGCCCAACGCGTACGGCCCCACCGCCACGCCCACCAGCAGGTAGCCCGTGAGCCGGGGCAGCCCCAGCCCCTTGGCCACCTTGCCCGCGAACAGGCCGCACAAGAGCAGCGCGCCGGCCGCCAGCGTCACCGGCGTGCCCGCGTCCTCGCGCAGCACCTGGGCGCGGCTGATGATGGCCAGCAGCCCCACCAGGAGCAGCAACCGCAGCACCGCGCCCCTCATGTGGCCACCCCCACGCTCGCGGACTCCGGAGGCTCACGCGGCGGCGGTGGCGAGAGGACCTGGCGGAACGCCGGTCCCGCGAGCAGCTCGTTCACCACCGCGCCCACCACCACCACGTCCAACACCCGGCGCGCCAATGTGCCCGGCACCAGGAACTCGTATTCGGCCACCAGGCACAGCGCGAGCCCGCCCTGCGCGATGAGCGCGTAGCCCACCCGGGGCGGCAGCTCCAACACGCCCCGCGCCAGCCGCTGCGCCATCCGTCCCCCCACCACCTTTCCCAGGAACCGCAGCCCCACGAAGCCCGGCACCAGCGCCCAGGCCGCCCAGTCGCGCGTGTACAGCCCGCTGCCCACCAGGAACACCACCACCAGGAACACCGGCCGCTCCACCCGCCCCAGCGCGCGCGCCACCCGCTCCACCGTGCGCCCGCCCACCAGCGCCAGCGTCGCCCCACACGCCACGCCCGCCAGCAGCGCCGACACCCGCAGGTACGCCGCCGCGCCGCCCACGAGCGCCACCATGCCCAACGTCACCGTGGTCAGCTCCGCCGGGTCCTTCATCGCCCGCGTCAGGAACGCCAGCAACGCGCCGCACAGGACGCCCAGCAGCATGGCCAGACACACCAGCCCCAGCCCCTCCCCCGCGTTGGAGCCCGCGCCCAGCACCAGCGCCACCGCCAGCACCGCCAGCCCCAGCGCGTCGTCGAGCATCGTCAACAGCGCCACGCCCAACCCCCGCGCCCGGTCCATCCGCCCGCCCCGGTACGCCAGCACCGCGAAGTGTCCGGAGGACAGGCTCGCCGCCGCGCCCAGGAGCGACGCCGCCCCCACCGCCGCCACCACGGACGGCCGCGAAGTCAGCATCAGGGGCACCACCAGCGGCACCGCCACGAACAGGAACGCCGTGCCCGAGTGCGCCAGCGCCGCCGCGTACACCGGCCGGGGCAACAGCCGCAGCAGCCGGGGCTCCAGGTTCAACCCCAGGATGACGCCCGCGGTGCCCAGCCCCAGCGCCATCACCGGGCGCATCAGCTGTACGTCCTCCGCGGACAGCACCCCCGCCGCCGAGGGCCCCAACACCACGCCGAACAACAGGAACAGGAATCCCCCCGCCGCCAGCCGCGCCAGCGCGGGGAAACGCCCCGGGTCCAACGCCGGACTCGATGCGAGCAGGGAGAGCGCCGCGATGGCGAGGAAGACGAGCAGCGCTTGCACGGGGCTTGCTTACACCGGCCACGCCCCGCTCGTCACGAGCGCCGGTGGGTGGGGGCGGCGATCACCGGGAGGGCTACCAGCCGACCCATCGGGGGATCATCCGCGTCCATCTCCAGCTGGACACGTTGGATCATCCGCTCCATCTCCTCGGCCGACACGCCAGGGAGGGTGCTCACCAACAACACCCGGTCCTCGTCCGCTCCGAGGGCCAGACTGCGAAGCCCCGCGAACACGGGGACTTCGGCGGACAGCGCCGCGGCCGCGCTGCGAGCTCGGACCACCAGCGGCTCCGGGATTCCAAACTCCCGGAGCCGACGGATGGCTCGCTCGGTGCCTTCCACCTGCTCGAGGAACGTGATGACCAGGTACACGCGGGCCGTCTTACCGGGTCCGCGTGCCGTTGGCCACGCTACTCGTTCTGGCCGGGGCCCGCCGTCTCACCGGAGGGAGCCGCCGGAGGCGTGGAGCCCTCCTGCTGCGGCGCGGAGCCCTCCGGCGTCGCCGCCATCGCGGCCCGGGCCGCGCGCTTGCCCTCCTCGATGAGCTTCTTCACCTTCTGCCCACCCTTGCGGCCAATCTCCTCGTAGAAGTTCGGCCCTCGGGTGGCCTTGACCCGGTCGCCACCCTTCTTGCCGATCTCCTCGTAGAACTTGGCGCCGCGCTCGGCCTTCACCGTCTCGCCGCCCTTGCGGCCAATCTCCTCGTAGAACGAGCGACCTCGCTCCGCCTTCACCGTCGCTCCGCCCTTGCGACCGATGGTCTCGTAGAACTCGCGACCTCGCTCGTTCCGGACCGTCTCGCCACCCTTACGGCCCGCCTCGGCCACCGTCATGCTGCCCTTGTTGTCCTTGTCCGACATTGCGCCCTCTCCTCTCTTGGCTGCCTGCCCCCATCCCTCACCGCGATTGCCCCTTGCCTGAAACCTTGGGACGGAAGCGCCCCGATGCAAGCAAGCTCCGTACACCGCCAGCCGTTCTCGCCTGACCCACCACACCAAAACCCCAATGATTCCGGTGGGTTCGTCAAGCTCGCCCTGCTTACTTTCCCGGCGGAGGCATGCCCGGCAGGACGCTCTCTTGTTGAAAACAATTCCCTCCGCATTGCCGATTCCCGAACCGACACTCACTTTCATGCCCGCGGCGCGTGTTCTCGTGCCGCGGGGAGGCGTTGCGTGGCGCAGGGTGCGAAGACATGGCTTCGGGTCCTGGCCCCGATGCTCGTGTCCGTGGGTGGACTGTTGACGCTCCGGCTCCTGGGGCCGGACTTCATCGACCAGCGACATCTCTCGGATCTGCTGGCCCCACTGGGTGATGCGGCGCCTTTGGCATACATCGCCTTCCTCGCCGTACGTCCCCTGACGTTGCTGCCCGGGCAGCTCATGACCGCCGTGGGCGGGATGATGTTCGGGACGCTCGCAGCGACCCTCTATTCACTAACGGGCAGCTTCCTGGCCGCCATGTTGCTCTTCGTGCTGGCACGCAAGCTGGGGACCCGGCCGATGAAGCGCCTGGCCGGCGGCAAGTACCCGGCGCTCGTGCGCGCGGCGAAGCGCAACGATTTCCTCTTCTCGTTCACCATGTGCATCAACCCGCTGTGCCCCACCGACGTGATGCTGGCTGCGGCCGCCGCCAGTGGCGCGCGGTTCTGGCCCTCGGTGGCCGGAGTGATGCTCGGCACCATTCCCGGCACCTTCCTCACCGCGCAGTTCGGCAGCGGGCTGGCCCAGGGACGCACGGTGATGACCGCGGTGTCCGCCGCGGGCCTGGTCCTGTCGTTGGTGTTGGGTGTGTTCATCGGCCGTCGCTTCTACAAGGAGCTCAATGAGGCTCCGGAAGTCCCTTCACCGCCATCTGATGCGCGAGGGGATTCGACGGTTCCCGAGCTGCGGAGCGCGACGGCCGCGGCGGTGCCTGCCGCTCAGGCCAAGAGCAGCGGCGTCCCTGCCACGTATTGAGTGGAGGCGCGCGCGGGCGCGGACACCCGCGCGGCCCCGGAGGTTCCCTCCGACCTCAGTCCCAGCGGCTGGTGAGCTTCACGGACCACGAGCGGAGCGTGCCACTGCCCTGCCCCGTGGGGTTGGAGATGCGCAGGAGCCACTTGCCGTTGATGGTGCCGTCGCGCGGGATGCCCCGCGTCACGGGGATGCGCGCCGGGGGCACGCCCTCGTTGGGGCCGTCCCACAGCAGGGCCGTCTCACCACCCGGGTCCTCGAGCGTCAGCACCAGCTTCGACGGCTGGGCGTGCACCAGGTCCAGCTCCACGGTGATGTCCTCGGGCACGGTCGCGAGCCCCACCACGCCCACCGTGGACACCCAGGGCGTCGTCGTCGAGGCCGGCAGCGACAGGTCCGCGTGGTTCGTGAACGTGCCCGCCATCCACGACGGACGGCAGAGCCCGTCCTCCGCGCCGGACTGGGGCCCCGAGCACGTCAGGCCCGCGGCACACGGACGCAGCACGGAGCAGCTGTCGCCGTCGCCCGGCACGTACGCCGTGTTGCGGCAGCGGCCGTAGGCGATGGGACCGCCGAAGGCCAGGCCCGTGCACGACAGGCCCGCCTGACACGTGTTCGGCCCGGTGCACGGGTCACCTTCCGGCGCGAGCGCGACGTGGTTCTTCAGCGCCTGCAGCCCCGCGCCATCCATGAACGGCAGGCGGGACAGCTCCACCAGGTGGTCGATGCGGCGCGCGTCGATGACGGCCTGCGCCTGGGCCGCGCTCAGGCCCACGGTGCCCTGCAGGACGTTGAGAGGCGCCGAGTTCGCGGCGGCGATGACCCGGCGGGCCTCGGCGAGGTTGAACGCGATGCCGTGGAAGATGCCGACCTGCTCGTCCAGCGGCATCTCCACGCGGCCGGTGCCCCGGACATAGGCCTCCAGCGCCTCCAGCGCGGCCGGGCCCACCTGCGGAACCGCGTCCACCTGGGCGATGGAGACGAAGTGGCGATCATCCGCCGTGGACTCGATGCCGTCCGGCCCGTTGCGGTACGCGACCAGGCTCTGCGCGGTGAGCGCGTTGAGCGGCACCTCGTTGTCCAGCACGGCCACCGTCGTCGAGCGGCTGTTGAGGAACGCCAGCACGCCCGTGGACGCCGGAGTCCCCGTCATCAGGGCCTGCGCGCGCGTCATCAGCACCGCGGCGGGCTTCTCGTCGGCGGGGGTTCCACAGCCCAACAGCATGGGAAGAATGGAAAGCGGTAGATACCGCATCAAGTTGAAGGTCATGAGAACCGTGTACATCAGGTGTCCGACGTAATCTTCAACAGAGACGTCACGAGTCGCCGGTCACGGCCCCTTCAGGTCGGCTTCAGCCTGGCGGCGCAGAAGAAGGCGCCCGCGGCGGCGGTGAAGGTGGTGGCGGCGATCCACCCGTTCGCGGGGAGCTGGAACAGGGCCATGGCCGCTCCGACTCCGGCCAGCGTCAGGAAGACGCGTCGCGCGCGGGCCCGGCCTCCGCGCCGACGGCCCGCGGTCACCGAGTAGAAGAAGGCCGCCGCGCCCGCGACGAACTGGGCGAACAGCAATCGGTAGGCCGAGTTCCGCACGAGCTCCTCATGGAACTCCATGAGGGTGGGCGGCGCCGGGGGCTCGCCGGACAGGGCCCGGAGCGTCGCGTTGAAGCGGACGAAGAGCGCGTTCTCCGAGCCCATGGTCAGGAGGAAGAGCTGGACGAGGATGACCCCGAACAACGTCACGAGGAGGATGAGCCAGGGGACCGCGAAGCGCTGCCGTTGCCATTGGCGCAGGGCGTCGAGTTCCTCGGGTGTCAGCGTGAGCGCATCGGGGTAGCCCAGGCTCAGCAGCGCCTGGGTGGCGGCGATGGTCGACGGCATCGTCGGCGTGCCGAGCCCCGCCAGGGCATGTGTCTCCAGGTAGGAGCGCACCAGCGTCGCGCTGCGCTGGGGGTCGGGCGCGGAGGGCAACTGGAGCAGCAGCGTGTTGATGTCCTCGGCCAGAAGTCCTCGCTCCTCCTCCGAGGCGCCTTGCGCCCGACGGACCAGGGCTTCGAGGCGCTCGGTCGCGGAGTCCTCCGCGCCAGGTCCGGACACCGCCACTCGCTGACGCTCACCCACCGTGCTCCTCCCGCGCCCCGGATGCGGCAGGGCGGGAGGCATCGTAGCCAGCCGCCCCCACCTTCCGGAACTGGCGGCTCAGGAATGGAGGATGGGCTCCAGTTGGGCGGCGATGCGCGGGGGCATGCGCTCTCCGGGGCCCACGCCTGTCGGCCGCATCACCGCGCGGGCCCGGTCCTCGCCGTGGCGCAGGCGCATGCGAATCATCTCCGGGGAGAAGTCGAGCGTATCGCCCATGGGCGCGGTGGGTTCGATGACGGTGATGCGGCAATAGACATACGGCTTGCCGTCCGGGGCGCGGAGCGACGTCCCCTGCTCATGGGCCTGTCTCACCATGTCATTGATGCGCACGAAGACATCCACGTCGTTCATCAGGATTTCGTTGAGGGTGATGTCCGTGAGGCTCCGACGGGCCACGTCCAGGATGTTGGCGGGATGGCGGACGGGCTCCAGTCGCGAGGAAGAACAGGCGATGACGACGATCTCCGTGGGCGAGTACCCGAGCGCGTCGCCCAGCGGCGTCACGTTGCGCAGGCCTCCGTCGACGATGGCCTGGGGACCGATGGGCTCCCAGATGACGGGCATGGTCGCGCTCTGCCAGACGGCGGAGAGGAAGTCGCTCGCGTCGCTCGACACCAGCTCGTATTGCCCCGAGGTGAGCGACACGCGGCCCACGTGGGCGGGGATGGCGAAGGGCCTTCCGGCGAGGTTGCGCTCGACCAGATCTCTCAAGGGCGTGTTGTCATGGATGCCCAGCTTGTTGAGCAGGCCGATGCGCAGGGCGACGACGAGCCAGGGGAATCTCCGGTACACGTCCGACTCGCGGAGGTTCATCCAGAGGTCCGTCAGGCGCTCGTACTCGCGCTGGGCGATGACGGCGCCGTTCAGCGCGCCCACCGAGACGCCGAAGACGCGCTCCCAGCGGAAGCCGTGCACCTCACGCAGCACCCGCTCGGCGCCCACCTGGAAGGCGCCCTTGCCTCCACCACCAGACAGCACGAGCGTCGCGGGACGGTCCGACATGGGGCTACCTCGCTGGGGACGGTGGGAAGCGGGAGATAGGCACCACGGCGGAGGCCCGGTATCGCCCGAGGGCCCAGGCCCGCTGTCCTCCCCTGGGCCCTTCCCGCGTCGACTCAGCCTTCGGCGGCCCGCACCGCGCGCATGAAGCGCTGGAGCTTGTCGGCGTCGAGCGCCCCCGAAGTCCTCAGTCCGCTGCACACGTCCAGGCCGAACGGTCCCACGGATTGAATCGCCTCCGCCACGTTCTCGGGCTTGAGGCCCCCGGCCAGGAAGACAGGGACGGCGACCGCCTCACGGATGCGCCGGCTGAGGGACCAGTCGTGCACGCGGCCAGTGCCACCCAGCTCCTTCACCGCGAGGGACGGGTTGCCGGAGTCGAGCAGCAAGGCATCCACCTCGCGAGCGACGGCACAAGCCTCCTCCACGGACGCGGCATCGACGACGTGGACCACCTGCACCAGCTTCACAGCGGGCAGCGCCGCGCGCAGCCGCCGCAGTGTCCCCACCGGAAGGCTGTCGACGAACTGCACGGTGTTCACGCGGGTGCGACGGACCTGGGAGATGAGCTGCTCGGCGTCCTCTTCACAGGTCAGCAGGAAGGTGGAGACACCGGGAGGTGTGGTGACGGCGAGCTCGGTGATGAGCGCCTCATCGATGACACCGGGACCGCTGGGCATCCTGGAGACGAGCCCCAGTGCATCGGCGCCCCACTCCACCGCGAGTCTCGCCTCCTCGCGCGACGAGATGCAGCACACCTTCACCCGGACATGTCGCACCGGTTGCATCGGATTCCTCCATCCTTCGAGCGGGCCTGAGCCAGCACGACGACATAGGTAACGAGAGGGAGCCGCGAAAGGAGAAGTCCATCGGCCGGGCACCTTGCCGCTGCACGCGCCGCTTCGGTGCCTTCCGTGGCCTGTCGAGGCCCACCTCGAAGCTCGTCGGATGCGGTCTTCGCCGAGTCACGAGCGCTCGGAGTTCCTGCAACGTCGCGGCGAACAGCCGAGGGACTGGCACTCCCGGTCCGTCTGGCGAGAGAATGAGCGCGGGAGGGACAATGAGTCGAAAGACAGTCTTCGCGGTGGCGATCGGCCTGGCGCTCGTGGGTGTGCTCTTCATCTGGCGCGCGGCGTCGACAGAGGGGGGAGACGCCTCGATTCCCCCCGCGTCCGACTCCGCCTCTCCTGGTGAGTCGGCCAAGGCGAAGCCTGCGTCACCCTCCACCCCGCGAGGGACCGTGGCCCAGGCTCCCGCGACAGGGACACCTCCGGTCGCCGAAGCGATGCGCGAGGAGGAAGGGACCGTCCAGGTCGAAGTCCACGGAAGCTCGCGGCCCGTCGAGGGAGCGCAGGTATCGCTCTACGTCCAGGGGCCGCGTTCACCTGAGACAGGCCGCCCCACGTGGTTCGTCGCGGGGCGAGGAACCACGGACGCCACGGGCACGCTGCGACTCCCCGCGAGGCCCGGTCCGTACCTCGTCACCGCGAAGGCGCGGGGGTTCGCCACCGCGAGGCTGTCGCTCACCCGTCCTCGTGGCGAGGCACTCACGCCCGTACGCCTCACCCTTGGCGAGGGTGTGACCTTGTCGGGCTCGGTCGTCGAGCGCGCCTCGAAGGCCCCCGTCCCTCTCGCGAGGCTCACGCTCACGCCGCGCACGGTGCTGGCCTCCGCCTCCGTCGCGACCACCTCCGTACCGGAGGAGGAACGTCACGAAGCCTCGGCCGACGAGCGCGGCCTCTTCCGCTGCGAAGGACTCACGCCCGGCGAATACCAGCTCGAGGTCACGGCGCCCGCCCACTCGACCCGGCGCATCGCCCGGGTCCAGGCTCCGGCCTCCGGACTCGTCGTCGAGCTCGATGGCTCGGCCTTCATCGAGGGATTCGTCGAGCTGCCGGAGGGCAAGCCCGCGGCGGGGGCTCGCGTCACGGCCACGGGCATGGGCGAGACGTTCGAGACGGAAACCAGCGCGGGCGGTGGGTTTTCGCTCGATGTGCCCCCGGGCGTCTATCAAGTGTCGGCGCGGCTGGATGCGCTGACGGGCACCGCGCGGGAGCGCGCGGTCGTCGGCGCGGGGATGACCCTCCGTGACGTCCGCATCCGACTGGGCGCCGCCGCGTCTCTCACGGGAATCGTGCGCGGCAAGGGCACCTCCGTGCCCATCGCGGGAGCCACGGTGTCCATCGCCCCGGGCACCATGGTGGCGACCTTCGACGCCGCCCCCGCCGAGGTCGCGAGCGCCACGAGCGGCACGGACGGACGCTTCGATGCGGGGAACCTCGCACCGGGTTCCTATTCGGTGACGGTCCGGGCGAAGGGCTTCCGGGTTCTGCGGCGAGAAGGCATCACGGTGCTCGCGGGTCAGCGCTTCGAGATGTTGGCCGAACTGGACGCCAATGGGCGCATCGAGGGCACGGTCGTCGACGACAGCGACCAACCTCTCGCGGGAATCCAGGTCACCCCCGAGCGTCGCTGGCGGATGATGCCCATGGAAGGCGTGCTCACGTCGGTGACGGATGCACAGGGTGCCTTCGTTCTCGAGGACGTCCCGCCGGGTGACGTCTTCGTCGCCGCGCGCCGGCCGGGCAGTCAGCTCCATGTCCGCGAGCGCGTGGCGGTGAGCCCCGGCCAGACACATCAGGTGAAGCTCAAGCTGGGGGGCGAAGGCACGCTCGAGGGAACCGTGAAGCTCGCGGACGGGCGCGTGCCCACGGCGGCCGTGACGGTCTTCGCGCAGCTCGCGGACACGGCGCGCACGGAGGCACATCAGATCCCCACCGCGGCGGACGGCACCTGGAGCATGCGAGTGCGAGCCGGGCGCTACCGCGTCGCCGCATGGCTCGTCGACGTGGGCAACCAGAACAGCGACCAGGAGAAGGTCGTCGACCTGAAGGCGGGCGCGACCGAGCGCGTGGACCTGCAGGTCCGCGAGGCGGAGCGTCCCCTCTCCGTCACGGTGCTGGAACCCAATGGCGCGCCGAGTGTCTCGGCCACCGTCATGGGGGCGGAGGCGGGCAAGAACGAGATCTTCCTCGAGGACTCCACGGATGCCTCGGGACAGGTGACGCTGGTCGCCGACTCACTGGGCACCCAGCCGCTGCACATCTGGGCCACGAATGGCGGGCGCCGGGGCGACCTGCCCTCCGTGCCGGCCACGCAGAGGTCGCTGGTCATCCAGCTCCAGCCCGGAGGGCGGCTCACGGGGGCGGTCCGCTCGGCGGGAGGCCGGAGCATCGAGGGCTTCCGCCTGGTGGTCTCCGCGACGAAGAGCGAGGACGACTTCCTGTCGCGACAGGAGCTGGAGCTCGCGGGAGATCGCTTCGTGGTCGAGGACGTCAACCCAGGCGCCGTGACGGTGTCCGTGACGCTGCCCGACGGTCGCGCGGGCAAGGCGGACACGATGAGCGTCGCGGGCCAGACGACCCCGGTCGACGTCGTGGTGGAGCCGGGCAGTGCCATCTCGGGCCGGCTGGTCGACAAGGCAGGCAAGCCCATTGCCCAGGCGTTCGTGGACGTGGATGGCCTGACCTCGGCGCCCACGGGCGCGGATGGGCGCTTCCGGGTGGAGGATGTCGCGCCGGGCCAGCACCGGGTCATCGCCTGGAGCGAGAAGACGGAGCGCGCGGAGAAGAAGCTCACCCTGGCGGTGGGCAAGTCCCAGGACGTGGGCGACTGGAAGCTCGGGCCGCCGCGCATCGAGCCGGGGCGGCTGGGCATCTTCTTCGGGATGGCCGGAGACGACGTCCTGGTGCGCGGCGTGCTCGAGAGCATGCACGGCGATGCGCTTCGCGTGGGAGACATCGTCCAGTCCATCGATGGCGCCACGGTGCTGACGGCGGGAGAGGCACGTGAGCGTGAGTTGGGGGCGCCGGGCAGCCCCGCCATCCTGATCATCCGGCGCGACACGAGGACCTATCCCGTCACCCTCTCCCGAGCCCCCTGAGACGGCTGTGCGTAGCGAGCCGTCTCGCGGGTCCAGTCCGTGGTGCCTTGCATCAGGTTCTTGATCGCGGCGATGTCGCGGTCGATGACGCTCCAGGTCTCGATGCACTGGACGCCCCCTCGTATCCGCTGCTCCACGGCGGCGAAGGTCTCGACCCGCTTCGCGATCTCACCCTCGACCTGGTCCATGGCGGCGGCCTGCCCACAGCCCTCGTGATGCATCAGGAGGAGCACCATGTTGTGCATCTGCCCGCTCGCGGCCTCCTTGGGCGCTGAATAGATGTCGTTGACCATCACCACGACGTCCGTGCACAGCGAGCGCAGCGTCGTCATGTCCTCCGTGCCATGCACGGCGGGCGGAACGTCGAGTCCCTCGGAGCGTTCACAGATGTCGAGGCTCGGCAGGACGCCGATCGAGAGCCGTCGCGTGCGCAGATAGGTCTCGAGGTCCACGGGCCATCCTTGCGTGCGCTCACGCGCCTCCTGGTAGTACGACTCGAAGTACCCGGCGAGGTCCTGGGTGAACCGTGCCTTCCAGGACGCACTCGCGCCAGCGGTCGAACGCCCCCACAACTCCAGCAGGGCGGCGCCCAGGCGCGATGAGGGGTACCGCTGGGGGGTCGAGCCCTGGATCACCGCCAACAGTTCGTCCAGCACGGCGCGGGTCGCCTCGAGGTCGAGGCCGATCGGTCCATCGAACTGGTCGTCGAAGACGAAGAGCCACCCCATCCAGTCGCTCACCAGGTCGAGGCCCGCCCCCCGGCTGTTCGGACACATCCTCGCGGACAGCCGGTCGAACCGGCTCGCGTCATAGGTCCGCAGGGCTTCGGGCTGGACGATGAGTCCCTGGAAGGCCAGCCAATGCAGGGTATGCGCCCGAGTGGCCTCGACGTCAGGGCTGATGCCCGCGACGTAGCGAAGGTCGATTCGAGGAACGCGGCTGTGCATGGAACCCTCCTGTTGGCTGTCGTCACGACGCCTTGGCTTGCTCCCGAGAAGGGTGGAGCAGCGAGCCCCATGGCCACGCGCCGTCCTTGGAGCGGAGCTGCTCGGAGTCGCTGTAACGGCCTCCTCGAAGGCGCGGCTGGCCTCGATGTTTCGGCCCAGCGGTCCGTCGAACGGGGCGTCGAAGATGAGGCCCCAGGCCATGAAGTCGATGACGGCCACCGCGAGGTGTGCGCGCGACAGGCCTCCGCATCCGGGCTGATGTCAGACGGATAGGGAATGCCTATCCGCGGAATCTCTGCTCGCATCCACGCACGATAATCAGCGCAATGTTCAGCAACAACCCGAAGGGTGTCCGACGGAACGACTCTCATTCCCGTGCGGTGCGGGGGATGACGACAGCCGGGTGCGGGGTCGACCTGAAACAGCCATCCAACTGAAGACAACTCATCCTCGGAACCGTCAGGCCCCTGACGTGTGCGGGTGACCGCGCCGCTCAGAGCCACTGTTTCATGCGCGCTCGCCCCCATCATCCGGACGCGCGCCGGCATGACGCCGACCGGGAGGTCCGCCGTGGGAATCCTCGATCTGATGCTCCGCTGGCCCGTGCTGCGTCAAATCGCGCGCGGCGACGTCAAGGCGCTCGGTGATACGGCCATGACGGAGCGCAGCCGGACGCTGGAGCCCCGCACCGCTCGCGCGGACCGCGTCGTCAAATCCGTCTGCCCCTACTGCGCCGTGGGCTGCGGACAGGACATCTACGTCAAGGACGAGCGCATCATCGACATCGAGGGCGACCCCGACTCGCCCATCTCCCGGGGCCGCCTGTGCCCGAAGGGCTCCGCCACCTTCCAGCTCGTCACCGGCACCCACCGCGTCCAGCACGTGCTCTACCGTCGTCCTGGCGGCTCCGAGTGGGAACGCCTCCCGCTGGAGCAGGCCATGGACATGGTCGCCGAGCGCGTGAAGCGCACCCGCGACGAGACCTGGGAGGACACCGACGTCAACGGCTTCAGCGTCCAGCGCACGCTGGGCCTCGCGCACCTGGGCGGCGCCACGCTCGACAACGAGGAGAACTACCTCCTCAAGAAGCTCTTCACCGCCCTCGGCATCGTCCAGGTGGAGAATCAAGCCCGCATATGACACTCATCGACGGTGCCCGGTCTGGGCATCACGCTGGGACGTGGCGGAGCCACGACCTTCCAACAAGACCTGCGGAACTCTGACTGCATCCTCATCCAGGGCTCCAACATGGCCGAGTGTCACCCGGTGGGCTTCCAGTGGGTGATGGAGGCCAAGGCCCGGGGGGCGACGGTCATCCACGTGGATCCTCGCTACACGCGCACCAGCGCCGTGGCGAACCAGCACGTGCCCATCCGTGTCGGCTCGGACATCGCGTTCCTGGGAGGGCTCGTGCGCTACGTGCTCGAGCACGAGCGCTACTTCAAGGAGTACGTCGTCCACTACACCAACGCCGCCAACCTGGTGCGCGAGGACTTCCAGGACACGGAGGACCTGGACGGGCTCTTCAGCGGCTTCCTGCCGAAGGAGAACAAGTACGACGTCAGCTCCTGGAGCTACGAGGGCGTCGAGGGCCCCACTCCCGCGTCCGGCCACAAGGAACTCTACGCGGAGCCCGGCGCGGGTGAAGGCGAGACGCACGCCACCCTCATCACCGAGGCCATCAAGGACCCCACGCTCCAGCACCCGCGCTGTGTGTTCCAGGTCCTCCGGCGCCACTTCCAGCGCTACACCCCGGCCATCGTCGCCAAGGTCTGCGGCGTCCCCGAGGAGCAGTTCCTGAAGGTCGCCCAGACGCTCTGCGACAACTCCGGCCGCGAGCGCACCACGGCGTTCTGCTACGCGGTGGGCTGGACGCAGCACTCGGTGGGCGTGCAGTACATCCGCACCGCGACCATCCTCCAGCTCCTCTTGGGCAACATCGGCCGGCCCGGCGGCGGCATCCTCGCGCTGCGCGGGCACTCGTCCATCCAGGGCTCCACGGACATCCCCACCCTGTTCAACCTGCTGCCCGGCTACCTGCCCATGCCGAGCGCCACGCAGTCCCCTGCCCTCGCCGACTACCTGGCGTCCCACACGTCCAGCACGGGCTGGTGGAACAACTTCCCCAAGTACGTCGTCTCGCTCTTGAAGGCCTGGTTCGGGGACGCGGCGACCGAGGAGAACGAGTTCGGCTTCCGGCACCTGCCCCGGCTCACCGGCAATCACTCGCACATGCAGACGGTGGTCGACATGGCCGAGGGCCGCATCAAGGGCTACTTCGTGATGGGCGAGAACCCCGCGGTGGGATCCATGAACGGGGCGCTCCAGCGCAAGGGCCTGCGTCAGCTCGAGTGGCTGGTGGTGCGCGACTTCACGCTCATCGAGACGGCCGAGTTCTGGCGCACGGCCCCCGAGGTCCAACGCGGCGACGTGAAGACGGAGGACATCCGCACGGAGGTCTTCTTCTTCCCGGCCGCCGCGCACACGGAGAAGGACGGTTCCTTCACCAACACGCAGCGGATGCTCCAGTGGCACCACGCCGCGGTGGAGCCCCGCGAGGACGTGCGCAGCGAGCTGCACTTCACCTTCCACCTGGGCCGGAGGCTCAAGCGGCTGTACGCGGCCTCGGGAGCGCCCAGGGACCAGGCCCTGCGCCAGTTGACATGGGACTACCCGACCCACGGCGCACTCGAGGAACCGAGCGCCGAGGCGGTGCTCCGGGAGATCAACGGCTACACCGTGACAGATGGCCAGCCCGTGAGCGGCTTCACCGCGCTGAAGGACGACGGCTCCACCGCCTGCGGATGTTGGATCTACTCCGGAGCCTACGCGGAGGGCGTGAACCAGCCGGCGCGCCGCAAGCCAGGGCACGAGCAGACCTGGGTGGCGCCCGAGTGGGGCTGGGCGTGGCCCGCCAATCGCCGCATCCTCTACAACCGGGCCTCCGCGGACCCGCAGGGCCGTCCCTGGAGCGAGCGGAAGAAGTACGTCTGGTGGGACGAGACGCAGCGGAAGTGGACCGGCGAGGATGTCCCCGACTGCATCGCGGACCGACCTCCGGACCATCGCCCTCCTCCCGGCGCCAAGGGCATCGAGTCCCTGGCGGGAGATGACCCATTCATCATGCAGGCCGACGGCAAGGCCTGGCTCTTCGCGCCGAGCGGGATGCTCGATGGCCCCCTGCCCACGCATTACGAGCCCATGGAGTCGCCGGTGAAGAACGCGCTCTACGGGCAGCAGTGCAATCCGACGCGGCTGGAGTGGCACCGCAAGGGCAACCCCTACCACCGCGCGTGGGGTGACCCGCGCTACCCCTTCATCCTCACCACGTACCGGCTCACCGAGCACCACACGGCGGGCGGCATGAGTCGCTGGCTGTCCTGGCTCAGCGAGCTCCAGCCGGAGCAGTTCTGCGAGGTCTCCGTCGAGCTGGCGCGCGAGCGGGGGCTGAGCAACGGCGGCTGGGCCACGCTGCGCACAGCGCGCGGAGACCTGGAGTGCCGCGTGCTCGTCACCGAGCGAATGCGTCCGCTGAAGCTCAACGGCACGTCGGTGCACCAGGTGGGCATCCCGTATCACTGGGGCGTGACGGGCCGCTCGCGCGGGGATGGGGCGAATGAGCTGCTGGGCTTCGTCGCCGACCCCAACGTGGACATCCAGGAGTCGAAGGCGCTCACCTGCGACCTCATCGCGGGCCGCCACGCCACGCGGGCCCGGGCGGCGACGGGTGCCACGCCTCCCGCCCTGCCCTCGGACCTGGCGCCGCACCGACGCGACAGCCTCGCCGCGGGCGACGTCGACCATGTCCCCTGGCAGGAGAAGAAGGACGAGGAGCGATAGCGCATGAGTCGCAAGGGCTTCTTCACCGATTCGACGGTGTGCATCGGCTGCAAGGCCTGTGAGGTGGCTTGCAAGCAATGGAACCAGCTCCCCGATGACGGCTTCCACTTCACCGGGATGTCCTATGACCAGACCGGGGATCTGGGCTGCTCGACCTGGAGGCACGTGGCCTTCGTGGAGCGGCCGGTGCCGATGCCGGGCCACTCGACGGGCGTGGGCGACTTCTCGTGGTTGATGGTGTCGGACGTCTGCAAACACTGTCAGCGCGCGGGGTGTCTGGAGGCGTGTCCCACGGGCGCCATCGTCCGCACGGAGTTCGACACGGTCTACGTCCAGCCGGATGTCTGCAATGGCTGCGGTTACTGCGTGGTGGGCTGTCCCTTCGGCGTCATCGACCGGAGACCGGATGACGGTCGGGCCTGGAAGTGCACCCTCTGCTACGACCGGATTGGCGAGGGCATGACGCCAGCCTGCGCGAAGGCGTGTCCCACCGAGTCCATCGTCTACGGAGACCTCGACGTGCTGCACGAGCGCGCGGACAACCGCCTGCGTGAGCTGCACTCGCAGGGCATCATCAGCGCCTATCTCTACGGGAAGGACGCGACGAACCAGCCGGGGACGGGCGGGCTCAACGCCTTCTTCCTGCTCGTGGATCGCCCGGAGGTCTACAACCTGCCGCCCGACCCCGTCGTCCCGACGATGAAGGCCGGACAGGCCTGGGGCGCGGTGGCCGTGGGGGCGCTGGGGATGGCGGCCATGGCCGTGGGCGCGGTGCTGCTCGGCCGCCGGGGGAACCCATGAGCGCGCGTGACGCCGAAGACACCTTCCTGGACAAGCTCCAGCGGCGCTCGGATGGCCGCAATGTGAACCCGGACCTGGGGACTTTGCTCGGCGAGGGCGCACAGCAGCGGGTGATGGACCTGGACAGCGCCAATCCGACCCATGGGTTCCAGGCTCGGGTTCCTTCCCACTTCGTCGCGGACACGGTGGATGCGCCGAGCTACCACGGGCTGGCCGCCATCAAGCAGCCGGTGTGGATCGCCACGGTGCCCGCGTATCTCTTCGTGGGCGGCGTCGCGGGCGCGGCGAGCCTGCTGGGGCTGGCCATCGACGTGCTTGGCGAGAAGTCGATGGAGCCGCTCGCGCGGCGCTGCCGGATCTTGGGGACCGCGGGGGACATGGTCAGCGCGGGGTTGTTGATCGCCGACCTGGGCCGCCCGACGCGCTTCCTGAACATGCTGCGAGTGTTCCGGCCCACGTCGCCGATGAGCGTGGGTTCGTGGGTGCTGGCGCTGTCGGGTGCGCTCAACACGGTGGGACTGGTGCTGGGGAAGTCGCGAGGTGTGCTCGGCGTCACCGGCAAGGTCGCGGGGTATTCGGCCGCCATGCTGGGGATGCCCTTGGCCGGTTACACGGCGGTGCTGCTCAACAACACGGCGGTGCCGCTGTGGCAGTCCACGCGGCGCACCCTGCCGTTGTTCTTCATGGCGTCGGCGAGCGCGAGCGCGGGGAGCCTGCTGTCCCTGGCGCCGCACACGGAGCGTGATGCGGACGTGCTGCGGCCGTATCGCCTCGCGGGCAAGGCCGCGGAGGTGGTGATGGCGCACGCAGTGGAGCTCGACGCTCGCCGTGCCCCGGAGGTCGCCCGGCCGCTGTCCGAGGGCCTCTCGGGGGCGCTCTGGAAGACCTCCCGGGCCTGCTCGGTGGCGGGGTTGGTGGTGGATGCCCTCCCGGGGCGGCAGCGCTGGAAGCAGGTGGCGGCGGACGTGCTGACGACGGTGGGGGCGGTGGCCGCGCGCTTCGCGGTGTTCCATGGAGGGCAGGCGTCCGCGAGGAATCCGCAGGCGACGTTCAAGCCGCAGCGACAGGGCCATGGGGCGGCGGAGGTGACGGGCCACGCGGTGGCTTCGGATGGGAAGCCCTGGAGCTTCCCGCTGCCCGTGGTGCGGTGAGTGCGGGCCCTGGTGGTTCGGCCCTGTCTGGGGAGGGGCGCTGATACCAGGGGTAGTGGCACCCACGAGGCCCTCCCTTTTGGTCGCCAGGAGCGATAAACCTGGGGGCACCATGGCCGAGACCTCTTCGCTGAACATCCCCACTGTCGACCTTGCAGACCTTGCCTCCGGCGAGGCGAGCCGCATCGAGCGCGCCGCGGCGGCGCTGCGTGAGGCGTTTGGCGTCTTCGGTCTCGTGTACATCAAGAACCACGGCGTCGACACGCAGGCACTCCATCGCTACTACGACGCCTTCGCGGCCTTCATCGCGCGCTCGGCGGAGGCGAAGAAGCCCTACGGTCGCGCGGAGCTCTGGTACCAGCGGGGCTGGACGCCGCCGAACACCGAGGTGGCCGTCGCCGGCAATGGGCAGCCGGACTTCAAGGAGTGCTACTTCGTCGCGCCCTACCCCAACGACGAGGTGGCGGCGATGGAGTTCCCGGAGCTGTATCCGGAGAACGTCTGGCCGCCCGACGCGCCGGAGTACTTCCAGGAAGGCATCGTGACGTTGGGGCGCTCGCTCCACGAGGCGGGCCTCAAGCTGCTGCGAGGCTCGGCGGTGGCGCTGGGGCTGCCCGAGGACACCTTCACCGCGCTCTGCGAGCGGGCTCCGCACATCACCCGCGCGCTCCAGTACCTGCCACTGCGTCCGGAGCAGGTGAACACGGACATCGTCTGGGGCGAGGAGCACACGGACTTCAACCTGCTCACGCTGCTGCCCGGTGGCCGGTTCCTGAACCCCGAGGGCAAGCCGGCGCCGAGCCCGGATGACAAGAGCGGGCTGTATCTGCGCACGCGCGCGACGGACGAGGATCCGCAGGGCCGTAAGGTCCGTGGCACCGCGCCGGCGGGCTGCATCGTGGCGCAGGTGGGACAGCAGCTGGAGATCCTCACGGGCGGCACGTTCCTGGCGACGCCTCACGTGATTACGGCGCCCGGAGTCGCGGGCTGGCAGCGTCAGTCCGCCGCGCACTTCGTGCATGTGCACACCAGCGCGGTGCTGTTCCCGCTGGAGAAGTTCCGCACGCCTTCGGCCATCCGCAGCTACGCGCCGCCGGTCCTCGCGGGGACGTATGATATCAAGACGCTCGTGGACATCGGCCTCGCGCCGCCGAGCGCGCTCGACAAGCTGGGCTACCGCCACTACGACCGGCTCAACCAGCAGCGCGCGGGCGAGTAGCTCCGCGACGAACCAAAAGACAGACATGTCTGTCATTGCATTGATAGACATGTCTGTCTTGTCTTGGATTGCTCTCCTCTCATGCGGGCCTACCTGATGGTTCGTGCATGTAGGCACGAGTCACGGCCCCTGTATGATCGCTGCTCGAGAGGGCTGGAAATGGCTGAAGGGCTGTTCATGTAGGCATTGGCCTCCAGGATCCTGTTCGCGAGGGTGACAGGCCCTCGAAAAGTAGCTGATAAGTTGTTCATGTAGGCATTGCACATCCAATGCGTGCCATCCCAGCCAAGGCTCGCAGCGAAAAACCACTGAACATCATGGCAGTAGGCTTCAGGAGATATCGAGATGCAAAGCGGACGTACGACGACCGTGATGGTGGCGCTCAGTCTGGGTCTGGTGATGGCGGCGGGATGCGCGAAGAAGCCTGAGGTCCCCGGCTCTCCGGAGGATGTCTATCGGCGCTTCGCGCTCGCGAACCTCACGGGCAGTGAGCAGGCCATCCGCCCCCTCTTCATCGACCACCCGGACGCGGCGATCCTATGGTCGGAAGGGGCCTACCCCGCGGACGTGGCGGAGGAACTCGGCAAGCACTACCGCGAGATGAAGATCGTCCGCATCGAGGAGAAGTTCGAGTGGGTCCTCATGAAGGGCTCCGACTCTCCTATCCCGATGGAGCTCCGTCGCATCGACGGGGTGTGGCGACTCGACGCGTCGCCGATCATCGACTTCCGCAAGCGGGCGGCCGCCCAGCGCGGATCCGACTCCAGTCGGCTCCCGTGAAAAACCCCTGAGAGTCTGTTCAGGGGGAGCGCGTGCCGCGACGCCAGGCGGCGGCGAGAATCCGGCGCCGGGCCACGACACGAGCCTCACTCCACGACGAACCAAAGGCAGCGTCGGAGACCCACGACGCTGCCCCCGCTGTCCTCAGGCCACCTTCTCCTCGATGACCGCGAGCTCCGTCCCCTCGCTCACCTGCTCACCGGGGTGATGACGGAAGCTCGCGAGCACGCCATCGCGCGGGGCGGAGATGGTGATCTCCATCTTCATCGCCTCCATCACCAGCAGCGGCGTGCCCTTGGAGACCTTCGCCCCCACCTCGGCCAGGTGCGCGATGACCTTGCCGGGCATCGGCGCGCGCAGCCCGCCCTCCGCCTCCGGGGCCGTCGCCTCGACGTCGAGCGGATCGAACGACTCCAGCTCCCACCGCCGGCCTCGCGCGAACACGCTCCAGCGCGCCCCCACCGGGACCACCGTCGCGTGAACCGTCCCCTCGGGCGACGCCAGCGTCACCGCGTCCCGCTCGCCCACCGTGAACCGCACCGGCACCCGCGCCGCGCTGTCCTGCCCCCCCGGAGCGGACACCCGCATCACATACGTGCCAGGGCCAGAGGCCTCCGCGCGAATCTCCCGCACCACGTCCCCGTGACGCAGCGTCACCAGGAACGGCGCCACCGCGCCCAGCCGGAAGCCATCCAGCTGCGCCCACGGCGAGCCCGGCTCCGCCTTCGCGGCCTCGTCACGCGCCCGCGAGAGCACCGCCACCGCGCCCAGCCGCCAGATGTCGTCGGGAATCTCCCCCTTGGGCGGCTGCAGCGCCTCGCGCTCACGCTCGATGAGGCTCGTGTCCAGGTTCGCCTGGGAGAACGACGCCGTCCTCACCAGGCGGCCCAGGAACTCCACGTTGTTCGCCACGCCGACGACCTGGTAGCGCTCCAGCGCCTCGCGCATCTGCCGCAGCGCCGCCTCCCGGTCCTCGCCCCAGACGATCAGCTTCGCGATCATCGGGTCGTAGTGCGTGGAGATCTCATCCCCCTGCTCCACGCCCGTGTCCACGCGCACGTGCCGCGACGTCTCCGGCGGCACCAGGTGCACCAGCCGACCCACGGACGGGATGAAGCCCGCGTCCGGGTTCTCCGCGTAGATGCGCGCCTCCATCGCGTGGCCCCGGATGGACAGCTCCGCCTGCGTCTTCGGCAGCCGCTCACCGGAGGCCACCCGCAGCTGCCACTCCACCAGGTCCAGGCCGGTGATCTCCTCCGTGACGGGGTGCTCCACCTGGAGACGCGTGTTCATCTCCATGAAGTAGAAGTTCCCCGCGGGGTCCGCGATGAACTCCACCGTGCCCGCGCCCACGTAGTTCACGGCCTTGGCCGCGAGGATGGCCGTCTCGCCCATCTTCGCGCGCAAAGCCTCCGTCATCCCCGGCGCCGGTGCCTCCTCGAGCACCTTCTGGTGACGCCGCTGCACCGAGCAGTCCCGCTCGAACAGGTGCACGTAGTTTCCGTGCGTGTCACCGAACACCTGCACCTCGATGTGTCGCGGCCGCTCGACGTACTTCTCGATGAGCACCAGGTCCGAGCCGAACGCGCCCAGCGCCTCGCGCCGGCACGACGCCAGCTGCGCCTCCAAGTCCTCCGCGCGGTCCACCCGGCGCATGCCCTTGCCGCCGCCACCTGCGCTCGCCTTGATGAGCACCGGGAAGCCGATGCGCTGGGCCTCCGCCTTGAGCCGCTCCACGCCCTGCTCGTCGCCGTGGTAGCCCGGCGTCGTCGGCACCTTCGCCTTCTCCATCAACGCCTTGGACGCGGACTTGGAGCCCATCGCCCGGATGGACTCGGCGTTCGGCCCCACGAAGACGATGCCCGCCGCCGCGCAGGCCTCGGCGAGCACGGGATTCTCCGAGAGGAAGCCGTAGCCCGGGTGGATGGCCTGGGCGCCCGTCTTCTTCGCCGCGTCGATGAGCTTCTCCACCACCAGATACGACTCGCGCGCGGCGGGAGGCCCCAGCCGGACGGCCTCGTCCGCCAGGCGGACGTGACGGGCGCCCGCGTCGGCGTCCGAATAGACGGCCACCGTGCGGATACCGAGCCGACGCGCCGTGCGGATGATGCGGCAGGCAATCTCGCCGCGATTCGCGATGAGCAGACTTTCGAACATGGTCGAGTCCTACATCCGGAAGACGCCGAATCGAGTCTCCTGAATCGGAGCATTCAACACGGTCGAGAGTGAAAGGCCGAGCACGCGACGACTCTGCGAGGGGTCGATGACCCCGTCGTCCCACAGCCGCGCGGTGGCGTAATACGGGTGCCCCTGCTCCTCGTACTGCGCGCGGATGGGCGCCTTGAACTCCTCCTCCGCCTCCTTCGCCCACGTGCCGCCCTGGCCCTCGATTCCGTCCCGCTTCACCGTGGCCAGCACCGACGCCGCCTGCTCGCCGCCCATCACGCTGATGCGCGCGTTGGGCCACATCCACAGGAAGCGCGGCGAATACGCCCGGCCGCACATGCCGTAGTTGCCGGCCCCGAAGCTGCCGCCGATCAGCATCGTCACCTTGGGCACCCGCGCGGTGGCCACGGCCGTCACCATCTTCGCGCCGTCCTTCGCGATGCCCGCGTTCTCCACCTTCCGGCCCACCATGAAGCCGGTGATGTTCTGCAGGAACACCAGGGGGATGCCGCGCTGCGAGCACAGCTCGATGAAGTGCGCGCCCTTCTGCGCCGACTCGCCGAACAGGATGCCGTTGTTGGCGATGATGCCGACCGGGATGCCGTAGAGGTGCGCGAAGCCCGTCACCAGCGTGGTGCCGTAGCGCGCCTTGAACTCGTCCAGCCGCGAGCCGTCCACCAGCCGGGCAATCACCTCGCGCACGTCGTAGCGCTTGCGCGCGTCGAACGGGATGATGCCGCCCAGCTCGCTCGGGTCGTAGAGCGGCTCCTCGGAGCGCTCCAGCGCCACCGTGTGCGGCCGCGTGCGGTTCAGGTTCGCCACGATCCGCCGCGCGAGGAACAGCGCGTGCGCGTCGTTCTCCGCCAGGTGGTCCGCCACGCCGGAGATGCGCGTGTGCACGTCACCGCCGCCCAGGTCCTCGTTGGTGACGACCTCGCCGGTGGCCGCCTTCACCAGCGGCGGGCCGCCCAGGAAGATGGTGCCCTGGTTCTTGACGATGATGGTCTCGTCGCTCATCGCCGGCACGTACGCGCCGCCCGCCGTGCACGAGCCCATCACCACGGCGATCTGCGGGATGCCCGCCGCGCTCATCTGCGCCTGGTTGAAGAAGATGCGGCCGAAGTGCTCCCGGTCCGGGAACACGTCGTCCTGGCGCGGCAGGTACGCGCCGCCGGAGTCCACCAGGTACACGCACGGCAGGCGGTTCTCCTGGGCGATCTCCTGCGCGCGCAGGTGCTTCTTCACCGTCATCGGGTAGTACGTGCCACCCTTCACCGTCGCGTCGTTGGCGACGATCATGCACTCCTGGCCCTGGACGCGGCCGATGCCGGCGATCATCCCCGCGGACGGGGACTCACCGCCGTACATGTTCCAGGCCGCCAGCTGGCCGATCTCCAGGAACGGCGAGCCGGGGTCCAGCAGGCGCTCGACGCGATCCCGGGGCAGCAGCTTGCCTCGGGAGACATGGCGCTGGCGGGAGCTCTCGCCGCCGCCCTTGGCCGTGAGCGCCACCTTCTCGCGCAGGTCTCCGACCAGCTTCTGCATCGCCTCCGCGTTCGCGCGGAAGTCGGCGGAGCGGGTATCCGTGGTTGATTTGAGGATGGCCATGGTGGTGTTCCCTATGCGGTCTCGGCGAACAGCTCGCGCCCGATGAGCATGCGGCGGATCTCCGACGTCCCGGCGCCGATCTCATAGAGCTTGGCGTCGCGCCACAAGCGCGCCGTGGGGTACTCGTTGACGTAGCCATTGCCGCCGAGGATCTGGATGGCCTGTCCCGCCATCCACGTCGCCTTCTCCGCGGAATAGAGGATGGCGCCCGCGGCGTCCTTGCGCAGCGTCCTGGCGTGGTCCGCCTTGTCGCAGGCCTGACCCACCGCGTAGACGTACGCGCGGCACGCCGACCACGACGTGTACATGTCCGCGAGCTTCGCCTGGATGAGCTGGAACTGGCCGATGCTCTCCCCGAACTGCTTGCGCTCGTGGACGTACGGCAGCACCACGTCGATGCAGGAGCCCATGATGCCCAGGGGCCCACCGGCGAGCACCGCGCGCTCGTAGTCGAGCCCCGACATGAGCACCTTCACGCCCGCGCCCACGCCGCCGAGCACGTTCTCCTCCGGCACCTCGCAGTCCTCGAAGAAGACCGGGTACGTGTTGGAGCCGCGCATGCCCAGCTTGTCCAGCTTGGTGCCGAAGCTGAGCCCCTTGGAGCCGCCCTCGACGATGAAGGCGGTGATGCCCTTGGGGCCCAGCGCCTCGTCCGTCTTCGCGTAGACCACCAGCACCTTCGCGTTGGCGCCGTTGGTGATCCACATCTTGGCGCCGTTGAGGATGTACTTGTCCCCGCGCTTCTCGGCCTTGAGCTTCATGCTGACGACGTCCGAACCCGCGTCCGGCTCGCTCATCGCCAGCGCGCCCACGTGCTCGCCGCTGAGGAGCCCGGGCAGGTACTTGCGCCGCTGGGCGTCGGTGCCGTTGCGGTAGACCTGGTTCACGCACAGGTTCGAGTGCGCGCCGTAGGACAGGCCGACGGACGCGGACGCGCGGGAGATCTCCTCCATGGCGACGATGTGGGCCAGGTAGCCGAGGCCCGCTCCGCCATACTCCTCGCTCACCGTCATGCCGAGGACGCCCAGGGCGCCCAGCTTCGTCCAGAGGTCCTCCGGGAACAGGTTCTCCCGGTCGATGTCGGCCGCCCGGGGAGCAATCTCCTTGGCGGCGAAGGCGCGCACGGTGTTGCGCAACATCTCGACGGATTCACCGAGCGCGAAGCCCAGCTCTGCGAAGTGAGCCATGAAGTCGTTTCCCAACCAGCGTCTCGAGGTGGCTGGCGGACATTAGGTACGAGGGAGGGCTCGCGTGCGCCAGGGTGGTTGCAAATCGTGCCAACCCGGCCATGCTGCTCGCCGATGCCTCGACGCCTCCAGCGCTCCCCCGAACCCCTGCCGCGCGCGGAGACGCCCATGGCGTTCGTCCGGGCCATCGTGCTCGCGTACGAGAAGTACGGTGTGGACCCGCACGACGCACTGCGAAAGGCGGAGATCACCCGCGCGCAGCTCGGCCGGGTGTCGGCGCGCATCAACGCCGGGCAGTTCGAGACGCTCTCGGCCACGGCGATGCAGGAGCTGGATGACGAGGCCCTGGGGTGGTTCACCCGCCGGCTCCCCTGGGGGACGTACGGGATGCTCTGCCGGGCCTCGCTCAGCTCGCCGACGCTGGGCATCGCGCTGCAGCGCTGGTGTCGCCACCACCGGCTGCTGACCGAGGACATCCTGCTCTCACTCGAGGTGGAGGGCACGACGGCGCGGCTCGCCATCGAGGAGCGGCACGAGCTGGGGGCCATGCGCGAGTTCTGTCTGCTCAGCAGCCTGCGCTACGTGCATGGGTACGCCTGTTGGCTGGTCAACTCACAGCTGCCCCTGCGCGAGGTGACGTTCCCCTTCGCGACGCCGGCGCACCAGTCCGTGTACCCGCTCCTGTTCCCGGGGCCGGTGCGCTTTTCGGCCACCCGCGCCAGCATGAGCTTCGACGTGGGCTACCTGGAGCTGGCGGCCAAGCGTGACGAGCAGGCCCTGCGGGCGATGCTCAAGCGGGCGCTGCCGCTGACGGTGCGGCAGTACCGGAGGGACCGGCGGCTGGTCGAGCGGGTGCGCTCACAGCTGAGCGACCCTCGCGCCTCGGGGACCACCGCGCAGCACGTGGCGTCCGCGCTGCACGTGTCGGTGCGCTCGCTGCATCGACAGCTGGCGCTCGAGGGGACGTCGCTGCAGAACCTCAAGGACGACGTGCGGCGACGCCACGCGCTGGAGCTGCTCGGGCGCTCCTCGGTGCCCATCAAACACGTGGCGCTGGACGTGGGGTACGCGGACGAGAAGATCTTCTCGCGAGCGTTCAAGCAGTGGACCGGAGAGTCGCCGAGCGAGTACCGCCAGCGGCTCCAACGCGCGGGCGAGTGAGGTCTCAGAACGACTGGCGCAGCACGGCCTCCACCGCGGCCTTGCGTCCTGGGCTCAGGCGCAGCCGGGTGCCGTCGCGCAGGATGACGACCCAGCCCTTGTCCACGTCGGGCTCCAGCTCCTTGATGCGACTGACGTTCACCAACGTGGACCGGTGGACGCGCACGAAGCACTTCGGGTCCAGCCACTGCTCGACCCGGTTGAGCGTCTCGCGCAGCATGGGGCTCTTCGCGCCGGAGTGCAGCACGACGTAGTTGCCCTCCGCCTCGCACCAGTCCAGCTCGGCGACGGGCACGACGACCACCTTGCCGTCCGTCTTCACCGCGATGCGCTCCAGGTACTGTCCGGTGTCCGCGGGCGGCGCGTTGGCCGGCGTGTAGCCCGCGAGCAGTGACGACAGTCGCTCGAGGAGCGCCCGCTCCCGGCCCTGCTCACGCTGCTTGCGTGCGCGCGAGAGCGCCTCCTGGAAGCGGGCCGCGCTGAAGGGCTTGAGGAGGTAGTCGAGGGCGTTCGCCTCGAAGGCGCGAACGGCGTGCTGGTCGAAGGCGGTGACGAAGATGACCGGCGGCATCAGCTCGGGCCCGACTTCGCGCAGGACGTCGAAGCCGTCGACCTCGGGCATCTGGACGTCGAGGAACACCAGGTCCGGCCTCTCTCGGAGGATGACGTCCACCGCGTCGCCGCCGCTCTCGCATTCCCAGAGCGCCGTGACGTCGGGGGCACGGGACAAGAGGTGGCGCACGTTGTCGCGGGCCAGCGGCTCGTCGTCCACCACCAGCACCCGCCAGCCTGCCTCGCTCCCCTCACCCATTCGCTGCCCTCCCCTGCGGTGACGGCTCGACCGTGGACACCTGGAACGGAAGCTCCACGCGGGCCAGGGCGCCACCGCCCGGTGCGTCCTCGAGGGTCACACCATAGCCTTCGCCATGGAGTTGCTGGATGCGCTCGCGGGTATTCGCCACGCCGATTCCCGTTCCGGGTGTGCTCCCTGGACGGAGCCCGGGGCCGTCGTCGCGGACCTCGAGCACCAGCCGTTCGCCCCGTCTCAGGGTGCGGACCCAGATGTTCCCTCGGGCCGCGCGGCGGGAGGTGCCGTGCTTGATGGCGTTCTCGACCAGGGGTTGAAGGACGAGCATGGGCACGCGTGCCCCCAGCGTCTCAGGCTCCGCTTCCAGGTGGAAGCGCAGGCGACTGCCGAAGCGGAGCTGCTCGATGCCGAGATAGCGGCGGACCAGCTCCAGCTCCTCGGACAGCGTGATGCCCTGCTCGTTGCGTCCGTCCAGGCTGGCCCGCAGCAGCGAGCTCAGCTCCACGAGCGCGTCCTCGGCCTCCGCGTTCCGCGTCTGTCGAACGAGAGAGACGACGGCGTTCAACGTGTTGAAGAGGAAGTGCGGGTCGAGCTGCGCCCGGAGCGCCTCCAGCCGCGCCTCCGCCAGACGTGCCGCGAGCCGCGACTCGCCCAGCTCCCGCTCACGGGCTCGACGGAACGCGCCCAGCGTCGCCCAGGCCGCGAGGAACAGCAGGTACTCGAAGGACCCGAGCACGCCTCGCTCCAGCAGGAGTCTGCGGAACCCGTCGGTGAACGTGAGCTCGCGAGTCGACCACGACTCGAGCACCGAGAGCGCCAGCGAGAGCAGCACCGAATGGGCCAGGACGAAGCCGCCACCCAGCGCGATGAGCCATCCCCCGGTCCGAGCCTCGAGCGGGGCATCGCGCGACACCCGACGGAACGTCATGAGCACGAGCGGCGCCAGCAGGGCCCAGACGCTGTAGGGAATCAGCGCCAGAACCAGCGCCGAGACGAAGCCCTGCCGGTCACGCACCTGCGCGGTCAGCGCCTGCGGCAACGCCGCGAGCAGGCCAAGCCCCATCCCCCACCACCAGGCTCGGCTCACGGTGCGCCCCCTCTCTGCTCCAGGCTGTCGCTGGGCGCACGCGACTTCACCACACTCGAGATGCGGACCCAAGCCGCGGCCCTGCTCGGATGGAGCGCCCCCGGCCTGGGTGTGGCATCCCGCCCGGCGGCCGGGCCTAGGGGCTCGTGACGTGCACGAGGCTCGTCATCGCGTCCACGTACAGAGTGGTGTTGTCGGCATACAGCGGCAGCAACGGGATGACCGCGACCTGGTTCAGCTTCGTCTTGCGGAGCTGCTGCGTTGCCGGATCCTTGAACACCGCGAACGGGAGGTCCTGGATGACGTAGGGCTCGCCATCCACGTGGCCGACGATCATCAAGACACGACCTGGAACGACGATGAGGTCACTCAGAAGAAGACGGCTCCGTGTGGTCGGTTGCCCCCCGCTGGCACAACGAACGCTCGGCGCGAGCTATTTCGCGGGCGCCCGGCGTTTTCTCCGGAGGGCCACCGAGATGTCACGGTTCCTGCTCTTTCTGGCTGGGCATGTTGCGTGAGACCATCCTCGCCACAGCACAATCGGAGGAGAACGCATGCATCGCAGCCTGTCGCTCACCTGTGTGGCGCTGTTCCTGATGGTGTCTCCGCTCGCCGCGCATGCCCAGACGGCGCCCCCGGGGTACGCGCTGGAGCTGGACGAGCAGTTCACACCTGGGGACATCCAGGACCTGGAGATGCAGGGCTACAATCGCTGTCTCGGCCAATGCCAGGGATGGACGCGAGTCTTCACCTTCGACTGGGAGTTCGAGGACGCGCCCACGGTGGAGATGGCCGCGCGCGCCATCCAGGCGATGCCGGGCTTCAATCCCAACCTCGTCAGCGCCGGTACGATCACGTACGAGCAGTTCGCGACGCGGCTCTACTACCCCTTCCAGCCGCTGGCGGACGCCTACCTGAACAACTGGTGGGACGGTGAGGAGGAGGTCTTCGTCGCCGCCTACCAGCACCATCGGCTCCCCCGGTACTACCAGGCCTACGTCATCCTCTTCGCCCATTCGGGGACGGTGCTGTTCTACGAGCAGGCCGACTTCGAGTAGCCGCTGAACACGCGAGGCCTGTCATGACCCGCGTGCGGGCCTCGCGTGGGTGACGGAGCCTTCGGCTATGCTCCTCCGACTCCGTGAACACGACGCCCCCGGGCTCCGCGCCCGATGACTCCCGCTCCCACGCTCCTGGAACCTCTCCCGAGCGAGCTCGCACGCTGCATGTGACGGAGGCACCAGCCCCACGCGGGGGCTTCGTGCGGAACACGGGGACCGCCCTGCTCATCGCCGTGGGGCTCGCTCTCCCGGGGGGCGTCGCGAACCTGCTCCGACCTCAACCGCCGACCACCGCGAGCGAGCCATTGCCCTCCGTGGCGAACCCCGTCCCACGCACGGGCCCCGTGAGCATCTGCGTCCTGAAGTTCCGCGACGTCAACGAGGACACGTCACTCGAGCTTGCCCTCGCCGAGGCCGTCATCACGGACATCGGCGCGCATCCCGGCCTGCGCGTCGTCGAGCGCGAGCAGCTCGACCTCCCGATGAAGGAACAAGACTTCCACCAGTCGGACCGAGTGGACCCGGAGACGCGCGCTCGCCTGGGCCGCCTCATCGGCGCCGAGGTCGTCGTGCTCGGCAGCATCCAGCGCTCCGGTCCCCTGCTCCGCGTCGCCGCCCGGTTCGTCCACGTGGAGACCGGCGAGGTGCTCGACACCGCGCGCGTCGAAGGCCCCGCACAGCAGCCCTTCGAGGTGCAGGACGCCCTCACCACGCGGGTGCGCGCCCTGCTCCCGGCACTGTCCGCGAGGCTGCGCCCATGAGCCCCGCTCGCGCGCTCCTGCTCCTCCTCCTCCTCTGCGCCCAGACCGCGCTCGCGGCCACCCCGTCCAAGCCTCCTCCCGGTCCCGCCGCGGTGATGCCGTTCCGCAACCTCAACGGCGACATGGCCATGGACTGGCTCGCGCGCGGCATGACGGAGACGTTGATCTCCGACCTGCGCGCCAGCGGACGCGTCCAGGTCGTCGAGCGCGAGCAGCTCGAGGCGGCGCTGGCCGAACTCAACGCCCAGGAGCGACAACAGCTCACCGAATCCTCGGCCGTCCGCGTGGGCCGGCTCGTCGGCGCCCGGATCCTGGTGCTCGGCAGCATCCAGCGCGCGGAGAATCAGGTCCGCATCAACGCGCGCTTCATCGACGTGGAGACGGGCGTCGTCCTCGACACCGCCAAGGTCACCGGCCCCCTGGAGCGCATCTTCGCCCTCCAGGACCAAGTCTGTGGCCGGCTGCTCCGTGAGCCCGTGAAGCCACGCGCGGGACGCCCCTCGGGCAAGGCGGCCGTGCTCGCGCTCGAGACCTACGGCCGCGCCATGGCCACCACTTCGCCCGATGAGCGCGCGTGGCTCTTGCGCGCGACGCTGTCCGGATCGCCGGACTTCGCCTACGCCCAGGAGGAGCTGTCCCGGATGGACCAGCGCCTGGCCGATCTCGCGCGCGAGGCAGAGCCCGAGGTGAAGGACGAAGAGGCTCGCCTGCGTGGCGTCATGGAGGACCCGAAGAGCCCCGCGGACGAGCGCTCGGCCGCGGCCCTCCAGCTCCTCAACCTGTCCCGCGCGCGCGGACGCTGGCGCACGCTCATCCGTGATTCCGAGCGCATCCTCGCGCTCGACCTGTCCGCGCATCTCGGTCGCCGTCCGTCCGAGGAGGCCTCGCTCTACCGCTTCCAGGCCTTCGGTTATCTCGACGACTGGGACGCCCAACGTGTCGCGGGCGAGGACTTCCTGCGCCGCTGGCCGCTCAGCCCCCTGGCGGCCTATGTGGACCTGATGCTGCGCACCACCGCGAGCAACGTGGCGGACGGCCAGCGGGCCTTCGAGAAGATGCGCGCGGACCTCGCCGCGGAGGAACAGGCCGTGGCCCTGCGGATCAGCGAGCTCGAGAAGAAGGGCAAGCCCACGCAGGAGGAGCACCGCAAGATCGCGCTGCGTCGGTGCCTGGAGCACAACAACCACCCGCGCTTCCGCGTCCATGTCCTGGCTCCATGCCGCGCGTACTACGAGACCTGGAGCGCCAGCGCGACGACCCCCGCGCAGAAGAACGACCTGCGCTACGCGAGGGAGGCGGAGCTGACCTCCCTCGTCGGCCTGCGCCGCTACGCCGAGGCCCGTGCGCGTCTCGCCGCCTTCCGCCAGGAGGACCCCGACGGCGAGCGCATCAGCCGCGCCCGCGCCGTGGTGCTCAACATCGGTGCCCACGAAGAGGAGTGAGCCTCAAGGCACGATCGCGGGCAGCTTCGTCACGAACCCGTCCGGATTGCCCAGGAGCGTGTTGCCCTCGTAGTTCCCCTCCAGGTAGCCACCCAGGTACAGGTTGTCGTCCTCGTCCAGCACGACGCCCATCGGGTACACCGGCTTCTCCACGCCGCCGAGCACCGCCGGCGCCGTCTGCCGGATCCACTGGATGGCACCCGCGGTGTCCATCTTGAAGACGAACGGATGTCCCGCGCCTCCCGCCGTGTCCGTGGGCGAGCCCACGTCCCCGTGGCCCGTCCCCGCCACATAGAGGAAGTTGTCGAACGGGTTGCTGAAGAGGCTCCAGGCGAAGTTGCCCGCGCCGGAGTCCAGCTCCTTCACCCACTGCCGCGTGCCCGCCGGGCTGTAGCGCGCGACGAAGGTCGCGACCTGGGGCGTGCCCACCGGCAGCCCATCCATGCCGCCGCCGCTGTACCCCGTCACGTAGAGCTGGCCGTTCGTGTCCACCGCCGCGTCCCGGAGGCTCGCGTTCGTGCCCGGCGCCCCCAACAGCCGCGTCCACTGCTTCACGCCATCCGCGTCGTACTTGATGATGAACGCATCCTCCGGACCGGTCAGCACCTGGCCGTCCAGGTTGCCCGCCGTGATGCCCGCGACGTAGACGTTGCCCGAGTCATCCGCGGCGGCCCGATTGGCCCGCGTGCGCTGCCCCGCGACGCCGAACTGCCGCGTCCACAGCAGCGTGCCCGCCGCGTTGAACTTGCTGACGAACCCATCCGCGATGCCCGTCTTCGTATTGCCCGGCAGCGCCCCGTCCGTCTGCCCCACCAGGAACGCGTTGTCGACGTGGTCGAGGGACACGCCAAGCCCCTCCGTCCCCACTCCGGGAGCGCCCACCTGCCGCGTCCAGCCGTGCACCCCCGTGTAGCGGTAGCACAGCAGGAACGCGTCCTTGGTCCCGATCAGCGGCGCCCCCTGCAGCGAGCCGCTCGTGTACCCGGCGACGTAGATCTCCTCGAACCGCCGATTGCGCGCCACGCTCTCGCCCACGACGATGCCGTTCGGCACGCCCAGCTGCCTGTGGAAGCTGACGTTCCCATTCCAGTCCCTCGCGGTGAGGAACGCGTCCATGCCGCCCACCAGCGGCGAGCCATGCAGCCCCACGTTGGTCATGCCCGTGACGTAGGTCCGCGCCGCCGGGTCGCCCGCCATGTCGTGGATCCGGGTGAAGCCGCCCGTGGCACCGGCTGTGTTCGTCCACAGGTCATCCACCGACGGGAAGGCCCGGCACTCGTACATCTCCATCAGGTTGAGCGAGATGGTCTCGATGCCCGCGCGGGCGTCGTTGTCGTCCGTCACGTTCAGCCGGTACTTCTTGTAAGCACCCGGGGAGGCCACGTCGAACTGGCGCCGCTCGACGCCCGCCCACCCCGTCTGCGCCGAGCGCGTGTCCACCACCACCCACGCGCTGCCGTTCCAGCCCTCGAACGTCCAGTTGCGTGGCGCCCGCGAGGTGATGCCGCCGTTGTTGTAGCTGAGCGCGTAGCGCCGAACGATGCGCGGCAGCCCCGGGAACTCGTACGCCAGCCACGCGGGCGCGACGTTCTTCGTGGACAGCCAGAAGGCGCTCGTGTTGTCGAACGCCTTCCACGCCTCGTAGATCGTGGGGTTCGACGTCCACCCGCCGGAGCTGGTGACGATGCCCGAGGGGCTGGTGGCGCTCGTCATCACCGGCAGGATGTTGACGCAGTTGTCGAGGGCCTGTGCCGAGCTCGTCAGCTCCTCCTGGGGCCCGTCGGCAGGTGGCTCCCCACCCTGGCAGCCCCCCAGCGCCAGCGCGCCGAACAACGCCCACCCCGCTACCGCGTTCACGCCTCTCATGGTGTCTCTCCTTCGACCCGCCACGGGCCCCGTTGATGGGGCTCCGGGGGTCCACGGAGATACCGGCCCCCCGGGAAACGACCGGGAGGAGAGTGACGAAACCGCCCCCGGGCGGGACGAAACCGCCCCCGCCGGGGATGAGACCTGAATCAAAGTTCATATTTTCCAGCCCCTTGCAAGCGGGCCTCTTTTCCACGCGCTGCGTCGAAAGAATCGGCCTTGCCGCAGGGCGACCCAACCCATTGAATGGTGCTCATGAAATTCCTGCGTGAGCTGCGCTCGGTCCTGAACCTGACGGTGCTGGTGGCGGGGCTCGGCTACTTCGTCGACCTCTTCGACATCACGTTGTTCGGCGTGGTGCGCGCCGCCTCGCTCCGCGACATCGGCATCACCAGCCCGGAGGAGGTGCTGTCGAAGGGCATCCTCATCTACAACTGCCAGATGGTGGGGATGATGGTGGGCGGCCTGCTGTGGGGCGTGCTCGCCGACAAGCGCGGACGGCTCTCCGTCATGTTCGGCTCCATCCTGCTGTACTCGTTCGCCAACCTGGCCAACGCCTTCGCCTGGGACGTGACGAGCTACGCGGTGTTCCGCTTCCTGGGCGGCGTGGGGCTCGCGGGGGAGCTGGGCGCGGCCATCACCCTGGTCGCCGAGTCGCTCCCCAAGGAGAAGCGCGGCCTGGGCACCACCATCGTCGCGACGCTCGGCATGCTCGGCATCGTCGCCGCGGCCTTCGTGGGGCAGCACCTCAACTGGAAGGTGGCCTACTTCACCGGCGGCATCATGGGCATCGCGCTGCTGTTCGCCCGCTTCAAGGTCTCCGAGTCGGAGCTGTTCACCAAGAAGACGGACCCGTCGCGCGCCAATCCGCTGCTGCTGCTGCAGGGCAACCGCTTCCTCAAGTACATCTGCTGCATCCTCATCGGCGTGCCCATCTACTTCACCACGGGCATCCTCTTCACCTTCGCGCCGGAGCTCACCGCGGGCCTCAACGTCCAGGGCACCGTGACGGCCGGCAACGCCATCCTCTACGGCTCCATCGGCCTGACGATTGGCGACCTGCTCGCGGGCCTCTTCAGCCAGTGGCTCAAGAGCCGCAAGCGCGCCGTGGCGCTCAACCTGGTCGGAGGCTTCCTGCTGATGCTCGTCTACGGGCTGGTGCCGGGACTCACCAGCACCATGGTCTACATCTTGAGCTTCCTCATCGGCATCATGGTGGGCTACTGGGCGGTGCTGGTGACCATGGCCGCCGAGCAGTTCGGCACCAACATCCGCGGCACGGTGGCCACGACGGTGCCCAACTTCGTCCGGGGCTCCGCCGCCATCGCCGCCAGCGGTTTCGCCGTCCTCAAGGGCCACATCAGCGTGCCCGCCGCCGCCCTCACCGTGGGCAGCATCTGCTTCGGCCTGGCCCTGCTCGCCCTCACCCGCATCGAGGAGACCTTCCACCGCGACCTCGACTACGAGGAGACCGGCCCCGACGCGGCTACCGCGCCGAGCGCTGGCCCCCAGGCCTCCTGAAGCGGCCCCTTCAGCCCTGGCGCGCGCGCACCCGCACGGGCATGCCGCGCTTGGGCACGAAGGTCAGCCGCGTCTGCCACTCCACCGGCGTGCGACCCAGGTACTCCACGTCGCAGCGTTGCAGCAGCAAGGCCAGCGTCTGCACCGTGTCCACCTGGGACATGTGCTGGCCCACGCAGATGCGCTGACCCGCTCCGAAGGGCACGTAAGCGCACTTGTGCTGCCCCACCTGCCGCTCCGGCAGGAAGCGGTCCGGGTCGAACGTCTCCGCGTCCTTCCAGTGGTCCGGGTGCCGGTGGATGGCGTACGGGCACATGAGCAGCTGCGTCCCCTTCGGGAGCATGACGCCGCCCACCTCCACGTCCTCCGCCGTCTCGCGCAGGATGGTCCACGCCGGAGGGCTCAGCCGGTTGATCTCCTGCACCACCCGCGTGGTGTACGTCAGCTTCGCCACGTCCTCGTACTTCGGCGCCTCGTCGCCGCACACCTCCCGCACCTCCTCGCGGATGCGGCGCACCACGTCCGGGTACTGGGTGCACGCGTGCACGGCCCACGTGAGCGACGTGGCGATCATCTCGAAGCTCGCGCCGAAGAGGTTCACGATCTCGTCGCGCACCTCCTTGTCGTTCATCGACTCGCCGGTCTCCCGCGCGCGCGACTCCACCAGCATGGACAGCAGCGTGATGTCGCCGTCGCGGGTGCCGCGCTCCCGGCGCTTGCTCAGCCGGCCGTAGATCCACCCGTTGATGAGCCACAGCGCCATGCCCATGCGAGGGGCCTTGGGGTCGAAGCGGGGCAGGAGCTTGTAGAACAGCACGCCCCACGGCGTGTGGCGCCGGCCGAACACGTCGATGGCGTCCATGATGCGCGCGAAGTGCTCCTCGCGGGGGTTCTCGTCGAAGCACGTGCGCCACATCACCCCGAACATCAGGCGCGCGGCCTCCGTGTACATGTCGAAGGACTCCCCCTTCGCCCCCAGCGCCATCCACCGCTCCACCCCCTTGTGCAGCTCGTCCGAGAACAGCCCGGACCACAGGCGCACCTTCTCCTTGCTGAACAGCGGCTGGACCATGTGCCGCTGGCGCTTCCAGTGGTCCCCCCGGCTCACCGTCAACCCATTGCCGTTGAAGGGGTTCTCGATGCGCGGCTTGGGGAACAGCTGCGGCTCGTCGATGAGCACCCGCTTGACGTCCACGGGGTTTCGCAGGAACGCGATGGGGGTGCCGTAGACCCGGACGAGGGACACGTCGCCGTACTCGGCATGGAGCTTGTTCGCGAGCGCCAGGGGCTCGTTGAGCATGGGGAAGAAGCTCCCCAGGACGGGCAGTCCCCGGGGGCCGGCCACGCGGCGCCCGGAGGATGAGTTCACGGAGGTGTCCATGGCCCGATTTGCGCCGGTCACCTCCGGGCCGTCAAGGTGGCCCCACTGACTTGAACCCGACGTCCGCCCTCGGGCCGGTTGCACCGGGCCCCCCAGCCGCCCTATCCCCTGGACCCAAGCCATGGCTCCCTCTTCCATCCGACCCATCCAGAAAGTGCTGTGCGCCAACCGCGGCGAGATCGCCATCCGCGTGTTCCGGGCCTGCAACGAGCTCGGCATCCGCACCGTCGCCATCTACAGCGACGAGGACCGGACCCACGAGCACCGCCACAAGGCGGACGAGGCCTACCTGGTGGGCCGAGGCAAGCGCCCCGTGGAGGCCTACCTGGGCATCGACGAAATCCTCGACGTGGCCGAGCGCGCCGGCGTGGACGCCATCCACCCCGGCTACGGCTTCCTGTCGGAGAACGCTGGGTTCGCCGAGGCCTGCGAGCGCCGGGGCATCCGCTTCATCGGCCCCACCTCCGCCGTCGTGCGGACCATGGGCGACAAGGTCGCCGCCAAGCAGCTGGCGAAGCAGGTCGGCGTGCCCACCGTGCCGGGCACCACGCTGGAGGGCGACGACGCGAGCGTGCTCGCCCAGGCGCGCCGGTTCTTCCAGGAGCACGGCGGCCCGGTGCTGGTGAAGGCCGCCCACGGCGGCGGCGGGCGCGGCATGCGCGTGGTGCGCGAGGAGAAGGAACTGGAGGCGGCGCTCACGTCCGCGCGCTCCGAGGCCCAGAGCGCCTTCGGCTCCTCGGCGGTGTTCCTGGAGAAGTTCCTGGAGCGGGTGCGCCACATCGAGGTGCAGCTGCTCGGTGACCTCCATGGCGGCCTGGTCCACCTGCACGAGCGCGACTGCTCGGTGCAGCGCCGGCACCAGAAGGTCATCGAGATCGCCCCCGCGCCCAACCTGGCCCCTGCCCTGCGAAGCGCCATCTGCGACGCGGCGGTGCGGCTGGCGCGCGAGGCGGGCTACAGCAGCGCGGGCACCGCGGAGTTCCTCGTCTCCGACAGCCACTTCTACTTCATCGAGTGCAACGCGCGGCTCCAGGTGGAGCACACCGTCACCGAGCAGGTGACGGGCGTGGACCTGGTGCAGAGCCAGATCCGCATCGCGGAGGGGTACGCGCTCGGCTCGCCGGAGGTGGGCATCACCTCGCAGGCGTCGCTCCAGCCGCGCGGCTACGCGGTGCAGCTGCGCGTCACCACGGAGGACCCGTCCAACAACTTCATGCCGGACGCGGGAATCATCACCGCGTGGCGCGCGGCCACCGGCTTCGGCATCCGCCTGGACGGCTCCAACGGCTACACCAACGCGCACATCTCGCCGTTCTACGACTCCATGCTGGTGAAGGTCATCGCCTACGCGCCGACCTTCGAAGGCGCGGTGATGAAGGGCCAGCGCGCGCTGCGCGAGTTCCGCATCCGCGGCGTGAAGACCAACCTGCCCTTCCTGGAGAACGTGCTGCGCCACCCCGCCTTCCAGGCCGGTGAGACGTACACGCGCTTCATCGACGAGACGCCGGAGCTGTTCCAGCTCACGCCGCGCAGGGATCGCGCGAGCAAGCTGCTCACGTACCTGGCCGAGGTCATCGTCAACGGCCACCCCACCATCAAGAAGCACCAGCGGCTCAAGCCCACCCAGTTCATGGAGCCCCGCGTGCCGGTGGCGCCGCCCGGCCCCGTGCCGAAGGGCACCGCGCAGATCCTCGCGGAGAAGGGCCCCCGGGGGCTGGCCGAGTGGGTGCTCGCGCAGAAGCGCGTGCTCCTGACGGACACCACCATGAGGGACGCACACCAGTCGCTGCTGGCCACGCGCATGCGCACGCGCGACATCCTGCGCGTGGCGCCGGCCACCGCGCACCTGGCCTCGGAGCTGTTCAGCCTGGAGAGCTGGGGCGGCGCCACGTTCGACACGTCCTACCGCTTCCTCAACGAGGACCCGTGGGCGCGCCTGCGCTCGCTCAAGGCGGCCGCGCCCAATCTGCTCCTCCAGATGCTCCTGCGCGGCGCCAACGCCGTGGGCTACACCAGCTATCCGAACAACGTGGTGGAGGCCTTCATCGACGAGGCGGCCGAGGCGGGCGTGGACGTCTTCCGCATCTTCGACAGCCTCAATGACCTGGGCAGCATGGAGGTGTCCATCCAGCGCGTGCTCAAGACGGGCAAGGTGGCGGAGGTGGCCATCTGCTACACGGGCGACGTCGCCAACCCCAAGCGCAAGAAGTACACGCTGGACTACTACGCGGACCTGGCGAAGCGCATCGAGGACTCGGGCGCCCACTTCCTGTGCATCAAGGACATGGCGGGCCTCTTGCGCCCCCGCGCCGCGGCCATGCTGATGGACCGCCTGCGCGAGGTGACGAAGCTGCCCATCCACCTGCACATGCACGACACCGCGGGCAACGGCGTCGCCAGCTACCTGGAGGCGATTGAACACGGCGTGCACATCGTCGACGTGGCGCTGGGCAGCATGGCGGGCCTCACCAGCCAGCCCAGCCTCAACGCGCTGGTCAGCGCCCTGCGCGGCCACCCGCGCGAGACGGGCCTGGCCAACGCTCGCCTGCAGCCGCTCGCCAACTACTGGGAGGACGTGCGCGAGTACTACGCCCCCTTCGAGAGCGGCCTCAAGAGCACGACGAGCGAGGTCTACTACCACGAGATTCCGGGCGGTCAGTATTCCAACCTCCGGCCGCAGGTGGCGGAGATGGGGCTCTTGAGCCGGTGGAACGACGTGAAGGACGCGTTCGCGCTGGTCAACGTGCTGGTGGGGGACATCCCCAAGGTGACGCCGTCGTCGAAGATGGTGGGCGACTTCGCCATCTTCCTCCTGAAGAACGACCTGATGGTGCGCGCGGCCACGCTCGCGGAGGCGGCCGCGCTCACCCACCAGAAGCTCATCGCCGAGGCGCCCCGGCTCGACTTCCCCTCCAGCGTCGTGGGCTACTTCCGCGGCGAGCTGGGCCAGCCGCCCAACGGCTTCCCCGAGGACCTGCGCGCCGCGGTGCTCAAGGGCCTGCCGCGCGTGGAGGGCCGCCCGTCGGCGAGCATGCCCGCGCTGGACCTGGAGGCGCTGCGCGCGGAGCTGGCGAAGAAGACGGGCCAGCCCATCTCCCACGCGGACGCCATCTCCAGCGCGCTCTACCCGCGCGTGATGGCCGGGTACCTGGACGACGCGGGCCGGTTCGAGGACGTGTCCATCCTCGACACGCCGAACTACTTCTACGGCATGGAGGTGGGCCAGGAGATCTGGGTGGACCTGGAGCCGGGCAAGACGCTGGTCATCAGCCTGTCCGCGGTGGGCGAGCCCGACGAGGATGGCCTGCGCACCGTCTACTTCGCGCTCAACGGCCACAACCGCACGGTGCAGGTCCGAGACCGGAGCCGCGCCGCGCGCGTGGAGGCCCGTCGGCAGGCGGACCGCGCCAACCCCAACCACGTCGCCGCGAGCATGCCGGGCACGGTCATCGCGGTGCACGTGAAGGCCGGGGCCAGCGTGGAGTCGGGCGCGCCGCTCGTCACGCTGGAGGCGATGAAGATGGAGACGGTGGTGCGCGCGCCTCGCGCGGGCACCATCGCGGAGGTGGCCACCACGCTGAAGGCCGCGGTCCAGGGCGGTGACCTGCTCGCGGTGCTCCAGTAGGGACGCTTCACGAAACCGGGGCGGAACGTTGAGTGTGGGCGCGGCCTTTGACATGGTCGCGCCCCATGAAGCGTTCACTCCTGTCCTTATTGGCACTGACGTCGTGCGCCACCTCCTCGAGCACCACGGCACCGGGCTCGGACTCCACCGCGTCGCAGGTTCCCGCGTTGCCGGAAGAGGTCCGGCTGGCGGACCTGCGGCAGATGACGTTCGGCGGTGAGAACGCGGAGGCGTACTGGTCCTTCGATGGCAAGCAGCTCTCGCTCCAGGCCCGTCACGAGGGCATGGGGTGCGACCGCATCTACCGCATGGAGGTGGACCCGGCGAGCGGCGCGGCCGCCAAGGTGTCCCCCGTCTCCAGCGGCGAGGGCGCCACCACGTGCGCGCACTTCCTGCCCGGGGACCAGGAGGTCATCTACGCGTCCACGCACCTGGGAGGCGCCACGTGCCCTCCCAAGCCGGACCACTCGATGGGCTACGTCTGGGCCCTCTACGACTCGTACGACGTCTTCAAGTCGAACGCGGATGGCTCCGGCTTGACGCGGCTGACCCAGACGCCGGGCTACGACGCCGAGGGCACGGTCTGCGCGAAGGACGGCTCCATCCTCTTCACGTCCGTGCGGGATGGAGACCTGGAGCTGTACCGGATGGACCGCGACGGGAAGAACGTGAAGCGGCTGACGCACACGCCCGGCTATGACGGCGGCGCGTTCTTCAACGCGGACTGCTCCAAGATCGTCTGGCGCGCGTCGCGGCCGGCGCCCGGCAAGGCGCTGGACGACTACAAGGCCCTGCTCGACAAGGGGCTGGTGCGGCCGACGAAGCTGGAGCTGTACGTGGCCAACGCGGACGGCTCCGAGGCCAGGCAGATCACCTGGCTGAACGGCGCCGCCTTCGCGCCCTTCTTCCACCCCAACGGCCGGCGCATCCTGTTCTCGTCCAACCACGGCGACCCGAAGGGCCGTGAGTTCGACATCTGGGCGGTGGACATCGACGGCTCCAACCTGGAGCGCATCACCCACGCGCCGGGCTTCGATGGCTTCCCGATGTTCTCGCCGGACGGCAAGTGGCTGGCGTTCTCCAGCAACCGCGCCACCGCGCCGGGCAAGAGCGACACCAACCTGTTCATCGCCCGGTGGGTCGAGGACGCGAAGCCCGTGTCCACCACCGCGTCCGCCGCGGACCGCGTCCGTCAGGACGTCACCTGGCTGGCCGCGTCCGAGCGCGAGGGCCGCGGCATCGGCACGGATGGCATCGAGGCCGCCGGCGGCTACATCGAGAAGCGCTTCCAGGAGCTGGGCCTGAAGCCCGCGGGGGACTCGGATTCCTTCCGTCAGGCGTTCCCCGTCGTCACCGCGGTGAAGCCCGTCGTCGGCACCGAGGTGCGCATCGGCAAGACGGCGCTGACGGGCGATGCATTCAGCGTGCTCGGCTTCTCCGCGCAGCAGCAGGCGCAGGGCGCGCTGGTGTTCGCCAACTACGGAATCGTCGAGCCGTCGCTCTCCGTGGACGACTACGCGAAGCTGTCGGTGAAGGGGAAGATCGTCGTGGTGCGGCGCTTCGTCCCGGACACGGCGGCGTTCGCCGACACGGACAAGCAGCGGCGCTTCGGTGACCTCCGCTACAAGGCGTGGCAGGCGGCGCAGCGGGGGGCGAAGGCGCTCATCGTGGTGGACTGGCCGCAGGCTCCGACGCCCACGCCCAAGGAGTGGCAGATGCCGCCCGAGGCGACCCTGCCCGCGCTGCACCCCGAGGGTCCTGGCGACGCGGGGCTGCCGGTCGTCGTGGTGAAGCGCGCGGCGCTGGAGCCGGTGTGGGCCTCGCTCACCAAGGGCCAGCGCGTGGACGCGGCGGTCGGCGTGAAGCTGGAGGTCGAGCAGCGCTCGGCGTTCAACGTCGCGGGCCTGCTGGAGGCTGGCGAGGGCAAGGCGCCCGGCGTCGTCGTGGTGGGCGCGCACTATGACCACCTGGGCTTCGGGGGCCGTGGCTCGCTGACGCCGGACCGGCACGAGCCGCACGTCGGCGCGGATGACAACGCCTCGGGCGTCGCGGGCCTGCTGGAGATCGCCCGCACGCTGAAGGAGCGCCGCGCCGCGCTGAAGCGCGACGTGCTGTTCCTGGCCTTCTCGGGTGAGGAGTCGGGCCTGCTGGGCTCCACGCACTTCACCCGTCAGCGGGGCGACGCGGGCATGAAGCAGGTGGCCGCGATGCTGAACCTGGACATGGTGGGCCGGCTGCGCTCCGGTGGGCTCTCCGTGCTGGGCGCCGAGTCCGCGAGTGAGTGGGCCCCGCTGCTCACCCGCGCGTGCGCCGAGGCGCGCGTCGCGTGCAACCCGAGCGGTGATGGCTACGGCCCCAGCGACCACTCGCCCTTCTACGCGTCGGGCGTGCCGGTGCTGCACTTCTTCACGGGGACGCACACGGACTACCACAAGCCCTCCGACACGGTGGAGGGGCTCAACGCCGTGGGCACCGCGCAGGTCGCGCAGGTCGCGTCCGGGGTCGCGCTGGGCCTGGATGGTGCCACCACGCTGACGTACCGCAAGGTCCCCTCCCCCACGCCGCGCGGAGACCTGCGCAGCTTCAACGCGTCGCTCGGCACGGTGCCGGACTACGCGGGCCCACCGAACGGGCTGAAGGGCATGTTGCTTGCGGGCGTGCGCGCGGGTGGCGCGGCGGACCAGGCCGGCATGCTGCGCGGCGACGTCCTGGTGAAGCTGGGCAAGCACGTCATCGGCGGCGTGGAGGACCTGATGTTCGTCCTCAACGCCTCCAAGCCCGGTGAGACGGTGGAGGCCCGCGTGATTCGCGACGGCAAGGAGTTGCCGCTCGAGGTCACGTTCCAGGAGAGCAAGCGCCCTCGCTGAGTCCTCGCGTCACGCGTCGATGAAGGGCCCACGGGCCCGGGCCACGTCCGTGAAAGGACGTCCCGGGCCCGTGTCGTTCCGGGGGCTCAGCAGCCCACGTTGCCCCAGCAGTACGGGACGATGCCCAGCTCGAACTCCACGCCGCCCAGGGGCGCGAAGGCGAAGTTCCAGGGGTTGGAGCCCGCGCCCCACATGAGGCCCGTCAGCGCCACGCCATTGGCGGTGAAGACGTACACGGGAGAGCCGCTGTCACCGCCCGCGCCATTCTGCGCGCCGCTGGTCGCGATGTAGTTGCAGTAGAACGTGTCGGGCACTCCGCCGCCGTTCACCGTGGCGCAGGCCCACTGGATGGTGCCGCTGGTGGTGCCCGAGGTCCGGCCCGTCTTGAACACCGTCTGCCCCTGCGACGGATAGAGCACCTTCCCCGTCACCTCATTCCAGGCGGAGATGTTCAGGTTGAACGCCCCAGGCGTCTGCACCACGCGGGAGCTGATGGCCGCATCCGCGCGGAAGAAGGCGCTGTCGCTGTAGCGGCAACGACGCCCCGCGGGACAGCTGCCTCCCGTCGCGTAGAACGGGTCCGTCGTCTCCGTCCCCACCTGCCACGGGTACACGGCCTGATAGGCGAGGGTCGACTCCACGCCCCCCTGCACCGTGGTGCAGTGGGAGTTGGTCACGAAGCCCAGCGTCCCGCCTTGCAGCGCCGCGAAGCCCAGCGTGCAGTACTTGCCCGGCGTTTCAATCTGAAGTCCGCCCGCCACGGGCGTCCATCCGCCCTGCACGCTGGCGGGACGGACGGGGCCGACCTCGACCACGTCCACCGCGTCGCGGTCCACCGCCAGCCGCCCGAGCGTCCACTCGACGCGGGCACGCGACTCGGCGCGCTCGATGCCGATGGCCACGCGGTTCGACTTCTCGTCCACGTCCGTGAAGACGGCGCCCGGCAGCGCGAGCACCTCCGGCGTGAGTCGCTCCTGAATCGCCTTCAGCTGGGAGAACGTCCGCGTCGCCGGCTCCGTCACCACGCCCGCCGAGGGAATCTTGTCCACGCCGAACACGGAGGTGATGGCGCCGCGCGCCGCCGGGGCCGCGGAGGCATTCACCAGCCGCACCACCAGACGCCCCTTCTCATCGTGGTACATGCCGGCGAAGCCCGGCGCCGAGCGCTCCACCTCGAGCAGCGCCTCATCCAACGTCCGAGGACGCGCGGCACTGCTACTGCTGGCGGGCTCCGCGGTCGGCCCACCGGCCCACGCCGCATCACTGAAGCCTCCCAGGCACAGCGAGGCACTGCCCACCACGACACGAAGAATCGCTTGCTGGCGCATGACGTTCGCCCCCACGACCACGGGTGATTCCCGGCCGGTCGGTCGCGGACACACGCCGGGCGCTGCGACCCGGGACTCCATCACTTCACGCGGAGGACTTGAAGCAGGATTCTGTGAATTTCCGGAAATATCTCAGGCCAGCAGGAGCTCGCGGATGGCCTCGGCGACCAGCCCCTTCGCCTTGTTCGCGGCCTGCTCCAGCGAGTCCCGGATGCGCCCGAGCGTGGCGGACTCCACGCCCTCCAGCGCGGTGAGCGCCGCCGTGTCCTTCTCCGAGTCCTCCGAGGTGAGCAGCGTCGACAGCAGCGTGGCGGCCTCCAGCGGAGGCGCGCCGACCCGCAGCAGCGCCACCGCGGCGCTGGCGGCCACACGAGGGCTCTCGTCCAGCAGATGCCTGCGCAGCGTGGCCACCGTCGCGAGCGAGGACAGTCGCCCCAGTCCGAGCAACGACACGGACTCCAACCGGATGGGCGCCTGCGGGTCCTCGGCCGACTTCAGCAGCACGGGCTCCAGGGCGGCCAGCTCGGGCGCGGCCTGGCCCTCGCGGCGGTCGTCCTCCAGCAGGCTGCGCAGGGACATCAGCGCCAGGTACTGACGCGTGCCCTCGGCGCGCCCCACCTGGTCCACGAGCGCGGGCACGGCCAGCCGCGGCGCCGCGGGCGCGAGCGAACCGAGCGACTCGAGCGCGGCCCCGGCCACCGGCTCCACATCCTCCAACGCGGTCAGCAGGCGCGGCAGCAGCGACACGGCGGACTCGCCCACGCGGCCCACGACGCCGGCGGCCACGCGTCGGACTGAGGGCTGCTCGTGCCCCAGCGCCTGCTCCAGCGCGCTCAGCGGCAAGGGCGCCATGCGGTACAGGTTCGCCACGAGCAGCGCGGCGTCATCCAGCGCGGGCGCCTCCGCATCCAGGCGGGACACCGCGGACAGCACCGCCTCCATCGCGGGCTGCGTCAGGGACACGGGCGGCGGCCACCAGGTCGTCTGGAGCAGGTGGAGGATGGGGGCATAGGCCTTCGTCGCCTCCGGACGCTCCAGCTCCTTCAGGAGCAGCCTCGCGACCCGCTCACGGACCTGATGGTCCTCCGCGCAGAGCGCGTCGCCCAGCGTCTCCAGTGCCTCCGACACGCCTCGCGGGTCCGAGGAGGAAAGGCGGGACACGGACTCATCCAACGACGGGGCACGGTTCGCCACGGATCCTCACATCTCGAAGGGTGCCCGGGAATCATCCCGCCGGTGCCGATGGATTCCAAGGCGGGGATTCACCCGCGTTCAAGTGCACGCACCCGGTAGGCCCGAGGTGAAATACCGAACGCTCGCGTGAAGCTCATCGTGAAATGGGACAGGTCACCGAAGCCGGATTCCAGTGCGATGTCCGTGACCCGGGTCCGACTTGCCCTGAGTAGATTCGCCGCCAGGCGCAACCGCATGGCGATGACCCACTGCCGGGGCGTCTGTCCCGTCACCGCTCGGAACACGCGCAGGAAGTGGAAGCGCGTCAGCCCCGCGATGCTCGCCAGCGTCTCCAGCGAGCAGTCGTCCGAGACATGGTCCTCGAGGTAGCGCAGCACGCGCGCCACGCTTCGGGCCTGTCGCTCGGAGAGCTCCACCCGTGTCGCGGCGGGCGCACCGCCCAGGCGCAGCGCGACGTCCAGCACGGACAGCACCACCTCGCGCAGCTCCTCCGCGTCGCCCGGCTCCAGGGCCTGCCGCGCCAGGAGGACCGCCTCCAGCGACCCGAGCGACGCGGGGACGCTCGTCCGCTCGAAGGGGCGCGTGTCCTCCGCCCGCGAACCCAGGAGGGCCTCGTCCAGCATCGCGTCCGAGTACTCGATGACGAGCGAGCGATCTCCTCCGTCATCGACGTGGCGGAACTCATACGGCGCGGCGCGATTGCCGAGCAGCAGCGCGCCCGGCCCCACCACCGCGTCCCCTTCGGGGCCTCGCGCGTGGAAGGCTCCGGACAGCACGACGCTGACGCAGACCCGCGCGTGCGCGCCTTCGACCACGGGGCTGTGGCAGCCCGCGCGACAGACGCAGTCGCTGACGTCGAACGCCTCGCCCTCCCCCAGCACGTGGTAGCCGGGGGCGCGCTCGGGGAGCACGGCAAGATTCCCAAAGTTCCGCGTCATGGGCCGATGCTACTCCGACCTCCGAGGGACGGAACCGTCGTTCAGGAGGAGTGGCACATGGTGGGGTCGATGCGCGGCGTGCTGGTGACGTTGGGATTGCTGGGCCTGGGGTGCGGCGCGCACCCAGGCGGTGAGCGAATGACCGCGGCGAAGCGCGCCGACAGCTGCACGCCGGAGCTCTACGGCGCGGGCCTCTTCACCACCGGGGCCTGGGACTTCTTCATGGCCTTCTCGCCGGACCAGCGGCGCGTGATCTTCGGCCGCGCGGATGATGCCTTCGAGCGCTTCACGATGTACGAGACGCGGCTCGACGCCAAGGGACGTTGGTCGCGGCCGGAGCTCCCGCGCTTCGCCAGGGAGTGGAGCAACGCGGACCCGCATCTGTCGCCGGACGGGCGCACGGTTTTCTTCATCTCGGACCGCCCCGAGCCGGGCGAGCCCGGACCTCGTGCCAGTTACGACATCTGGTCCGCGTCCCTGGGCGCCGATGGTGAGTGGGAGGACGCACGCCGACTGCCCGCGCCCGTCAACGACAAGAGCCGTGACGAGTGGTCTCCGGCGGTCGCCGCGAACGGCAACCTCTACTTCGGCGGAGACCTCCCGGGCACGCACGGAGGCAGCGACCTGTGGGTCTCCCGCTGGGTCGACGGGGCCTACCAACCGCCGGAGAACCTGGGGGCCGCCATCAACTCCTCGATGCACGAGCTGGAGCCGTGGATCGCCCCGGACGAGAGCTACCTCATCTTCAGTGCGTTGCGCCGACCCGATGGATTGGGCCGATATGACCTGTTCCTCAGCCGCAAGGTCGACGGCAAGTGGGAGCCCGCGCGGAGGCTGTGCGCGGGTATCAACACGCGCGACAGCGAGTACAACCACAGCGTGTCGCCGGACGGGAAGTGGCTCTACTTCAGCAGCACGCGGCCGTTCTCCGGAGACGTGGGCGAGCGCTTCGACACGCCCAGGGATGATGCAAGCCTCCAGGGCATCGGCAACGGCACCGGGGACATGTACCGCATCCCGATGAGCGCCATCGGCCTCTGACCTCAGGCCCGGAGCGTGGGCGAGCCCGTCTTCCGGACCGCGCCGGGAGACACGCCCATGAAGCGCTTGAAGGCGCGACTGAACGCGGCCTCGGACTGATAGCCCATGCGCGTGGCGAGCTCCCCCAGTCCGGGGCGCTCGTCCTTGAGCGCCGAGTGCGCGACGTACATCCGCCACCGCGCGAGGTAGTGCATGGGCGGCTCGCCGACCCGCTGAGTGAAGCGCGCGGAGAACGCGGAGCGGGACATGGCCACGCTCGACGCCAGCGAGGCCACCGTCCACGGACGCGTGGGCTCGCGGTGGATGAGCGCGAGCGCGCGGCCCACGTCGGGGTCCTGAAGCGCGCCCAACCAACCTGACTTCGCCTGGGAGTCCTGCGCCATCCACTCGCGCAGGGCCTGCACCACGAGCACGTCCGCGAGCCGCGTGATGACCGTCTCTCCGCCGGGCCGCAGCTCCTGGGCCTCGGCGGCCATGAAGCGCAGCGTGCTCTGGAGCCAGTCCATGCGCGGCGAGTTCGACGGCTCCACCAGGATGATGCCCGGCAACAGGGACATGAGGTGTCGCGCGGCGGGATGGTCCAGGCGCACGGCACCGCAGATGAGCGTCGTGGGCGCGCCACCGCCACCGTGTCGCAGGATGGAGTAGCGCTCGCTCACCAGCTCCTCGGAGAGCTCCTCGAGCCTGCGCGCGGGTCCGCCTCGCTCGTGCACCAATCGATGTCCCGCGCCGTGCGGCACGAGCGCGAACGTGCCCGGCTGGAGCAGCCGCGCCTCCACGCCTTCGACCTCGAGCCAGCACTGTCCCGTGGTGACGACGTGGAACATGAGGCTCCCCTCCGTCGCGGGCAGATCGAGCCCCCACGGCGCCGTCAGCTCCGAGCGGCAATAGAACGTGCCGCTCATCCGCAGGAAGTGCAGCGCCTCGCCCAGCGCGTCGACCGGGGGTCTGAGTTCAGCCATGTCGTGACGATGCGCCCTGCCCTCCTCCAAGTCCAGCCCCTCCTGGACGAACGAGCATGAACCAGCGACTTGGTGTCATTGAGAGTCCCGGTCCTGGGCCCGATATTGGACTCCAGGCAAGCCAATGCCGTGGGGCCTCGGGCCCCGGGAGAACACATGCTGACCGTGATGGGAGCGACCGGGAACACCGGCAAGAAGGTGGTGGAGCTGTTGTTGGAGGCGGGCCAGGACGTGCTGGCCCTGGGACGCTCGGAGGAGCGCTTGGGCGAGCTGGCGGCGAAAGGCGCCAAGGTGCTCGCGGGCGATTCGGAGGACTCGGCGTATCTGACGCGGGCCTTCCGTGGCGCCGAGGCCGTCTACACGCTGCTCCCCACGGACCGCGAGTCCGCGAGCTACCACGAAGCCCAGCGCCGCAAGGGCGAGGCCATCGTCCAGGCGCTGCGTGACAGCGGCGTGCGACACGTCGTCGCGCTGAGCAGCCTGGGCGCGGACCTGGCCGAGGGTACGGGTCTGCTCGCCACGCTGCATGCGCAGGAGCAGCGTCTCCGGACGCTGAAGGACACGCACGTGCTGCTGCTGCGTCCGGTGTCCTTCTTCGAGAACTTCCTCGACGCGCTCCCCGTCATCGAGCATGAGGGCGTCAACGCGGACTCCGTCACGCCGGACCTCGCCCTGCCGATGATTGCGTCACGCGACATCGCGGAGGTCGCTGCCCGAGCGCTCGTTCGACGCGACTGGACGGGCGTCGTCGTCCGCGAGCTGCTCGGTCCCCGGGACCTGAGCTACCGCGAGGCCACCCGCATCCTCGGGGAGCGACTGGGTCGCCCCGGTCTCGACTACGTGCAGCTCCCGCCCGAGGCGATGCAACAGGCGCTCATGCAGGCCGGAATCTCCGAGACGTTCGCCGGGCTCTATGTCGAGATGACACAAGCCTTCAACACGGGGCGCATCCAGCCTCGCGCGGGCAGGACTCCCGACAACACGACCCCGACGCGGTTCGAGGACTTCGTCGCCACGCTCCGGTGAACACCATGCTCGAAACCCTGCTGCCCCTCCTGACGTGGGCGTCCCTGCTCGGCTGCGGCCTGATGGCGGGCGTGTTCTTCGCCTTCTCCACCTTCGTGATGAAGGGCCTGGAGCGAGTGCCTCCGGCGACGGGCATCGCCGCCATGCAAGGCATCAACACCGCCGTGATGCCGAGCGTGTTCCTGGGGGTGTTCATGGCCACCGCCCTCGCCTGCGCGGGGCTGGTGGTGTGCTCGGTGTTCACCTGGGCCCAGCCGGCCGCGCGCCTGCGACTGCTGGGCGGCATGCTGTACCTGGTGGGCTGCTTCGGGGTGACGGCCGGGTTCAACGTCCCGCGCAACGATGCGCTGGCGAGGCTCTCCGCACAGAGCGCGGAGGCACCGGCGTACTGGGCGCGCTACCAGTCGGAGTGGACGGCCTGGAATCACGTGCGGACCCTGGCGTGCCTGGGGGCGCTGGTGAGCCTGGTGCTGTCGCGGGACTGAGGCGTCAGTCCACCTTCGCCACGCGGTTGCGGTCGCCGAGGAACTCCTCCACGCCGTGCGCGATGGCCTTGGCGACGTCCGTCTGGTACGCGCCCGAGGCCAGCCGCTTCTCCTCCTCCGGGTTGGACAGGAACGCGGTCTCCACGAGGATGGCCGGCATCTTCACGCCGAGCAGCACGTAGAACAGCGCCTCCTTGTGGCCCAGGCCCTTGATGTCCGAGTACTTGCGGGACAGCTCCGTCACCAGGCTGCGCTGCACCTGGTTCGCCAGCCGCGAGGACTCCTCGGTGTTCGCCTTGGTCGCCAGGTCCGCGAGGATGAACTGCAAATCGCTGATGCCCTTCTCCGACGACGCGTTCTCGCGCGCCGCCAGGCGGATGGAGTAGCGGTCCGCGGACGTGTTCAGCGTGTACGTCTCGATGCCGCGCAGCTTCCGGCTGGTGGCCGCGTTGCAGTGGACGGAGATGAACAAATCACCGCGCTCGGTGTTGGCGAACTTCGCGCGGTCCTCCAGGCGGATGAAGCGATCATCCTCGCGCGTCAGCACCACCTCCAGGCCCTTCTCGCGCAGCAGGTCCGCCAGCTTGAGGGAGATGGACAGGGCCACCTCCTTCTCGCGCGTCCCCTCCTTACCGATGGCGCCCGTGTCGTGACCACCGTGACCGGGGTCGATGATGACGCGGCGGACCTTCAGCCCCAGCTGCTCGGCCAGCGTCAGCTCCGCGCGGCGCGACTGCTTCGCCACGGCCTTGAGGCGCGCCTGCGCGACCTCGTCGTCGACGGGACGGGTGATGGGCTTGGGGGGCTCGACCGGGCTCTTCTGCTCGGCCTTCGGGGCCTCTGCGACCTTGACGGGCTCGGGCTCCGGACGGCGCTCCTGCGCGCGAGGCGTCTCCGACTTCGCCGAGGCGACCTCCACCGGCGCGGACGGCTTCACGTCCACCGCGGGCGTGGGCTGCGACGCCGGCTCGGCCGGCTTCGTCACGGAGGCGACCTTGCCCGTCTCCACCGGCTTCGACGTCTGGGACTCCTTGGCGGCCAGCGCCGAGGCGACGGCGGCGTCGAGGCCGCCCTTGCTCTCACCGGACGGCTCACCGCCCACGGGGGTGGTGGGGTCCAGGCGAGGGATGATCGGGGACGGCTCGCGGGCCAGCTTCTCGATGGCGCCGACGAGCGCGGACGCGGGCTTCTCGGCCGGTGTCTCGACGTGGGCCACGGCGGTGCCCTTGTCCTCCTTCGCGGGGACGGGCGTGGGGGTCGGCTTGCGCGCGGGGGGCGGCGTGACCTTGGACGCGGGGAGCGAGGCGAGCAGCGCCTTCATCTCCTTCGTCTGGTCACCCTTGCTGTTGACGGCGAGCATCTCGGTCAGGACGCGACGGGCCTCCTCGGGGCGATCCGTGCGGTGGACGTGGATGCGCGCGAGCGCCAGGGCGGCGTCATCGGCGAGCCGGTGCTTGGGGTATTCGGTGCGCAGCTTGTCGTAGTCCGCGATGGCGGCCTTGAGGTCCTCCTCGACGAAGGAGATGCGGCTGAGCTCCTGGAGCAGCTCGCCCGCGGTGAAGAGGGCATCCGGGGCGCGGTCCGACTTGGGGTGGGCCTTGGCCACCGCCTGGAACTTGTGCACGACGTTGAGCCAGTGGTGGCGCAGCTTGCGCCGGGCGGCGTCGTCCTTCAGCGCGTAGTAGGCGCGCCGGGCTCCCTGGTAGGCGTCCTCGGCCTCGTTCCGCTTCGCGGCGCCCACCGTGCCCGGGACGAGCAGCAGGAGGATCAGCGCGAGCAAAAGGCGTGGGGACATGAAGAACCTCCGGCGGGCTGGGAGCTACAGGCGTGTGTCACACAGCCCCACGTCACCGGCAAATTTTCGACCCCCTCCGAGGGCTCGTCAGCGCAGCCACCCGAGCACGCCGGCCAGGTCCTGGTCGATGACCCGCGCCCAGCCGGGCTCCCGGGGCACCACCGCCGCGAGGACCTTGGTGCCGTTGCGCACGGGCGCCCTGCCCGGCCGTACCCGCGCGCGGACCTCCATCTTCACGTCCTGACGGAAGTAATGCGCGGGGAAGACGACCTCGCCGCCCTCCTCCGGCAGCGGCCCGTCCGGCGTCAGCCACACCAGCGCGCCCAGGCGCAGGGGCTCCACCTCGGAGCGCACGAGCCGCTTCGCCTCTCGGGTGAAGAAGATGCCCGCGAGGATCAGCCCGAGGAGCACGCCCCAGGGGACCAGGTTGGTGCGCAGGGCCTGCGAACGGGCGAAGCGCTCCTCGCGGGGCTGCCCCGGAGCCGCGGGGTCCACCAGCAGCTTCACTGTCGCGCCCTTCCCGAGGCCCTCGGCGTCCTCGGCGAAGGTCCTGACGCCGGAGACGGAGTGCTCCACGTCCTGGAAGGTGTAGAGCACCTCCAGGGTGGCCTCGGCGCCGACGCGGGCATCGACGGGAGGAAGCCGGGTGGAGACGATGGTCCCGTCGACCTCCTCGGCGCGGGAGGTGAAGCCCTGCTCCTCCACGAAGTGGCGGCCGGCCCACAGGGCCACCGCGCCGAGCAGCGCCACGAAGGCCAGCCCGAGCACGGCGTCACGCGCGAGGCGGCCCACCGCGCCGGGGACCTGCGTCAGACGGACCTTCCGAGGTGCATGAGGGATGGCGAGCTGCATGGCGCCACGAGCCTACACGCGATCCGCCTTGGCGCCAGCCGCTCGCGCACGGGCACGAGCAAAGGAGCCTCAGCGAGGTGCTTGGGTCACGCCCTCGATGCGGGACGGTGAGCCCCGCGCGGCTTTTCGTCGACGCGGTCAGCCCTGCGCGGGGAGCTTCACCCAGACGCCGCGGAAGCGCTTCTTCGCCGGGTCCTTCAGCTTCTTGCACGCGGTGCCATCGACAGGGACGGTGCCGTCGTCGCTGAGCAGGAGGATCTCCTCCGCGTCCTCGGGCGTGAAGAACGCCTCCGGGTTGAAGCCCGCGAGGTCGACGGTGCTCGCGAGCACGGGCGCGTCGTCCCCGCCCAGCCAGGTGAACAGGCGCGAGGTGCCCGAGCCATCCGTGCCGCCGCTGATGATGAGGTATCGGCCATGCCACCAGGACAGCGAGCGGATGCCCATGCCGCCCAGGTCCACGAGGCGGGGTTCGCCCACCTGCGCGGATTGCCCTTCGAGCACCATCTGCACGGGGTTGAGCACGGGGACGAGGAGCGCCTTGCCCTGCGGAACGGGGCTGCGGAAGCCGACGTATATGGACGCGCCATCCGCCATCGCCGTCATGCCCTCGATGTTGAGCCCCCCCTCGGCCTTGGGCGCGAGCGGCTCAGCCTCCGCGAGCCGGAGGCCCGACAGCTGCGGCGCCGCGAGCAGGTCATCGAGGAGCTGGGTGTAGGGCCGGCCCACGAGCTGGGGCTTGCCGTCGACCTCCTCGGTCGCGAAGAAGCGAAGCCGGCTGGGCGCCTTCTTGCCGGAGCTGTTGCGCCCGTGGGACGTGAGCCAGAACGAGTAGGTGCCGAGCCCCGTCGCCGCCTCGATGTCCGCCTCGGGGGGCTTCTTCTTGTGAGCGGGGAGCTCCAGGTCGGGCGACAGGTCCACGCTCTGCACGGGAGCACCGCCGCGCCGGGCGTCGTAGACGCGGAGGATGTTGTCCTCGTCATCGCCCACGACGAACAGCGAGCCCCCGAGGGCCACGGCCCCGGAGGCATCACACATGCCCTCGAACACGAGGACATCCCGCCCCGACCCGCCCGCGGCCGGAGCACTCTCTGGCGTCGAGGACACACCACGGGCCGCACAGCCCGTCACGCAGATTCCCAGGATGATGGAGGCCAGCCTCATAGACCCCCAGATCTCGTCACGAGCCAGGCGCCCGGGAAGCCCCCATGACGTGACTGTGGGTTGAGTGACAGTTCCCCGCACCATCGCCAGCGAGCGTCACCGCGTGACGCACCTGCGTCGTCCTGGAACGCGCGGCGCGGCCTGAGACCGCTCCGGACCACGGGCGCTGGGCCGGTACGTCCCTTGCTCAACAGCGGGGCCATGGTCCCGTGGAGGCGGTCTCCGGGGCCCCACCCTTTCGCGTGGCGTGAGTCCTCCCATGAAGATCACCTTCGACGGCATCGAGTACGAGACCGACGACACCTCCCAGAAGGACGCCCTCGCGCGCGCCATCGACACCTGCGCGGAGACCTGGAAGCTCGACCAGGCCATCACCGCGCTGCGCTTCAAGTCCTTCGGCAACGAGACCGTCTCGGGGACGGTCATCGCGTACATGGAGAAGCGGCGCAGTCAACTGGAGACGCCGCAGGTGACCTTCACCCAGGGCTTCGTCTTCCGGGATGACCGGAAGAAGTGCACGGTGTGCACGACGCCGCTGGAGCTGGAGAAGTACGGGACGGGGAGCGACTGGTTCAGCAGCTCGGACTTCAACCAGTTCATCTGCGGCTCCTGCGCGATGAAGCAGTCCTCCAACATCAAGACCTGCTCGACGACGGGTTGCACCCGGCTGTTCTGGGCATGCACCAGCCGGACGACCTGCGCGGACTGTTACTCGCGGCAGCATTACGAGGGCCTGGCGGGAGACCGGGTCATCACCATGAGCCAGGTGAAGCTGGACGTCCCCCAGTACCATGGCGGCGTCTACGCGGAGACCCTCTTCCGCAACTTCATCAAGGCCCAGACGAACATCGACTCCATCTGCGTCAGCAGGAACAACGGCATCGACCTGGTCTTCATCACGAACGGCGATGACGACTACGACCTGCTGACGAACTGCATCGGCGCGGCCAAGACGGTCCATGTCAGCACCTCGCGCTACCCCTCCCGGGACCGCAAGTCGCGCATCGAGGTCAAGCGAGGCCGCGTCATCCACTGCGTGGAGGTGAAGGTGAACGACGCGCAGTGCTCCAAGGCCCAGAAGAACGCCCAGGAGTTCGTCAATGACCGCATCAAGCGGGCGCTGAAGGGAGAATACGGCGACGACGCCCTGGCGGGCGCGGGTGAGGTCGAGCGCGCCATGAACAAGGGCGCGGAGTTCGAGCTGCACCTCATCCGCGTGTCGATGCCCCGCTTCGGGAGCGACGAGTACACCCAGGGCGCGCCGGTCACCGCGGTCCGCTACCCCTGGGGCGAGACGAGGGTCACCGGCGGCACCGAGATGACGCTCCTGGCGCAGTGCAACAGCATCACGTACATGGACAGCAGCTGGATTGGAGACATCGGCGAGCGCATCGCGATGCAGTTCCTGGAGCAGCTCGGGTTCGACATCCGCGGGCCGGTGCAGAACAACACCGGCAACGGCGTGGACATCACGGCGAAGCTCAAGCACACGCCCACGAGTCCCCGCTGGGCCTTCTTCGAGGTGAAGGCCAGCACCGCGAAGTTCCAGACGTCGCTGGAGCACGCGGAGGAGGAGCAGTGGATGTTCGTGATGGACCGCTGCTCCAAGGCCGTCATGCACATCCAGAACTACAAGGGCCTCGGCGCGTACCAGGGCACCTCGGTCCACCCCACCGTCGCGACGGTCAGTGACTTGTTCTGGGACTTCCAGTCCCCCGAGCACTGGGAGACGAGGGCCCTGTACTTCCGCGTGGCGGTGCGTCTGCCCAACCCCGGCCAGAACGACGCGCCCCAGGTGAAGCTGCTGCTGTGGGCCAGCCCACGCAGCCAGGGGCCGAAGGCCCTGAAGAAGGACCCCATCCCCCAGCCGCTGTTCATCGGCTACGGAGGGTCGTCGTTCCCCACGCCGACCAGCAGCGTGGGCAAGGTGTCGATGCAGACGTTCGCGCAGCACCCGCTCGGCGGGCGCTACGACAACGCGCACTCCTGCTTCGTCATGGGCTGTGATTGCTCACTGTTCGTCGCCTCGAGCCCATTCTCCAAGACGTGCAAGACGTGCCTGCACGACCACGGGAGCTGAGCGCGAGGGACCTGAGCCGCGGTGCCTACGTCTACTAGACTTCTTCAAACGTCGTCCCTGTTGCACCGATACGGTCCAGGGTTTCCTTGATGTCCTCACGGACAATCAGCGCGATAGCCCAGCCCTGCGGGCGGAAGACCTTGGCGTCACCCACCTGCGAAGGATTGATACGCATTCCCCGCACGTTCCTGTACTTGCCCACCTTCTCGGGCCGTCCGTCTTCTGGGGTCCATTTCCTGATGTGCCTTGACGCTTGTTCGTCAATGCACTGAATGAGCTGGGTCGACACGAGAATGAAGAACGAGTCGGGCTGGCCCTCAATCGCCACAGGCACGGTTTGCACTTCTTCCGGAGCGAGTTCCGAAAGCACGGAAGCCACGCGGGCATGGACTACGGGTGCCGCGAACGCCGCGAGTGAGAAATCAAGCGCCTTGCCGGGCACCGTCACGGGGAGCTTCAAGGGCCCCAGATCCGTGAGCCGCTGGCCCCGATAGAACATCCACGGATCCTCCACCTTCTGGCCGTGAGCGTCGGTCGGAGTGCCGAGCATCCAACGGCCCGGAATGCTCATGTTGTCGCTCAGGTCGAAGTAGCGCATTGGCATGGGGGGCCATTTTGACGGTCCTAGGTGCCCGTCACCAGCCTGTTGAGGTCGGACCCCTGCGTGGCGACTTCCCCCGCCAGATCGCGCAACTCCGCGGTCAGTGCTTCGCGGCATTGCTGCATGGTGCGGCAGCCCTCCGTTGCGTCCGTCAGACGCCGGAAAACCTCCTTGTGGTAGTCAGACGGGTGAGGCCCCTTGTGTCCCTTGACGCGGACAATGTTGGCCGAGTCGTCCAGCGACATGCCCGCCTTGTCGAAGATCTCCTGAAACTGAGGTGACCACGGGCCTGCATCCTTCGTGGACTTCCACCACTTGTTCGTGGCGATGTGGTGGTCATGGCCTTCCGTGTCTACCGGAGCGGCAGCCGTGCCGCCCAGGGCCCGTGCCGTCATGGCAATGGCGTTGGGGGCGAGTGCGACGGTGACGGAGTCGCCCGACACAGCCACCGCTCCCACCTCGCCCACGGCCGCAAGGCGGATGCCCGCGCGGCCCCCGGCCAGTGCCGCCGCCTGGGCTGAACCGGGCAGCGTGGGCACCTTGCTGGCGAAGCCCGCCGCCGTGTTGCCCACGGCCACCGTCGCCAGCAGCACGAAGGCGCGTGCCGCATTCTGGCCCATGACGTTGCCGTAGCGCTCGCCCGCGTCGCGCAACTCGTCAAACGTGGTCGCCCGGTCGGCTTCTTCCACCAACCGTTTGAAGCCCGCTATCAGCGTCCAGAAGGTGTCCACTCCCAGGTAGACGATGGCTGTTGCGGTCATGACCGCAGCCAGCCCCTTGCTCACGGGCTCGGGCACCGACCAAAGGACCATGTAGAGGGTCATTGTCCACAGCGCGGCAGACAGCGCCGCGTGCGGGTCGGCCATGCTCTTGAAGGCGTCCAGCATCTCTTCGAGGACGACGCCGTGGGCCAAGGCCATAGCCAGCGTGTAGCGCCCGTCTCCGGTGACGCCGGAGCCATCCACCAGCAGGCGCAGACAATCGCCCTTGCGCCCGGTGCGCTCGCACCAACGCAGATACGCCTGCGTCAGTTCCACTTCCGCTGGGGACATGTCCGAGGCCACTGCGGCCCCGTCCAGTGGCGTCAACTGCCGAGTCCTCTGATTGAAGAGGTAGACACCACCTCGGTCATCCACTCCCATCACGTTCCGCGCGGCTTGCTCGGGATTGACCGGAGGTCGCATCGCCCGCGCCAGCCGCGCAACGGCGTCCTTGAACTCGCGCCGCTCCACCTCCACCGGCGCGGCTTCGCCGCTGGAGAGCGCGAAGATGACTGGCGGCTCCCGGCCCGTTTCCAGGCGCGCCATGCGCCCCGAGGCACAACCTGTCACCCAGGCCAGCAGCAGCACGGCTGCGCAATGCACCCTCATTGTTCCCCCAGCAGGAAAGAACGCCTCAGGGCCGGCCGAAGTCCTGAACCCAATAATTGTACGTGCTGCCCGGCACGATGGAGTTACCGACGCCCACGTGAGTGTGCGCCGGGCTCATGATGTTGTTGCAGTCGCGAGGATTGGCCATCCAGGCAGTCACCACCGCCTCCGCGGAGATGTAGCCCGCGGCGATGTTCTCCTCCATGTATGACAGCGGGGTGTAGCCCCTGCTCGTCACACGACGCAAAGGCGTCTGACCATCCAGGCTGATGTATCCAAGGTAGCCATTCGTGGCCATGTCCTGGGCGTGCGCGCGTGCGGCGCAGACCAGCGTCCCGTTCATGGAGAGCGGGGGCACCGGCACCTTCGCCACCCCACCGCAGGATGCACCGGCGGCGCGTTGCTGGTTGATGAGCGAAAGCACGGAGCTCTCCTGCGGTGAGGGGAAGCAGCCGACGGTCGAGCGGCTCTCGACGGTCTGCAGATCATCCGTGGGCAGGCGGCTGGTTTCGCTCGTGGGCGTGGTCGTCTGTCCCGCGTCACAGCCCCCCATCAGGGCAGCGCAAAGGAACAGGAGGGGAAACGAGGAGGAGGACGTCATGGCGAGGACCCCTTGGGAGAAAGCAGACTAGTCAATTATTGCAGTTTTTTGACTCCAAGGGGAGGCCCGCCACCTCTCGGGCACGCGGAACGCACGTGTGTACTATGGGCGCCCCTATGACCAACCATCGACTCTCGTGGCACCTGAGCATCCCCGCCCTCGCCGCGCTGTTCCTCCTCGTGGCCACGCCCGCCGTGGCCCAGAAGTCGATTCCTCCCGAGAAGGCACCTGCCAGCCCCCTCGCGATGACGGCGAAGATGCTGGACGACAACACCTACGTGAAGGTGACGTACCACTCGCCCCGCATCCAGGACCCCAAGACGGGCGAGAAGCGGCAGATCTTCGGCAAGCTCGTCCCCTATGGCGAGGTGTGGCGCCTGGGCGCGAACCAGGCCACGGAGCTGACCACCACGGGTGACATCGAGCTCGCCGGCAAGAAGCTCGCCGCCGGCACCTACTCGCTCTTCACCCTTCCCCAGGCCGACAAGTGGACCCTCATCGTCAGCAAGGACGTGGGCCAGTGGGGCGCGTACAAGTACGACAAGACGAAAGACGTGCTGCGCGTGGACGTTCCCACGAAGAAGTCCGCCGACACCTACGAGGCCCTCACCATCACCATCGATGTGAAGGCCCCCGCGCTCAACTTCGCCTGGGAGAACACCCAGGTCTCCGTCCCCCTGAGCGTCGCCAAGAAGAAGTAACCGCGTGGGCTGCGGCGCCGGGTGCAGGTCCGCGAACCTCGCCCGGCCCGGTCCTCCACCCGGACAGGAAGGGCAAGGTGGAGTCGGCGGAGGGGCATCCGTAGCGCACGCCTCTCAAAGGCCTGCACTTCGAGTCCCTGCAGGCCGCACAGGCCTGCCTCGACGCGTGGGAGGCGCGGTGGGCGGGCCGGACGCAGCGTCGCCGCCCTCTGCACCGGGACAGGCCAAAAGGGACTCTTGGGCAGGCGGCGTGGAAGTGGGCTTGCAGACAGCGGAAGCCCCTGGGTGGTCGTGTCCCTATGAGTCGGAAACGAACCGCTGCCGGTATTCGGAGGGGGTCACTCCGAGAGAGCGCTTGAACGCACGGTGCAGCGTCTCCAGCGTACCGAAACCCACTTCACGGGCGATCTCCTTCACGGTCCACCGTGTCGTCTCGAGCAATCCCCGCGCCGTCTCCACCCGAATCCGTTCGATGTACTTCGCGGGCGTCGCACCAATCTGGGCGTGAAACTCACGGGCGAAGTTCCGCGGGCTCATCGCCGCGCGCCGCGCCAGAGCCTCGACGGACAGGTCCTCCTTGAGGTGCTCCGGCAGCCACTCCTGGACCTCGCGGATGGGGTTGCTGGAGGCCCACTGGGAAGCCATCTGCACGCTGAACTGGCTCTGCCCCCCAGGGCGCCGCAGGTAGACCACCAGCATCCTGGCCACCTGCCGCGCCACCTTCTGGCCCAGGTCCTCCTCCACCAATGCGAGCGACATGTCGATTCCACTGGTGACGCCTGCGGACGTCCAGACGTTGCCATCGCGGATGAAGATCTGGTCCGGGCTGACTTCGCACAGGGGGTGCTGCCGTTTGAGTTCCTCGCCCGCGACCCAGTGAGTCGTTGCGCGTCGGCCATCGAGAAGTCCTGCTCGAGCGAGCAGAAAACTGCCGGTACAGACGGACGCGATGCGGCGGACCCGATGGGCCAGCAGTCGCAGTTGAGGCGGGAGCTCTGACACGGCTTCCGGCTTGAGGGTAATCTCCCCTCCGGGGACGAGCAGCGTGTCCACGGGCTCCCGGAGCTTGTCGAGCGCGACCGTGGCATGGATGAGCAGCCCGCCCTTGGTCTTCACCGCGCCTTGCTGCGTCGCGGCGATCTCCACCTGGTAGGAAGGGCCATTCGGGCCCACCACCCACGAGGCCATCTGGAACACAGAGGATGGGCCGGCGATGTCCAGGAGCTGGACATCGGGATAGGCGACGATCAGGACCCTTCGCACCGAGGGGCTGCTGGCAGTCATCGTCAAATCATTGGCAGCCCCGTCGAGCCTGCCAACCGTAAAGTAGCGACTGTCTGCACGGAAACGCTCTCGCGGCAACACCTGGGTGCCAACTTCCGTCGCAGACCCCGCTCTCTGCGCAACAACTCACACCAAACAACTCACTGAGACCGCCAAAGCGGTCACGTACAAGGAGCAACACACGCCATGTCTCTCATTCGATCGCACAAGCTCAAGAAGTACGGCTGGATCCCCGACCTTCCCGATCAGCGAGATTTCCTTTATGCGGCTCCCACACCAATCCAAAGCAATCTGCCGGCCAAAGTCGACCTGACACCGCAGTGCCCACCCGTCTACGATCAGGGTCAGCTCGGCAGCTGCACTGCGAACGCCATCGCCGGTGCTATCGAGTTCGACCAGAAGATGGAGAAGTTGACTGAGTTCATTCCCTCCCGGCTCTTCATTTATTTCAACGAGCGCACCATCGAGGGCACTGTCAACATCGACTCTGGGGCCATGATCCGCGACGGCATCAAGAGCGTCGCCAATCTCGGTGCATGTCCTGAGTCCGATTGGCCGTACGACATCAACAACTTCGCCGAGAAGCCGCCGCAGGCCGCCTTTACAAACGCAAAACAGCACCTCGTGGTTCTCTACCAGCGCCTCATCCAAGAACTCAATACCCTCAAAGGCTGCCTCGCCTCCGGCTACCCCTTCGTCTTCGGCTTTACAGTATACGAGTCCTTCGAAAGTCCTGAGGTCGAGCGTACAGGCATCATGCCCATGCCCCGCTCCAGCGAGCAGCCGGTCGGTGGCCACGCCGTACTCGCCGTTGGCTACGACGACGAAGCTCGCCAATTCATCGTCCGCAACTCGTGGGGCCCCAACTGGGGCCTGGACGGCTACTTCCGCATGCCCTACGCCTACCTCACCAACAGCCGCCTCGCCTCTGACCTCTGGACAATCCGCAGTACCAAATAATCCGACTTGAGGGGACCATCGTGGGGTCCTTTTCGCATAGCGAGTGGGACTCCGCGGAAACGGAGCAACTTCAGTTAGTCGCGATGGCGGCCGTGGGGGGAGAGGTCCGCGAACCTCGCCCGACCCGCTGTTCCCAGGTAGAGGGACACCCCCAGCGACAGCCCGCACAGCGCCGCGATGTAGTGCGCGGGCGCCAGCGGGTGCGTTTTGATGAGGAGGGTAATGACCAGCGGTGTCAGCCCGCCCACCAGCGCATTGGACACGTTGTACGAGAACGACAGCCCCGAGTAGCGCACCGCCGCTGGGAACACCCGCACCATCACCGTGGGAACCACGCCCACCACGCCCGCGCAGAAGCCCACCATCACCGACAGCGCCGTCAGTCGCTCTGGTGTCGAGCCCACACCGAGATACAGCGCATAGGTGGAAGCCGCCATTGCCAGGCACCCCAACCCGAGCGCCCGTGCAGGGCCCAAGCGGTCCGCCAGGAGGCCGAAAGCGACACACCCCAACGTCAGACTCAACGTGGCCGCGCTTCCGGCTTCCAGCGCCTCGATGGCGGGCAGATTGTAGAGACTCTGCATCAAGGTGGGAGCCATGAGGATGACAACCATGAGGCCGCCAGCAATCAGCGCGGTGAGCAGCACGGAGACTATCACCCCGGCGCCATGGCCTCGCAGCACCACCTTCAACGGCAGTTCCTGTACCAGGGCCTTGCGCTGGCGCAGCTCCTCGAAGACGGGCGACTCGGAGAGCCAGCGGCGAAGGAGCACGGCCAGCAGGCCGAACACGCCCCCTGCCAGGAAAGGCAGCCGCCAGCCGAAGGTCAGCACGTCCTGGGGCGCCATGCCCTTGTTCACCGCGGTGGCCACCAGCGTGCCCAGGAGGATGCCAAAGGAGAGCCCCGCGCAGAGCGTGCCGCAGGCCAGCCCCACGCGGCGCTCCGGCACGTGCTCTGCGACGAAGACCCAGGCACCCGGAACCTCTCCCCCCACCGCCGCCCCCTGCAGGATGCGCAGCACGAGCAGCGCCAGCGGGGCTGCATGGCCCGCCATGGCATAGGTGGGCAGCAGGCCGATCAGCAGCGTCGGCACCGCCATCATGAACACGCTGAGCGTGAACATGCGCTTGCGACCAACCCGGTCGCCGAAGTGCGCCATGATGATGCCCCCTAGGGGGCGAGCCAGATACCCGGCCGCGAACACCCCGAAGACCTGGAGTTGCCGCAGCCAGTCCACCATGTCCGCCGGAAAGAAGAGCATTCCGATGACCACGGTGAAGAAGACGAAAATGATGAAGTCGTAGAACTCGAGCGCGCCCCCCAAGGATGCGAGAGCGAGTGTCCTGATATCCCGGGCACTCAGCAGGTGGCGGGCGGCCTCCTGCCGCGCCTGGGACTGTGCGGTCCGCATGGAGGCCACAGCATGCAAGGTTCAAGTGCGGGTGGCCATACATCCTCCCGCGCCAGGTGTCGGTAGGTCCACGCGGACCTGCAGCGAGACAGCCTGCTCGCGGTGCCCCATCTGTCGTGGGTCACTGGAACCCCCGAGGGCTGTGCGCGCAGACGGTGGACTACTCCAGCTCGCGCTGGAGCTTCGCCAACAGGTTGAGCGCGTCCAGCGGCGTCAGGTTGTTGATGGCCGCTGACTTGAGCGCCTCCAGCGCCTTCTGATGCGACGCAGGCAGCGCGGGAGCCGGGGCCACGGGCTCACCGAACAACCCCAGCTGTCCCGCCGCCACGGCCGCCTTCTTCGGGTTCTGCCGCACCGCGACCCGAGGCCGTCCCGCGTCGTCCAGCTCCCCGGACTCCAGGTTCTGGAGCAGCTCGCGCGCCCGACCCACCACCTCCGTCGGCAGGCCCGCCAGCTTCGCCACCTCGATGCCGTAGGAGCGACTCGCCCCTCCCGGAATCAGCTTCCGCAGGAAGATGACCTTGCCGCCCTGCTCCTTCACGGCGATGCACAGGTTCTTCACCTTGGACCGCTCACGGGCCAGGTCCACCAGCTCGTGGTAGTGCGTGGCGAACAGCGTGCGCGCGCTCACGTGGTCGTGCAGGTGCTCCGCCACCGCCCACGCGATGGACAGACCGTCGAACGTCGACGTGCCACGGCCAATCTCATCCAGGATGATGAGGCTCTTGTTCGTCGCGTGGTGGAGGATGTGACTGGTCTCCGTCATCTCCACCATGAACGTGGACTGACCGCGCGCCAGGTTGTCCGCCGCGCCCACGCGCGTGAAGATTCGATCACACAGGCCGATGCGCGCCGCCTTCGCCGGAACGAACGAGCCCGCCTGCGCCATCAGCGCCGTCAGCGCCACCTGCCGCATCACCGTGCTCTTGCCCGCCATGTTCGGGCCGGTGATGACCAGCAGCTGCGCGTCCTCCGGGTCCATCCGAACGTCGTTGGGAACGAAGGACTCCCCCGCCCCCAGCATCCGCTCCACCACCGGGTGCCGTCCCGCCGTGATGCTCAGCACCTCCGACGCGTCCACCTCCGGCCGCGTGTAGCCGTACTCCGACGCGCACCGCGCGAAGGACAGCAGCGCGTCCGCCGTGGCCACCGCCTCCGCCGCGGAACGGATGCGCGGGGCCGCCTGCGCCACCTTCGCCCGCAGCTCCTCGAAGAGCTGCAGCTCCAGCGCGCACCGGCGCTCCTCCGCCGTCAGCACCTGCTCCTCGTGCTCCTTCAGCTCCGGCGTGACGAACCGCTCCGCCCCCACCGTGGTCTGCTTGCGGATGTAGTCCGCCGGCACCAGGTGCAGGTTCGACTTCGTCACCTCCAGGTAGTACCCGAAGACCTTGTTGTAGCGGATCTTCAGCGATCCGATGCCGGTGCGCTCCTTCTCCCGCGCCTCGATCTTCAGCAGCACGTCCTTGCCGGACGTCGACAGCTCCACCAGCCGGTCCAGCTCCGCGTGGTACCCCTGCCGGATGAAGCCGCCTTCCTTCAGCGCCACGGGAGGCTCGTCCACCACCGAGCGCGCCAACAGATTCGCCAGCTCCGGCAACGCCGTCAGCGGCCCCGCGAGCGACTGGAGCAACGGCGCCTGACACCGCGCCAGCGCCGCGCCCAACCGCGGCAGCTGCGCCAACGAAACCCCGAGCGCCCGCAGGTCCCGCGCGTTGCCCGCGCCCAGGGACAGCCGGCCCGTCAGCCGCTCCAGGTCCGCCACCTCCTTGAGGATGCCCGTCAGCTCCTCACGCCACACGCTCTTCGCGGACAGCTCCTCCACCGCGTCCAGCCGCGCGTGGATCTCCGGGAGCGACCCCAGCGGAGAGGCCAGCCAGCGCGCCAGCTTCCGCGCCCCCAGGCTCGTCACCGTCCGGTCCAGCACCCCCAACAGCGAACCCTTGCGCCCACCGTCCCGCTGCGAGCGCAGCACCTCCAGGTTCGCGCGAGAGGACTCGTCCATCAGCAGGCTGCCCGAGCGCTCCTGCCGGCTCAGCCGGTCCACGTGCGCCGCGGGCGTCTTCTGCGTGTCCTTCAGATACCGCAGCGCCGCGCCCGCAGCCCCCGTGGCCAGCGGCGCGTCATCCAACCCGAACGCCGACAGCGACTGCACCGCGAAGTGCGAGCGCAGGTAGCCCGCCGCCCGGGCCGGCTCGAAGGCCGCGACCTCCCCCTCCGCCACCGCCGGCACGCGAGGCAGCCGCGAGCACAGCTGCGCCACCTCCGCCGAGTTGCGCTGCCCCGCGGGCACCAGCAGCTCCCGAGGCTCCACGCGAGACAGCGACTCCGCCAGCTCCGCCGCCGAGCCCGCCTCCATCGCGAGGAACTCGCCGGTGGACGCCTCCAGCAGCGCCCCACCAAAGCCCTTCTCGTTCCAGTACACGGCGGCCAGGAAGTTGCTGTCGCGAGGCTCGAGCACCTCCTCGTCCAGCACCATGCCGGGGGTGATGACCCGCGTCACCTCGCGCCGGACGATGCCCGGCCCGCTGCCGGCCTCCTCCACCTGCTCGCAGATGGCGACCTTCAGGCCCTCGCCGATGAGGCGCGCGATGTACCGGCGCGACGAGTGGTACGGGATGCCGCACATGGGCACCTTGTCGGCGCCCTTGGCCCTGGCGGTGAGCGTGATCTGGAGGATCTCCGAGGCCTTCACCGCGTCCTCGAAGAACATCTCGTAGAAGTCCCCGAGCCGGAAGAAGAGCACCGTGTCCGGGTGCAGCGCCTTCACCTCGAGGTACTGGCGCATCATCGGCGTCAGGGACGCGATCTCCCTCGCGCCCGAGCCTTCGCTCGCCTTGTCCCCGTCCGGCGCGACGTCCTGCGTCGGGTCCACGGGAAGCTCCACCGCTGCTGCCTTGGCTGCCTTCATCTGCTGCGTCACGGCCATCCCCGCCCTTCTCTCATGCCCCCACCCCTGGATCAACGAACCGCTGACCCTACCCGCCCGGTTTCCCTATCATCCACCACCGACATTTCCGCTCGCGCCGTCGCGAAAACGGATGCAGCCGTCCATGGGCGAGTGCATCTTCCGCGCCGCCATGGAGTCGCCTCCCCCCTCGACCGCCCCCAGGACACGCAGCCCGACGCCCGTACCCGCGCTCTTCCGGGTGGCGATTGCTCCGCTCCGGGCCTTCTTCCAGCTCCAGACCAGCAGCGGCATCCTGCTGGCCGTGTGCGCCGTGCTCGCCATGGCCTGGGCCAACTCGCCGTGGGCCGCGTCCTATGAGGGCCTCTTCGACGCCCGGCTGTCCTTCGGGGTGGCGAGCACCCACGCGACCTTCACCGTCCGCCAGCTCATCAACGACGGGCTGATGACGCTGTTCTTCTTCCTCGTCGGCATGGAGGTCAAGCGCGAGCTGAGCGCCGGGGAGCTGCGCACGCCGGCCCGCGCCGTGCTCCCGCTCATCGCGGCCCTGGGCGGCATGGTGGTGCCGGGCCTGCTCTACGCCGTCATCAACGCGGGCTCTGCCGCGCAGGCGGGCTGGGCCATCCCCATGGCCACCGACATCGCGTTCTCCATCGGCTGTCTGTCGCTCGTCGGCTCACGCGTGAGCCACGGGCTGGTGGTGTTCCTCACGGCGCTCGCCATCTTCGATGACATCGGCGGCATCCTGGTCATCGCGCTGTTCTACGGCACCGGCGTGCACGGGGGCTGGCTCCTGGCCGCGGGCGCGGTGGTGGCGGTGCTGGTCGCGCTCAACCGCTTCTATGTCCGCAATGGCATCCCCTGGCTGCTGGCCGGCGCGGCGCTCTGGTTCACGATGCACCACGGCGGCATCCACGCGACGCTGGCGGGCGTGGTGATAGGGCTGTGCATCCCCTCGCGGCCCACGAGGCCCGGGCGCGAGGTGCTCGACGACCTGTCCGTCTACATCCGGGACTGCACCGGGCGCGCCGAGGACGAGTCCATGCGGGGCGCGCAGCTGCTCTACATCGAGGAGCGCCTGGAGGAGCTCGAGCCGCCGCTCAACCGCTTCGAGCACCTGTGGAAGGGCTGGGTGGCGTACGGAATCGTCCCCCTGTTCGCGCTGGCGAACTCGGGCATCCCGCTGGCGGGCATGGGCTGGGGAGACCTGCTGTCGCCCGTGCCGCTGGGCATCATCGTCGGCCTCTTCGTGGGCAAGCAGGTGGGCATCCTCGCCTTCACGTGGGGGGCGGTGCGGCTGGGCGTGTCGTCGATGCCGGGCGGCGGGAGCCTCGCGCAGCTGCACGGGGTGGCGGTGGTGGCGGGCATCGGCTTCACGGTGGCGCTGTTCGTGGCGGGGCTGGCCTTCGGGGACCAGCCCGCGGTGCTGAACGAAGCGAAGCTGGGCATCGTGGTGGGCTCGCTGCTGTCGGCGCTGGTGGGGTATGTCCTGCTGCGCTTCGTGGCGAAGCCGGCGGTCGCGGTCTAACGTCGTCGCGAGGAGAAAGCGTTTCCGTGAACCTCCAGGACCTGAACCGTGTGCGGCAGATTACGGTCATCGCGGCCCGGCATGGCTTCGGCGAGGTGCTGGAGCGCGCGGGGCTGTGGCGCATCCTCGGGCGGCAGGAGAAGGTCGAGGTCTCGCCGGAGGCCCAGCGAGCCTCCACGGCCCGGCGCTTCCGGATGCTGCTCAACGACCTGGGCCCCACCTTCGTGAAGCTGGGCCAGGTGCTCTCCACGCGGGCGGACCTGCTGCCCGCGGAGTTCGTGGACGAGCTGGCGCTGCTGCAGGACAACGTGGAGCCGATTCCACTCGAGCAGGTGCACGCGCAGATTCGCGAGTCGCTGGGCAAGGATGCGCGCGAGCTGTTCAAGCACATCGACGAGGCGCCGCTGGCGGCGGCGTCGATCGCCCAGGTGCACCGGGCGGTGACGCTGGAGGGCGACGAGGTGGTGGTGAAGGTGCAGCGGCCGGGCATCGCCGCGAGCATCGACTCGGACCTGGTGGTGCTGCGCAACCTGGCGCGTCTCTTGGAAGCCGTGGTGGAGGAGACGGGCATCTACACGCCCACGGGCATCGTCGACGAGTTCGACCGGGCCATCCACGAGGAGCTCGACTTCATCAACGAGGCCGCCAACGTCCGCGCGTTCCTGGAGAACCACCGGGAGCGCGCGTACATGAAGATTCCGCGCGTCTACGCGGCGCTGTCGAGCCGGACGGTGCTGACGCTGGAGTTCATCCGGGGGGTGAAGATCAGCCAGGCGGAGCTGTCGGACGAGGACCGGAAGACCATCGCCAACCACATCCTGGAGGCGAGCTTCCGGCAGCTCTTCGACGACGGGCTCTTCCACGGCGACCCGCATCCGGGGAACGTGTTGCTGCTGGAGGGCAACAGGCTGGCGCTGCTGGACTTCGGCGTGGTGGGACGGCTGACGCGGCCGATGCAGGAGACGCTGGTGATGCTGTGCCTGGCGGTGGCGCTGAAGGACAGCGACTCGGTGGCGCGCATCCTCTACCGGGTGGGCGTGCCGGACGCGCGGGCGAACCTGGTGGGCTTCCGCAACGACATCGAGAGCATCCTGGGGCAGCACCTGCCCACGACGCTGGGTCAGGTGGACACGCGCTCGCTGCTGAGGGACTTGCTGGATCTGGCGGTGAAGTACCGCATCCGGATCCCGAAGGAGTACGCGCTGCTCAGCCGCGCGTCGGTGTCCACGGAGGGCATGCTGCGCAGCCTGTACCCGGAGATGAACATCGTGGAGGTGGTGCTGCCGTACGCGAAGGAGCTGCTCGCGGGGCGGTATGACCCGATGCAGCTGCAGGGCGGGCTGATGCGCACGCTGCTGCGCATCCAGTCGATGGCGGCGGACCTGCCCACGCAGCTGTCGCAGATCTTGTTGGACATGGAGTCGGGCAAGTTCACGGTGACGGTGCGGGCGGACCAGTTCGAGAAGCTGAACGAGAACCTGCGCAGCGCGTCGGTCATCATGTTCATGGGGTTGTGCGCCTGCGGCCTCATCGTGGGGGCGTTCATCTCCTTCGCGCCCAAGCCGTGGATGTACGGGAACATCCCGGTGCTCGGGGCCCTAGGCATCGCCCTGGCCGCGGCGCTCTTTGGCGCGGCCATCACCTGGTATCTGTTCGGTGGTCGTGGGCTCGGCAAGGTCCGGCTGAGCAAGTACTTGAAGGGGCCGAAGCGGAAGTAGCACTGGCGCGGGCTCATCCATCTTGCGGCCCCGAAGTTGATCGCGGAACTGCCGCCATGGCCAGCGCTTGGAGCACCCCGCCCCGGTGCATTCCAGTCGTGGTGCGCCTCCCACTCCTCGGGCGACGTGGAGGAACGCACCACACGAGCATCGCGCCCGCAGCTCCAGCGCGAGCACCAGGACTTCGAACCTCACGCTCTCCGTCTTCAAGCACTTCTGGGCCGCGCACTTGAGGAAGGGCCCCCGCTCTCCGATCCAGAGCCGTCGCTCTCCCCGACACGACTGGCACAGGAAGTCTTGAGGCGTCAGCAGGCGCCGTAAAGCGGCGGGGAGCGGATCCTTCTCGGCGAGGGGCTTGTCCTGTTCTCGCGGCACCGCCCTCAAGCTCCCCCCCCTGGGCCGCCGGGGAGTGACGACTTGCGCCGCGGGGAGTGGTACCTCGAGCGGCAGGAGCGTCGGAATCTGGTCGGGCACCTCTTCTCCTGGAGTGGCCTCGCTCCTCTTCTTGCTCGGCGCACCACCGCGAGGCGGGCGTCCGACACGGGAGGCGCGCGCCTCTTTCGGAGCCCGGGAGCGCTCGGGTGAGGCCTCCCACTCCCGTGCAATGGCCTCGGCGCGGCGCACGAGCTCCGCGCGCAGGGCGTCCTCGACCGGAGCGGCCTCCTCCGGTGGAGCTCCCTCTGGAGGAATCTCCAGTTCCTTCAGCCTCGCGAAGACCGGTCGCATCGCGGCCTCGGGGTCCCGGAAGAACGCGCTGCCTCGAATCCTCACGAACCGCCACCCGAGCCGCTCGAGCAGCGCCTGACGTGCCATGTCATCCGGGAGCTTCTCGAGGGGATGGTAGCGATCTCCATCACACTCCACCGCCAGCCGGCGCCCTCCCCCCTCGACCACCAGGTCGATGCGGTAGTGTCCCACGCGCCACTGCGGCGTCACCCGATAGCCCGCGCGGACCAGGAGGGCGAGCACCTCCTTCTCGAAGGGAGACTCCGTCTTGGGCTCGGCACGCAGGAGCGCCCGCTCGACCCCCTGCGGCTGCGCGCAATGCTCCAACAGCCTGCGCCTCAAATCCCCGGGCTGCAGGTCGATGGAGGGATTGAGCGAGTGCACGACCCAGAGCTGGTCCCGGGCCCGGCTCACCGCGACGTTGAAGCGCTGCTTGAAGTCCTGCGTCTCCCGTCGACTCAGGGGGCCGTCCCCATCGGGGCTGTCCACCATGGACAGGAACATCACGTCCCGCTCGTCGCCCTGGAACTGGGCGGCGCTTCCGCACAATACGCGCCGTCGCTCGTACTCGGCCGGAGACAGGTGCGCCTGAAGCAACGAATCCACCTTCAACGCCTGTTCCTCTCCGACGAGCGAGATGACGCCGAAGGTGCGCCCCGCATAGGCGGGGTGCTCCACGGCGGCGGCGATGAGGGAGGCCACCGCGATGGCCTCCCGCTCGTTGACCTTCGCCTGGGCATGCCCCTCGACCCGATGGATGTTCAAGGGAGCAAGTCCCTTGGCGCTCGCCGCCTCCCGAAGCGGCTTGATGCGCCCCTCGTAGGACAGCTGATTGCTGAACTCGATGATGTCCGGGACGCAGCGGAAGTGCTCCAGCAGGCACACCATGCCGCTGAAGGATTGCCGGGCGAGGTCGTAGACCGACATCTTTCCGTCATAGAGCACGGCGTTGGGGATTCCGGCGAGGTGCTCGGCGATGAGCTGCTCGACCATGCCCACGTTCTGCCCCACCGCAGAGGGGCTCACCTGCTCGTGGTCTCCCACGACCACCGCGCGGTCCGCCAGGTACAGGGAGATGAGCCCCATCGCATCGCACTGGCTCGCCTCGTCGATGATGACGACATCGAACCGGGTCGCCGCCGTGAAGTTCTCCACCACCTGCGTGAGCGGCATGATCCACACCGGCACGGCGCGCTGACACTCGCTCATCAACTGCGCCGCCTGCGCACGCAAGCGAGGCGCCCGGACTCCCGTCCCCTTCCCGATGCGCCGCTGGATGTCCAACCAGCCCACCAGCGCCTGCTGTTGCCCCAACGTCGTCCGATGGGCCTGGGAGGCCCAGGCACGACGCTCGATGAGCTTCGCGGTGCACTTGCGCAGCTCCTCCGACAGCACCTCGATGCGCGACTGGAGGCTGGCCAGTTGCACGCCGCCGCGGCGCTCGAGCTCGTCGTGAAGCTGCCGCCAGCACCACGCGGCCTGGGGGGCTCCCGGGGGCCGCTCCCGCGCGTGGACGCCCCGACGCTCGCGAATGGCGGAGGCCCAACCCGGGGCGGCCGCCTTCAGCCTCGTGAGCAGCTCCTGTCGTCGCGTGAGTGCCCGCCGCTTCTCCAGGATCTCCGTGAGCCCCACGAACGCGCGGGCGTAGAGTTCGCCATCCCGCGCTTCCAGCGCCTTCGCGAGGCTCCGGACGATGACGGAACCCGCGGAGATTCCACCCCACGCCTCGAGCCGGGCCCGAGCCTGTCGCAGCTTCTCGCGGACCCGTTCCAGTTCGATTTCACGTGCCCGCGCACGCAGGGCAGGCGCGATGCCTCGTACCAATGCGTCGCGCCGCCGCTGGAACATCCCATGGGGCGCTGGATTGATGGGCTCCGCGTCCAACCGCTCCTTCCAGCGCATCCCGCTCGTGCTCAGCGCCTTGTCCAACGGACGCCAGACGGACTCCGCCCAGTCCAGGCACCGGCCGAGTTCATCGCGAAACTCGAGCAGCCGCTCCTCCAGCGCTTCTCCCAGCTCGGACGAAAGCGGCGCGCCCAACGCGGCCATCTGAGCATCCCAGCGCCGCGCCAGCACCTGCCGCTGCTTGCGGAGCGAGAGGCACGCGGAGAGCGCCGCGAAGTGGGCCAGCTCCCGAGGCGCTCCCGCCTCGACCCGGCAGCCCCGAATCACTCGCTTCCACGAGGAGCGCGTGAGCAGCGTGAACGCCCCCAGCGTCCCTCCCGCCTCGAGGTGCCGCTGGAGCTCCGCGAGCACGGAGAGCTGCTCGTCCATGGACAGATCCTGTGCTGGAACAGGGGCATGCTGGAACAAGGACTCCCGGGTCGCCAGCTCCATGGCACGCACGTCGGAGATGGCGTCGATGAGGGACCGCCAGGGAGCCGCCTCCCGGTCCCCCGCCAGACCCGCTGACACCGCCGCGAGCTTCCAGGGCAGACCGTCCTCGAATGGGTCGAAGGCGCGAAGGCAGCGTCTGGCCAGCTCCGTCAGGTCCACGGTGTCCTCCGCCCGGGCAGGCCCCTGCCAGAGATTGGGAAGAGCGCCCTCCGCCTCCACCCGGAGCGACTTCCGCTTCTCCAGCAATCCCCCAAGCTCCCCAGGGGACATGACCTCGTCGAGCCTCGGGAGTGGACACGCCAGCTCTGTCTCGTGTTGAGGCGTCAGAACGGCGTTGCCGCGATACAGCTCCCGGACCTCGTCCTCCGATAGGGGAAGCGCGGCACCGAGCATCACCGGCCCCGGCAGCCAGAGGTGCTGCGTCGGCTCGGCCGCGACCCGTCGGGCCGCCTCCGAGGGAGACCAGCTCTGCCCCGCCACCACCACGTCTCGATACTCGTCGGAGAGTGCCTGGAGCAGCTCCTGTCGGGCCTGCTGAAGCTCATCCTTCAGCCGCTCGCGATGCTCCGCGATGGAGGACGCCTCCCTGTCCAGCCGCGTGCCATTGCTCACGGACAATCGCTCCGCCATCGCGGAGACAGCGCCTTCGAGCTGGGCTCGGCTGTCGAGGTCGTTGTCGAGGACGCTCACACACAGCGGCTGGAGCTCCGGCACCACCTGGCCTCGAAGCACCCGCAGCGCCTTGGTGGTATGGCTGGTCACCAGGACGCTCTTGCCCTCGGCGAGCAGATGACCAATCAGGTTCGCGATGGTGTGGGTCTTCCCTGTCCCCGGAGGCCCCTGGACGAGGACACAGCCGTTCCGAGCAAGCCGGCTGGCAATCTCCTCCTGCTCCGCGTTGGCTTGTTTGCTCAGCAGGACATCCACGACCTCGCCAGCGTGGCCTCGGGTTCCCTTGGAGCCCGCCTCCTCGCGCGGGCTCGGCACGTCACAGCCCACCACCCGGGCCAGCGCGGACGGCAGGTCCGGGCGCTTCTCGAGGGATTCCAGGATGCCCTCGAGGGCTCTGGCGAAACCGAGGCTGCGGCTGCGGAGCAACAGCACGGGCTCTCGCCCCATGCGCGGCGGGTCGGCGTCTTCGCTCGGCCGGCCATGCTCGAGTAGCTCCCCGCGCGCGGACAGTTGGATGAGCAGACGTCGCAAGAAGCTCGAGGTCTGCTCACCGCCCAGGGGCTTCACCCCGCCGGCCTGGAGCTCCTCGCGACACCTCGCCAGAATCCTCCCGTCGAGTTCCTCCAGGTGGCTGAACAGCTCCGAGTAGAGGTCGACGCCACGCCCGCTGTCGGAGACCGTGAACTCGGGTACCCGGGAGTTGAACCGCAACTGGACGCGCTGGAGCAGCACGGGATGGAACAATCCGCCCGTCGTCTGGCGCCAGCTCAGGATGCCATCGGCGACCAGCAACTCGAGCCGCTCTCCCTCTCGTTCGAGTCGGCCATGAAGCTCATAGAGCTGCTCGAAGATCCTCAGCGCCGCGCGCGCCTGCCGCTCCTCACTCGCCCAGGCCGCGTGACGGGGCATCCAGCTCGCAAGGGCCTCGACGCGCTCGGGACGCTCGTCGAACGACACCCTGCGCGTGGCGCCCTGGTCATCCACTTCGTCGCGAGACGCCGCCGTCCCGGGCTCCACGAGTGGGTCATCCCAGGGCGTGGTCAGCCACTCCGCGAGAGGAGGAGGCGGAGCTGGGGGAGGCACCAGCCGCGGGCGGCGCACCCGGAGGATGAGGTCCGCGTCGGAGCCCTCCGTCCCTTCAGCCCCCTCACTCGCGGCGCTCGCATCGCGCACGAACAGGATGGAGGGATGCGCGGGCAGCGTCGCGAGGCTCAGGCTCCACGGTTGATCCCGAAGCTGGCGCGGAGCGGGGTTGCGATGACGGTTCAGCGCCTGGAGATACCGAAAGACTCTCGTGGTCCGCTCATGCGCGACACGAAGAGATTCTGGATCCAGCATGTGCCCCCCTCGGTGAACCCATGGCCAACGCCGCATGGGCAGGCATGGACACCTCATTCATCCTGTCCCGTCGCGACCGACATGACAACGCCGGGCCCCCCGCGACACGATACCGAGTCTCTCGCGCCACCATGGGTGGACATCGACTGCCATTCACGGTCAGGCGCCAATACACAGGCGCCAGTCGGAGCGCTTCCCGCGCTTCCTTGATTTGCTGAAAGTAGTCGGTGGCGGGAGGGGCCGGAATACCACTCCAGAGGTATGGATGACCCGCGGCCGTTCGGCAGGGACCGGCAGCAAACGCCGTCGTCGGCCCCTCGCTTGACGCGCCGCGAGATCCTCAGCCACCTGCACGAGGTCGACCGCCTGCATCGCTCGCTGAGGCGAGTCGTGCGAGAGGTCCTGCGGACGCGGCTCAAAGCGCGAGGGCGAGCACCAGGTCGCGCTGCGGGTCTGTCCCGAGCACGAAGCGCATCTCCCCCACTTCGATGAAACCCCAGCGCGTGTAGAAGGCCCGCGCGCGCGTATTGCGTTCCCACACACCGAGCCACAACACGTCGTGCCCCCGCCTCCTCGCATCATCCAGGCAGCGGCGCATGAGCGCGGCGCCCACCTTCGCACCGAGGAAGGCGCGGTCGACATAGAGGCGCGACAGGTTCACCGGGCGCTCGGCCCGCACACTCGGCTCACGGGCGCCGTCGCAAAGGAGCGCGAAGCCCGCGGGGACTCCGTCGACCTCCGCGAGCAGGTACAGGTTGCGAGGCTCCCGCAGCTCCTCCTCCTGGATCGCACGGCTGTAGTGCGAGGCCAGGAACGCCTCCACGTTCTCCGGCGTGTTCTCGGCGGCGAAGGTGTCCCTGAAGGTCCTCTCCCCGAGCTCCGTCAGCGTCGCGGCATCCGCCAGCGTCGCGGGACGGATGCTCACTCGCGGCGAGCGTGGTGCATCGGACGTCGTCATGGTCGCCCTCTATACAGCTCACGGGCCGAGCAGGTCCTTGTAGATCTTCCCGTCCTTCATGATGACCAGGAAGTTCTTCTCGGGGTTGGCGATCAACTCGAAGTTCGCCACCGGGTCGCCGTCCACCAGCAACAGGTCCGCGAGCGCCCCCTCCTCGACGACGCCGAGTCGACCCTTGTAGGGGCTGCGCTTGCCCGACAGCGCCAGCAGCTCCGCGTTGGTGCCCGTGGCCATCCGCAGGGCCTCCGCCGGCGTGTACCACCGCGTCATCTTCACCAGCTGCGCGCCCTGCCTCGCCGCCACCTTCGGGTCGAACAACGAGTCCGTCCCCCACGCCGTCTTCAGCTTGTACTTCTTCGCCAACGCATAGGCCTTGTCCGTGCCTTGCGTCATCTCCAGCTGCTTCTCCCGATTGTCCGAGCCCTCCGGAAAGGGCGTCGCGTCCTCGTCGTCGAGGAACGGCTGCAGGCTCAGCCAGACCCCCTTCTCCGCCATGAGCTTCGCGGTGGCGTCATCCATCAACTGCCCGTGGTCGATGACCTTCACCCCCGCCCGGATGGCCGTCTGGATGGCGCGCGGCGTGTACGCATGCACGGCCACGTACGTCCCCCAGTTCTCCGCGGCCTCCACGGCGGACCGGAGCTCGGCTTCCGTGTATTGCGACACATCCAGCGGATCGTGGTCCGAGGACACACCGCCTCCCGCCGCCAGCTTGATCTGCGAGGCCCCCAGCATCAGCTGCTCACGGACCCGGAGCAGGACCTCGTCCTGCCCGTCCGCGATGGCCGCCCCACCCACGCGCTCCGCGAACGTCAGCGAGGACATCGCCGTCCGCGGGAGCGCCTCCGCCCGACGATAGTCCCCATGGCCGCTGGTCTGCGAGATCATCGCGCCCGAGGGCCAGATGCGCGGGCCCTCGATGAGCCCCTCATCGATGCCCCGCTTGATGCTGAAGACCGGCCCGGCCATGTCGCGCACGCTGGTGACGCCTCGCAGCAGCGTCGCCTTCGCCTCACGCGCGGCCACCAACGTGAGGTACCCCTCCGGCCCCGCCAGCGCCACGGTCAGCGGCACCGAGGCCATCATCATGTGGTAGTGCGCGTCGATGAGTCCCGGCATGAGCGTGCGCCCCTTGCCCTCGATGACTCGCACCTCGCCCGTGCGCGCGATGGGGCTGCTCGAGATGCGCGCGATCTTGTTGCCCTGAACCAGGACGTTGACGGGCCCGGACAGCCCCTTCGACTTGCCGTCGAACACGCGCACGCCCTGGAAGAGGACCGCGCGGGGAGGAGGCTCGCTCACGGGAGGCTGCGCCGACGCGAGGCTGGACAGGAGCAACAGCACCGCGCTCGACCCGGCGCGGATGCAGCGGACGACATGACCCAACCTCGAACGCATGGCGAGTCCTCGATGTGACGGGTGGAGGTGCACCGTGGAACGCCGAGCACGCGGAGGACTTCTCCTCGCCCGTCGACGCCTCACGGGAATCGCGCGGCACACTGACTTCGGGGGCCACCCCCGACAAGCGAGTGCTCCGCGCGGCGACGCCTCCTGAACGCGCGCCTGTGCGCCGATGAACGGCTCGGCGCGCCTCTGCGGGCTCGTGAGCATCGAGGGCGCCACCTGCGTCACGTCCGTGACGCACGGCCCCGCGAGACGCTCGACACGTCCACTCGCCATCAAAACGACCGCGCTCCCCGAGGCTTGCTTCGCCTGGGGAGCGCGGGGACTGCCGTGGATGATGAAGGCTCAGCGCGGCGTGAGCTTGAGCACCTTGCCGTTGGTCGCATCGGTGAGCAGGTAGAGCGCGCCCTCGGGGCCCTGCACCACCTCGCGGATGCGCTCGTTGCGGTTCTTGAGCAGGTGCTCCTCGCCGATGACGCGGTCATTGCGAACCATCAGCCGCACCAGCGCCTGGGCCGCCAGCCCTCCCACGAAGATGTTGTCGCGCCACTCCGGGAACAGCGTCCCCGAGTAGATGGTCATCCCCGAGGGGGCAATCACCGGGTCCCAGTAGTACACCGGCTGCTCCATGCCTTCACCCACGGGGCTGTCGTGGATGGGCGCGCCCGAGTACTCCTCGCCGTACCCGATGGTGGGCCAGCCGTAGTCCTTGCCCGCCTCGGGCCGGTTCAGCTCGTCGCCCCCCTGCGGTCCCATCTCCACGATCCACAGGCGGTTCTGCCCATCGAGCGCCGCCGACAGGATGTTGCGGTGACCCACCGACCAGATCTCCGGCTTCGCCTCCGGCGTGTTCACGTAGGGGTTGTCCTGCGGCACGGAGCCATCCGGGTTGATGCGGACCACCTTGCCGAAGTGGCTCTTCACGTCCCGCGCCTGCTTGCGGCCGTCGAGGATGGAGCGCTCGCCGAGCGTGACGAACAGCTTGCCGTCGGGCGTGAACACCAGCCGTCCGCCCGAGTGCAGCGTCGACTCGAGCGTGGGCATCATGCGGAAGATGACCTGGACGTTCTCCACCGCCGGCTGCGCGCCGTCCACCAGCTTCGCGCGCGCCACCGCCAGCCCGTTGCCGCCCTGCCGCGGCTCGGAATAGGTCCAGTAGATGAGCCGGCTCTCCGCGTAGTCGGGACCGACCTCCACGTCGAGCAGGCCTCCCTGGTTCCGGCCATCCACCGCGGGCAGGCCCGTGACGGCGGCCGACTTCTCGCCCTGATGGGTGACGATGTAGAGCCGCCCCGTGGGCTTCTCCGTCACCAGCATGCGCTGGTCGGGCAGGAAGGCGAGGCCCCAGGGATTCCGGATGCCGGAGGCCACCTCGGTGACCTGGAACTGCGTCTGCGACTGGACCGCCGGAGCGCGCGTCTGGCCGGGGAAGGCCGGAGGGAACTCGGGCACGTTGGGCGGCCCCTGCGGAACGGGAGGCCCGCTGGGCAGGGGCCCCGCGTCGGGCTCCTGCGTGCCCCCGTCTTCCGGCGGATTGCCCGCGTCAGGCTCCTGCGTGCCCCCGTCTTCCGGCGGATTGCCCGCGTCAGGCTCCTGCGTGCCCGCGTCTTCCGGCGGATTCCCCGCGTCCGGCTGTGGGGTGCCCGAGTCCTGCTGTGGCGTGCCCGAGTCAGGTGTCGGCGTGGGATCTGGATCGTCACTGCAACCAACGAGGAGGGCGGCGACGATGAGGGGCATCGACAGGAAACGCATGCGTCTCTCTCCTGAGGGGGGATGGTGCGGAGGGGGAAGTTGCCGCCGTGCGCATGGAGGCGCAACCCTCGTTGCCGCCAGGACGCGATTCAATTCGCGGCCCATGCCCGCCCGGTCATCCCACGGTGGAAAGTCACCGTGTCACGGCTCCACTTCGACGGCACGAGCCTCGCCAGGGGTGAGCAGGAAGGCCGCGTCCACTGGTGGACCGGGCGTCTGAAAGCCACGTCCGGCTCCCGGGATGTTGCTTGCCGAGACCGGCGATTTCGTCCTGTATACCTCGCGGGTCGACCCACCCGGGAACCCCTCCCCACTTTCCTCCGGAAGCGAGCCGAACATGAGCAACCTCTTCGACATCCCCTTGAAGTCCATCGATGGCGCTCCCAGCACGCTGGGACAGTTCAAGGGCAAGGTCCTCTTGGTGGTGAACGTGGCCTCCAAGTGCGGCCTGACGCCGCAGTACGCGGGCCTGGAGAAGCTCTACGAGGAGAAGCGCGCGAAGGGGCTCGAGGTGCTGGGCTTCCCCGCGAACAACTTCATGGGCCAGGAGCCGGGCTCCGAGGAGGAGATCAAGCAGTTCTGCGACCTCAACTACGCGGTGAAGTTCCCGCTGTTCTCCAAGATCTCCGTCGTCGGCGAGGACAAGCACCCGCTCTACCAGGAGCTGACCCGCGCGTTTCCGGACGCCACCGGTGAGGGCCCGATGCGCGCGCGTCTCAAGGGCTACGGCATCGAGGCGAACCCCATCCCGGAGGTCCAGTGGAACTTCGAGAAGTTCGTCATCGGCCGTGATGGTCGTGTCGCCGCGCGCTTCGCTCCGGACGTCACCGCGGAGGACCCGCGCCTGGTGCAGGCCATCGACGCGGAGCTGGCCAAGGGCGCCTGACGCGGAGGACCGACGACGGGGAGGTTTGCAAGGGCAAGCCCCCGCGTCCTCGCGTTCTGCATCATCCGGCAAGCATCGGCGGAGCGCCGGGGAACATGGGGCCCCCGTGGCGTATCCAGGATGACCGCCCGCACCTGCGCGGGCGGCGCCATCTCCGAGGCCCCCATGTCGACTCCCTCGCGCGGAGCACGGCGCTCTCTGTGCGTCCTGCTCCCCTTCCTCCTGTCTGCCTGCGGTGAGTCGCACCCACCCGGGGACTCGGGCACTCCCGATGCGGGGCCGCCATGGGACGGCACCTACACGGAGCTGGAGGACCTGGGGTACTGGGTGGACACCGGCCGATATGACGCGTGCCAGTTCATCGACGCCGACAACCTGGACCCGCAGCTCTGCCAGCGCCCCACGAGCTTCGACCTGTCGAGCTGCTCCTCCGCCCAGCTCTCCACCGTGGAGAACCAGGGCATCTACCAGGTCGTGCTCCGCGCGGAGCGGCGCGTGCGCCCGGACAGACCCACCAGCACGTTCGTCTCCGGTGGGTCGATCAGCTTCCGCCTCAGCGCCGACGGCTCCAAGGATGCGCTGAGCTCCGGGCCCCTGCTCACGCGGGACACCGGGAACGGGTCCTTCTTCTTCTCAGGCCGTCGCACGCTCGCGCTCACCACCGGCAACCTCGTCACCACCGCCGCGTTCGCCGGCTGCCACGTCCCCTCACCCGGCGTCATCACCGGCTGCTACGTGTCCTGCGTCGAAAACCCCGTGACGGGTTACTCGAAGACGCTCGGCACCTTCGAGGCCACCCGGATGACGTGGGCCCCCGGTGAGGGCGAGTCCTCCGGCGGCCTCGCTCGCGTGGGCGAAGCCGCCACCACGATGATCCGCCCCGCGGACCTCTACATCGCCAAGGAGCACGCCTACGTCGTCTCGCTGGACCGCCCGCCCCTCTTGGGCGGCCTCTCCGTCTTCGACGTGAGGGACCGCACGGCCCCCAAGCTCGTCAAGACGCTCAGCTTCCCGGGTGACACCTCGTGGAACGGAGTCTGGGCGAAGGACGAGACGCTCTATGTCGCCAGCAACTCCTCCGGGCTGGTCATCCTCGACATCAGCGACCCGGCCAACCCCACGTTCGTGCGCCGCGCCGAGGGCCCCACCACCGTCCACACCGTGCTCGTCGACGGCGACCGGCTCTACGCCAACGCCCCCGGCACCGGCACCTACGTCTACGACGTCACGAACGCCGTGGACCCCACGCTGCTGCAGATCGTCCGGCCGACCGTGGAGGGCGGCTACGGCGATGGTCCCCACGATGTCTTCGTGTACGAGGACCGGCTCTATGTCAGCAACGGAAGCGATGGCTTCCAGATCATGGACGTCGCCGACTTGAACGACGTCCGCCAGTTGGGCAGCTACTTCCTGCCTCGGCTCGCCACCTATGCGCACCACAGCGCGGTGGGCACCTTCGCGGGGAAGACCATCGCCTTCGAGGGCGGAGAGTTCCCGGGCTCCCACGTGCGCGTGCTCGACGTGACGAACCCGGCGGCCCACATCCCACTCATCGGCGCGTTCCGCATGCGCGCCGCCACGTCCATGCACAACCTGCTGCTCCGCGGGAACCTGCTCTACGTCGCCTGGTACCACGAGGGCCTGCGCGTGCTCGACGTCTCCAACCCCACGCAGCCCAGGCAGGTCGCGCACTACAACACCTTCCGGGAGGACGACCCGGGGCGCGAGCACTCCGTCTTCGAGGGCAACTACGGCGTGCGCATCCCCGGGGACGGCTACGTGTACCTGGTCGACGCGTCCCGCGGACTCATCATCCTCAACGAGCTGTAGGCGTCGCGCGCGACAGGTCCTCCAGGACCCGAGTCATGGTTGCCGCTGTCCGCTGTCCGAAAACAGCGGAAACCCACGATGGAACCAGGAGCCCGCACTCGCCTATTCGGGAAGGCCGCCCGCACTGTCGCGGGGGGCTCCCGAGGCGCTCCATGAAGCCATCGCCGCATCCGTTGGGCCCCTGGCGCTGCATCCCCCTCCTGCTCCTGCTGCTGTCCGCCTGTGACGACTCCCCTTCGGGAGATGACGCGGGCTCGCTCCCGGACTCGGGCTCCGACGCGGGCACCGCGGACAGCGGCCCGCCTCCCGAGGACGCGGGGACGCCCGACGCGGGGGTGCCCGATGCAGGCCGTCCTCCCTGGGACGGGACGTACACCGCGCTCGAGGACCGGGGTGATTGGATCGACACCGGTCGCCATGACACGTGCCAGTTCGTCACGCCCGAGGACCTGGACCCGCAGCGGTGTGAGCGCATCGCGGCCTTCGACCTGTCGAGCTGCTCCACCGAGCAGCTCTCCGGCGTGGAGAACCAGGGCATCTTCCAGCTCAACCTCCGCGAGGAAGCGTCCTACTCTTCCACCCGGCCTCCATCGGACTCCGTCTACAACTCCTTCGCCGGCCTGCGGCTCAGCGCGGATGGCACCCAGGACGCGTACGGCCCCGCGCCGATCATCGCCCGCGTCACGGAAGGCGGCACGTTCTTCCTCGCGGCGAGGAGGACCGCCCGAAGCCCCTGGGGAGACAGCGTCACCACCACCGCGTTCGCCGGCTGCCACGTTCTCTCTCCTGGCGTCATCACCGGCTGCTACGTGTCCTGCAACAGCCATCCGATGTACGGCTTCAACAAGTCGGTCGGCACCTTCAGGACCGAGCGGATGGCCTGGGCTCCCGGCGAGAACGAGGCCTCCGGCGGGCTGGCGCTCGTGGCAGAGGCCTCCACGACCGTCGGCATGCCCGTGGACGTCTACGTCGCCAAGGAACACGCCTACGTCGTGTCGGTGAGCACTGGGCCCATGCTCGGTGGCCTCTCCGTGTTCGACGTGAAGGACCGGACGAGCCCCACGCTCGTCAAGACGGTCACCATCGCCGGAGATGGCGCGTGGAACGGCGTCTGGGCGAAGGGTGACGCGCTCTACGTCGCCAGCGACAGCTCGGGGCTCATCGTCTTCGACATCACGGACCCGGCCAATCCCGTCTTCGTCCGCCATGGCGAGGGCCCTGACGCCGTGCACACCGTGCTCGTCGAGGGGGAGCGGCTCTTCGCCAACTCACCCGGCACGGGCACCTTCGTCTACGACATCACCTCGCCCCTCGCTCCGACGCTGCTCCAGCTCATCACGTGGGCACCCGAGGGCTACACCGGCGGTCCACATGACGTCTTCGTGCACGGCGACCGGCTCTACATCAGCAACGACACGACCGGCTTCCACGTCATGGACATCTCCGACCTGGACGACGTCCGGCACCTCGGTGACTACCTGCAGCCGGGATTCTTCGGCGTCTTCTCCCACCACAACGCGGTGGGCACCTTCGCGGGGCGCACCCTCGCCTTCGTGGGCGGCGAGTTCTCGGCCAGCCACGTGCGAGTGCTCGACGTGACGGACCCGACGAACATCCCGCTCATCGGCACGTTCCGCATGCGCCCCCTCACGTCCATGCACAACCTGCTGCTCCGCGGGAACCGGCTCTATGTCGCGTGGTACCAGGAGGGCCTGCGCGTGCTGGACGTCTCCCACCCCACGCAGCCCCGGCAGATCGCCCACTTCAACACCTACCGGGAGACCGACCCGCGGCGAGGCAACGGCATCTTCGAGGGCGCCTTCGGTGTGCGCATCCCTGGGGACGGTTTCGTGTACCTCGTCGACTCGTCACGTGGCCTCATCATCGTCAACGAGCTGTAGCGCTGGCCCCGGGCCGTGTCGTTGCAAGGACACGGCCCGGCGGGTCCCGCGGGCGGCGTTCACGGCACGTGGCCGCGATTCCGTCGTCATCCGGCAAGCATCGGGAGCGCGCCTTGGCACAAGGAGCGCGCCTCGCCATTCCTGGAGGCACCATTCGCTCCTTCCGGGTGGTCTTCCCGAGGCCTTTCATGACGACATCCCCGTGGCGCTTCCTCTGTGTCCTCCTCCCACTCCTCATCGCCTGCGGAGACTCTGACTCCGGCAAGGACGCGGGCACGCTTCCCGACTCGGGGACACAGGACGGCGGCCCGCCTCCCGAGGACGCGGGCACACCTGATGCCGGTCCGCCTCCCGAGGACGCGGGCACGCCCGACAGCGGACCGCCGCCGTGGGACGGCACGTACACCGTGCTGCAGGACCGGGGCGATTGGATCGACAAGGGCCGCTACGACACGTGCCAGTTCCTCGACGCCGAGAACCTGGACCCGCAGCTCTGCCAGAGCCTGTCGACCTTCGACGTGTCGAGCTGCTCCACCGAACAGCTCTCCGGAATCGAAGGCAAGGGCATCTATCAGCTCACCACCCGCTCGGAGCTGCGCGTCCGCCCGGGCCGCCCCAACTCCACCGCCGTCGGCAACGGGAGCAGCGCCTTCCAGCTCAGCCTGGATGGGTCCGCGGACTCGATGAGCAACGCGCCCCTGCTGGCCCGCGTGACGGAGGGCGGCACGTTCTTCGTCGCGGGCCGCCGCACCCTCCGGACCCCGTCGGGCGACAATGTCACCACCACCGCGTTCGCCGGCTGCCATGTCCCCGCGCCGGGCATCATCACCGGCTGCTACGTGTCGTGCACCGACAGCCCCATCAGCGGTTACAGCAAGACGCTCGGCACCTTCGAGGCCCACCGGATGACCTGGGCCCCCGGCGAGGGCGAGTCCTCCGGCGGGCTCGCGCGCTTGGGTGAGGCCTCCACGCCCCTCGGGCTGCCCGTGGACGTCTACGTCACCAAGGAGCACGCCTACGTCGTCTCGCTGGAGCGGGCCCCTCGGCTGGGTGGGCTCTCCGTGTTCGACGTGAGGGACCGGACGAACCCCACGCTCGTCAAGACCGTCAACATCCCCGGGGATGGCGCGTGGAACGGCGTCTGGGCGAAGGGCGACGCGCTCTACATCGCCAGCGACTCGTCGGGGCTCGTCGTCTTCGACATCACGGACCCGGCCAATCCCGTCTTCGTCCGCCGCGCCGAGGGCCCGGCCCACGTCCACACCGTGCTCGTCGACGGCGACCGCCTCTACGCCAACAGCGCGGGCGTGGCCACCTACGTCTACGACGTCACCACGCCGCTCGCGCCCACCCTGCTCCAGCTCGTCACGCCGACACCGGGAGGCTTCAGCGGCGGCCCGCATGATGTCTTCGTGTACGAGAACCGGCTCTACGTGAGCAACGCGGACTCGGGCTACTCCATCATGGACATCACGGACCTGGACAACGTCCAGCACCTCGGCAACTACACGCCGCCCGGGGGCTTCGTGTATGCGCACCACAGCGCGGTGGGCACGTTCGCGGGCAGGACCCTCGCCTTCGAGGGCGGAGAGGGCCCCGGTACCCACGTGCGCGTGCTCGACGTGACGGACCCGACGAACATCCCGCTCATCGGCACGTTCCGGATGCGGCCGCCCACGTCCATCCACAACATGCTCCTGCGTGGCAACCGGCTCTATGTCGCCTGGTACCAGGAGGGCCTGCGCGTGCTGGATGTCTCCCACCCCACCCAACCCCGTCAGGTCGCGCACTTCAACACCTTCCGCGAGGACGACCCGGGTCGAAGGGCCGGCAGCCTCGAGGGCGCCTTCGGCGTGCGCATCCCCGGCGACGGCTACGTGTACGTCGTGGACTCGGCGCGCGGTCTCATCATCCTCAACGAGCCGTAGCAACGGAGGGATGGCGCCCGGCCCCGGGGAGGCTCTCCGGGGCCGGGCCCACGGCGGGGCTACACCGGCCGGCGGAAGCTGTCGGCCAGGTCCGCGGGGAGCTGCGAGGCCACCGCGGCCACCTCGTCCTCGGGGATGCGGTCCCTCACGGCGGTGAACACCACCGTCATCACGCGGAACGCCTGGTCCACCTTGATGCCCAGGTGGTCCGCCACGTCGGAGATGAACTCCTCGCGCTTCATGCGCTTCGCGTGCGAGGGGCCGCGCAGGATGGTGCACTCGCCGATGAGCTCGCCGATGTCGTCGCCGAGCGCGCGCATCAGCTTGACGTCCTCACCGTCCGACAGCCTGCGCGCCAGCGTGCACAGCACGGCGTGAGCGGCGGTCCGGCCGTCCAGCTTGTTGACGCGGACCTCCTGGCTGTTGCCGATTTCGTCCAGGAACGCCTGGAGGTCCAGCGACTCGTCGCGCTCCTTCACCGGGATGATGTTGGGAGGAAGCTCCGTCTCCTGCGCCATGGGGTCGTCTCCTTGCTCGCCGTGGACACACGCGCGCTTCACGGGCGTGTCAGTCACGGTGTCCACGGCGCCGGCGGCCTTCAGCGAGGGGCCACGGGCCTCCTCCTCGACCCGCCGGGCATCGCGACGGCGCGACGTCCGGCCTCTCGTCTACCCGGGAAGGCTCAGTGTGCCGACGGCGACTCGGGCCGAAGGGGCATGCCCCCACAACTGGGGGAACCCTGGAGCCGTTCGCACACACAGAAGCTGTCGTACGACCACTCATGGCAGCAGGGCGTGATCCCAGGCTCGGGGCAGCCCATCTGTCGGACGTCCTCACAGCTGGGCAGCCCGGGGCTGCACTCCAGGACATTGGCCATCGCTCGCTCGTCGGCCACGTCGGTGGCTCCGCCTCCACAACCCAGGCTCAGACTGGCAGCGAGCGCCATCAACCACGGCATCAAGCACTTCATGGTGGATCTCCATTCGTGTGGGTGTCCGAGCAAAGGATGACCGGGCTCCACACATCCTCCAGGAGTCGATGACCCAGCACAAATCAGACACCCTGGGTCAGGTGCACCCCTTGCGTCTTCGACGGAGGAGATGCTCGCCCCCTCCGCCTGAAAAGCGGAGGGCCGGCACCGGTGAGCTCCGGAGCCGGCCCGCGTCGTCATCTCAGCCGAGCTCAGCCGTGCGCCGCGGGGCGAGGCTCATCGCCGCTCGGACGACCGTGGGCGGCGGGGCTGCCCTCCTCGTCATCCGGACGCTTGCCGCGCCAGTGGGCCAGCCGCGTCTTCATTCGGTCGGCGACCACGTAGAAGGCGGGCACCACCACCAGGCTCAGCACCGTGGAGACCGACAGCCCCCCCAGCACCGCGATGGACATGGGCGCGCGCGTCTCGCTGCCCGCGCCCAACGCCAGCGCCGCCGGCACCGCCGCCATCATCGTCGCCGTGGACGTCATCAGGATGGGACGCAGGCGCACCGGCCCCGCGCGCTGCATCGCCTCCACCGCGCCCAGCCCCAGCTCCCGCTGCTGGAGCGCGTAGTCCACCAGGATGATGGAGTTCTTCTTCACGATGCCCATCAACAGCAACAGACCAATCATGCTGAAGATGTTCAGCGTGCTGCCCGTACCCAAGAGCGCGAAGGCCGCGCCCGCCACCGACAGCGGGAGGATGGTCAGCACGGTGACCGGATGCAGGAACGAGTTGAACTGCGCCCCCAGCACCATGTACGCGACGCCAATCCCCAGGAAGAGCGCGAAGAACAGGCTGCCCATCGAGTCGCGGAACGCCACGCTCGCGCCTCCCGGCACCACGCGCACGCCGCCCGGCAGGTCCTTCGCCAGCTTCTCCACCGTGGCCAGCGCCTCCTCCTGGTTGGAGCCCGGCGCCACGTTGGCGAAGATGCTGATGGCGCGCTCGCGGTCCCGGCGGGTGATGGCCTGCAGCGCCGGGCGCTCCTCCTGCGACACCAGCGCCGACAGCGGCACCAGCGCGCCGCTGGCCGTGCGCACCTTGAGCAGCGCCAGGTCCTCTGGACGCGAGCGCTGCCCCGCGAGCAGGCGCAGGCGCACGTCGATGCGGCGCCCGCCCGTGCTGTACTTGCCCACGCGCACGCCGCCCACCAGCGCGTTGATGGTCGTCGCCACCGTCTGCATCGGCACGCCCAGGTCCGCCGCGCGCGCCCGGTCCGGGGTGATGCGCAGCTCCGGCATGCCGAGCTGGTAGTCGGTGTCCACGTCCACCACCTTGCCGCTGGCCTGGACCTTGTCGCGCATCTCCTGGCTGGCCTTGACCAGCTCGTCCCAGTCCGAGCCGCGCACGCTGAACTCCACCGGGAAGCCACGCTGCGCGGAGAAGCCCTGCTGCGACAGGTCCTGCACCACCGCGCGCAGGCCCGGGTAGCCGTTGAGCTCCTTGCGCAGCACCTGCTGGAACTCCGACTGCGTCATGCGCTGGTCGGGCGGCTTGAGCGTGAGCATCATGAAGCCCGAGTTCACCCCGCCACCACCACCGCCCACCAACGCGAAGACGCTCGTCACCTCCGGGCGCGAGGCGGCGAACGCCTCCGCCTTCTGGAAGAGCTGGTTGGTCTCCTCGATGCTGCTGCCCACCGCCGTCTGCATGCGGACCATCAGCCGGCTCTGGTCCTGCGACGGCACGAACTCACCGGGCAGCGCGCGGAAGGCGAACACGCTCGCCGCCAGGATGACCAGCGCCCCGGCCAGCACCCGCCACGGCCGCACCAGCGCCCACCCGAGCGCCCGGCCATAGGCGTGCTCCAGCTTCGTGAAGGCCTTGTCCACCCACACGCCGACCTTGCTGCGCCCCTCACGGGACGTCTTCAGGAGCTGCGCACAGCGCGCCGGCGCCAGGGTGATGGCCTCCACGTACGACAGCATCACCGCCACGCACAGCGTGACGCCGAACTGGAGGAAGAACTTGCCGATGACGCCCTTCATGAAGACGACGGGCAGGAAGATGGCGATGACGGCCGCGGTGGCCGCGAGCGCCGCGAAGGTGATCTCCGCGGTGCCCTCTCGCGCCGCGCGCACCCGGTCCTTCCCCTCCTCCGAGTGCCGGAAGATGTTCTCCAGCACCATGATGGCGTCGTCCACCACGATGCCCACCGCCAGCGCCAGGCCCAAGAGCGTGAAGGTGTTGAGCGTGAAGCCCAGGAAGTAGATGACGGCCACCGTCCCCAACAGCGACATGGGGATGGCCAGCACCACGTTCATCGTGCTCGACAGCGAGCCCAGGAAGAGCCAGCAGACGAAGGCCGTGAGGATGCAGGCCAGCATCAGCTCGAACTCGATCTCGTGGACGCTCTCCTCGATGTACTGGGTGGTGTCGAAGCGGATGGCCACGTCCATCCCCTCCGGGGCGTCCTTCTGGATGCGCGCCAGCTCCTCGCGCACGCCCTGCGCCACGGACACCGCGTTGGCGCCGCGCTGCTTGCGGATGCCCAGGCCCTGGGCGGGCGTGCCGTTGACGCGCGCCATGCGCCGCACGTCCTCGAAGCCGTCCTCCACCAGCGCCACGTCGCGCAGGTACACCGGCTGGCCGCCCTGCTCGCGCACGACGATGTCGCGCAGCGTCTCCAGGTCCAGCGCCTCGCCGAGCACGCGCACGTTGACCTCGCGCCCCTCGGCCTCGATGCGCCCCGCGGGCAGCTCCACGTGCTCACGCTGGAGCGCGGAGGTGAGGTCCGTCACCGTCAGCCCGAGCGCGTCCAGCTTCGCGGAGTCCACCCAGATGCGGACGTTGCGGTCCAGCGAGCCACCGACGGAGACCTCGCCCACGCCCGGCACCGTCTGCAGCTTCTCCTTCACGCGGTAGCGGGCGAAGTCGCTCACCACCTGCTGGGAGAAGGGCCCGGACACACCCACCTGGATGATGGGCTGGTCCTCCGGGTTCGTCTTGGTGACGATGGGCGGGTCGATGTCCTCGGGCAGCTGGCGCTGCGCCTGGCTGATCTTCGTCTGGACCTCCTGCAGCGCCATGTCCACGTTGCGCGACAGGTCCAGCTCCACCGTGATGTTGGCGCCGCCCTGGCGCGCGCTGGAGGTGATGCTGGTGACGCCCTCCACCTGCGTCACCGCCTCCTCGATGGGCTCGATGACGTCCGTCTCGACGGCCTCGGGGTTGGCGCCCTCCCACGTCACGCTGATGTTGATGGTGGGGAAGTCGACGTCCGGGAACTGGCTGATGCCGATGCGCTGCGCCGCCACCAGTCCGAAGACGATGGTGGCCGCCATGATCATCCACGCCAGGACGGGCTTCTTGATGCACGCTTCCGTCAGGTTCATCGCCGCGCTCCCTGGCCGCCGTCCTCCGCGCGCGGCTCCGCCGTCAGGGTGGGCTTCTTCTGCTGCACCACCCTCACCGTCACGCCATCACGCAGGGCCTCGCCGCCGCGGATGACCAGCGTCTCGCCCGCCTTGAGCCCCTCGCGGACCTCCACCCGTCCATCCGCCGTGCGCATGCCCAGCTCCAGCACCCGCTCGCGCGCCTTCTCGCCGTCCACCACGAAGGCCAGGAAGCCCCGCTCGCTGGCGCGCACCGCCGTCTGCGGCACCACCGGGCTGCCGCCGCGCGTCTCCACCGGCACCGCCACCGACGCGAACGCACCGGGCCTGAGCTTCGCCGCGTCCTCGGCGGACACCTCGGCCGTCACCGGCACCAGGCGGTTGGCCTCGTCCGCGGCCTGCGCCACGTGGGTGATCTTCGCGGTGAACGAGCCGCTCTCCGAGCGCACCGTGAAGCGCGCCGGGAGCCCCGGCTTGATGCGCGCCACGTCCGCCTCCGGCACCGTGAAGCGCAACAGCAGCGGGTCGCGGCGCAGGAGCGTCGCCAGCACCAGGCCGGGCTGGACGTACTGCCCCGTCTGCACCGTGCGCGTCTGGAGCACGCCGTCCATGGGCGCTCGGACATAGGCGTCGCGCTGGTTGAGCTGCGCCTGGTCCAGCAGGGCCCGCGCGGAGGCCACGTCCGCCTCCGCGGTGCGCGCGCGCGCCGTGAAGGTCTCCAGCTGCTCGGCGGGCAACAGGCCGGGGCTGGCCTCGTTGACGGCGGTGCGACGCTCGGCGCCGGCCTGGGCCTCCACCAACGAGGCGCGGGCCTTGGCGAGCGAGGCCTCGGCCGCGCGCACGGCGATGGCGTAGCGGGCGGGCTCGATCTCCGCGAGCACATCCCCCTTCTTCACCGCCTGCCCCTCCATGAAGAGCACGCGCTCCACGGCGCCCGCCACGCGGGCGGTGATCTGCACCCGCTCGAAGGCCTCCACGGAGCCCACCGCGTTCACCACGTACTCGACGTCGCGGGCCTCCACGGGGGCGACCTCGACGGGGAACTGGATGGGGCCCCGGCCGCCACCAGCGCCGGGGCGACCGCCCGCCTTTCCGCCCGCCGCGGGCGCCTCGCCCTTCGACGCCTCCGCGTCCTTCTTGCATGCCCCCATGGCGAGCATCGCCACGGCCAAGGTCAGCGTTCCTGCGCGTCGCATCACCTTCACGGTTCCTTCCCCAAAGGATCGAGTCCGACTGCCGCCCTCAAGCCCAGCAGGGCGACGCCCAGCGAGTACCGGCTCCGGGCCAGGGCCACCTCCGCCTCGAACAGCCGCAGCGAGGCGTCCGCCAGCGTCAACGCCGTGGACAACCCCTGGCGGTAGAGGATGCCCTGCTCCTCCGCGTTCTGCTTCGCCGCGCGCGTCGCCAGCTCGCTCTGCGTGAGCGCCGCCCGCGCGTTCTCCAGCGCCACCCGCGCCCGCTGGATGTCCACGTCCACGCGGCGCGTGCCCTGCTCCAGCTCCAGCCTGGCGGCGCGCGCCAGGGCCACCCGCTCGTGGCGCTCCGCGTACCGCTCGCCGCCGTCGAACAGGTTCCACGTGAGGTCCGCGGCCAGGAAGCCATCTCCCGTGCGGCCCGCGAGGCCCTGCTCGTTGGTGAGCCGGTACGTGGCGGACACGCCGAGCGCGGGCAACAGCCGCGCGAGCGGCTCCCACGCGTTGGCCTCCAGCGACTCCACGCGCAGCTGGCCGGCGAGGATGTCCGGGCGCCGCTCCACCGCGCCGGGGATGATGCCGTCGTGCGTGTCCAGCGGGCGGGCCGCGTCGTCGAGCAGCTGCTGGGGCGCCGCGAGCGCGCCCTCCACCGGGTCCACCAGCAGGAAGCCCAGCTCCAGGCGGCTCGTCTGCGCCAGGTTCCGGGCGCTGATGAGCTCCACCTCCGCGGTGGCCACCTCCACCTCGGCGCGGGTGACGTCGTTGGTGCTGGCGAGCCCTCCCTTGGCGCGGGCCTGCGCGTCCGCGAGCGACTGGCGGGCGAAGGCGATGCGCTGCTCGGCGGCCTGGAAGACCTGCTGCTCCTGCAGCGTGATGAGGAACGCGTTGGCGGCCTCGAACGAGACCTGCCGCCGGGCCTCCACCGACTCCATGCCCGCGGCCTCGCTCTCGCGCTTCGCGGCGCGGTACAGCGGGAAGCCGCGCGCGTCGAAGAGCGTCATCCGCGCGACGATGTTCGCGCCGAAGGCGTTGTAGCGCTGGATGACGACCTGCTGTCCGCCGACCTCGCGCGTCGTCTGGTTGGGGCGGCGCGTGTACGTGCCCGTGGCCGTCAGCTCCGGGAAGAAGAACGCGCGGGCCCGCGACACCCGGGCCTGGGCGGCATTGGCGCGCTGCTGGGCGGCGAGCGCGGACTCGTTGCGCTCGGCCGCCATCGCCACCGCCTGCTCGAACGTCAGCGCCGCGCCCGCGGGGGTGGCGTCCGCGGGTGCGGAATCCGCAGCGGCCGGTGCGGTTTTCGCAGCCCCGGGTGCGGAATCCGCAGCCTCGCGCGAGGGAGTGGGAGCCACGGGAGCGTCGCTCTGGAGCGCCTGGGACTGGGAGGGGGCGAGCACCATCCAGGCACACAGGGGCGCGACGAGGGCGGTTCGGACAGTGGACATGAGCGGGAAGTCGAGGCTCGGGCCGACGGAGTGCGGGGTGTGCGTGCTGGGGCCCGACGAGCGAAACGGCGAACCCGGCGGAGTGGGCTGCTGGACGATGCCAGCACGGCGGTCTAAGGGGGAGTTCCGGATGTCCTGGGGTTTACGACGGGGCGTCACGACAGTGGGCGCCTCGGCGCGCCGGAGAATGCATTGATGATGCGTTTATTCCTGGTGGGTGTAGGGCTGCTGACACTTTCGATGACGGGTTGCAAGAGCAAGACCTCGACCAACGAAGGGGGGCTCCGGGTCTTCATCACGTATGCGACCTTCCGGCCACAGTGCCTGACGCTCGCCGTGGAAGATCGCCGGGAGCCGACGCGCCGGGAGTCGGGCGTGGTGACGGTGAACGCGGAGGCCCGGAGCGACACGCGCGTCGGCGTCATCCTGAAGCAGGCGGGCTGGAGTCCGGACCTCCGGGTGATCGCCGAGGCACACGAGGGCTCGTGCGAGGGTCCCGTCATCGCCCGGCAGTCCGCGGAGGTGCAGTTTCCCGAGGAGAACCTGACGGACCTGAAGCTGGATCTGCGCGCCGAGGACCTGGACGACGACGGCTTCTTCGCCATGAAGGGCGACTACCCGGGCACCGACTGCGACGACGCGCGCCCGGACGTGCACCCCGGCGCCACCGAGGTGTGCGACGGCGTGGACAACAACTGTGTCGCGGGCGAGAGCGATGCGCCCGGAAGTGTCCAGTACTGGGTGGACGTGGATGGGGATGGCTACGGGGATGCGAGCGCCGCGCCCCAGACCGGCTGCGCGGCGCCGGTGGGCTTCGCGACGCGCGCGGGCGACTGCGACGACGAGGACATCCTCGTGCATCCGGGCCAGTCGGAGTTCCGCTGCGACGGCAAGGACGACAACTGCGATGGCACCCCGGACAACGACGCGTTCAACGTGGGCGCGAGCTGCGTCACGGCCCAGCGCTGCGCGGGAACACGGCAGTGTCAGTCCGCGGAGGTGGCGGACTGCGTCAGCGCGCTGGTGCCCGAGGAGTACTTCGCGGATGACGACGGTGACGGCCAGGGTGGCCCCACGCTGGGGTTGAGCTGCACTCCACCCGAGCCTGGCGCGGTGACGGAGTCCGGTGACTGCGACGAGGGCTCGGAGCAGGTGTCCGAGAGCGGCACCGAGGTCTGCGACCGCCTGGACAACGACTGCGCCGGTGGGGTGGACAACGGGCTGCCGAGCTGCGGCGCGGTGTCCTGGAACGAGCGGACGGTGCTCAACGACACGAGCGCGCGGTTCGACGCGGTGGCCAACTATCAAGCGGAACGGGGCTGGCTGGCCGGCAGGAGCGGTCGCGTCGTCCATGTGGCCGGCAACACCTTCACGGCCGCGACGAACTGCGCGGGCGACTGGCGGTCCGCATGGGCCGCGCCGAACGGACGCGTGTTCCTGGGCTCGAGCGACGGACGGTTCGCCACGTCGATGCCCGGCGAGCTCAACACCGCCTGCGAGACCCGCCCCAGTGGCCAGCCGGGCTCCATCAACGGGCTGGTGGGCTTCCCGGACCCGGAGAGCAACGTCTTCACCGTCTATGGCGTCTCCAGCGGGGGGCACGTCGTGTCCTGGAGCTACGACCATGGCGCCTCGGGGAACCAGCCGGACCCGACGATCATCACCCGATTCGCGGCGAACCTGCGGGACATCCACGGCCTGAGCGCCGAGGCGTTGGTGGTGGTCGGCGCGGAGACGGTGAACGGCGAACAGCATCCGGTGGCCTGGAGCTCGCCCCAGACGGGGACGACCTGGACCCGCGAGGCGCTGGGCCTCCCCGAGACCACCACGGGCTACCTCAACGCGGTCCAGGTGCTCACCCCCCACATGCTCTACGTGGCGGGTGAGCACGGCCTGCTCCTGGAGAAGGCGCGAGGCACGTGGACCCAGAAGCCGGCGCTGACGGTGAACGGGGGCACGGTGCCGAACCTGCGGGACATCCTCGCGTTCGGCCGCACGGGCATCTACGCGGCGTCGTCGGAGGTGGATGATCTCCACTTCTTCAACGGCGTCGCGTGGAGCACCGTCGCCACCCCGTCGGAGACGGTGAACGCGCTGGGCGGCTTCGGCCCGGGCGAGGTCTGGGCCGCCGGCCACGACGGCCTGCTCACGCGCTGGAAGCCCTGAGCGGCGGGAGCCGGGTTCCACCATGGACCTGCGTGCGGAAGGCCTGACGGTGAGGCATGGCGCGCGCACCGTGCTCGCGGAGGTGGCGTGCGCGCTGCCTCCGGGCACACAGGCGGTGGTGCTGGGCCGCTCGGGCGCGGGCAAGACGACGCTGCTGAAGGCCTTCGCGGGGCTGTCGCCCGCGTTCAGCGGAAGCGTCCTGTGGGATGGCCAGGACGTGGCGGGCCTGTCCGCCGCCGAGCGCCGCGCGCGGCAGGCCTCGTTCGGCATGGTGTTCCAGACGGACGCGCTGTTCGACTCGCTGACGGTGCGCCAGAACGTCCTCTTCCCGCTCACGCGTCGGCGCGTGCCCCACGACGAGGCGCAGGCGCGCGCGGACGAGGTGCTCCGCGCCGTGGGCCTGACGGACGCGGCGGACACGCTGCCGGAGCGGCTGTCCGGAGGCATGAAGAAGCGCGCGGGGCTGGCGCGGGCCTTGGCGGCGCGTCCGTCGGTGCTGCTGGCGGATGACCCCTTCGCGGGCCTGGACCCGGGCACGGCGCGGCAGGTGGCGCGGGTGCTGCTGGAGGTCTCGCGCGGAGGCACGCTGCTGGTCGCCGCGCCCGAGGCCCCGGTGGACCTTCCCCTGCCCCGCTGGCTCTACCTGCGAGGCGGGCGGTTGATATACGACGGGGCACCCGCGCCGGAGCTGGAGCGCGAACAGGACGAGGTGCTCCCGTGAGCCCATCGCCGCGCGTCGAGAGCCCCGGGCTGAGGACCGTGCGTGGCGCGGGCGCGGTGGGGCTGGAGGCGGTGCGCGGCGCGGGCGCGCTGGCCCTCGTCGCGGCGCGCACGGTGTTGGGACTGCCGCGGCTGGAGCGACGCGAGCTGGCGCGGGCGCTGGTGCAGTTCGGCTACGACTCGCTGCCCCTGGCCCTGGCCACCGCGGCGCTGGCGGGCGTCATCGTCGTGCTGCAGTCGGGGCTGTACATCCAGCGCTTCGGGGCGCGGGCGTTCCTCGGGTGGGCCGCGGGCTACGGGGTGCTGTGGGAGTTCGGTCCGCTGCTCTTGGGGCTCATCATGTCCGCGCGCATCGGCGCGAGGAACGCGGCGGAGCTGGCCACCATGCAGGTGGGCGGGCAGATTGAAGGGCTGCGCGGCATCGGCCTGGACCCCTTCGCCATCCTCGTGGCGCCGCGCGTGGTGGCGATGGAGCTGAGCATGCTCGCGATGAGCACCTTCACGTTCCTGGTGGCCATCCTGTTCGAGGCCCTGGCCGCGCTGCTCACCCTGGACCTGCCGCTGCGGACGTTCTTCGGGACCTTCGCGCACATGCTGAGCCCGCTGGACATCCTGGGCGGCGTGCTGAAGACGGGGGCCTTCGGCCTGGCCATCTCGCTGGTGTCCACGGCGGTGGGGCTGTCCGCGCGGGGAGGCGCCCAGGCGGTGGGACGCGCGGCGGCGAGCGCGGTGGTGCGCGGGTGCGCGGCCATCTTCCTGCTCGACTTCGTGCTCACGCTCGTGCTCGCCGGGTGGATGACATGAACCGGGTGCTGCGCTTCTTCGGCGCGCCGGTGGTGCTGTTCGCGCGCACGACGCGGGCGGGGCTGCGCGAGGGCGTGTCCTGGCGCGAGTCGCTGGTGCAGCTCCACGAGCTGGGTGGGCGCAGCGTGTGGCTGGTGATGACCGGCATGGCGTTCTTCGGGGCGGTGCTGGTGACCATCGCCAACAGCCAGGCGCGGCGCTTCGTGGGCAACGTGGCCGTGCTGGGGCCCGCGTACTTCGAGCTGCTGATTCGCGAGCTGGGGCCGGTGGTGTCCGCGCTCTTGACGGCGTCCCGCGCCGGGGCGAGCCACGCGGCGGAGCTGTCCACCATGAGCGTCAACGAGCAGGTGGAGGCGCTGGAGATGTCGGCGGGGGACCCCTACTCGGACCTGGTGGCGCCGCGCGTGGTGGCGGGCGTCCTGGGTGTGCCGCTGCTCAGCCTGTTGGGGACGGTGGCCGCGACCCTGTCCGCCGCGGCGGTGGCGGGGCTCGTCTTCGGCGTGGATGGCCGGGCCTTCATGGACCCGCGCTACGTGGATGGCTGGGACGTGCTCGCCGCGGGGCTGAAGGCCGTGGCGTGCGGGCTGTACATCCCGCTGGCGGCGGCCGTCGCGGGCCTGGGCGCGCGAGGAGGCGCGGAGGCCGTGGGCGAGGCGACCACCGACGGCGTCGTCGCCGCGAGCCTGGGGTGTCTGTTGATCGACCTGGCCGTGTCCCTCGCCTTCCACCTCGTGCGCCTGTGATTGCGGACGACGCCCCTCCGGACACGCTGCGCTTCACGGACGTGCGCGTCGCGTTCGAGGGGGGGCGGCGCGTGCTGGACGGCGTGACGGCGGAGGTGTCCACGCGGGGGCTGACCTTCATCGCGGGCGCGAGCGGCTCGGGCAAGAGCGTGCTGTGTCGGATGGCGGTGGGCCTGCTGCGGCCGGACTCGGGCAGCGTGGAGCTGTGGGGCGAGCGCGTGGACACGCGGCCGGAGCGGGAGCTGGTGAAGCTGCGGCGCCGGGCGCCGTACCTGGTCCAGGGCCCCGCCCTGCTCGACTGGCGCACGCTCCGGGAGAACGTGTGGCTGGCGGACCCGACGGCTCCCGCGGAGGCCGTGGAGTCCGCGCTGGAGCAGGTGGGGCTGCTCGAGTGGGCGGACCGGCTGCCGCCCGAGCTGGGGCCCGGCGCGAAGAAGCGGACCGCCATTGCGCGGGCGCTGGTGCTCTCACCGCGCTACCTGCTGCTCGACGAGCCCACCACGGGGCTGGACCGGCGCGCGGCGACGCAGGTGGAAGAGGTCATGGCCTCGCTGAAGGCGCGAGGGCTGGGCGGTCTGGTGGTGACGCATGACTATCGCCAGCTGCGGGGGCTGGCGGACCGGGTGTTGGTGGTGGCCCAGGGGAAGTGCGCGTACCTGGGGCCGCCCGAGGGTTTCCTGGAGTCCTCCGCGCCGGAGCTTCGCGTGCTGACGGCGCCGTTCATGGAGGGTGCGACGGATGGATGAGCGACGGTTGGAATTGAAGGTGGGCGCCCTGGTGCTGGCGGCGGTGATGGGCGTGCTGGTGTTGCTGTGGTTGATGGGCGAGCTGTCGTTCGGCTCCAGCACGGTGCTGCCGGTGGACTTCGGCCACACGGGCAACGTGGTGGAGGGGGCGCCGGTGAAGCTGGGCGGCGTGCAGGTGGGGCGCGTGCAGGCCATCCGGCTGATGCCGGAGCGTCGGGATGCCCAGGGCCGTCCCCTGCCCGTCCGGATGGAGCTGGCGGTGTCGCCGGAGTCGCTCGGCGCGCTGCGCTCGGATGCGCGGGTGACGGTGGCGACGGTGGGCCTGCTGGGCGAGCCCTACCTGGAGCTGAACCCGGGCACGCAGTCGAGCGCGCTGCCCGCGGGCCAGGCCGTGCGCGGCACGGATGCGCCCCGGCTGGACCTGCTGGCGGAGAAGCTCTCGCGCTTCATCGAGATGTTCTCCGAGATGCTGGAGAAGGACCCGGAGGCGGTGACGGGGCTGGTGGCGAACATCTCGCGGCTGACGCGGACGCTGGACGAGGTGCTGACGGAGAACCGGGGTGACGTGAAGGTGCTGGCCTCCGAGCTGGCGGCGGCGTCGAAGGACCTGCGCCAGCTCTCACAGCTCGCGCGCGAGGCGCTCCAGCCGGGAGGCAAGGCGGCGCGACTGCTCGACGATGCGGCGGCGACGGCGGCGGTGCTGAGGGGCGAGCTGCCCGGGCTGACGAAGTCCGCGGGCACGACGCTGGATGGGCTCGCGGCCCTCACCGGCTCCCTGGGGCCCGAGGACGGGCAGCGCGTGAAGCTGGCGCTGGAGAAGCTCACGGCCGCGGCGGGACAGCTCGACAGCATCGCGGCCCGCGCGGACCGGGTGCTGGCCCGGATCGAGGCCGGAGAAGGCACGGCGGGCGCGGTCCTGCAGGATCCCACGCTGTATGACGAGCTCAGAACGCTCGTCACGGATCTGCGCAAGCACCCGTGGAAGATCCTCTGGAAGGACTGACGTGACGCCTTGCCGTGACACGGCGAGAGGGCCCCGGTAGGAACCCAGACCATGTCTCGAAGCTATGAGGACCTGGAGGCGGAAGCCGCGAGCGTTTCGGTGGAGGGCTGGGACTTCTCCTGGCTCGACGGACGCGCGACCGAGCAGCGGCCCTCCTGGGGCTACCAGAAGCAGCTGGGCGCGAGGATGGCCCGAGCCTCGGCGGCGCTCGACATCCAGACCGGCGGCGGTGAGGTGCTCGCGGGCGTGGCGCCCCTGCCCCGCCTCATCGTGGCCACCGAGTCCTGGCCTCCCAATGTCGCCAAGGCCACCCGACTGCTCCATCCCCGGGGTGTCGTGGTGGTGGCGGACCCGGACGAGCCTCCCCTGCCCTTCGCGGATGAGGCCTTCGACCTGGTCGTCAGCCGCCATCCCGTGACGACGTGGTGGCGGGAGATCTCCCGTGTCCTGCAACCGGGCGGGACCTACTTCTCGCAGCAGGTCGGCCCCGCGAGTGTCTTCGAGCTGGTGGAGTACTTCCTCGGTCCGCTCCCGGCGGAGGTCCACCGCAAGCGGCACCCCGACGATGCTCGCGCGGAGGCCGAGGCCGCGGGGCTCGAGGTCATCGACCTGCGCCTGGAGCACCTTCGCACCGAGTTCTTCGACATCGGCGCGGTCATCTACTTCCTGCGCAAGGTCATCTGGATGGTCCCGGGCTTCACCGTGGACCAGTACCGCCCCCAACTGCGAGCCCTGCACGAGCGCCTCCAACGAGGTGGCCCCTTCGTCGCGACCACGACGCGCTTCCTCGTCGAGGCGAGGAAGCCGTCATAGCCTTCGATGTCACGAGGCCAGCGCGCCTCGGCGTCAGGGCGAGTAGCTCGACATCCACGCATCGATGTCGTGCCCCGCCGTAGCACGTCCCAGCTCGAATCCCCTCCCGGTGCTCCGACACGTCACGCCCACAGCCCAGGATGATGCTCGCGACGACGAGCGCCACCCACTGCCTCCCGCAACGCATTGAATGGGCCATGCCCTGAGTCTTGGCACGCGACAAACCAGACTCCTTGACCGAGGCAATCACTTTCGTCCGGCGCACGACTTCGCGAGGTGGCAGTCTTCCCCTGTCCGACGTGGCCTCCGGAGTTCCTGCTCCCTCGTTCCAGTGACGCCAACCGGGCCGGTTCCCGGCATGATGGCTCCAGGGTCGTCCCGGAGCCGAGCGTCGGTGAAGGCGCGGCCCAGGTCCGTCCCGGGAATCGCGCACCCCATGTTCCGACGTCTGGTGGTCGTCTTCGATGCAGGCTCCGAGTCCGAGCACGTCCTTCACGCGGTGCGGCGACTGACGTCCGAGCCCGAGGCCGTCTATCTGTACGGACTGGTCCCCGAGCGCAGCGAGCTGGAGGCACCTCCGCCCACCAGCCTCACCGTGCTGGACCGGCTCCGGCACACGCTCCAGGACTGGAGCCCCGCCATCCAGGTCACCGGCGCACTGGAGACCCATCTCGACATCAGCGACCTGGTCCAGGTCTCGCGCCGACACGGCGCCGGGCTCGTCGTGCTCGGCCCCCTGCTGGACACGTCTCCCAGGGCCCGGGTGGGCGCGATGCTGCGGCTCGTCCTCCGGGAGCACCTGCCCGTGCTCTCCCTGGGGCGCGCGCCGGACACGGCCAGCACCGAGCCCTCACGCATGGCCCTGGCCATCGCGCCCGATGGCCGGGGACTCGGAGCCGTGGCCAGCTTCCTGTCCCACTGCGCCCAGCCCTCGGAGCTCATCGCGCTCACCACGGGCCTGGCGCCGGAGCAGACCGGAGAGCTCCAGGCGCTCTCGAAGGCGCTGGGCATCACCCAGACGCTGCTCGTCGAGTCCCTCACCGCGAACGCCGCCAGCAGCCGTGCGGAGGCCTTCGACGACGTCGCCCTGCGCTCGGGCGCGGGACTGCTCGTCGTCCCCACCGACTCCCTCGCGGACCTGGAGGCCCTGTACGTCGGGATGACGGGCGCCCGCGCGCTCCAGGAGGCCCGCGTCCCCACCCTCCTCCTGCCGCGAACCCAGACGGGGCTGACGCTCTTCGAGGACCACCCCGCCGTCTCCGATGCGCTGGTGGCTCCCGGCCTGGCCCCGCGCTTCGCCGTCGAGCGCGTCGGCCTCCTGTCGAGCGTCAGCCTCCTGGAGCCGGGCCTCGTGACGGTGTTCGCGAATGGCGCCGCGCTCGGCGAGGTCCGTTACCAGGGAGGCACCGCCATCCTCGACGCCGCGTGGCTCGGGCACCTGCGCGGGCTGCATCCCCTGGCGTTCTCCTTCTCGGACACCTCCGCCTCGCGGGAGCTGGTGCCCGGCTACGTGCTCGCCCCGGACAAGCCGCTGCTGCTGGTCGACAGCCTCGTCGAGGAGGACACGCTGCTCGCCGTCCGCGAGCTCGCCGAGGACCGGTGCCACCTGGTCTTCGTGCGGATGCGGGACAGCGACTCGCTCGACGAACAGCGCGCGCGGCTGCGTGAGCACCTGCCCGACCTGGCGTGGCCTCTGCTGCTCGACGCCAGCGCGTGGCTCGACGATGCGCGGGCGGACGACGTGCCCCGACAGGTCGATGGACAGCGACTCCTGCGCGTCGCCACCCGACTCGCCGCCGCGCACGTCCCCATCGCCGCGGTCATCACCCGCGACACCTACAAGCCCGTCCACCCCGCCATCCGCACGCTCAGCCCCGAGGAGTGCGAGGCCCTGCCCCGGAACACGCCCCTGGAGCCGCTCCCCCTCCCGTCCGAGCAGGATGCCTGGGCCCGGGACCTGACGCTCGCCGGATGCAGCCCGCGCATGGCAGGCCATCACATCGACTTCGAGCTCGACAACGCCCAGGCCCGCGAATCGGTCCTGGCCGCCATCGACGGGGCGCGGACCACCGTCCATTGGCAGTGCTACATCGTCGAGGACGACCCCATCACCGCCCGCATCACCGAGGCGCTGAAGCGGGCCGCCACCCGAGGTGTCCGCGTGCGCTTCCTCGCCGACGCGCTCTACAGCGGGCACGACTCCTTCGGCGCGCTCAACCCCGCCCTCGTCGGTCTCTCCGGGACACCCAACGTCGAGGTGCGCGCGATTGCTCCGCTCGTCGGAGGCCCCAACCTCTACGAGCTCAAGCAGCGCAACCATCGCAAGCTCACGCTCGTCGACTCCACGCATGCGTTCGTCTCGGGTCGGAACCTCGGCGCGCCGTACTACACGGGCTTCGACGAGGTGCAGCTGCGCCGGGATACACACTACCGCGACATCCCCTGGCTCGACTGCGGCGCGAGACTGGAAGGTCCGCTGGTCACCGACCTGGAGCGCGCGTTCCTCGCGGAGTGGACCCGCGCGGGCGGCGAGCCATTCCCACTGACGCCCTGCGCGCCGGCGGGGACGATGGCGGCCCGAATCGCCCTGCACGAGGGACTCAAGGACACGCACACCCTGGACACGCAGCTCGCGCTCATCCGCCATGCGCGCTCACGGCTGGTCCTGGTGAACACCTTCCCCCTGCTGCTCGAAATCCAGAACGCGCTCATCGCCGCCCTGAAGCGCGGTGTCCGCGTGGAGGTCCTCTTCGGCAGCGTGCGGCCCCATCACGGCGACGCGCGGACCTACTTCCCCGGGGGCGCGATTCGAGAGGTGGCTGACCGCTACGTCCGCAGCCGCCTGGACGCGGTCATCGCCGAGGGCGGCATCGCCCACGAGCTGGCGCTGCGCTCGCGCCCCGGTTGGGAGCCGGAGCTGGAGCGCCTCTTCCCCCACGTCCACGCCAAGCTCCTCGTGTGCGACACCCGGGCCGTCGCGGTGGGCAGCGCCAACCTGGATGTCACCGCCGCCTACTGGGAGAGCGAGGCCCTGCTCGTCGTCGAGGACACCCCCTTCACCGAGCGGATGCTGGCGGCGCTCGAGGCCCTCTTCGCCACCTCGCGCCGCATCGACCGGGAAGACCCGCGGTGGCGCGAAGAGGTCGAACAGCGCGCCTGGGTCGGCCGCAACTGGCCCTCGCTCGTCGGCTGAGACCCAACGCCCGGTCAGCCGTCGCCAGCCCACCGCGTCGCTGCGCCGTCCGGCGCGCGGATGCGCCATGCTGGAGTCCCCCATGGCCCCGCCTCCCGACACCTTCTGCTTCGCCGCCGTGGGCGACGTGCACGGCCGGATGGACCGGATGGTGTCCACCCTCCAGTCCTGGGCGAAGAGCGCGAACCGGGAGCTGGCCTTCGTCCTCCAGGTCGGCGACTTCGAGCCGCACCGCGACGAGGCGGACCTGGCGACGATGGCCGCCCCCGCTCGCTACAAACAGCTGGGCGACTTCGCGCACTACCACCAGAAGCGCCGGCGCTTCCCCTGGCCCGTGTACTTCATCGGCGGCAACCACGAGCCCCACGGCTACCTGGACACGGCCCCCGAGGGCTTCCTGCTCACCTCAAACTGCCGCTACCTGGGCCGCGTCGGCGTCGTGGAGACCCGCGGCCTGCGCATCGCCGGCCTCTCGGGCATCCACGACGCCCCCGGCTTCCAGAAGCCCCACCCCGCCCTGTCCCTGCTCGGCACCGTCTCCAACAAGGACTATGCGTGCTTCAACGAGCAGGACATCGAGCAGGCCCTGGGGCTGGAGCGGGCGGACATCCTGCTCGTCCACGACTGGCCCTCCGGCCTCGTCGCCGCCGAGGACCGCCAGGACTTCGAGCACCAGCGCCGCAGCCCCCATGCGGACGCGGTGGGCAACGAGTACGCCCGACTGGTGGCCGAGGCGCTCCAGCCCCGGCTCGTCGTCTGCGGCCACCTGCACAAACGCTATCGGGGCACCTTGAAGTGGGCCTCCGGCGCGGAGTCCCCGGTCTGCTGTCTGGCGAGCGTGGAGCAGGGCGCGGAGGCCTTCGCCCTCTTCCAGGTCTCCCGGGGCGCCATCCAGGAGGTCACCCACCTGGGCACACTGCCTGTCCGCTGAGGCCGACACGCACGCCTGGGCGATAGATGTGGGACAGAACGGCGATTCTTCGAGGCACGAGGACGGAGGCCGGTGGTACAAGCCCCGCGTGACTTCCGCACCGCCGTCCTCGCCCCCCGACGCCACCTTCGAATCCCTGGGCCTCAAGCCCCAGCTCGTGGAGGCGCTCACCGCCCTCGGATACGAGGAGCCCACGCCCATCCAGAACGCCTCCCTGCCGCCGCTGCTCGCCGGCAAGGACCTGCTGGGCATCGCCGCCACCGGCACCGGCAAGACGGCGGCCTTCGCCCTCCCGCTGCTGCACCACCTGGTTCCAGGAGAGGCCGGCCCCCACGCCACCTCCGCGCTGGTGCTCGTGCCCACGCGCGAATTGGCCATGCAGGTCTCCGAGGCCATCCACCGCTACGGCCAGAAGCTCGGCGCCACCGTGCTGCCCCTCTACGGTGGGCAGGTCATCGGCCAGCAGCTGCGCGTGCTCAAGCGGGGCGTGGACGTCGTCGTCGCCACCCCGGGCCGCGCGCTGGACCACCTGCGCCGGGGCACGCTGCAGCTCGACAACGTGCGCACCGTGGTGCTCGACGAGGCCGACGAGATGCTCGACATGGGCTTCGCCGATGACCTCGAGGCCATCCTGTCCGGCACGCCCGAGGACCGCCAGACGGCCCTCTTCTCCGCCACGCTGCCGCCGCGCATCGCCAGCATCGCCGAGCGCCACCTGCGCCAGCCGGTGCGCGTGCGCATCGCCAAGGAGAAGGTGGAGCCGGGCGAGCTGCCGCGCATCCGCCAGACGGCGTACATCGTCCCGCGCGCGTTCAAGATCGCCGCGCTCGGGCGCCTGCTCGACGTGGAGTCCCCCACCGCCGCCATCATCTTCTGCCGCACGCGCACGGAGGTGGATGACCTCACCGTGTCGCTCAACGGCCGGGGCTGGCGCGCGCACGCGCTCCACGGCGGTATGACGCAGGAGCAGCGGGACAGGGTCATCAAGCAGCTCAAGTCCCACGGCACGGACCTGCTCGTGGCCACGGACGTGGCGGCGCGCGGCCTGGACATCCCGCGCCTGTCCCACGTGGTGAACTTCGACGTGCCCAACGCCCCGGAGGCGTACGTGCACCGCATCGGCCGCACGGGCCGCGCCGGCCGCGAGGGCGTGGCCATCACCCTGGTGGAGCCGCGCGAGGCCCGGCTCGTGCGCAACATCGAGAAGGTCACCGGCCAGCGCATCCAGGTGTCCACCGTCCCCACCGTGGCGGACCTGCGCGCCAAGCGGCAGGAGCTCCTGCGCGCCACCCTGCGCGAGACGCTGGTGGCGGGCGGACAGGACTCGTTCCGGGGGCTGGTGGAGGACCTGGCCAGCGAGTACGAGCCGCTCGACATCGCCGCCGCCGCGGTGAAACTGCTCCAGGACGCCCAGGACGAGGGCCGCGCGAAGGAGGAGGAGGACATCCCCGCCGTCGCGCCGAAGGAGGACCGCAAGGAGCGCCCCGGCCGTCCCGGTGCTCCCGCGGGCCGCTCCGGTCCTGGCCGTCCCGAGCGCGGGGGACCGCGCCGTGGAGGCCCGGCCCCGACGTGGGACGTCACCCGCCTGTGGATCGGCGCGGGTCGTCAGGCCGGCATGCGCCCCGCGGACCTGGTGGGCGCCATCGCGGGTGAGGCGGGCCTGGACTCGTCGCAGATCGGCGCCATCCAGATTGGCGACGGCTTCTCGCTGGTGGAGGTGCCGGAGCCGGACGCCAACCGCGTCATCGCCGCGCTGAAGGCGGCGACGATTCGCGGCCGCAAGGTCATCGTCCGCAAGGACCGGGGCTGAGCGGACGACTCAGGGCTCCGCCCATTGGCGGAGCAGGTTGTGGTACACGCCCGTCAGCATGACCAGCGAGGGGCTTGAGGGCACCTCCTGGTGGAGCTGGGTGATGGACGCATCCAGGTCGAACAGCAGCGCGCGCTGGGACACGTCGCGCACCATCGACTGAATCCAGAAGAACGACGCCAGCCGCGCGCCCCGCGTCACGGGTGTGACGTGGTGCAGGCTGGTCGCCGGGTAGAGGATGAGGTCCCCCGCCGGCAGCTTCACGGCGTGGTGGCCGTAGGTGTCCTCCACCACCAGCTCGCCCCCGTCATAGCTGTCCGGCTCCGACAGGAAGAGCGTGGCGGACACATCCGTGCGCACGCGCTGACCGGTGCCCGGGATGCGCCGGATGGCGTTGTCCACGTGCGAGCCGAAAGACATGCTCGCGTCATAGCGGTTGAACAGCGGCGGGAAGATGCGCTGGGGCAGCGCGGCGGAGAGGAACAGCGCGCTCTTCTCCAGCCCCGCCAGCACCAGCTCCCCCAGCTCGCGCGCGGCGGCGCCGCCCTCGGGGAGCTGGAGGTTCTTCTTCACCTGGCCGGACTGGTGGCCGGCCGTGATCCGGCCGTCCGCCCAGTCCGCCTGCTCCATCACCAGACGGCAATGGGCCACCTCGGAGGCGGTCAGGACCTTCGGGATGTGCAACATCATGACCGCGCTCCTGGGAGACTAGAACCGGTACCGCGCCGTCAGCAGGGCCGACATGCCGTCCGCGGGCACGGCGTGACCGCCGTAGTACTGGTCGTAGTACAGCACGTTGGTGAGGTTGTAGACGTTGAGCTGGAGCTGCGCCTTGCCCAGGGCGTAGCTCGCGAACGCGTCGAAGCGCCAGAAGTTCGGCACGAAGCTGGTGGCCGTGTTGGCGTTCGCCGGGTTGTTGACGCTCGTCACGTCCTGGAAGACGGCGCCGCCGCCGAGCGTGAAGTCCTTGAGCGGCGAGTACGTGGTCCACAGCGAGATGCTGTGGCGCGGCGTGTTCGGGAGCCGCTGACCGATGAGGTACTCGTTGGTGTGCTCCAGGATGGCGGAGTCCATCAGGGTGTAGTTGGCGAGCACCTTCCAGCGCTCGACGATGGTGCCGGCGATACCGACGTTGAAGCCCTGCACGCGCTGCTCACCCTGGAGCACCTGCGGCGGCCCCTCCGGGTCCGTGTTGGGCACGCGCGCGTCCGTCTTGCGCACGCGGAACACGGCGGCCGTCAGGCCCAGGCGGTCCTCGAACAGCTCCGCCTTGGCGCCCGCCTCCAGGATGGCGTTCTTCTCCGGGTCCAGGCTCATCGTGTCCGCGGACACCGAGCCCAGCTCCGCGGACGGGCTGGAGGACGTGCCGTACATGCCGTACACGCTGACCTTGTCCACCGGGTGCAGCACCACGCCCGCGCGCCAGTTGAGCGTGTGGTCGCTGGCGCGCAGGCGCGTCTTCGCGCCCGAGGCGGCCACCTGCGAGTAGTCCGTGTTGAACACGTCCCAGCGCAGCGAGCCCAGCACCTCCACGTACTCGCCCAGCTGGAGCTGGTCCGCGGCGTACAGGCCGAGGGTGCGCTGGATGCTCACGCTGGAGCTGGCGAACACCGGGGACACGGCGGACAGGTCCGGCTCCGCGTCGGGGTTGAACAGGTCCGCCGGGAGGTTGGGGCCGGTGGGCAGGCCGGTGGCGTTGAGGTTGTCACGCGCCTGGCCGCGCTTCTCCCAGGACAGGTCGAGCCCCACGTTGGCGGTGTGCTTGATGAACCCCGTCTGGAGTTCACCGCCCACGGTGGCCTGGTTGGAGAGGTAGGAGTTGTCCGTCTCCGTCTGGAAGCGCTGGCGGCCGATGGTCGTCGGGTCCGCGGCGGGCGTGAGGCCGCGCGGCGCGGTGGGGCTGGCGAAGCGGTCCACGCGGCCGAAGCGCAGCGTGTTGGTGAACTGGAGCGAGTCCCCCAGGCCCTGGATGACGCGGGCCGTGGCGACGTGCGCGTCCACCCGCTCCTTGTCGGCCTTCACGCCGTAGAAGTTCTCGCGCGGCACGTCCAGCGTCTCGGGGACGGGGCGGCCGTTGAAGTACGGCACGCCGTAGTCGGGGATGCCGTCCTCGCGCTGGAAGAGGTAGTCGAGCTCCAGCGTGGTGGACTCCGCCATCTTCAGGCGCAGCGACGGGGCGAGGCCCAGGCGGTTGTCACGCACGACGTCGCGGCCCGCGGTGGAGGCGAGCTGGCCCATGGCGTTGACGCGGACCTGGAGGTCGTCGGACAGCACCTGGTTGACGTCCGCCTCCAGGCGGCCCGAGGGCGCGGTGCCGCCGCTGAGGGCGACCTCCTGGAAGTTGGTGCGCTGGGGCTTCTTCGTCGCCAGGTTGATGGCGCCGCCCGCGGAGCCCCGGCCGAAGAGGACGGCGGACGGGCCGAAGTAGGCCTCCACGCCCTCCAGGTTGAACGTGTCGCGCGTGAACCAGCCCAGGTCGCGCGCGCCGTCGCGGGAGATGTCGTTCTGCGCGGAGAAGCCCCGCAGGATGAACGCGTCACCCTGACGGCCCCCCTCGCCGGCGCTCATGGTGATGCCGGAGACGTTGCGCAGCGCGTCCCGCACGGACGTGGCCTGCTGCTCCTCGAGCACGGCCTCCGAGACCACCGTCACCGACTGCGGCGTGTTGACCAGCGCGCGCTGGGCGCGGGGCAGCGAGCTCTCGCGGACCTGGTAGCCCTCCGCCTCCGCCTGCACCTCGACGGTGGGCAGCGTGAAGTGGCCCTCGGTGCCCTGCGTCCCGGGCGCCTCGCCCTGCGCGGGCTGCGCGTCCTGGGGCTGCGCGACGACGGACTCCTCCGCGGCCACCGGCTCCGGAGCGACGGCCGGCTCCTGGGCCACCGCGCCACCCGCGGCCAGCGCGGAGGCGAGCCCCACCGCCGGCCCCCACGGCTTCAGCGCCGCGCGGACGCCTCCGACATGACCGACGCTCGTTCGAATCCCCGGGCTGCGTGACTTGCTGAAAGACATGGCGCTCCCCACTCCCCGACCCTCACGGGTCGTCTCGGATGTATCTTGAGAATGACTGCGATTTTCAAAGTCGGAATTGATGACGCCCGAGGGCATCGCGGGAACCTCGCCCGCCCGGTGCGATGGAACCTAGACGGGGGTCTCCGACGCGCCCGTGGCCACGGGCTCGATGTGGCGCGGCTGGCGCTTCGGGAAGAAGCGACGCCACGACAGGGCGAAGCCGGTCCACACGAGGAAGACGCCACCGAGCGAGGCGATGGCGGCGATGAGCTGGCCGGGCCAGCCGAGCGCCTCGCCGGTGTGGAGGAAGCGCAGCCAGGTGCGGACCTTGCGGCCGCTGTTGAAGTCGGCGTAGCCCTCGCGCTTGGCGACCTCGCCCGAGAAGGGATTCAGCGCGTACTGCGTGGCGGCGAAGTACGGCCAGCCGTCCTCCACCTTCACGTTGAAGTTGACGGTGTCCACCTTGCCGTCGGACTTGCCCGCATCGTCAGGGCCGCGACGCTGGGGCCTGGCACCGGGAGCGGACTCGTTGCCGGCTCGCTGCGCGACTTCGGCAACCGGAGCCTTGCCCTCACCGTCACCTCGCGGTGCACCCGGCGCATTGCCACCCGCCCCGCGCGGAGGCGACGGCAGCCGGTACGTGATGCTCTCCCACGTCGGGGCCTGCCCCTGCACCACGGCCAGCAGCGAACCAAGGTCCTTGCGCGCGGCGTCCTCGGACGGAGGCGCCACCTTCACGGCCGCCGAGCCCGGTCCCTGCTGCGCCGGAGGGGCGTTGCCCGTCAGCGTGTACACGAAGTCGGACGCCCACTTGTACGAGATGACCATGCCCGACGCCGTGAGGACGATGAGCACGGGCAGCGTCCAGAAGCCGATGACGTTGTGCCAGTTGAAGTCGCGCGGCTTGCCCTTCAGCCCCCGCCGGAACCACAGCACCGGACGCACCGTCTTCAGCGTCCACTTGCGGGGCCACCACAGGTACAGGCCGGAGATCGCCAGGAACAGGAAGCCCGCGTTGCACGCGCCGGTGATGGCCTTGCCCACCGCGCGGTTGTCGCCGCCCAGCGCGATCCACCGGTGCCACTCCACCATCACCTGGAAGAACGAGCGCCAGCCCTTCGCCGAGCTCTCGCGCACCTCGCCCGTGTACGGGTTCACGAACACCACGCCCGCGCGTCCCAGCGCCACCTGCGTCGCCGAGGTCTCCGACGGGAACACCGTCACACCCGACACCTGCGCGTCCGGCTTCGCGTCGCGAACCTTGGCGATCATCTCCTCGAGCGACAGCCGCGTCGTCCCCGGCCCGGGAGCGGACACGGTGCGCGCCTCGGAGTCCGCCCAGTCGAGCACCTGGTGCTCGAAGGCGATGGCCACCCCCGTCACCGACATGATGGCGACGACGATGCCCACCACGACTCCAACGACGAGATGAATCCAGAACAGCGTCTTGCGAAACGGGAGGGCCATGGGCTGCTTCACTTCAACGAGAACTGAACGGGGAGCTCGAGGATGACACGCACGGGACGCCCCAGTCGGCCGATGGCCGGCGTGAAGCGCCACCGGTTGACGGCGGAGATGGCCGCCGCGTCGAGCGACGGAATCGAGCGGATGACGCGCGTGTGCTCCGTCTCCACCTCGCCATCCGTGCCGACGATGATTCGCACCAGCACCAGCCCCTGGATGCCGTCGCTCCGCGCACGTCGCGGATATTCGGGACGGGGCTGCTTCAACACCACCGGAGCCCGCAGGACCTGCCCAAGCCCCACCGCGTCCCCCGCGCCGCCGGACGCGCCGACGATGCCGCCCTGCATGCCACCCTCCACCCCACCCGCGACACCGCCCGCCACCACCGGCCCGGGCCCCGACTCCGTCCGGGCGCCCGAGTCCGACTCCGGCAACGACTCATCCTGGGCGACGGCCGGCGACTCCTCGGGCTTGGGCGGCTCGACGACCTCCGGCTTCGGCTCCGGCAGGGGCACCACCGCCCGAGGCTCCACCACCGGGCGCGCCACCCGGGCTCGCGCGGGCCGCGAGGCGCGCTCCTTCGCCGCCTGCCGCGGCTGTCCACCCGAGGCCGGCGGCGGCGGCCTGAAGGTCAGCAGCACCAGCTCCGGCTCGGGCTCCACCACCCGCTCCACCGGGTGCGCCGCGAACGCCAGCCCGGCGGCCAGCCCACCCGCGTGGACCGCCACCGCCACCGCCAGCGCACGTCCCCACCGGGACCCGACGCCCACGCCCTCCGACGACTCGCCCATCCGGAAGAGGGTTCCGGACGGAGTCGCGACACCCGAGGTGGGGGCCTCGGCGGAGACTGCGTGAGCGCCGATATTGAGAATCATTCTCATTATCTGAAGTTCCCCAGAAGTACGCCTCTCGGGGAGCGTCGTCAACGCACCGCGCGCGAAGTCGGGAAATTTTCCACACAGGCTGATAGCGCCCGTACCCCGAGCGGAAAGAGCACCCGGACACCCCTCAAAGGCGCGTGTAGCTCCAGCTCACCGCGCGGCCGCCGGAGTACGGCATCACGCCATGAAACACGCGGGGGTCCTCGTCGAAGACGAGCGGCAGGAAGTGCCTGTCACCGTCCCACATGGGCAGCCGAGGCAGCTCGGTGAGGGGAACCCAGGACAGCGTGCCCTCGGCGTTGCGCTCCAGCGGGGTGCCCTCGAAGGCGTCGATGCGGAAGACGAAGCCGAGCCAGTCCTCGCCCTGCTTGCCGAAGCCGGGCCAGGAGAGCGTGCCGCGCAGGACCATGCGGGTGCACTCGATGCCGGCCTCCTCGCGAATCTCGCGGCGCATGCAGGCGGCCACGTCCTCGTCGCGCTCCATCTTCCCACCCAGGCCGTTGTACTTGCCCAGGTGCGCGTCCTCCGGCCTCGCGTTGCGGTGGATGAGCAGCACGCGGCGCTGATCCGGCGACATCACGTAGCCCAGGGTGCCGATGATGGGTGAATAGGGCATGGCGCGCTCCTCATGACGCCGCGCGAGGAGAGCTCGCCCGGGCGGAGCGCTTCATAGCGGATCCGCCGACGGGCCACGGCCCGAGCCTGCGTCCGAGAGGGGCCCCCTGTTGGCACCCTGCCCCACCGCCCCTCTGACGGCCCCCTGCTCCTGCCCGTCTTTACGAGAGTCGACGCGACGCGTTAGCGTAGAGCTACACAGCGATGACCTCCCGCGTCAGGCGGGAAAGGGGAAGTTGATGACCGCGATCCTCCCCGGCCGGTACGGCCTCTATGAGCCCGAGACCGAACACGACGCCTGCGGGGTGGGCTTCGTGGCCCACCTGCGAGGTGAGCGCTCTCGAGGAATCGTCGAGGACGCGCTGGAGCTGCTCAACCGGCTGAGTCACCGGGCGGCGGCGGGGAAGGATCCACGGACGGGCGACGGCGCCGGCATCCTGGTGCAGTTGCCGCACCGCTTCTTCGAGCACGAGGCGCCGGACCTGGGCTTCGAGCTGCCCCCGCGTCGGCAGTACGGCGTAGCGCAGGTGTTCCTGCCCAAGGAGGTGGACGCGAGGGCCGCGTGTGAGGCGGCGCTCGAGGAGGTGGTGGTCGAAGAGGGCCAGCGCGTGCTGGGCTGGCGCGACGTGCCGGTGGCGCCCGAGCACCTGGGGCCGGTGGCGCTGGAGGCCGCGCCGGTCATCCGGCAGCTCTTCATCGCGCGGCGGCGCGTGGTACCCAGCGCCTTCGAGCGCAAGCTCTACCGCATCCGCAAGCTGACGGAGAACCGCGTGCAGGCGCGCGGCGTGGACCCCAAGGGCCGCTTCCACATCGCCAGCCTCTCGTCGGAGACGCTCATCTACAAGGGCCTGCTCCTGCCCGCGGACCTGCCGCGCTTCTTCCTGGACCTGCAGCACACCGAGTTCGTCAGCGCGCTGGGGCTGGTGCACTCGCGATTCTCCACGAACACGTTCCCCACGTGGGAGCTGGCGCAGCCGTTCCGCTTCATCGCGCACAACGGCGAAATCAATACGCTGCGTGGCAACCGCAACTGGATGACGGCGCGGCGCGGGCTGCTCCAGACGGCGCGGCTGGGCGGGAGCCTGGAGCCGCTGTGGCCCATCATCGTCCCGGGCAAGAGCGACTCGGCGCAGTTCGACAACATGGTGGAGCTGCTCTACCTGGGCGGGCGCACCCTGCCCCACGCGATGATGATGATGATTCCGGAGGCGTGGGAGGGCGACGCGCTGATGTCGGACGAGAAGCGCGCGTTCTACGAGTACTCCTCCGCGCTGCTGGAGCCGTGGGACGGGCCCGCGGCCATCGCCTTCACGGACGGGCAGCTCATCGGCGCGACGTTGGACCGCAATGGCCTGCGGCCGGCGCGCTACCTCGTCACCGAGGATGACCGCATCATCCTGGCCTCGGAGACGGGGGTCATCGACGTGCCGCCCGCGCAGGTGCGCCGCAAGGGGCGCCTGACGCCGGGCCGCATGCTGCTGGTGGACACCACCGAGGGACGCATCCTCGAGGACGAGGAGGTGAAGCGGGACATCAGCACACGCTGGCCGTACCGCAAGTGGCTGGAGCGCAACGTCTTCACCTTCGACGACCTGCCCACCGTGGCCGCGCCGGAGCGGCTGCGCGGCGACGAGCTGACGCGGCTGCAGGGGGCGTTCGGCTACACGGTGGAGGACATCCGCACGGTGCTGACGCCCATGGCGGAGACGGGCAAGGAGCCCGTGGGCTCCATGGGCACGGACACGCCGCTCGCGGTGCTCAGCGACCAGGCCCCGAGCCTCTTCTCGTACTTCCACCAGCTCTTCGCGCAGGTGACCAACCCGCCCATCGATCCGCTGCGCGAGAAGCTGGTGATGACGCTGGCCACGGCGCTGGGCCCGGAGAGCAACACCTTCGAGGAGACGCCGGAGCAGTGCCACCGGCTGTCGCTGCCCGGCCCCATCCTCACCAACGGGCAGCTCGCGAGGCTCGCGAGCATCCGGGGCGAGGGCCTGTTCGAGACGCGGCGCCTGTCGCTGCTCTACCCGCTGGAGGGTGGCGAGGGCGCGCTGGAGGACGCGGTGGAGAAGCTGTGCGCCGCGGCGGTGGACGCCGTGGACGCGGGCGCGAGCATCCTGCTCTTGAGCGACCGGGGCGTGGACGTCACGCACGCGGCGATTCCCGCGCTCTTGGCCATGTCGGCGGTGCACCAGCGCCTGGTGCGTGACGGCATCCGCATGTACACGGGCCTGTTGCTGGAGACGGCGGAGGCGCGTGAGGTGCATCACTTCGCCTGCCTCTTCAGCTACGGCGCGGCGGCGGTGAATCCATACCTCGCGCTGGACACGGTGCGAGCGCTGGCGGACGCGGGCGAGCTGGGCGTGGACGCGGAGAAGGCGCAGGACCTCTACGTCCACGCGGTGGAGGAAGGACTGATGAAGGTGATGTCCAAGATGGGCATCTCCACGCTCCAATCCTACCGGGGCTCGCAGCTCTTCGAGGCGGTGGGGCTCGAGCGCGGGCTCATCGAGCGGCACTTCACCGGCACGTCCTCGCGCGTGGAGGGCGTGGGCCTGCCCGAGCTGGGGCGCGAGGTGGCGGAGCGACATGCCCGGGGCTTCGAGCAGCCCGAGGGCGAGCTGCCCCTGGGAGGCCAGTACCGGTGGCGGCGCCAGGGTGAGCGACACAAGTGGAACCCGGCCACCATCGCGAAGCTCCAGGCGGCGGTGCGCGGCAACGACGCGGCGCTGTTCACCGAGTACTCGCGACTGGCGGACGACGAGACGCGCGAGCACTGCAACCTGCGCGGGCTGTTGGAGATCTCGACGGAGCGCTGTCAACCGGTGGCCCTCGATGAGGTCGAGTCGGCGCTGTCGCTCGCGCGTCGGTTCGTCACGGGCGCCATGTCGTTCGGCTCCATCAGCGCGGAGGCCCACGAGACCTTGGCCATCGCGATGAACCGGCTGGGTGGGCGCTCGAACAGCGGCGAGGGTGGCGAGGAGTCGCGTCGCTACTCGCCGGACGACGACGGCAACCTGCGCCGCAGCGCCATCAAGCAGGTGGCGAGCGCGCGCTTCGGCGTCACCACCGAGTACCTGGTGAACGCGGACGAGCTGCAGATCAAGGTCGCCCAGGGCGCGAAGCCCGGTGAGGGCGGCCAGCTCCCGGGACACAAGGTGGACGAGCGCATCGCGCGCGTGCGTTGGTCCACGCCGGGCGTGACGCTCATCTCCCCTCCCCCGCACCACGACATCTATTCCATCGAGGACCTGGCGCAGCTCATCTACGACCTCCAGTCCGCGAACCCATCGGCGCGGGTGAGCGTGAAGCTGGTGAGCGAGGTGGGCGTGGGGACCATCGCCGCGGGCGTGGCCAAGGCGGGCGCGGGCTGCGTCGTCGTCTCGGGCTATGAGGGAGGCACGGGTGCGTCCCCCATCTCGAGCATCCACCACGCGGGGCTGCCGTGGGAGCTGGGGTTGGCGGAGACGCAGCAGGTGCTGGTGCACAACGGCTTGCGCTCGCGCATCCGCGTCCAGGTGGATGGAGGCCTGCGCACCGCGCGCGACGTGCTGGTGGCCGCGCTCCTGGGCGCCGAGGAGTTCGGCATGGCCACCGCGAGCCTCGTGGCCGTGGGCTGCGTGATGCTGCGCAAGTGCCATCTCAATACGTGCTCGGCGGGCATCGCCACGCAGGATGGCGCGCTGCGCGAGCGCTTCCAGGGCAAGCCCGAGGACGTGGTGAACTTCTTCCTGCTCATCGCGGAGGACCTGCGCCGGAAGATGGCGGAGCTCGGGGCGCGGAGCCTGGAGGAGCTGGTGGGCCGGGTGGACCTCTTGCGCCAGCGCGCGTCGGTGGACCACTGGAAGGCGCGGCGGGTGGACCTGTCCGCGCTGCTGGCGGCTCCGGCCGCTCCGGAGAGCGAGCCTCGGCACTGCGTCGAGGCCCGGTCCAAGGACGTGTCGGACCACCTGGACCACGAGCTGCTGCGGGACGCGAAGGCCGTGCTGGAGGGCGGCCCGGCGATGCTGCTGACGCGGCCGGTGAGCAACACGCACCGCGCGGTGGGGACGATGCTCTCCGGCGAGATTGCGCGGAGGCATGGCGCGCGAGGGCTGCCGGATGGGCGGCTGCACGTGCGGCTGAAGGGCTCGGCGGGACAGAGCTTCGGTGCGTTCCTGGTGTCCGGCGTCACGTTGGAGCTGGAGGGCGACGCGAACGACTACGTGGGCAAGGGGCTGTCGGGTGGGCGCATCATCGTCTACCCGCACGCGTCGAGCCGGTTCGTGGCCGAGGAGAACGTGCTGGTGGGCAACACGGCGCTCTACGGCGCGACGGCGGGCGAGGTGTACCTGCGCGGGCTCGCGGGTGAGCGCTTCGCGGTGCGCAACAGCGGCGCGCAGGCGGTGGTGGAGGGCGTGGGAGACCACGGCTGCGAGTACATGACGGGCGGCGTGGTGGTGGTGCTGGGGCCCACGGGCCGCAACTTCGCGGCGGGCATGAGCGGCGGCACGGCGTACGTGTTGGACCGGGAGATGGCCTTCCGGCAGCGGTGCAATCTGGAGATGGTGGAGCTGGAGTCGTTGGTGGACGAGTCGGAGATCTGGCTCGTGCACGGGATGATCGAGCGGCACCTGCGGCATACACACAGCTCGCTGGCGCGGCGGGTGCTCGACAACTGGGAGCTGATGGTGCCCCGGTTCGTGAAGGTGATGCCGACGGACTACAAGCGCGTGCTGCAGGCGCGGCGCGCGGCGAAGAAGCCCCCGGAGACCTCGGTGGGTGCGCAGCTCCAACACGTCGTGGGCGGGAGGGGCTGAGCGATGGGCAAGCCGACCGGATTCACTGAGTGGGGCCGCGTCCACGCGCCGAAGCGGGACAAGCAGGAGCGGCTCGGGGACTACCGCGAGTTCACGCTGCCGCTCGCGGCCGAGGAGGCGAAGCGACAGGCCGGACGCTGCATGGACTGTGGTGTCCCCTTCTGTCACCAGGGTTGTCCCCTGGGGAACCTCATCCCGGACTTCAACGAGGCCGTGTACCGGGGCCGCTGGCGCGAGGCGTATGAGCTGCTGAGTCGCACCAACGGGTTCCCGGAGATGACGGGGCGGCTGTGTCCCGCGCCGTGCGAGGCGGCGTGTGTGCTCGCCATCGACCGGGACGCGGTGACGATCGAGCAGATGGAGAAGGAGATCTCCGAGCGGGCGTTCGCGGAGGGCTGGGTGAAGCCTCGGCCTCCGCAGCGGAGGACGGGGCGCACGGTGGGCGTGGTGGGCTCGGGGCCCGCGGGCCTGGCGGCGGCGGCGCAGCTGAACGCGGCCGGGCACACCGTCACGGTGTACGAGCGGGATGCGCACGTCGGCGGGCTGCTGCGCTACGGTATCCCGGACTTCAAGCTGGAGAAGTCCGTGGTGGACCGGCGGATTGCATTGATGGAGGCGGAGGGCGTGGTGTTCCGCACGGGCGTGGACGTGGGGGGCTCGGTGAGCTTCCGCGAGCTGCGCGGGCGGCATGACGCGCTGCTGCTGGCGATGGGGGCGCGTCGGGCACGTGAGCTGGAGGTGGAGGGGCGCGAGCTGTCCGGGGTGGTGCAGGCGATGGAGTACCTGGAGCACCAGAACCGGCTCGTGGGTGGGCACGGCGAGGCGCAGGCGCGGCTGGATGCGTCGGGGAGGAACGTGGTGATCCTGGGCGGTGGTGACACGGGCTCGGATTGTCTGGGCACGGCGCTGCGCCAGGGCGCGAAGAGCGTGCGGCAGGTGGAGCTGTTCCCGGCGCCACCTGTGATTCGCTCGGCGGAGAACCCGTGGCCCCGGTGGCCGGTGGTGTTCCGGACGTCGTCGAGTCAGGAGGAAGGCGGCGAGCGCGCGTTCGCGATGATGACGAAGCGGCTGGAGGGAACGGAGGGGAAGCTGGAGAGACTGCACGCGGTGAAGGTGGAGGTGCAGCGCTCCGTGGGTGGAGGGGCGAGGCTCGTGGAGGTGCCGGGCTCGGAGACGACGCTCGAGGTGGATCTGTTGATCCTCGCGATGGGGTTCACGGGGCCGGAGACCACGGGGCTCGAGGAGCTGGGCGTTGCGATTTCGCCCAGGGGCACGGTGCAGGTGGACTCACGCTTCGCCACGTCGGCGGAGGGCGTCTACAGCGCGGGTGATGCGAGCCGAGGGGCCAGCCTCATCGTCTGGGCGTTGTCAGACGGACGTGAGGCCGCGAAGTCCATCGACGCGTACCTGTCTGGCGGTGTCTCCGTGTTGCCGACGCGCGGCGCGGACAGTCCGTTCTGAGCATGATGGGCCTCATGGCACGCACGGACTTCCTGAACGTCGACCTCGATGTCGAGGGGCAGAACCTCGAGGAACTGATTCCGGTCCTCGAGCAGAAGCTCGTGCTCGTGTCCCAGGAGGGACCCCGAGCGACGTTCGAGCTGAATGAGCAGCCCACGAATCCCGATGAGGCCATCCAGGGGCTGTGCGCAGTCGTCGATTCTCTCGAGGGTCGAGCGCGAGACCTCTGGGATGCGTGCACGACCCGCAGCTTCGACATCGGCATCGAGGGTGGGACCGAGCCCCATTCGACAATCTGGCCCCTGCAGGTCGACACCCTGACGAAGATGGCTCGTCTCCGAGGCACTCTCGCAATCACCGTTTATGCGGCTCGACAGGTCCTCGATGAGGGAGAGACCTCGTCAGGGGCTTAGGTCATTACGGCTCGAAGATCTGCAACTCCAAGCCACCCACGACCAGCTCGGCCACCGTGACGCGCTGGTCCAGTCGCTCCACCGGGCAGCCCCATAGCGCGACGATGGCGCGGTCCAGCTTGCGAGCCAGCGCATTCGCGGACCGCACATGCGCGGACAGCTCATCAGCTACCACGGAGGCTAGAGGATGAAGCTCCACCGGCATCCGTGATCGGTCGAGGGTCAACTGATACGGATTCCCCGCGAGAGCCCCCGAGCCGACCTCAGGCAGGCCCAACAGCAGGCCGCGCATCCACCAGGACCGGCCCAGGGCGTCATCCCAGTCGGGCGAGCCGACGATGCCTAACGCCCGGAGCAGCTCGGACCCCGAGGTCAGCTCGCGAAGTGCTCGTCGCTGCGGTAGCGCCCCGAGGCTGAACCGCTCGAACAACACGTCTCCCAGTGCCCGATACCACCCCACGAGTTCATCGTGCTGGCCCGCCTGCATCCAGGCCAACGCCGAGCCGATCGTGACGAGGTCCGCCGGCTCCAGCACCTCCGACTCGAAGAGGAACCGGTAGTCGCGAGGAACGAAGGGCGTCAGGTACGCAGCCAGAGACTCAGGGGACAAGGGCATGTCGCGCTCCAGGGCCGACCATCCTGCTGCAACTCCTCCTTCCACATCACCTGGGTGCCCCCGCACTCATACTCCTCCGAGCGAACACTTCCCCTCCCCAGGGGGTGGCTTCACGCGCGCCTGGAACAAGCCACCTTTGTGCGCCCCATCGCATCGGTGCCCACCATGGACCCGCGGCTCCTCCGCTCCTCGCTGTACTTGCTGCTGCTGCTCACGGGCCTGTGCTGCGGGGACCAGGATGCACCATCCCAGTCGACCCAAGGCCTCGCCGGGGCGCCAGAAGTCCAGGACGCACCCTACCCCGTGGATGACCTGGCCGGAGGTCGCCTCAGCTCCAACCCGCACGCGCTGACCGACGTCGGCGGCCTGCTCTTCTTCGTCGCCACGGATCGCTCCCGAGGCACCGAGCTCTTCAAGAGCGACGGCACCGACCAGGGCACCCTGCTCGTCAAGGACCTCCGCCCCGGTCGCCTCGGCTCACACCCCCGCGAGCTCACCGCCCTGGGCAACACCCTCTTCTTCGTCGCCGATGACGGCACCCACGGCGAGGAGCTGTGGCGCAGCGACGGCAAGGCCTCCACCACGCGCCTCGTCACGGACCTCATGCCCGGCCCCGAGGGCTCCAGCCCCCAGGCGCTCACCGTGCTCGAGGACTCGCTCTACTTTCTCGCCACGCAGACCCCGTCCCGCACCGAGCTCTGGCGAACCGATGGCACCCTCTCCGGCACGCAGCTCATCAAGGCCCTCGACAAGCACGCCGAGGACGCCATCCCCACGCACCTCACCCCGTCGAACGGCCACCTCTTCTTCTTCATGGGCAACACCCTGTGGCGCAGCGATGGCTCGCCCCGAGGCACCCACGCCGTCCGAAGCCTCGAAGCCCCGCCCGGCATCATCCTCCACCCCAGCGCGCTCACCGACGTGGCCGGACAGCTCTTCTTCTTCGTGCGCCACGAACGCGAGGACGACCTCCCTTCGCAGCCTCCGCGCCTCTCGCTCTGGACCAGCGACGGCACCACGAACGGCACGAAGCACGTCGCGGACCTCTCACTCCCCATCGTCAATGCCTCACCACGAGCCATCGCCGTGGGCACCCTCTTCTACTTCGTCGCCCATACGCCCACGCACGGCGACGAGCTGTGGCGCAGCGACGGCACACCGCAGGGCACGCTCCTCGTGCGCGACATCGCCCCCGGTCCCGGCAGCGCCAACCCTCGCGAGCTCACCGCCCTGGAGGGACGTCTCTACTTCTCCGCGTGGACTCCCGAGCACGGCGACGAGCTGTGGCGCAGCGACGGCACCACCGAAGGCACCGTCCTCATCAAGGACATCACCCCTGGCCCCGAGGGCTCGGCGCTCGCGTCCCTCCGCGCGACCCACGGCCGGCTGTACTTCTCCGCCCGTGAGCCAGGGAAGGGCCACGAGCCGTGGACCAGCAATGGCTCCGGACGCGGCACCTCGCGCCTGGAGGACCTCGCCCCCGGCGCGTACTCCTCCTCCGCCCGCGACTTCACCGTCAGCGGCCGACGCGTCTTCTTCACCGCCAACACCCGGGCCACCGGCGCGGAGCTGTGGGCAAGAGACCTCGGCTACGACTTCCGCGTCCTCTCCCGACGCCTCTCCCGCGCCAGCGACGACGAGGACTCGCGCCTGAGCACCTCCGCGCCCGCGCGCCTCATCCAGGACATCCACCCCGGCGCGGGCGGCCCGGAACCCCACGCCTGGGTGACCCGCGCGGGCAACCTCTACTTCGACGCCAACGACGGCAGCGTGGGCCAGGAACCCTGGCGCACCGACGGCACCGCCGAGGGCACCACGCTCATCAAGGACCTCCGCCCCGGCCCGCTCTCCTCCGAGCCCTCCGGCTTCGTCGTCCTCGGCCCCTGGGTCCTCTTCTTCGCCGATGACGGCGTGCACGGCCGCGAGCTGTGGCGCACCGACGGCACCGCCGAGGGCACCACGCTCATCAAGGACATCCGCCCCGGCCTCGGAAGCAGTCAGGGCGCGGGCACTCCCGTGGTGATGAACGGCGTCGCGTACTTCAACGCCCGCGACGCGCTCCATGGCGAGGAGCTCTGGCGCACCGATGGAACCCCGCAGGGCACCGTGCTCGTGAGGGACCTCGCCCCGGGTGTCGACAACAGCTCCCCGCGTCACCTCACGCCGTTGGGCTCGCGCCTCTTCTTCACCGCCGACATCCCCGACCTGGGCTGGGAGCTGTGCGTCAGCGATGGCACCGAGACAGGCACCCGGCTCGTCAAGGACATCCGCCCCGGGCCCGCGGGCTCGTTCCCCTCATCGCTCACCGTGCGCGGCCAGCGCATCGTCTTCGCCGCGAACGACGGACGCCAGGGAGAGGAGCCCTGGGTCAGCGACGGCACCGCGCCCGGCACCTATATCCTCCGAGACCTCTGGCCCGGCCCCGAGGGCTCGTCCCCCGCCTCCTTCACCGCGACGGGAGATCGCGTCTACTTCGCCGCCACCGAGCCCAGCGTCGGCCGCGAGCCCTGGTCCACCGACGCCACCCGTCCCGGCACCGCGCTCGTGTTCGACGTGCACCCCGGTCCCTCCGGCTCCTACCCCCAGGACTTCACGCTCCTGGGCCCCAGCGTCCTCTTCAGCGCGGAGGACGGGGTCCACGGACGAGAGCCCTGGCGCGCCGACAAAGGGGTTCCGCGCGCCGCCCTCGTGAAGGACCTGAACCCGGGCCCCCAGGGCTCCGAGCCACGCTGGATGACCTCGGTCGGCGCGCTCGCCCTCTTCCACGCCGACGACGGCCGCACCGGCCCCGAGCTCTGGGAGTCCAACGGCACCACGGCGGGCACCCTCCTGCGTCAGGAGCTGGCCCCGGGCCCGACAGGCTCGCTCCCCTACGTGTTCACGCCCACGAACACGCAGACCTTCTTCCTCGCGGACGACGGCGCCCAGGGCATCGAGTGGTGGGTCCTGCGGCTCCCCGCCTCGCGCGAGCGGGAGTGACCCCCCACCCCGCAAGCCCTCTCCGGGCTCGCCGGGAATAGATATTTCTCCCAACCGTTGCCCCAGTGTTCACCCTATCCTCATTTCTTTTTCCCCGGAGTCATCGCCATGAGCAGCGAGCAGTCCCTCATCGTGACTGAGACCGACCTGGACCGTCTGCGCCAGGTCATCGACCACCATGGAGGGGGCCGCACGGCCGAGCTCGTGGAGATGCTCGAGTCGGAGCTGGGCCGGGCCCACGTCGTCAGCTCGGAGACGGTGCCCCCCAGCGTGGTGACGATGAACAGCACCGTGCTCTTCGAGGACGAGCAGACCGGCGAGCAGCGTCAGGTGACGCTCGTCTACCCGAAGGACGCGCGCAGCGACGAGGGCCGCATCTCCGTGCTGGCGCCCATCGGCAGCGCGCTCATCGGCCTGTCCGTGGGCCAGTCCATCGTCTGGCCGCTGCCGAACGGCCGCACCAAGCGGCTGCGCATCGTCGCCGTGCCGTACCAGCCCGAGGCCTCGGGCCACTACCACCTCTGAGGGCCCTTGAGGCGCCCGTCCCGTCCGTCGAGAGGGACGGGCGTCGACGATTCCCTCAGCGCAGCCCCACCCGCTTCGCCAGCTCCTGCGCCAGCGAGCGCAGCTCCTCGACCCCCGGCGCCGCGGGGCTCGTGTCGAACACCACCTCGTAGCCCAACCCCGCCTGATTGATGGACTCCGAGCGCGGAATGCGCGCCCGCAGCACCGGCACCGTCGAGTCCCTCAGCGCCTCCTCCATCGCCCCGTTCGTCGCCGGAGTGCGCCGGTCCCACAGGTTCACCACCGCCACCAGCTCGCCGCCCTGCGCCTCGCGCACGTCGCGCCACGCCGCCTCAATCTCGCCCAGCCCCTGCAGCGCGAACGCGCCCGTGGGCACCGGCGCCACCACCAGGTCCGCGAACGCCAGCACCGCCTCCGTGTACGCGCCGATGCTCGGCGGCGTGTCGACCAGGATGATGTCCGGCGTCCAGCTCAGCGTCTTGAGCGCCCGTGGAATCGCCTGCAGCCGGTGACCCCACTGGAACAGCTCGCGCTCCAGGGCCGCCATGCGCGGCGCCGCCGGCGCGATGAAGAGCGTGGGACGCTTCGGTGACGCCACCACCACGTCGTCCAGCCGGTACTTCGGCCGCGGCCCCAGCGCCTCCGCGAGGCACGGCCCCTCACGACTCTCCAACCCCAGCACCAGCGACGCGTGCGCCTGCGGGTCCAGGTCCAGCACGAGCACCCGCCGGCCCGCGTCCGCCAGCGCCGAGGCCACGTGCGCGCAGAGCGTGGTCTTCCCCACGCCGCCCTTGATGGTGCAGAACGCAATCAACGCCATGGGCCCGTCCTATACCGGATCTCCCACGCCGCCACCGGCCTCCCGGCGAGCCCCTCCGACGCCCCGGCACCTCCCAGAACACCCATGAATTCCGGACGCTCCGGAATGGTACGGCCGCACCATCCGGGGGCGCTCCAGAATGGTGCAGCGCCCCGGAATGTCAGACCTCTCGCCAATAATTCCAGCCACTTGGCCATGGCATCCCACGTGCTGAAGCACGGGGCATCAGGGCGTCCTCCCGAGGAGGCCCGCCAGCTTGAGGAGGCACATCATGGATATCCGGTTCTACGGCGTTCGCGGCAGCATCGCGGTTTCTGGCTCACGCATCGGCGGCAACACGGCCTGCGTGGAGGTGACGAGCCAGGGCCACCGGCTGATCCTCGACGCGGGCACGGGCCTGCGCGCGCTGGGCGAGTCGATGATGCGCGAGCCGATTCCGCACGACGTGACGATGTTCTTCTCGCACCTGCATTGGGATCACGTGCAGGGCTTCCCCTTCTTCACCCCGGCGTACCTGCCCACGTCGCGGCTGACGATGTACGGCCCCGGCGCGAATGGCGCGCAGGCGCTCCAGTCGGAGCTGGCGGCGCAGATGCAGCCGCCGCACTTCCCGGTGCCGCTGAGCACCATGCGCTCGAAGATGGACTTCCTGTCCGCGCTGCACGCGAGGACGGTGGAGGTGGGCCCGTTCAAGGTGACGCCCATCGACGTGCCGCACCCGCAGGGGTGCCTGGCGTACCGCGTGGAGGCGGACGGACACTCGTTCATCTACGCCACGGACGTGGAGCTGCGCCTGGAGGACCTGTCGCCGGAGGTGGCGCGGCTGTTCGAGGGCGCGGACGTGCTGTGTCTGGACGCGCAGTACACGCCCGACGAGTACGACGGGAAGAAGGGCATCCCGAAGAAGGGCTGGGGCCACTCGACGATGATGGACGCGGCGGGCGTGGCGAAGACGGTGGGCGCGCGGCGGCTGTGCCTGTTCCACCATGACCCGGCGCACTCGGACGAGGTGCTGGAGGACATGGCCGAGCAGGCGCGGACGCTGTTCCCGGTGTGCGAGCCGGCGCGCGAGGGCCAACGACTGGTGCTGGGCCGCGCGGCCTGAGAGGTGGGCCGGACGATGCCACACGGATGCTATGGTGACGCTTCGGCCTTCATCCTCCCGCCCCTGCCCACCATGCCCCCCGCCCCGGATGTCACCCAGGTCCTCCTCCCCTTCGGGGCGCTGGTGGGCCGTGAGGTGGACCTCGACGCCTTCCTCCAGACGTTGATGGACCGCATCGCCGCCACCATGCAGGCGGACCGGGGCACGCTGTGGTTGTTGGACCCCGCACGGCGCGAGCTGTTCAGCCGCGCGGCGCACCTGCCGGAGGTGTCCCAGATTCGCGTGAAGCTGGGCCAGGGCGTCGCCGGCACCGTGGCCCAGCAGGGCCAGCCCATCAACGTGCCGGACCCGCGCGGCGAGCAGCGCTTCTTCGCGGACATCGACCGGATGACGGGCTACCGCACCACCAGCCTGCTCGCGGTGCCGCTGCGCGACGTGGACGGCGCGCTGTACGGCGTGCTCCAGGTGCTCAACCGCCGGGGCGCGGACCGCTTCACGCATGAGGACACCGAGCGGCTGGACGCCATCGCGTCGCAGGTGAGCTCCGCCCTGCAGAGCACCAGCCTCTACCAGGAGCTGCAGCGCGCCAAGGACCAGCCCCAGGCGCCGGTGGGCTACTTCTTCAACCGCATCATCGGCGAGTCCCCGCAGCTGCAGAGCATCTACCGGCTGGTGCGCAAGGCCGCGCCCACCGACGCCACCGTGCTGCTGCGCGGAGAGAGCGGCAGCGGCAAGGAGCTCTTCGCGCGCGCCGTGCACGTCAACGGCCCGCGCCGCGACAAGCCGTTCATCAAGGTCGACTGCGCCGCCCTGCCCGCCACGCTCATCGAGAACGAGCTGTTCGGCCACGAGAAGGGCGCCTTCACCGGCGCGGACCACCGGATGCCCGGCAAGTTCGAGGCGGCCGACAACGGCACCGTGTTCATCGACGAGATTGGCGAGCTGCCCCTGCCCGTGCAGGGCAAGCTGCTGCGTGTCCTGCAGGACCGCGAGTTCGAGCGCGTGGGCGGCACGCAGGCCATCAAGGTGGACGTGCGCATCGTCGCGGCCACGCATCGAGACCTGGCGCGCATGGTGGCCGAGGGCCGCTTCCGCGAGGACCTCTACTACCGCATCAAGGTCGTGGAGGTGGTGCTGCCCCCGCTGCGCGAGCGCGGCGCCGAGGACATCGAGCGGCTGGCCCGGCACTTCGTCGCCACCGCCGCGCGGCGCCACCGGCTGGTGACGCCCCGTCTCAGCCCCGCCGCGCTGGAGCGGCTCAAGCGCTACCGTTGGCCGGGCAACGTGCGCGAGCTGGAGAACTGCATCGAGAGTGCCGTGGTGCTGTGCGAGGGGGAGATCCTCGAGGAGCACCTGCCCCTGCCGGACCTGGACCGCATCCCCGGGAGCACGCCCGCGGAGCCCGTGCGCACCCTGGCGCCCGCCGCGTCCGAGCCGGGCCTGAAGTCCCTGGCCGAGGTGGAGCGCCTGCACATCCTGCGCGTCCTGGACGCCGTGAAGGGCAACCGCACCGCCGCCGCGAAGGTGCTGGAGATCGGCCGCAACACGCTCGCCCGCAAGCTCAAGGAGTACGGCCTCGCCGACGAGGCGTGAGCGCCGCGCCCCGGTGGGCAGGCGGCCTTCCGCGTCAGTCCAGAATTACCCCTTGGAACCGACAGCACGTGCCTCCCGGTAGAACCTGGAGCATGCTGGAGCGGCCATCCATTCCGTCCGAGGGGAAGCCCATGAAGGTCATCGAGTCGCTGCTCGCCCAACTTCCGCCGGCGCTGGCCGAGAAGCTTCCGGACGTGAAGCTGCAGGACCAGGACATCCGGGTGACGCTCGCGCAGGAGGGCCTCACGCGGGACAACATCCTGCCGCCCAAGCTGAGCCTCGCGGACTTCACGCTGTCGTTCGACGGGGCCGTGGAGGCCACGGTGCGCAACTTCAACTCGCCCGGTGACGTGGACGAGAACGGCGTGGTGGGCGAGCCCGCCGCCGCCAACGCGCCGGCCTCCGACGGCTCCCGGCCCCAGCTGCTGCTGGGAGGAGAGACCGGCTGGATGCGCTACCAGGCCACGGCGCGCATCAAGTCCGCGGGGTCCACCGGCTCGCTGCCGTTCGTGTCCGGACAGGGCAAGAGCGAGGTGTTCGCCACGCTCAGCGACTACCGTGCGCACCCGCTGACGCGGAACATGCGCGAGGCGGTGAAGGAGGACCTGTCGCATCCACGGCTGCTGGTGTTGTCCACGGACCTGACCAAGCTGGGCCCGGGTGACGCGGTGGCGTGGCAGGTGCGCGGGACGCTGGAGGCGGGGCTCGAGCTGAACTGGGCGGACCTGTTCACCACGAACCTGGCGAACCTGGCCTTCGTGCGCACCAGCGAGCTCATCGAGCTGAAGACGGCGCTCGACGCGAAGGTGGGCGCGCGCGTGTCGCTCACGGACGACTACCAGCTCGTCTTCTCCCGCCCCGCCGCGAGCCGCATCCAGCTGGCCGTGCGCAAGGCGAAGTCGCGCGAGGCCACGCTGGGCGCGGGGCTCAACCTCCAGGTGGAGCTGGCGGACGCGGAGGCGGTGCGCAAGCGGCTCGGCGAGGTGCTCACGGCCATCACCGGACAGGCCGAGGCGAAGGTGGAGGAGCTGGTCGACAAGGCCCTCGACAAGGTGCTCAGCGCCGAGGAGCAGGCCCAGCTTCGCGGCATCCTGGAGCGGCTGGGGCTGGACCCGCAGCTGGTCGTCCTGGACCACCTGAAGCAGGAGTGGGGGCAGCTCAAGCAGAAGGTGTCGAGCGCGCTCGACACGTTGGTGAAGGCGCGCGTGGCGGCGTCCTTCCAGTACGAGTACCTGCGCGTATCCGAGTCCTCCACGCTGCTGGAGGTGGAGCTGGACGAGACCACCGCGCTGCGCTTCCACGGCTCGCTGCTGCGCGGCAGCCTGGTGGACCTGCTCGCGTGGCTGCGTGAGCCCGCGAACGCGGGGAGCTACACGCTGCGCAACTACCTGAACACCTCCTCCGCCACGCTCCAGTCGACCGTGGGCTTCACGCTCGGCCTGGGCAGCTTCGAGGTGCTCAAGGCGCGCTCCACGCGGAAGCAGACCTGGGTGAACCAGGAGAACCTCCAGGGCGCGCGGCGGCAGGCGTTCCTCGGGCAGCGCGCGTACGAGGACTCGTTCCTGGGCCACCGTGGCCGGTGGGTGGTGGACTTCCGCGCGGACATGGAGACGTTCACCCTGGCCCCGACGGCGCCGGACTTCCGCCTGGGCCTGCACATGCTGCTGTGGGGCCAGAAGAAGAAGCTGTCGAAGCAGGAGCTGCGCGAGGCGGTGGACGACGCCGTCGTGTGGGGCGTGCTGGACGCGAACGACGCCGCCACGGTGCTGACGAAGCTCGACGCGCACGTGGGCAGGTCGGACGTGGAGACGCAGCTGGAGCTCAAGGTGTCGGACGACATGCTGCGCGAGCTCCTGCCGAGACTGCAGGGCTTCGACGTCAACCTGTTCTCCCGCGCGCTCGCCCGGGCCATGCCGTGGAGCGAGCAGACGGCGCGCGTGTCCCCGGAGTTCCGCAAGCTGGTCTATGCGCCCATCTGGGAGTCGTATCTGAACGAGGTGCTCGACAAGGGCAGCTTCCTGTCCGGAGACCTCTCCCCCACCCGCGCCGCGCAGATCGCCCAGTGGTTCATCGAGCGCGACGCGACGGTGAAGCAGCTCGCCTCGGACCTGCTGCTGCGCGAGAAGACGTGGAACGGTATCGGCGGCAGGTTCACCTTCGCGGAGGTGACGCAGGCGAACAGCGGGACGCTGGGCAAGTGCCGCCGGTTCGTGGAGGGCCTCGTGCGGCTGCGTCGCTCCATCGACGAGCGGCGGAGCGGCGAGGAGCTGCGCGCGGTGCACGGTGAGTTGGAGGGGATGTGGAACACGGGGTTCCACCTGCGCGCCGCGGGGGCACTGCTCGCCGAGGTCGCGAAGGCGACTCCTCGCGGGCTCGGCGGCATCGAGCGCACGTTCACCGTACGGATCGCGAGCAGCCAGGAGCAGCTCGTGTTCTCCACCGCGTGGGGCCCGTCGTCGTCAACGTAGGCAGGGCGCTTGTCGCGTCCGCGCGGCGGCCACGGTTCGTGAGCCCTGTTCATCGCCGACGTCAGGGCGCGGGGCTCAAAGCATGCGCTGCCGCATCCACGCGGCGGCCACGGTTCGTGAGCCCCGTTCGTCGTCAGGGCGCGGAGCTTACAGCGTGCGCGACAGCATCAGCGCGGCGGCCACGGACATCACCCCGGCCGCCGTGAAGTGCGTCCAGGCGCGGCGAGCCAGCGTACCTCGCGTGTCCTGCGCCTCCGGCCCCAGGACGACCAGGGCGGGTCCGCCGCCGCGGCCGCACAGCTCGTAGGAGCCCTCGCTCGGGCCCCGTCGGAGCTCCCCCACCACGAAGCACGTCTCGCCCGCGGTCCCCACGCGCTCCCAGGACAAGGCCCAGGGCTCGTCCGTCAGCTGGCGAGCCTCGGGCACCGCGGCGCCCTCCGGCGTCACCGGCCGCTCCTCGAGCCACGCTGAGGGCGTCGGCAGACAGACCGTCCTGCAGCGGCGGGGCCGCACGGGCGCCATCAACGACGCGGGCGAGAAGCGCACTCGCGCCCGGATGCGCGCGCCGCGCAATGTCAGCGTCGGGGAATAGGCGCGCTCACGAGACAGCAGCGTCCCCTTGCGCCCATCCGAGGCGACCTCGCGCAGCTCCGCTTCGTAGAACGCGCAGCCCACGCCCCCCGGCGACGTCAGTTCCTCCTGCGCATCGAGCGTGCCCTGGAAGACACCCCAGCTCGTGGTGGCTCCGGCGCGCAGCTCCGCCACGGCGTCATCCAGGGTCTTCGGCGCCGAGTCGCGCAGCAGCTCCGACCCCGAACGGACCCGGGTGCCCCGCACCGCGAGCAGGGCCGCCGCCACCAGCAGCGCGATGCCCAGCGACCTGCCGAACGACTCGGACGACCACACCACGAAGGCGACATTGCCCAGCCCGGAGACGAGCAGGAAGCCACCGAAGGCCAGCAACCCGAACCAGACGAGCGGCAGACGGGGGACTCGCGAGTCCGGCCCCCGCCGTCCCACGGTCAGCACGGCCACCACCAGTCCCGCCAGGAGCGCCGCATAGATGGGCGCCAGCACGGCGCGCCAGAATTCCATCCCGTCCCCCGGCCGCACGAACAGGGCCCGCTCCACGCCAGACCCCGGATACCGAGGGAAGGTGGTACGCCGGACAGGCTCGCGCAAGGTCGCCCGGAGTCTCACCCCGTCCCGCGCCTGACAGGTGCCGCGGGAACCGCCCTCCGTCGGACGGAGTCCGGCCGGGTCGTGCGAGGGAAGTGTTGAGTACGTGAGGATTCCACGACAGGCGCCGACAAGTCGTGAGCCCAGCCCGCTTCGGCGCGCAGGTGCTGGAGAAACAGCTCAGGAAGCAAGAGAGTGCGCTTCAGACGGCCATGGAGTTGCCGCACCCGCACGTTCGCGAGGAATCGCGGAGCTCGATAGATGCTTCGGCTGCTCTCGGACAAGCTGTCCGGGTGAGTGGTAGCGACGGCGCCTTCCCCCCCGAGTCGCCTCAGGCCGCTGAACCCACTACTGCTCCTGGCCCGCGGAGGCCCGGCGCAGCGGCTGCTCGCGAAGCTGTCCCTTCACCTTCAGGTCATCGAAGGTACAAGCGAGGTTGCGGCATCCCACCGCCACCTTGGCGACGCGGTTCTCCAGGCCGGGCAGCAGCTTGCGGGCGAAGCGCTGCCGTCCGAGGAACCCTTCCGCGAGCACGCCGCCCTTCACGCGGCTGAGCTTCAGGCGCACCTGGTAGGGCCCCCGGTCGGGCAGCGGCATCTCGTCCTCGACGAGCCCGTCCGTGTCCTGCGCGCTGTTGCCGACGATCTCCTGTCCGTCCTCGGCGAAGTAGCGCCACGCCAGGCGCATGCCGACCTCCGGAATCGCGAAGGCCGACACCTGGAGGTCCCGGATGCGGAAGGACAGCTCGCCGTAGTGCTGTGAGTCCGGCTCGTCCGGACGGTACTCATCCCCGAGCGGCTTCACGTCCATCATCACCGAGGCGTCGAAGTGGTCCGCCGCGAAGTAGCGCGTCGCCACATAGGCGCGAGGCACCAGCCGCCGGCCACCGGCATCCTGCCCCCCCTGCCATGCGCGGAGCTGTCCGCCTTCGACCTTCCACAAACCGCTGTGGAGATTGAGCTCCTCGGGGCCCTTGTCGTCGAAGGACACCTCGAAGCGCGCCTCGCCATCCGGCGTCGCCGCCTCGACCAGGGTCGCCGTGGAGAAGGCCTCCGCGTACGTGTTCGGCGGGTTCGGCTTCTCGGGCATCCGCCCGTTGACCCATCGCGCGCCGAGCCCCAGCACCGCGAGTCCACCCACCACCGACAGGCCGGCGCGCACCCGACGCCACCCCGTCCGCAGCTTGCGGGTGATCTGACTCGTCGACTTGCGACGCCCCTCCAGTTGATGCGTCGGCCGGGCCGTCTGGTTGGGCGCGGACGTCGAGGCGACCAGCAGCTCCAGCGCCTCGCACAGCTCCGTGGCCTTCGCGTAGCGCGCCTCGGGGTCCGTCTCCAGCAGCCGGTCGATGATGTGGTCCACGCGCGGGTCCAGGCCCGGCACCCGCTTGGACGGCAGCTTGAAGCGTCCCAGGGGAAGCTCCCCGGTGAGCAGCTCGTAGAGGACCACGCCCAACGAGAACAGGTCCGCGCGGCCGTCCACGCTCTTCGCGTCGCGCCGCTGCTCGGGGGCCATGTAGTTGAGCGTGCCCATGGCCACCGCCGTCGCGGTGAGCTGCAGCCGGGCCTCGGACTGACGGATGCCGGCGAGACCGAAGTCCGCCACCTTCACGTTACCGCGCCCGTCCAGCAGGATGTTCTCCGGCTTGAGGTCGCGGTGGATGATGTCCTTGTCGTGCGCGCACTCGATGGCGCGCGCCGCCTGGAGCATCAGCTTCAGGCCCTGCTGCGGCGTCAACGAGCCGGTGGAGATGGCCTCGCGCAGCGAGCGGCCCTCCACGAACTCCATCACGAAGTAGTAGTGCTCGCCGGCCACGCCCCGGTCGATGATCTGCACGATGTTCGGGTGGTTGAGGGCGGCCAGCGCCGTGGCCTCCTTCTCGAACCGCGCCACGAACTCAGGGTCCTTCGCCAGCTTCGGCGGGAGCAGCTTCACCGCCACCGTGCGACCCAGCGAAGTCTGGCGCGCGAGCCACACCTCGCCCATGCCGCCGCGGCCCAGCAGCTCCTTCAGCTCGAAGCCCGGCAGCGTCACCCGCGCCGCCGCCACGAACGTCTCCACCGAGTGGATGTCCAGGTCGGAGTCGGCGTCGCCCCGCCCCGTCGGCCGCGTCGAGCGCACCACCGTCGCGTCCACGGGCACATCCATCCCCGGCGTCGAGGAGGGCAGCGCCACGCCACTCGGGCCAACGCCGCCCGACTCGTTCGAGGACTGAGGGACGCCCTGCCGACCGTTACCCGGACCCTCTCCTCCGCCCGAAGCGCTCTGCACGGGCACCTCGCCCGCGCGAACGCCCGGCAGGGGCACGCCGAACGGTGCGCCCGGAGATGCCCCGCCATGCCCGGGAGCATCGCCCCCCGCAGCGTTCGGAGACGCGGCGACGCGCGCCAGCGCATCACCCGCTGCGCCCACCCCTGGCACTGCCACTCCGAACGGCGCGCCTGGCGACACGCCGCCACGGACGGAGGCCTCGCCTCCGGCAAGCCCCGAGGCCACCGGAGCCTCGCCGCCCACGCGCACGCCCGGCAGCGCGACGCCGCCCGGTGAGGAATCGATGGCGGTCCCCGTCACCCGCAGGCCGGGCACGTCCGTGTCCCCGAAGGACACCTCCACACCACTGTCGCGCGCCGCGTCCCCCGCCGCTTCCACGTCTCTCATGTCGGCCACACCCGAAGACGCGTCCACGCGCGCCACCGGGCCCACTGACGCGGCGTCACCACCCGCGCTCACAGCGGCGCCCAGGCGCGCTCGCGCCTCGGAGCCCGACGTCACGCCGGCCGCGGACGTCCCACCCACCCACGAGGCACCCGCCCTCGCGATTCCACTCGGAGCCGCGCCGACCCTCGACGAGCCGGGCTCCCGCTCCTCACTCCAATCGATTCCGCTCGACCCCGCGGACGCATCCCGCAGCGCTCCGCCGTTCGCATAGCTGGGGCTGCGCGACGCGCGCTCCTCCCCCCCCAGCCCCGGGACCACCGTGTCGCGCGTGTGCTCGTTCAACGGCTGCGCCCGGTGCGGCGCGAACGTGATGTTCGAGTTGCCCGCCCCCACCGGCTTCACACCGCCTACGTCCTGACGACGCACCTCGAAGCGGATGCCGCAACGGCACGTCAGCTTCTGCCCGCTGACATAGACCCGGGTGTCATGTTGGGTCCCGCAGTTGGGACACTCCTGGGTCGTCGTCATCGGCGCGGGGAGGCGGCGGTCGTATGTTCCACGCCATGGACGCGGTAGGTGGGGACGGCCTTCTCCTTGCCCTTGACCTGCAGCGCCGGCAGCTCCTCCACGTCGAAGCCCGCGCCGGACCTGCGCACCGTCGACTCCGACGCGAGCACCTCGCCGCTCTTGGCCATGCCACACAACCGCGAGGCCGTGTTCACCGTGTCGCCGATGGCCGTGAACTCGTGCCGCTCCGCGCTGCCCATGTAGCCGACGACCGCCTGGCCCGTGTTGATGCCGATGCCCACCTCGATGGGCGCCTTGCCGGCCGCCACGCGGTTGCGGTTGATCTGATCCACCGCCTCCTGCATCTCCAGCGCCGCCCGCACCGCCCGCGCCGCGTCGTCCGGATGCGACAGCGGCGGACCCCACACCGCCATCACGCAGTCGCCGATGAACTTGTCCAGGTTCCCCTCGTAGCGGAACACCACGTCCGCCATCGCCGTGAAGAACGTGTTGAGCATCGACACCACTTCCTGCGGCGACTCGTTCTCGGAGATGGTGGTGAAGCCGCGGATGTCCGCGAACAGGCAGCTCACCTCCGCCAGCCGGCTCTGCCGCAGGTCCTCCGTCTCACCGGAGATCACCGCGTCCGCCACCGCCTTGGACAGGAAGCGGCTCAGCTCCGCGCGCGTCACCGCCTCCGCGCGGATCTGCTCGCCCAACGCCGCGTTCTCCAGCGCGATGCTCGCCTGCGAGGCGATGCCGGAGAGGATGTTCAGGTCCTTCTCCGAGAAGGCGTTGATCTGCTGGCGGCTGTCCAGGAAGAGCACCGCTTGAATCTTGGAGTTCACCATCAGCGGCACCGCCATGGCCGAACGGATGCCCTGCGCCACGATGCTCTCCGCCGCGGAGAAGCGCTCGTCGATGATGGCGTCCGCCGTCAGCACCGCCTTGCCCGTCTCCACCACGCGCTTGAGCACCGTGTCGGACAGCATGACGTTGACCGGCTTGCCCGTGCGGTGGTGCACCGCCGCCGGGATGAACTCCCCGTCCCCGGCCACCTTCAGGATGACGCCGTGGTCCGCCGCGAGCAGCTGGAAGGCCACCTTGAGGATCTGCTCGAACAGCCCCGTCTGGCTGCCCTGCGTGCTCACCTGCCGGTGGAACTCGTGGGCGATGCGCAGCTTCTCGTAGTCGCGGCGCAGCGCCTCGCCGTCCGTCATCTGGTCCACCGGACGGAAGTTCTGCGGCACCTGGTCCATCTGCGCCAGGAACGCGGGCATGGACACCGACTGCGCCACCACCGTCACGCCGGGCGCCGCGGGCGCGGGGACCGCCGGCTGCTCGCCGCTGTGGAAGATGAGCCGCGAGGAGCCCAGGGCGATCTCGTCCCCGTCCTTCAGCCGCAGTTCCTTCACCCGCTTGCCGTTGACGAACGTCCCGTTCGAGGACCCCAGGTCCTTGAGGACGAAGTCCTTGCCCACCTTCTCGATGGTCGCGTGCTCCTTGGAGACCTCGCGGTCCACCAGGCGCAGCGTGTTGGACGGATGACGGCCGAGCGACGTCAACGGCCCCAGGGGGAACTCCCCCAGAGTGCCGTCCGCGAAGCGCCCGGTCAGCCGGGGGCCTCGGAGCTGTTGCCCGGATTTCGGAGCGAATGGGGCGGGAACCTGGCTCACGCGCGAATCCTCACCGGCCCGGACACTACCAGAGCCGCCTGGGAAGCGGGGAACGTCTGGTGGCGCTGGCCGACCAGGGCACCCTCCGGAGGGCTGCACGGCCGGTCAGGGTCCCGCTCCTGGGACGGCGCGTCAGCTCCGTCCACCCCCCTCCCCCTGGTCCCCCGTCCTCCGCCCCGCTTCTCTCCCAGGGCCCACACTGGTAAGGGGGGCCCGTGCGAATCAAACAGAAGCCCGAAGACTTCAGCGTCAAGGAATCCTACCGCTTCGATGAAGTCGCCTCCGGGCGTTTCCGCGTCTACCTGATGGACAAGCAGAAGCTGTCCACGTTCGACGCCGTGGCACGCCTGCGGGACGCGTTCGGTCTCAAGCCGGGCTCCATCAGCTATTGCGGCCTGAAGGACAAGCAGGGCCGCACCGAGCAGCTCATCGCCGTGGACGGCGCCGACGTGGACATGCAGGAGCCGGACCTCCGCCTGAAGTACCTGGGCCGGACGAACAAGGCCCTGTCCTCGGCGAACATCACGTCCAACCGCTTCTCCGTGACGGTGAGGGCCCTGGAGGAGTCGTCCCTGGGCCCCCTCAACGTGGCGGCCGCCGAGGTGAACCGCCTGGGCGTCATCAACTACTTCGACAGCCAGCGCTTCGGCTCGCTCAAGCACGGGCAGGGCTTCATCGCCAAGGACCTCATCCGGGGCGACTTCGAGGCGGCGCTCCACAACTACCTGGCCAAGCCGTCGGAGCTGGACCGCTCCGAGGACGCCAAGGTGAAGGCCTTCTGGCGCGACAACTGGGGCCACTGGGACGCGCGCGTCCCCTTCGAGGGCACCAAGAAGTACCACCGCGTCCTGCGCTCGCTGCGCGAGGAGCCCAAGAACTTCACCCGCGCCTTCCTGCAGATCGACGCGGACTACCGCGCGATGCAGCTGTTCACCTACCAGAGCTACCTCTGGAACGAGGGCGTGCGGCGCTACCTGCAACTGCTGTTGCCGCGTGAGTCGCTGTTCCCCATGCGCTACCAGGCCGGCTCGCTCCTGTTCCACAAGGACGCGGATCCGCAGACGCTGCGCGTGCTGCGCGACGCCACCTTCCCCCTGCTCGCGCCCAACAGCACCTTCACGGATCCGAAGGTCGAGGACGCCGTGCGCTGGGTGCTCGGCCGCGAGAAGCTCAAGCTGTCGGACCTGGTCATCCCCGGGGCCGAGCGCATGCTCTTCTTCAAGCACGAGGAGCGCCCGGTCCTCTCCTTCCCGCACAAGCTGGTCATCGGTCGCACGCAGCCCGACGAGCTCAACCGGGGCAACATCAAGGTCAACGTCGCCTTCACCCTGCCGCCGGGCGCGTACGCCACGCTCGTCGTCAAGCGCCTGTTCCACTTCGAGTACGCCGAGGACACCGCGGAGGAGATCCGCGCCTCCCAGCGCGCGCACCTCGTCGAGCAGGAGCAGGCCGAGGGTGCCCCCTCCAGCCGCCGCGGCCCTCCCGTCCGTGAGGAGCGGGGCACCGGCCGCCGGGCCCCCGCCGCCCGTGGCGCCGCCGGCCGCCGCGCCGAGACCACCGTCGACGAGGAGCGTCCGCGCGCCTCGGACCGCCGTGCGCCCGCGCGCGGCGAGGCCCCCAGCCGGCCCGGTCGGCGCACCACCTCCGAGGTCGAGGCCCCCGCCCGTCCCGGACGCAAGAGCACGGCCGAGGTCTCCGAGACGCCCACCCGGGGCCGCTCGCTCGCCCAGCAGGCGGAGCCCAAGCCCAGGCAGGAGCCCGCCGCCCCGCTCGGCTTCCGTGAAAAACAGCGCCAGCGCAAGGCCGCCCGCGAGGTCGCCCGGGCGGAGACCGAAGCCAAGCGCTCGAAATCACGGAAGAAATAAGTCTGCAACGGCGATGAAACACCTGGACGCAATGGGGGAGCGCGCACACCGTAGACCCAGGTGTGAACGCTCTTGCCCTCGACGACGCTCCCGGGACCCTCGCCCACGCCATCGGGATGCTGATGGCTGACGACGCCGTCCCCCTCCCCTGGAAGGCCGACGTGCAGGCGGCCCGCCGTGGAGATCCGTCCGCCTTCGAGTCCCTGGTGCGCAGCGTCCAGCGCCAGGTCTACGGCCTGGCGCTCCGGCTGCTGCAGAGCGAGGCCGAGGCCGCGGAGGTGTCCCAGGAGGCGCTCCTGCGCGCGTACCAGAACCTGCACCGGTACGACGACTCGCGCCCGTTCGACCTCTGGGTGCTGGCCATCACCCGCAACCTCTGCCTGGACCTGCTCCGCCGCCGCACCAAGGTGCGCACCGAGGAGCTGGAGCCCATGAAGGAGGTGCTCCCCAGCAACGAGGCCTCCCAGGAGGAGGGCGCCATCGCCCGCGAGGAGCGCCAGTCGCTGGAGGAGGCCATGGCCACGCTCTCCGTCGATGATCGTGAAGTCCTCGCGCTCTACTACGTCCAGAAGCGCACGACGAAGGAGATCGCCCAGATCCTCGGGTGCGCCCCTGGCACCATCATGGCCCGGCTCTTCAGGGCCCGAGAGAAGCTTCGCAAGAAGATGAGCACGGAGGAGGCCCCCCGATGAGCGCGCACCCCTGCCCCGACCTCGAGGTCCTCTTCGCCGAGCTGGAGGAAGGTGAAGGCCCCGCGCTGGACCACGCCGCCGAGTGTGACGCCTGCGCGGGGGTCCTCGAAGAGCACCGGCTGATGGAGAACGACCTGTACCGGCTGGCGGATCCCCTCCCGCCGCCGACCCTGGTCGCCAGCGTCATGGCACGCGTGGCGGCGGAGCCCGTACCTCAGCGTCGCGAGGTCTGGTCCGGGCTCGCCATCCTGCTGACCTCGTTGCTCGGTGGGCTGGGCTACCTGGTGATGAACGACCAGGCGCTCGGCCGGCTGGGCACGGGCGTGGCGTCCTTCCTCGTGGAGGGGCGCTTCCTGGCCGAGGGCGTGCTGAGCGGCGCCCGCGCGTTGTGGTCGACCGAGGGCCTGGCCGTGGCCGCATTCCTCGCGTTCCTCCTCCTGACGTCGCTGGCCGGTCTCAAGCGGCTCGCGGGCAGCGCCCCCACCCCCTCCGAAGCCTGAGCGACCCATGAAGATCTCCTCCCGATTCCTCATCCCCGCGTTGCTCCTGGGCGCCCCCCTCGCGCTCGCCGAGTCCGCGCCCGCCGCCCGCGCCGCCGAGTCCGCACCCGCCGCGAAGAGCATCGACGTCTCCTTCCGAGGCAGCCTGCGCGACGCGCTGAAGACCATCGCCGACAAGGGCGGCCTCAACCTGGTCGTCACCGGCGACCTGGACGTCCCCGCCGAGGTCCACCTGCGCGGCATCTCCGCCGACCAGGCCCTGCGCACCGTGTCCCGCGCCTACTCGCTGCGCATGGAGCAGGACGGCTCCATCATCACCCTGCGCCCCATGACGCCCTCGGAGAAGGAGGCCGCGGCCCAGGGGCTCGCCGAGCCGGCGCCCGCGCCCCAGGCGGTCCCCGCGCCCGTGGCCCCGCCCGCGCCATCCGCTCCGGCGGCGCCCGCGGTCGCCTCCGATGGCTCCGAGCACGAAGAGGACTCCGCCACGGACGCGGAGACGATGCGCGAGGTGCGCGAGCAGATCCGCGAGCAGATGCACCGCACCCGCGACGAGCTCAAGCGCTCGCGCCGCTCGGGGGCCCGCAACGTGGTGGCGCGCGGTCAGTCCCTGGAGGTGAAGGAGGGACAGACGGTGGAGAGCGCCGTGGTGTACGGCGGCAACCTGGTGGTGAAGGGCAACGTGGAGAAGGACGCGGTGGCCTTCGGTGGCAACCTCATCGTCCACGGCCACGTGGAGGGTGACGCGCACGCCTTCGGCGGCAACGTGGTCCTCAAGCCCGGCGCCTCCGTGGAGGGCGACGTGTCCTCCTTCGGCGGCAACGTGGACCGCGAGGACGGCGCGAACGTGGAGGGCAGCATCAACACCTTCGGCGGGGCCAACATCGGCCGCGTCGTCGCGAAGGAGCTCAACAAGGGCCTCCAGGAGTCCAGCGACGAGGGCGAGGAGCGGCGGCGCAACCGCGACGACGACGACGGGGGCGGGCTCGCCGGGTTCATCCTCACGTTCGCGGTGCTCTTCGGGCTGGGCTTCCTGGGCCAGATGTTCTTCCCCTCGCGGATGAAGCAGCTGGGGGATGAGATCCGCGCGCGGCCGGTGCAGAGCGGCCTGACGGGCCTGCTCGGGGTGGTGGCGATGATTCCGCTCACGGTGGTGCTGGCCATCACCATCATCGGCATCCCCGCGGCGCTGGTGCTGTGGATGGCGGCGCCCCTGGCGGCGGCCCTGGGCTTCGCGGCGGTGGCGAGCGAGCTGGGCACGCGGCTGCCGGTGATGCGCGGACGCAAGACGCAGGCGGTGGTGCTCGCGCTGGGGTTGCTGGTGTTGCTGGTGGTGGGCGCCATCCCCGTCTTCGGCGCCATCGTCTCCTGCCTGGTGGTGCTCATCGCCCTGGGCGCGGTCATCCGGACCCGCTTCGGCTACCGGCCGCGCGGCATGGGCATCCCCGAGCCCATCCACACCCACGGGGAGCAGCCGCTCTGACGCACCCGCGCCGGGATTTGCCCGGCGCGTCAAGGACCACGGCCTGCACGGCCGCCCGCTCCACCCACCGGGGATCGCCACGAGGCCTGAGACGGCCCGTCGCGGTCCCCGGTGACGTTCTGCGGGAGTCTTAGAGAAGTTCCAGCGCGCCATCACCTCGACTGTCGGCTGGGCCTCATGACCGGGGTGCGTCATGCGCCGACAGGCTTTGACCACCCGCGGGCGTTACGCCATTTTGCGCGGCACCCATGCGACGTCTCCCAGATGCCTCGTTGCGCGGCAGGGCCATCACCGTGGACCTCGAGGGCGAGAGCATCCCCGCCATCGAGGGCGAGCCGGTGGCATGTTCCCTCGTCGCCGCGGGCGAGCCCATGCTCGCCCGTTCCGTGAAGTACCACCGCCCTCGCGGGCCCTACTGCTTCGCCGCCGCGTGCTCGCAGTGCCTGATGCGCGTGGACGGGCTGCCCAACGTCTACACGTGCCGCACGCCCGCGCGCGACGGCATGAAGCTGGAGCGGCAGAACGCGTACCCCTCCGCGAAGGTGGACGTGTTCGAGACCATCGACTGGTTCTTCCCCAACGGCCTGGACCACCACGAGATGTTCGCCGGCGTGCCCGTCGCGGAGACGGTGATGGCCAAGGTGGCCCGGCAGTTGGCGGGCCTGGGCCTGCTGCCCAAGGACGCAGCCCCCGCTCCCCCGCCGTCTCGCACGCTGCGCACCCGCGTCGCGGTGGTGGGCGCGGGCGCCGCCGGGCTCGCCGCCGCGAGGGAGCTGACCGGACGGGGCATCCCCTTCCTGATGTTCGAGCGCGAGGACCACGTGGGTGGCCGGCTGGCGCACGGCGCCCCGGAGGCGGACGCGCCCGCCATCGACGACGTGGCCACGCTCGCGCGGGACAGCGTCGTCACCCGCGCCACGGCGCTGGGCCTGTACGACGACGAGCAGGGCCGCTACCTCGCGGTGGGCGCCCGGGAGAACGGCGAGGCGCGGCTGCTCAAGGTCTACGCGGAGCGCTTCCTGCTGACGCCCGGTGGACACCCTCCGATGGTGCCCTTCGAGAACAATGACCTGCCCGGCGTCTACGCGGGCCGCGCGGCCAGCCTGCTGTTGCGTCGGCACGCGGTGGCGCCGGAGCGCGCGGCGCTGGTGGGCTGGGGCCAGGAGCTGCAAGGGCTGGCGCGGCTGCTCGAGGAGCACGGCGTGAAGGTCGCCGTCGTGGTGGACCTGAAGGGCGCGCCGGGCGCGGGAGCGCATCCGACGACGGTGGAGGGCTCGGAGCCCAAGGCGCACGGCCTCCGGCACGTGAGCGGGTTCAGCTTCACGCCGCGCCAGGGGGGACGGCGCAAGGTGGACTGCGACGCGGTGCTGGTGTCGGTGCCGGTGACGCCCAGCTTCGAGCTGGCGCGGCAGGGCGGCGCCAAGGTCTCGTTCGAGGCCTCGCGCGGACTGTTCCGGGTGGAGGCGAGCGCCGAGGGCCGCACCGACGCGGCGGACGTGTTCGTGGCCGGAGACGTGACGGGCGGTGGCAGCGCGAAGGAGGCGTCCGATGCGGGCCGCCGCGCGGCCCAGGCGCTGGTGGAGGGACTGTCATGAGCAAGTCGATGATCTGCTCCTGCGAGGACGTCACCGCGGACGACGTGCGGCACGCGGTGTCGCGGGGCTACTGCGACGTGGAGTCGGTGAAGCGCTACACGGGCTTCGGCACGGGCATCTGCCAGGGCAAGAGCTGCCTGTCCGCCGTGGCCGCGCTCCTGGAGCAGGAGAAGGCGCTCAAGGCCGACGCGGTGGTGCCCTTCACGCCCAGGCCTCCGCTCTACCCCACCGAGCTGCGGCTGCTCGCGAGCGCCCCGGTGGACGAGTCCCAGCCCCCCGTGGGCGGCGTGCCCCAGGAGGTGGATGTCTTCCCCAAGGGCCTGCGCCCCACCGAGCCCCTGCCCGCCAGGGCCAAGGTGGTCATCATCGGCGGCGGCATCATGGGCCTGGCGCTCGCGTACAACCTGGCGCGCGAGGGCGAGACGGACGTGGTGGTGCTGGAGCGCGGCTACCTCTGCGCGGGCGCGTCCGGCCGCAACGGCGGCGGCGTGCGCATGCAGTGGGGCACCCCGGCGCTGGTGGAGCTGGCCAAGCGCTCCATCGACCTGATGAAGGGCTTCGCCCGGGAGATGGGCATCAACGTGTGGCTGCGCCAGGGCGGCTACCTGTTCCTCGCGCGCACCGACGCGGTGGCCAGGCGGCTGGAGCGCAACGTGGCGCTGCACAACCGCTTCGACGTGCCCACCCGGCTCGTCACGCCGGACGCAGCGCGCGACATCGTCCCGGGCCTCACGATGAAGGGCTGCGTGGCCGCGTCCTTCAACCCCGAGGACGGCGTCATCTTCCCCTGGCCCTTCCTGTGGGGTTACGCGCAGGGCTGCCGCAAGAAGGGCGTGCGCGTGGAGACGTACACGGAGGTGACGGGCTTCGACGTCAGCGGCGGACAGATCCGCAAGGTGAAGACGGACCGCGGCGACATCGCCTGTGACACCGTGGTGCTCGCCTCCGGCGCGTGGAGCCCCGAGGTGGCGAAGCTCGTCGGCGTGCAGCTGCCCAACGAGCCGCACCGCCACGAGATCCTCAGCACCGAGCCCCTCAAGCCCTTCCTGGGGCCGCTCGTGTCCGTGCTCGACTCGGGCCTGTACTTCAGCCAGTCCATGCGCGGCGAAATCGTGGGCGGCATGGGTGACCCCAAGGAGCCCGCCGGGCTCAACATGGGCAGCACCCTGCGCTTCGTGTCCCGCTTCGCCCAGGCCCTCATGGAGCAGCTGCCCCACGTGGGCCACGTGAAGGTGCTGCGCCAGTGGGCCGGCTGCTACGACGTGACGCCGGACAACAACCCCATCCTCGGGCGCACCCCGGGCCTGGACAACCTGCTCCAGATGTCCGGCTTCGTCGGCCACGGCTTCATGATGGCCCCCGCCGTCGCCGAGCGGATGGCGAAGTGGATGCGCACCGGCGAGTCCGACGAGCTCTTCACCCGCTTCAACCTGCGCCGCTTCTCCGAGGGCACGCTGGAGCGCGAGGACATGATCATCGGCTAGGCGCCCGCGCTCCGCTCACCGCGCCCCCGGGCCGCGTTCCCCCTCTTCAATGAGCGAGCGGAACGCGGCCCGTGGATTTTTCCGTCGCTGTCCGGGACCACGACACCCGACGCCGGGAGCGTCCCATTACAGGACAGTTCCGGAATTAATTGTAAATCGCGAATATCATGAAGACTCTCGGCGGCGACGCGAAGGGGCTTTACAACCGCCGATGACGGAGCGGAGCACGCGCGCACCACCCGGGGCCCGGCGCGAGGAGGGCTGTCGAGTGGAAGTGTCCCGCGCGGAACGCTGGCATGGAGAGTGCCTTGGGCACGCCGCGCGCAATCCCGCGTGTGGAGGAGACCCGATGTTCGCCAAGAGCCTGCGTGCGTTGTTCGTGATGGGTGCCCTGTCGGCCTGCGGTACCGAGCAGTCCCCCGATGTCCCGGACCAGGAGGCGAACGAGCCGCTGCAGTCGCAGGAATCCAACGTCATCGTCGGCTCGGTGAACTGGGTGAGCTCCACCACGCTGACGGGCGCGCAGGCCACGGCGGCCAAGGCGGTGGGCTACCTGTCCATCCCGGCGGTGGGCAGCCGCTGCACCGCGTGGCTGGTGTCACCGGATGTCATCATCACCAACAACCACTGCGTGGGCAGCGCGTCCGAGGCCGTGGGGGCCCGGGTGTCCTTCAACTACATCGACGGCGTCGCCTCGGCCAGCCGCGTCTGGTACTCCTGCGCCACGTTCATCAGGACGTGGTCCACCGACGACATGACGGCGCTGCGCTGCTCGGCGACCAACGGCCAGCTCCCCGGCAACGTGCAGGGCTACCTGACGGTGGCCAGCGCCAACGCCGCCACCAACGCGAGCATCTACGTGGTGCACCAGAACTGCGACTACTACACGTCGTCGGGCTGCTCGCCGACGAAGAAGCTGTCGCCGGGCGTGGTGAAGAACGCGAACTACTCCACCACGGACCTGTCCTACGACGCGGACACGCTGGGCGGCTCGTCGGGCTCGCCGGTGCTGTCGACGGGCTCCAACCAGGTGGTGGGCCTGCACCACATCGGCCTGGGCGGCAACTCGCAGGGCCGCGGCACGGCCAACACCGGCGTGAAGGCCACCCGCGTGAAGGCGCGTCTGGCGGAGATCGGCCTCTAGGCCGTCACGCCGGATTGGGCTCGCGCGCCAGCAGCACGGGCGACGCGAGCCCCACGGGCAGGGCGTCGGGCGCGGCCAGGGCCTCGCGGCGGACACCGCGCAGCGCCAGCCGCCCCAGGCTCCGCTGGAGCCCGCGTGGCAAGAGGGGCAACAGCCGCATCACCCAGCGGTGTCCCCAGCCCGGGTACACCAGCGCCTCGCCCCGCTCGAAGGCCGCCAGCGCGGCGCGAGCGCAGCGCTCGAGCGACATCTGGAAGAAGGGCGCGCGCCCCGCCTCCTCGGCGCCCGAGTCCCCCACCGGTCCCGGAGCCACGCGGGTGATGACCACGCCGCGCCCCTCCACCTCCAGCCGGAGCGACTCGGTGAAGCCGTCGAGGAAGCGCTGCGTGGCGGCGAACATCGCGGAGCCGGGCAGCATGAGCTGCGCCGCGCCCGAGCCGATGTTCAGCACCCCGCCCCGCCCCCGCTCCAGCATGGGCGCGAGCAGCCGGTGCGTCAGCAGCGCGGGCACCCACACGTTCGAGCGCAGGAGCTCCTCCAGCCCTCCCCAGCGCGCCTCCGCGTAGAGCCCCCGCAGGCCCAGCGTGGCGGTGTTCACCAGCACGTCCACCCGGACGAACTGCGCCTCCAGCGAGGCCACCATCGCGTCGACCTCGCGCGGCTCGCACACGTCGCAGGCGTGGAGGAGGACGCCCAGGGTGGGATAGCGCGTGAGCAGCTCCTCACGCAGCGGCTCCAGCCGCGCCACCTCGCGGTCCACCAGGACCAGCGTGCGGACGCGCCGGGACAAAAGCCGGGCAAGCTCCCGGCCGATACCCCCGGCCGCGCCGGTGATGAGGACCGTGGCCTGATCGATAGGAGGTCGCATGGGGGCCATCCTGCGCACGAATCGCGGGCCGCGCTCGCCTCCCCGCAAGCTTTGCGCGTCGCGGTGGCGAACGGGCGGGCAGGCGCTGGCACGCAACTTCCATCTGAGGACGTTCGGCCCCACCCCAAGAGAGGGCCTTTCACCTCAGCGAGGAGCCGACCATGGCAGCGCCATCCCGAATTCTCGTCCCCGTCGACCTGAGCGAGGGCTCTCGCTCCATCGTCGACTACGCCCTCCAGCTCGCCCGTCCCTTCAACGCGTCGGTGGAGGTCCTCCACGCGTGGGAGCCCCCTCAGTACGTCGCGCCGGACTTGCTCGTCGCCGCCCCCGGATGGAACCCGCTCTCGCTGGAGCAGGTCGCCCTGGACACGGCGGGCAAGGAGCTGGCCACGCTGCTCAAGCAGATGGAGCCGGCCTCCGTCCCGCTCAAGCACCGCGTGGTGGTGGGCGAGGCGGCCTCCACCATCCTGGAGCTGGTGGAGAAGGAGGGCTTCGACCTCATCATCATGGGCACCCACGGCCGCCGGGGGCTGTCGCGCATGCTGCTGGGCAGCGTGGCGCAGAAGCTGGTCTCCCGCGCGCCCTGCCCCGTGCTGACGCTGCACGTCCCGCAGGACACCCAGAAGTAGGCGTCAGGGACTCAAGGCCCGAGCGCCGCCTTCAGGGCGGCCTCGCGCCGGCGCGCCGCGAGCACCGTGGGCACCGCCAGCACCGTCATGGCCACCATGACCAGCGCCGCGCCCAGAAGCTCGCGCGGCCCCACGCCCGGTAGCCCCAGCCACAGCGACAGCCCCAGCGTGGCCACCACGCCCGCGAGCACGCTGGAGGCCCGGTTCACCGGCACGGAGAACGCGTTCTCCCGCGCGTCCAGCAGGATGAGCCCACCGAAGATGCCGGTGCCCTGGGACAACAGCCCCACCAGCATCTCCTCCAAGAGCCGCCCGCGGGCGAACATGCCGGTGAAGCCCTCGCGGATGTCCAGCGCCGGCCCCGCGCCGCCCCACACCGCCACCAGCCCGAGCACCAGCACCAGGAAGGGCGTGGCCACCATCTGCTCCTCCACGAAGTAGCGGATGGACAGGCTCTTGTCCTCGGACTTGGCCAGCCGGCTCATCGCGCGCAGGCGGATGAAGTAGCTCAGCAGGTACACGCCGACGTCCAGCGCGGCCACCCACGTCAGGGTGGCGCGCGCGTCCTTCCCCGACGCGACGAGCACGGCGGCGAAGCTCAGCCCCAGCGCCACCCACGAGGGCCAGCGCACGTGCCTGCGGCTGAGCACGTCCACGATGGGCGCCAGCACCAGCACCCCGCCGCGCATCAGCAGCATCATGAAGACGATGGAGGTGCCCTCCAGCGTGTACGCCAGCGTCGTGGTGCCGATGATGGCCGCCGAGCACATCCCCGACAGGAACGTCCACGCCCCCGGCGCGGGCACCCGCAGGCCCAGCACCTGGCGGTGCGCCGCGAAGCGCCACCAGCGCTTGAGCGAGAGGAAGACGAACATCCCCACCATCGACGTCGCCGCGCTCACCGGCAGGAGCGTGAAGCCGACGATGCCCTCCTCCATGCCCGGCAGGGAGCCGCTCGACAACGCCTTCGTCAGCGCGCTGTACGGGGCATACGCCGCGAAATAGCCGAAGGCATAGGCCCAGATGGTCAGGTCATGCGAGGAGGAGTCTTGCTGCGTCGACGATGTGACCAGGGGAAACCTCGGGGCGTGCGGGCCAGGGCCTCCCCCACCCTACTGCAAGCCGCGCGCCCCGACCTGCCTCCCGGGAGGGAAACAAACCCATGCAATGGGTGTGGGCCTGCCGCGTAGACCTCTCAACCCGGTCGTTCCCAGGAGCCGTCCATGCGCTCACGCTTCCTTTCCACTCTGGCCCTCGCGTCCACCCTGGCCCTGCCCGCCTTCGCCGGCGATGACGCGGCCAGGAAGTCGACCTCCCCGGTGAAGGTCGTCTGCGACACCACGGCCAAGGACGGCAGCCGCGTGGTGCAGGGCACGGACCTGGTCATCGAGGCGGGCGAGAAGGCCAAGGACGTGGTCGCCGTGGAGGGCGACATCATCATCCGCAAGGGCGCCACCGTCGACGACGCGGTCGCCATCCGGGGCCGCGTCATCGTGGAGGCCGGCGCCGTGGTGAAGGGCGACGCGGTGTCCATGGGCGGCGAGGTCCGCCTCCGGGGCAACGCCCGCGTCGAGGGCAGCGCCGTGGCCCTGGGCGGCAAGCTGACCACCGACAAGGACGTCCACATCGAGGGCGACCGCATCAGCCTGTCCTTCGAGATCGGCGGGAAGGACCTGCTGCGCGGCTTCATCGAGGACGCGCTCGACGAGGAGTCGGGCTGCCACATCATCGACAACGAAGTCACGGACGCCTGAGCGGCGTGCCTCGTCGAAGCCGCTACGCGGCGCTGGGAGTCCCCGGCGTCGCGGCATCCTGGGTGAGCGGCTGCAGCGTGGCGCGCAGGGCGAGGATCTGCTCGCGCACCAGCGTCTTGAGCTTCTCCACGTCATCGAGCGTCATGCCCTTGGTGGAGATGGGCGTGCCCACCGTCACCAGGCCGCGCGAGGTGGAGAAGCGCCAGGAGTGCTTGGGCAGCGCCTTGCGCGTGCCGCTCACCGCCAGCGGGAGCACGTCCGCCTGCTGCTCGATGGCCAGGCGGAAGGCGCCGTCCTTGAAGGGCAACAGCTCGTCCGTCTTCGAGCGGGTGCCCTCCGGGAAGATCATCACCGGCATGCCCTTGCTCATCCACTGCTTGCAGCGCGCCATGGCGCCCGTGGCGGACTCCTTGTCGCCGCGGTGCACGGGGATGTCCCCGGCGATGCCCATCATCCACCCCACCACCGGCACCTTGAACAGGCTCGCCTTGCCCAGCCACTTCATCTCCCACGGCAGGCGGGAGATGAGGAACGGGTCCGCGTTGGACTCGTGGTTGCTGACCACCACCGTGTTGGGGGCCACCTGGTCCGGCACCGGCCCGTGGATGCCGAAGCGCCAGTACGGCGTCAGCTTCGCGGCGGTGACGCCCACCATGCGGAAGCACCGCCCCACCGCGTAGCGCTTCTTGTCGAACGGCAACGTGAAGACGGCGATGACGAGCTGAACGAAGAAGCCGACCAGCGCGACGATGCCAATCTCGACCCAGGTCCAGATGGAGAGCAGTGCGTTCATTGAGAGCCTCGAGGGGGATCAGCGGACGGCGGAGTCCAGGTCCACGCTCACCGGGCAGTGGTCGGAGCCCGACACGTCGGGGTGGATGGCGGCGCGCTTGACGAAGGCCATGGCCGCGGGGGACGCCAGCACGTAGTCGATGCGCCAGCCGATGTTCTTCTCGCGCACGCCGAAGCGCTGGCTCCACCACGAGTAGTGGCCGGCGCCCTTGTGGAAGTGTCGGAAGCTGTCCACCCAGCCGGCGCGCAGCCAGCGGTCCAGCTCCTCGCGCTCCTCGGGACGGAAGCCGCTCGTCTCGCGGTTCTCCCGGGGCCGGGCCAGGTCGATGTCCTGGTGCGCGGTGTTGAAGTCGCCCACGACGAGCAGCCGCTCACCGTCGCGCAGCGGCTTCTCCAGCTGGTCGAACAGGCGTCGGTAGAAGGCGAGCTTGAACGGGATGCGGCTCAGGTCCCGGTCCTTCCCGTTGCCGTTGGGGAAGTACACGTTGGCCACGGTGAGCTTGCCGAAGCGGGCGAGCTGCAGCCGCCCCTCCGCGTCCATCTCCGGGACTCCCAGCCGGGTCTCCACCGTGTCCGGCTCGTCGCGGGAGAACAGCCCCACTCCGCTGTAGCCAGGACGCTCCGCGGCCGAGAAGTGCGTCTTCCACCGGGCCGGAGCACGGACCTCATCCGGCAGTTGCTCGGGGCGCGCGCGCACCTCCTGCAATGCCACCACCTGCGCCCGGGCGCCCGACAGCCAGGGCAGGAAGCCCTTGGTATGGGCCGAGCGCAGCCCATTCACGTTCCATGAGACGACTCGCACGGGAACGCTTATGACCCGGCCGCGCCGGGTTTTCCAGCCCCTACCGGTTGATGGACCCGGTAGGGGCCGGAAGGCCCTGAGTCAACTACTCCGTGGGACTGGCGCTGTTCTGCGGCTGGCGCTGCGTCCGGAGGATGAAGTCGGACGCGTTGTCGTCGGAGTCATACCCGTTGCCCGCAGCCGCGTCCGAGCCGCCCTCCATGGTGGCCGCCGTCGAGGAGACGGTCGCCTTGCGCTCGAAGGAGCCGGCCTCCGCGGGGACCGTCGGGAAGGCGGTGCCCTCGGGGGCATTGCCCGTTCCATAGGCGAAGGCGTCCACCTTGGCCGGGTCGTTCATGTTGGTGGTCGTCAACGCCGGCCCACCCAGGCGCAGGTTGCCACCGCCGGTGCGGCTGGCGGACATGGAGAACGCCGGACCCCAGTTCGCGTCACCCGCGACGGAGCCGGCGTAGTCCGGATGCGTCACCAGGAAGAAGCCCCGGGGCTGGATGACCGACCCCGCGGGCAGCGTGAACGACAGGTACGTGGTGCCCGTCGCGCTCTTGTACTGGAGCTTCCAGCCGGACAGGTCCACCGGGCTCGTCGTCGGGTTGAACAGCTCGACGAACTCGTCGTTCGCGCCGCCCGGGCCCGCCGGCGCCGCCTCGCTGATGACCACGTGGTTGGCGCCCGCGGGCTGCTCCGTGACGCGCAGCTGCGCGGACACCGAGTCGCCGCCCAGGCTCGCCACCACCTGGCCCTCGCCGCTGACGTTGGCCGCCGTGAAGTCGAACTTCGCGGACAGCGTGTCGGCGCGCACCACCACCTGGGCCGGCACCGCGCCCAGGCTGGCCGGCTGCACGGACAGGCTCACCACCGTGTCCACCGACGGAGGCACATCCAGCGTCACCGTGAGCGTGGCCGTCCCGCCGCCCGTCACCACGACGAGCTCGGGAGACAGCTGCTCCAGCGCCGCCGGCTGGTCCACCGCCAGCACCGTCACCGTGGCGTCGCGGGACACCGTGCCCAGCGTGGCCGTGAGGGTGGCCTTCTTCGCGTCCGGGTCCAACGCGGAGTCGGTGTTCAGGAGCACCACCGCGGAGCGCTCGCCCGCGGGGATCACCACCTGGCCCCCCACCACGGAGACGGCGGGGCTGGACGACACCACCGTCACCACCGTGTCCACCGTCACCGGTCCGGTGAGCGTCACCGTCAGCGGCTCCGGGAACGTGGGGCCGTTGACGCCCGAGCGCACGAAGACGCCCGTGGGCGCCAGCGACGCCAGCGACACCTCGCCCGCGCTCGCGGGCACGAGGTCCGCGGCGGAGCGCGGCTCGATCTTCGAGTGGTCGTTGCGCAGCTCCAGCACGCCGGTGATGGAGAAGTAGCGGTCTCCCAGCGCCGGCAGCGGGAACGAGAACAGGTAGTCGTTGATGCGCAGCGTGCCGTCCACCTCGAACTCACCGGTGGGCGCGGAGTCGCCACCACCCGGGGCGGGCGCGGTGTGGGTCACCTGCACCTGCGACACGCGCACCAGCACCCCCTCCAGCGGCGTGGCGCGCGAGCCCCCCGTGGCCACCTCGGCGGGCGTCACCACCTGCGGAGGAGGCAGCGTGCTGCCCTGGGAGACCACCTCCACGGAGGGTGAGGCGAGCTGGAGCTGACCGAAGTAGTTGGCCACCGTCGCGTCGACGTTCACACGCGAGCCGGCCATCACGGTGCTCGGCGGCGCCGTGCGGGTGAAGACGAAGGCGCCGGAGTAGTCCGGCCCCTGGTAGCCCTGATCCAACGGGTTGACCTGCACGAAGAAGCCCGTCGCGCCCACGCCGGTGACGGTGGCGTTGGAGACGAACACGCGCTGGCCCAGCCACGGAGACGTTCCACCGGGCCCCGGCTGCTTCACCGTGTAGATGGACAGCGAGCAGGCCGCGTCACCCGGGTTGGGCGTCGGGCAGAGGTCGCACGCGTCGCCCTTGCCGTCGCCATCCGAGTCCGCCTGGTCCGGGTTGTGGGTGTTGGGGCAGTTGTCCGAGGCGTTCGGGACGCCGTCACCGTCGGTGTCGTTCGGGTCGGGGCGGGTGCACTCGGTGGTGCCGGGCGCGAACGGGCACACGTCGCACGCGTCACCCACGCCGTCGCCGTCGACGTCGGGCTGCACGCCCTGGTCCATCGGGCGCACCGGGTTGAACACGCCGGGGCAGTTGTCCACCTCGTCGGGGATGCCGTCGCCATCGACGTCCGCGCCCGACAGGCCACCGGAGTACACGGTGGAGCCCGACACGGAGGCCGGCCAGCGCGCGTTGGTGGAGGTGCGGGACGGCTCGCACGTCGGCTCATCCGTCGGCACGCCACACGCGAACAGCGGGTAGGCGCCGGAGTTGCGCGACTGCAGCGTGGACAGCGACATGCTGATTTCGGTCTGGAGGCACACCGAGCGCTCGACGCCGCAGACATCCAGCGTGTCGCAGCCCGCCCCGCTCAGGGCGGAGATGACGGAGGTCTCGCCGTAGAGCGCCTTGCCGCCGCGCATCGTCAGCACCACGTCCGCGGGCTCCGCCCGGATGACGGCGCGGTGCGGAGAGGCCTGGTGGCCGTTGAGCCGGAAGATGGCCACGTCCGCCACCTTGCCCGGCACCAGCGCGCCGGTGTTCGTCGCCTGGAAGGCATGCGCCGCGTTGCCCGTCACCAGCGCCCACGTCTCCGCGTCGCTGAGCGAGTCATTGAAGTAATCGGTGTCCAGGTCGTCCGCGCAGCGCAGCTCGCGCAGGATGTTCATGGAGCCGGACTGCAGCCAGTCGGTGCCCAGCGTCATGTTGACGCCCAGGTACTTGTAGAGCGGGATGGCCGCGGTATCGCCATACAGGCCGATGTTGGAGCGCGGCGACCAGACCAGGCTGGTGCTCGAGGTGGCCATCATCCGGATGTCGCTGGCGCTCAGGCCGATGCCGTGGACCAGCGCGGTGCGGGAGCTCAGGATGTTCTGGCCACCGGTCTGCTGACCGGAGAGGCAGAGGAACTCGTTGCGCGCGCTCGTCTCGATGCCCTCGGCGATGTGCGGCAGGTAGGCCGAGGCGGCCGGGATGACCGACGGAGAGTCGACGCGCTCGTAATCACAGCCGCTCGCGCGCTCGCGACCATCCGAGTCACCCAGGGGGAACGTCTGATACTCCGCGCCCGAGCCCGCGCCCAGGCCTTCCTGGTTGGTGCCCGTGTCGGACGTGTTCGGCGCGTCCAGGTTGCGCAGCAGGCCCTTGGCGCCGCCGGAGCCGGCGATGGACGTGGTGCCCGCGATGACCTGGCGCAGCTCCGCCCAGCGGATGCCGTCCGCGCCCACCGTGTTGCCCGCGGGCAGACGCGTGTGCTGGTTGTTGCCCTGGCGCCAGTCGTGACGGTGCTCGTACTTCTCATCCGTCCGGGCGAAGGGCGCCTTCTGGAAGGTGATGTGGTCGTGCGCGTTGATGAGACCCGGCGACACCACCGCCTGGGGGCACGTCACCTGCGTGGCCGAGGCCGCGCCCGCCGCCTGCGAGCAATCACAGCTCACGCACTGGATGACACCCGCGGAGTCCACGAGCACCTGGCCCCCGTGATAGACCTTGTCGGGCGCGAGCACGATGCCCGTGAACAGCTTCGCCGCGCTACCCGACGTCACCGTGCAGCTCCCCGTCGTCGGAGGAGGCAGGTTCGCCGCGGGGCACATCACGACGGTGCCCCCCCCCGGACCCGCATCGGGCTCACCCGGGCCGGCGTCGGGAGTCCCCGAGCCGCCGTCCGTCTCACCCGGACCCGCGTCGGGAGTCCCCGAGCCGCCGTCCGTCTCACCCGGACCGGCGTCGGGAGTCCCCGAGCCACCGTCCGTCTCACCGGGGCCCGCGTCGGGCGTACCGGAGCCGCCATCCGTCTCGCCCGGACCCGCGTCGGGAATCCCCGAGCCGCCATCCGTCTCACCGGGGCCCGCGTCGGGCTCGACCTGGCCACCGTCCGTCTCACCAGGGCCCGCGTCGGGCTCGACATGGCCACCGTCGGTCTCACCGGGGCCCGCGTCGGGCTCGACGTGGCCACCGTCGGTCTCACCCGGACCCGCATCGGGCTCGCCCGGGCCGCCGTCGCCTCCGCCCGGACCGGCATCCGGCCTCGGGGTCGGCTGACATGAGCTCTCACACCCATCGCCGTTGGTGGTGTTTCCGTCGTCACAGGCTTCGCCGCGCTCGACGACACCGTTGCCACAGACAGGACTGGGGGGATCATCATCGCCGCAAGCGGTGACGACCAGGAGTAGCGCCGTGAGCGGCGCCAGCAATTGGCGGAAAGACATGAAGGAGAGACTCCGAAGTAGGTGTGACCTGCGGGGGGGCCTGCAGCCTACAACCGTCGCCCCTCCTTCGAGCTGGCAAAATTCCAACATCGGCGTAGCAAATTGCCACCCACTGGGTGGGTTTCACCCCAGGAAAATTCAGGCAATTCAAACAATTACCTGTACGCCCGAGACAACCCCGCACTCCCTGTTCCTTTGAAACTTCTCAGACAACCTCACGGAACGTCCGAGGAGTGTCGCGAGTCCGGGTGTTTACACGCTGTGTTTACTTCCGGCGGCAAGCACCCATAGTGAGAAATCCCAGACACAGACAACGTCTGGGTTTGTGAGAAGTCTCTCAGAAACAGAAGTCTCACGCCTGGCGGCTTAATCAGAGAATCGCCCCGAAGGGGGCCGATACTGGGGGAAGTGTGTCTTCGAGCGAGAAACGACATCACCCGGGTGGAACACCTCCGCCCCGAGGTCCGGAGGGGCGCGCGCGACAGCGGCTCCTCCTGGCGGCGACCACCTTCCTCACCCTGTCCTGCCAGCCCGACAAGGACGCCGCGTCCACGGTCGCCGCGGCGCCGGGGAACCAGCCCATGGCGGAGGCGCAGACGCGGCAGGTGGACCCTTCCCCCCAGAAGGTCGCCGCCCCCCGCTGCGCGCGCACGGTCCACGCGGACGTCGTCGCGCTGGACCAGGTGTACACGTACAACCGGCTGGGCTCGTTCAACCCCACGGGGATGATCTACGCGCTGATGGAGGACGTGGAGCCCATCAGCCCGAGCAAGCCCCTGGGGCCCGGCAACACGCGGCTCAAGACGAGCAAGCGGCCACGCCCCCTCACCCTTCGCGCGAACGTGGGGGACTGCCTCCACGTGAAGTTCTTCAACTGGCTGGCGCCCACGCGCTCCGCCATCCCGAGCCCGAACCAGTCCCAGCCGGGCGTGAGCAAGGCGGAGGGCTCCACCACCCTCTCCTTCCTGCGCAAGGTGCTGCCCTCGTGGGTGTGGACGCCCACCTATGACCCCGTCGAGTCCCTGGTGCAGAACAAGGCCGTGGGCGGCCGGTGGTTCTGGTGGGGCCAGGAGCTGGAGGCGGAGAACGACCACCGCGACAACTCCCCCGCCACGCGCCACGCCTCGCTCCACATCCAGGGCCTGCAGTACTGGAGCATCGACTCGGACGGGGCCTGGGTGGGCCGGAACACCAGCAGCCTGGTCCCCTCCGGCGGCCAGACGGACTACCACTGGTACGCCGACCACGAGGGCGTCTTCTTCTTCCACAGCATGGGCGCCTCGTTCGGCGGCGAGGGCGACGGCGGCTCCACCGCGCAGGGGCTCTTCGGCGCCGTCAACGTCGAGCCTCCCGGGAGCGTCTGGTACCGCTCCAAGGTGAGCGCGTCGGTGCTCAAGTCCGTCACCACCGGCCTCAACCCGGACGGCACGCCCCTCATCGACTACGCGAAGCTGGACGACACCGGGCGCCCGCACCTGGCCATCCTCGACGCCAACCACAAGATCCGCCACGGCGACCTGGAGGCCATCATCACCGGCTACTCCAGCACGGTGATGGGTACCCGTTCATCCATCGACCAGGGCCACTTCCGCGAGCTCACCGCCATCTACCACGATGAGATCAAGGCGGTGCAGGCGTTCGACGAGCTGGAGTGGAACCCCACCTTCCACAGCGTCCGCGACGGCTTCGGCGTCAACTACGGCGTCGCGGGCCTGGGCGCGGAGCTGCTCGCCAACCGCGCGAAGATCGGCCCCACCAAGGACTGCGTCACCTGTGAGTACGAGGAGTTCTTCCTCGAATCCTGGGCGAATGGGGATCCGGCGATGAACGTGGAGAAGGACGCCAGCGGCAAGGCCGTGGGCGCGCTCTACCCGGATGACCCGTCCAACGTGCACCACAGCTACCTGGGCGACCCGGTGCGCATCCGCAACATCCACGCGGGCCCCGCGGAGACGCACGTCTTCCACCTGCACGCGCACCAGTGGAAGTACTCGCCCGGCGCGGAGGACTCCAACTACCTGGACTCGCAGACGGTGGGTCCCGGCTCCGCCTTCACCTACGACATCAACTTCGGAGGCTCGGGCAACCGCAACTTCACCGCGGGCGACTCCATCCACCACTGCCACCTCTACCCGCACTTCGCGCAGGGCATGTGGGCGCTGTGGCGCGTGCACGACGTGTTCGAGGCCGGCACCAAGGACCGCCGCCTGCCGGACCCGGAGATCTCCGGTGGCACGCCCAACCCCGCCGTCATCCCCATCCCCCAGCGGGCCATGCCGCCCATGCCCACGTACGTCGCCACGACGGTGACCACGCCCTCGGGCCCCATGTCGCGGCCCGCGTTCCCGGGCTTCCCCTTCTACATCGCCGGCATGCCGGGCCGACGCGCGCCGCAGGCGCCGCTGGACCTGGAGTACGACGGCGGCCTGCCGCGGCACATCGTCACCAACGCGGTGGGCCCGGTGGCCTACGGCAACTCGGGGCGCTTCGACGTGGACCCCACCGCACTCAACATCAAGCTGCTGCCCCACGACGGCACGCCCACGGAGAAGGCCGCCATGGCGTTCCACGCGGGCGAGTTCCCCAGCAGCGCCGGGACGAGCGCGCCCGCGGTGGCGCCGCTGCACGCCGACCCCGCCTTCGCGGAGATGGCGCGCTACTACCCCGGCTACACCGCGCTGGGAGGCACCGGGCGGTTCCTGATCAACGGCCGCAAGCCCGTGGCCGGCGCACCCTTCGCGGACCCGTGCCCCGAGCGCACCACGAAGCGCAACTACCGCGCGACGTATCTCCAGGTCGCCATGCAGCGGGTGAACCGCGCCGGGTGGCATGACCCGCAGGCGCGGCTGATGGTGCTCAACGAGGACGTGGCCGCCACGCAGGACGGCAAGCGCGCCCCGGAGCCCTTCTTCTTCCGGGCCGCGTCCGGCGAGTGCATCAACTTCTACGCCACCAACATCATCCCCGCGCACCTCAACCCAGACGACTTCCAGATCTACACGCCCACGGACGTCATCGGGCAGCACATCCACCTGGTGAAGTTCGACGTGATGGCGGCGGACGGCGCCGGCAACGGCTGGAACTACGAGGACGGCACGCTGTCCTCGGACACGGTGGCCCACCGCATCCACCTGGCCAACGCCGCGGGCGGCGCGTTCGCTGCGGACGGCACGGTGGGCGAGTCCGGGCCGCGCGTGTACCTGAGCGCACCGGCCACCCACCCGCGCATCCCTCGCGCGCCGGGCACCGCGCAGACCACCGTGCAGCGCTGGTGGGCGGACCCGCTGCCCAGCAACACCGGCCGCAAGCACCCGCTGGAGACCGTCTTCACGCACGACCACTTCGGCCCGTCGTCCCATCAGCAGCACGGCTTCTACGGCGCGCTCATCGTCGAGCCCGAGGGCTCCAAGTGGAGGGACCCGCGCACGGGCGTCTACTTCGGCTCGCGCGTGGCGGACGGCGGACCCACCAGCTGGCGCGCGGACATCATCGCCGCCAACCCCGCCGACAGCTTCCGTGAGTTCGGGCTCGCCTTCGCGGACTACGTGCCGCTGTACGACGAGTGTGGTCAGCCGGTGAACCCGCCCAACTACAAGGAGACGAAGCTGCCGTGGGCCGTGGACTTCGAGTCGGTGCCCATGCCGGAGGCCATCAGCGCGGCGGACCCCGGCGGGATGACCATCAACTACCACAACGAGCCCATCCCCCTGCGCATCAGCAGCCGGCTCTCCTGCGGCGGGCGCGTGCAGCGGCTCGGCGCGCGGGGCGACATGGCGAACGTGTTCCGCTCGGACATCCACGGCGACCCGTACACGCCGGTGATGGCGGGCTACCCGGGCGACAACATCCGCATCCGCCTCATCCAGGGCGCGCAGGAGGAACAGCACTCCTTCACGCTGCACGGCAACAAGTGGCTCAAGGAGATGTACGACCCGGACAGCGGCTACTACAACGCGCAGGCCATCGGCATCTCCGAGCACTTCGAGTTCAACCTGACCGGAGGCCTGCCGCAGATCATCGGCCCGTACGAGACCGCGGACTACATGTACATGAGCGCGTCCACGGGGGACCTGTGGAACGGCCTGTGGGGCATCCTCCGCACGTACAAGCACCGGCAGCGCGGCCTGCGCTCGCTGGCGGACGTGGCGCTGCTGGCGGCGGACGAGAACCCGAAGCTGCACATCTTCACCACGCGAGGCGCCGCGGAGCCCCAGGCGCAGGCGTATCCGCCCATGGAGCTGCTGGACCTGCCCGAGGAGGCGGGCCTGGAGGTGATGGACCCGGAGAAGGAGCGCGACTCGGTCCAGGACTCGTACGAGGTGGACGAGGATGGCAAGCCGGTGAAGCCGCGCCTGGTCGAGCACGTCATGGCGGACCGCGACGGGATGATGCGCATCGACAAGGACCTGGTGCTCAAATACGAGGAGCTCGGCTGGTTCGGCATCAAGCCCGTCAAGACGGACTCGTGCCCCGTGGGTGCGCCGGTGCGGCTGTACCGGGTGTCCGCCATCGACGCGAAGACGTGGCTGTACGGCAAGCGGCTCGTCTACAACGACGCGCACAAGATCTACGACCCGGACGCCATCATCTTCGCGCAGGACGCGCACCTGGCCGCGCTGAAGAACGGCAGCCGCAAGCCCGAGCCGCTCATCCTCCGCGCCCGCGCGGGTGAGTGCGTCCAGGTGGTGCTGACCAACCGGTTGCCCTCGAGCACGCTGACGAAGCAGAACACCTGGGCGCACCACGCCGCCATCACGCCCTACTTCAACGTGAACCAGGTGCGGATGTCGAACCACGTGTCGCTGCATCCGCAGCTCGTCAACTACGACGTGAACGTGGATGACGGCGCCAACGTGGGCCTCAACGCCGTGCAGACGGTGCCGCCCGGCGGGGTGCGCACGTACCGGTGGTTCGCGGGCGAGTTCAAGAGCTCTCCCTTCGGGATTCCCTTCCCCTGGGGACGCCGCACACCGATGGAGCTGGGCATCGTCAACCTGCGCAACATGGCGGACGTGGTGAACCACGGCATGCACGGCGCCATCGGCGCGCTCATCATCGAGCCGACGAACGCGTACTGGATGACGGACCCGGGCACCGAGGCCCAGGCCTATGTCTCGCACACCCTGCCGGACGGCACGCAGGAGACGTTCCGCGAGCTGGTCGCCCTCCTCCAAGATGACCTGGGCCTGCACAGCGACGACTCCACCTTCTGGGACACGGACGGGCTGGAGAGCGGCACCGCGCTGCGCAACACCGCGGGCATCGACGACTCGCAGGACACCGGGCAGAAGGCGTTCAACTACCGCACCGAGCCGCTGTGGGCCCGGCTGGGCGTGCCGCCGCAGACGAGCCCCGAGGCCATCAACGACTTCGACCTGCACCACATCCTCGCCTCCAGCGTGCACCTGGACCCGGCCACGCCGCTGTTCCGGGCGAAGCCGGGAGACCCGCTGCGCTGGCGCTTCGGTCACCCGTCAGGACACTCGCGTCAGCACGCGCTCTCCGTGCACGGCGCGGAGTGGCGCCGCAACCCCTGGCGCGCGGGCAGCCAGTCGCGGGTGATGGGGCCCAACGCCTCGTCGCCCATCATCTCCACGCAGGGCGGCGCGTCGGTGATGCAGTCGTACACGATGATTCCCGAGTACGGCGCCGGGGGCATCACCCAGTCCTCGGGTGACTACCTGTACCGCGACCACTCCAGCTTCCTGTGGAGCGGCGGCGGTCTGTGGGGCGTGCTCCGGGTGGAGTAGCGCGCGTGTGGCAACCCTCGGACGGCGTGGCGCGAGTCGGCGCCGCGCCGCCCCGTCCTCTCGTCGTCTCGAAGCACCCTCCTCATGATGCGCAAGAGCCTCGTCCTCCTCGTCTCGGGCGTGCTGTTCGCGGGCGCCCTCGCCACCGTGCACGGCGCCCTGCGCCCGGACGCGTCGCCACCTCTCGAAGACCCACCTCCTCCGCTGCCCGCGGCCCCTGCCTTCGCGGAGCGCGAGGGTGTCCGCGTGTCCTTCGACCTCGCGCTCAAGGCGCGCCCCCGCGAGGCCGCCGCCGGGTCCGCGCTGCAGGGCACCGCGCGCTTCATGCTCGCGGACGCGAAGACCGGCGCGTCCCTCCAGGGACGGCGCGTGCTGGGCTGGATGGCGCCTCGCGCCCCGGGCGCCGAGGCTCCGGACGACGCGGCCTGCAAGGAGCGCGTGAAGTCCTATCTGGGGGGACTGCTCTCCACGAAGGCGGAGGTGGACCTGAACGCCTATTGGTTCCTCACGCTGAACCATGACCAGACGGTGTCGGTCATCAACCCGCAGCTCGCCTTCGAGCGCACCAAGCTGCACAGCCTGGTGTCCCTGGGCGGCGAGGTGGCGGACTGGGCGCTCCTGAAGGACCGCTCGGCGCTGTACGCGACGGTGACCAGTGGCGACAGCGTGTCCGTGGTGGACCTGCGGCGCTTCCTCACGACGCGCACGATTCGCGTCGGTCAGCGCCCCGGGCGCATCGTGGTGGCGCCCGACGGCCGCACGGCCTGGGTGAGCAATGACGGGGACGGCACGGTGAGCATCCTCGACACCACGGCGCACACGGAGCTGGCGGCACTGGAGGTGGGCGCGGGGCGCCACGAGGTGACCTTCTCCGACGAGGGTCGCACCGCGTGGCTCACCAGCACGGAGGCGGACGCGCTGACGGCGGTGGATGTCGCGTCCCGCGAGGTGCTGGGCACCGTGAGCGTGGGCGTCGGCGCGGGTGACGTCGCGTGGAGCGCCGTGGCTCGCGCGGTCTTCGTCGCGCAGCCGCGCACCAGCGAGGTGCTGGTGTTGGACGTGGGGCGGCGTGAGGTGTCCCGCCGCATCGCGGTGAAGCCGGGGCTGGGGGCGCTGAGGCTCGACCGCACGGGGCGCTGGGCCTTCCTGCTCCACCCGGACGCGGGCAGCGTGGACATCATCGACGCGGCGACCAGCCAGGTGGCGCACTCGCTCCACGGCTTCGCCGCGCCGGACTCCGTCGTGTTCACCGATGCGTTCGCCTACGTGCGCAACACCACCAGCGGGCGCGTGTCGCTGGTGGACCTGAGCACCCTGGGCGGCGCGAGCACTCCGTCCGTGGTGAACGTCACCATGGGGCAGTTGGCGCCGGCGGATGCGCGTGGACTGGGACGCTCCGACCCCATCGCCGCGCTCCCGGAGGGCAATGGGGTCATCGTCGCGGGCGCGGCGGACCGGGCGCTGTTCCTCTACCAGGAGGGCATGATGGCGCCGCGCGGGACGCACCTGAACTACGGCCGCGAGCCTCGGGCCGTGCTGGTGCTGGACCGCTCCCTGCGCGAGGTGGAGGCCGGGACGTACACGGCCACCGCCACGGTGCGCGAGAACGGCACCTACGACGTGGCCTTCCTGCTGGACAATCCACGCACCATCGTCTGCATGGAGTGGAAGGTGGGAGGCGTGCCCGAGGACGCGGCGCTCGCGAAGAAGCTCCCCCTGAAGCTCACGCCGCGGTTCGACCCGGCCCGGCACTTCACCGCGGGGACCTCTACGCCCTTGCGCTTCCGACTGGAGCCCACGCCGGGCATGGACCCGCGTCCGGTGGGGCCCGAGGAGGTCCGGGTGTTGATGTTCAAGACGCCCGGGACGTGGCAGTGGCGCACCGAGCCTCGCCTCACCGACGACGGAGACCTCGAGGTGGACTTCGCCCCGCCCTCTCCGGGCCAGTACAAGCTGGTGGTCGGCGTGGAGAGCCGGAACATCGACCTGGGTCGTCTGCCGCACTTCACCTTCGGCGTCGTCGAGGCTTCGGCTCCGACGCGCGCTTCCCTCTCCGAGGTCGCACGATGACTGTGTCCATGCGCTCGCTGTTCGTGCTGCTCACCCTGTGGAGCGCCCTCGCCGGGGCCGAGGACGTGGCGGTGCCCACGCCGCCCAGGGACTCCGCCTCGTTGCGCATCGAGGTTCCCGACGTGGAGCTGATGGACCAGACGGGCCGCCCGGTGAAGCTGTGGTCGGACCTGGTCCGTGGCCACACGGTGGCGATCAACTTCATCTTCACGCGCTGCAAGACCATCTGCTCGCCGATGACGGCCACCGTCGCGCGCGTCCAGAAGGAGCTGGGGCCGGACAGTCCGGTGCGCTTCATCTCGATCACCTTGGACGTGGCCAACGACACGCCCGAGCGCCTCGCGCGCTTCGCGGCGCCCTTCCAGCCTCGTCCGGGTTGGTCCTTCCTCACGGGAGACCCCGCGAAGGTGAAGCAGGCGCTGGTCGCATTGGGGGGCTATGTGCCGGACAAGGAGGCCCACCGTCCCACCGTGCTGGTGGGCAATGCAGTCTCCGACACGTGGACACGGGTGGATGGGCTGGGCGCTCCGAGCGCGTTGCTCGCCGCGATTCGTGAGGTGCAGGCCGCTTCGGCGGGGCCGTCCGAGCTGCGCGGTGCCGCGCCCCAGGACGATGCGCGCGCGCAGGACGAGGCCGCGGCGAAGTACTTCACGAACACGGAGCTGGTGGACCAGGACGGCCGCACGCACCGCTTCTACGAGGACCTGGTGCGAGGCCGGAAGGTGCTCATCAACTTCGCCTTCACGTCCTGCAAGGGCGCGTGCTCGCCCATCACGAAGCACCTGACCCAGGTCCAACAGCGGCTCGGTGAGCGCGTCGGGCGGGACATCACGATGATCACCCTCTCGGTGGACCCGGCGAACGACACACCGAAGAGCCTGGGGGCCTTCACGAAGAAGCTCGGGGTGAAGCCCGGTTGGTACTTCCTCACGGGGGCGCGAGAGAACATCACGCTCGTGCTGAAGAAGCTGGGTGGCTACGTGGATGACCCGGATGCACACAACACCACGCTGCTCATCGGAGACGCGGCCACGGGCGTGTGGGTGAAATCCCCGGCGATGGCGCAGGTGGAGAACATCGTCCACGCCGTCGAGAACCTGAATGCGCCGAGGTAGTCCCATGCGCGGTCTCGGAGGCCTGTCCGTGAGTGCGCGCCAGCACCACGTCCTCCTGATGGTGCTCGCTTCGGTGTGGTTCGGCTGCAAGTCGGCCTCGACGCCCGAGGATCCTGAGCATGCCCGGCGTGGACGCATGCTGTTCCAGCGAGGGCAGAGTGTGCGTGGCATGCCGCTGGTGGGCTTGCTCGCGCCCGAGCGCGTGGAGCTCGGCGGCGAGGTGGCCGCGTGCGCGCGATGCCACGGCCCCGCGGGACGCGGGAGCGCCGAGGGCGGCGTGGAGGTGCCCGACATCACGCCGGGCGCGCTCTTCCACTCACGCCCCCGCGCCGTGGGCGAACTGGAGGACAGGTCGCGGCCGGCCTACACGCGCGACACGCTGCTGCGCGCCATCACCGAGGGCCGCTCCGCGAGCGGCCGGACGCTGAGCGTGGCGATGCCTCGTTACGAGCTGGACGACCTCTCGCGCCGGGAGCTGCTGGCGTACCTGGGGGAGCTGGGTGAACGCCCCGACCCGGGAGTGAGCCCCACGACGCTCACGGTGGGCGCGGCGCTGCCGCTCACGGGGAGCCTGGGGCCCGCGGGTCGGGAGGCCGCCGCGGTCCTGCGCGCGGTGTTCGACGACGTGAACGCGCGGGGCGGCGTGTTCCGCAGGCGTCTGGAGCTGGTGGTGGAGGATGACGCGGCACAGGTCCCCTCGCTGCAGGCGGATGCCACGGAGCGCCTCCTGGAGCGTGGCGTGCTCGCGCTGGTGGGAAGCCTGCGTCGAGGACCTCGAGCCTCTGATGCGAGGCTCACGCGGGAGGGGGCTCCGCTCGTGCTGCCGCTGGTCTTGCGTGGCGGAACCTCCGACGTGGACAGCCCCGTGTTCTTCCTCTACCCGGATGAGCCCTCGCTGGCGCGGCTCGCGGTGCAGTGGCTCGCGAACAGCCAGGAGCCTCGTTTGCGGCGTGCTTCACTCGTCGTGGCACACTCGGGAGATGACGTGGGCGCGGAGTGGACCCGCGCCGTGACGGACGAGATGACGCGCCGGGCGCTGCCGTCCATCACGGAGCTCGTCCTGCCTCGAGGACTCCCCGGCGAATGGCCAGCGAGGCCCCCCGTCGCGGTGCTCTATGCGGGAGCACCCGAGGATCTCGCTCCACTGCTCCGATGGTTGGAGGCTCGAGCCCCGTCGGTCCTGGTGCTGGCGCCAGCCCGCCTCGCGCGGCCGGAGGTCGTCGGGGCGACCTCGTTGCAGCTCCGGTTCCTCTCGCCCGTGGGCCTGGGTGAGCGTGCGCCCAGGCTGGAGGCCTTCTCCGAGTTCATGGCGCGTCATGGCCTCGAGCAAGGCCACGCCGCCTTCCAGCTCGGAGCCTACGCGGCGGCGCGAGTGCTCGTGGAGGCACTCACGCGCACGGGCGCGGAGGTCACCCGCGCGAGCTTGATGCTCCAGCTCGAATCCCTGCGGGATTTCGATACAGGCGTCTCGCCGCCGCTCACCTTCGGCGTCAACCGCCGCGTGGGGGTGCAGGGAGGACAGCTCGCCGCGCTGGAATCGGGCACGGGTCGACTCGTGCCCGCGTCGGAGTGGCTCCCCTTGTCGCCGTGACGACGCCCCACCGGTCGCATCCGCTGCCTCTGACGCCGCCGCGGCTCAGCGCGCGCGGACCCGCTCCTCCGATGAGTCCCTCGGCAGCTCGATGACCACCTCGGTTCCGAAACGACGCGGCTCCGGAGCGACATAGGCCCGGCCACCATGTTGCTCCGCCACCTCGCGGACGATGGACAGCCCCAGTCCAGTGCCCGGCGTGTGCGCCGTTCCAGCCAACCGGTGGAATGGCTCGAACACGGACTGGTGCTCCGCCAGCGGAATCCCCGGCCCGGCATCCGCGACCCGGACTTGATAACGCTCCGCCTCGCGAACGAGCCGCACTTGAATCTCACCGCCCGCGGGCGAGAACTTCATCGCGTTCGACAAGACATTGTCCACCGCCTGCCGCAGGCTCCCCGCGTCGAAGAGGGCCTCGGCTGGCGCCGACACCTCCGCGCGAATCAGCAACCCGCGTCGCTCGGCTTCCGCGCGCGCCCCCTCCACCGCCTGCGCGACGAGCCGCGACAGGTCTCCCTGTTTCCGGTCCCACGCCCCCCGCCCCGCCACCGCGAGGTCGAGCAGATTCCCCGCGAGCACCGCCAGCCGGTCCACCTCGCGCCGCGCCTCTTCCAGCCCCACCCGCAGCTCCTCACGCGACCGCTCCCGTCGCAGCGCCAGGTCCATGCTCGTGCGCATCAGCGTCAGGGGTGTCCGCAGCTCATGGGCCGCGCCCGCGATGAGCCGCTCCTGCGCCTCACGCGCGCCCCGAAGACGCTCCGTCGCCTCCGCCAGCACGGCGCGCAGCTGTCCGATTTCATCACGCGCCGGGTCCTCCACCGGGGCATGGGAGAAGTCCCCTTCCCGCAGACGCCGCAGGTGCCGGGTGATGGCCGCCAGCCTCCGCGCCAGCTTGCGCGCCTGCCAGGTCTGCACCACCAGCAAGGCCAGCCCCAACGACACCGCGAGGAAGAGCGCCAGCTGGTGGTACGTCCCCACCGAGCCATCCACCTGCCCCAGGGACGCCGACAGTCGCAGCGCGTACGGCGCGCCCTGCGGAGAGCGGACATCCACCTGCACCTCGCGCCAGCGCACCCCATCCGTTCCGATGCGCGTGACCAGTTGGGGCGGCGCACCGGGCGCACCCGGAACCCGTCTCGACTCGGACTCCTCCACCTGGAGCCCGGGCGGATAGCGCGCCACCAGGGCTCCATCCGGACCATGGAGATAGCCGTGCGGTGCGAAGGGGCGTACCTGCTCCAGCAACGGGGACACCGTCATGTGGAGGTGGGCCTTGCGCTCGGGCCCGTCGAAGAGGCTGGCGCTCTCCACCGCCGCCTGCGCCAGCAGCGCTCTGTCCAACGAGCGCTCCAGGTCGTAGCGGAACAGCCGCGCCGCGCTGCCCAGCGCGACCACCATCGCCAACGCGGGAACGAGCGCGCCCAGCAGCCACAGCCGCCGGGTCAACGTCACGGTGTCACGGCCTCCGACACCGTCAGCTTGTACCCCACGCCCCGCACTGCGCGGATGGCCACGTCCGTCGCCGAGAGCCGCTCGAGCTTCGCGCGCAGATAGCCGACATACACATCGAGCACGTTGCCATGCCCCTCGAAGTCCCGCCCCCACGCCTGCGCCAGCAGCCGCGCGCGCACCTGCGCCTCTCCCGGGTGCTTCGCCAGCGCGGAGAAGAGCGCGAACTCACGCGCCGTCAGCGGCTCCTCGCGGCCGGAGCGGCCCAGCACCCGCCGCCGTGGATCCAACACCACCGAGCCCAGGCGCACCGGTCCATCCTCGGACTCCCCACGCCGGGCCAGCGCCTCCAGCCGGGCCAGCAGCTCCTCGAAATCGAAGGGCTTCACCAGGTAGTCGTCCGCGCCCGAGCGCAGCCCGGTGACCTTCTCCGGCGTGGTGCCACGCGCGGTGAGCATCAGCACCGGTGTGCGCACGCCCGCGCCCCGCCAGTGCTTGAGCAAGGTGACACCGTCGACCTCGGGCAGCGCCCAGTCGAGCACGATGACGTCGAACCCCTCCTCGCGGCCCCGCTCCAACGCCTCACGCCCGCCGGTACAGACCTCCAGGCTGTGGCCTTCCTCCTCCAGCCCCCGCTGGAGCAACACCACCATCTTCACTTCGTCTTCGACGAGCAGCAGTCGCATGGGCACGTCCCCCCTGCGCTCCAGAGCTTTCCACGCTCCGGGAGAACGGACCAGCATCGTTCCCGTCACGAAGAAGGAGGGGGGGCCTCCGCCGGCCGCAGCCCGTGGTCCACCAGGAAGCCGCGCACCGCGTCGGCGATCTCCGTCCCGGCCTCCAACAATCCCGCGTGCCCGGCGTCCTCCACCAGCATCCAGTGGGCATGTGGCAGCGCGTCACGCATGCGCACCATCTCCCGCAGCGGGACGAGGGTGTCATGACGCGCGGCGATGATCTGCGTGGGCACCTTCACCTGGGGCAGCACGTCCCAGGCGTGCCCCTCCGCGAACCCACGCAGCGTGTGCCAGTAGGCCTGGGGGCTCATCGTCCGCAGCGCGCGCAGGAACTCGTCGATGTCGTCACGCGGAGCCCGGGGCCTCAGCGCCCCCACCGCGCGGGCCAACGGATACGCCAGCCGGCTGCCCAGGAACGCGCGCACCACGGGTGTCGCCAGAGGCACCGCGGGCGTCGCCAGACGGAGGGCCTCGCGCGCCGTGCCCAGCAGCGTCCTCGCCGCCAGCCCCGCGTCCCCCGAGCCCGCCGCGCCCGGGCTCCCCGCGATGAGCGTCATCGCCGGCACCAGGTCCGGACGGCGGCGATACAGCTCCAACAGGACGCGCACGCCCATGGAGTAGGCCACCTGGTGCGGGGGCCGTCCGTCGCCGAGCGCCATCACCTCCTCCGTGACGCGCTCCAGGTCCCCCACGTGCACGGAGAAGTCGTAGTCGCCTCCGCGCGACTCCTCGCTGCCCCCGTGGCCCCGGTAGTTCCAGTGCACCACCCGGTGGTCCTGCTCCAGGCTGGCGACGACGTGGCGCCAGAAGTTCTCCGAGGAGCCGATGCCATTGCTCAGGAGCACGGTGGCGCGCGGCTTGAGCGCCTCGTCCGAGGACTCCTCGAGCAGCTCCCCCAGGTGCGTATGCCAGGCCACCCGGGTTCCATCCGGAGCGACGACGAAGCGCGTGGTGCGACGGTAGGGCATGCCGCCCTCACCATGGTGCGAGGACGGCGAGCGCGCAAGCCGTGCGTGCCCCAGGCCCCCGTCGTCACACTCCTCCACCGCAGGCGTCCGAGGTATGAGGGCGCATGCTTCGTGACGACGCGCAGGCGCTCGACCTCACCCCGGTGCTCGCGCACTACGCCGAGCATGGCTATGCCCGGCTGGGCAGGGTCCTGGACGAGGAGGGCCTCGTGGCCCTGCGCGAGCGGGCGGACGACCTGATGCTCGGCCGCGTGGTCTACCCCGGCATGTTCTTCCAGCCGGACGCCACCACCGGACGCTACGAGGACGCCCCCCTGGGGCTCGGCTGGCAGGGGCCCTCGCTGGACTACCGCAAGCTGGAGAAGCTGGAGAAGGACGCGCGCTTCCTCGCGTGGCTGGAGAATCCGCTGTTCGAGCGCATCGTCCGCGCGCGCATCCCCGGCGACATCGTCCTGTACCGCGCCATCCTCTTCCACAAGGGCCAGGCCGGCGGCAGCAACCTGCCCTGGCACCAGGACGGAGGTCGGCTCTGGGGACTCACCCGGGAGCCGGAGCTCCAGCTGTGGACCGCGCTGGATGACGCCCCCGAGGACGGCGGCTGCCTGGAGGTGGTGCCCGGCAGTCACCGGCGAGGACTGGTGACGGAGCTGGGCGGCGTCATCCCGCCGGACCAGGTGGCCGCCGAGGACGCGGAGCACCGCGCGGTGCCCCTCCCCGCGCTCGCGGGCGAGGTCATCCTGGTGCACAACCACCTGTGGCACCGCTCCGGCCGTGGCCGCCCTGGCCTGAGGCGCCGCGCGTTCTCCGCCTGCTACATGAGCGCGGACACCCGCTGCGTGCGCAAGAAGAAGGCGCCCCGCGTGTTCCATCCGCTGTTCCGCCACGGACGCGACTGAAGCGGCCTTCAGCCCACCAGGTGCAACGGAGGGGGACGTCCCAGCGCGCGCGCGCGGTGCCCCACCGGCAGGGAGACGCGGAAGGTGCTGCCCCGCCCCACCTCGCTCTCCACGGAGATGTCCCCGCCGAAGCCGGTGACGATGCCGTGGCAGATGGACAGGCCCAGGCCCGTCCCCTCCCCCACGGGCTTGGTGGTGAAGAACGGGTCGAAGATGCGCGCGCGCACCTCCGGCGTCATGCCCACGCCGGTGTCGCTCACCTCCACGATGACCCGGTCCCCCGAGGCGCGCAGCACCACGCGCACCTCGTGGTGCTCCGGCTTGCCCTCTGGAATCGCATGCGCGGCGTTGATGAGCAGGTTGAGGAACACCTGCCCGAAGCGCCCCTCGCTGCCCTCCACCGGAGGCACGTCGCCGAAGTCGCGGATGATCTGCGCGCGCATCTTCAGCTCTCCGCGCGCCATGGTGATGGCGGACTCGAGCACCGCCTGCAGGTTGACGGCGGTGGCCACCTCGTCGTCCCCGCGCGAGAAGGTCCTCAGGTCCCGGACGATCTGCCGCACCCGGTGCGCGCCATCCACCGCCTCGCGCAGCACCTCCTCCATCTCGGACGTGCGCCCCGGGGGCAGCTCGCGCGTCACGTTCTGCAGCTCCACGGAGAGGAACGACAGGTTGGAGAGCACGAAGGCCAGCGGGTTGTTGATTTCATGCGCCACGCCCGCCGCCAGCGTGCCCACCGCGGCCAGCCGGTCCGACACGACCAGCTGCGCCTGCATCGCCTTGCGGTCCGTGACGTCCAGCGACACGCCCCCCAGGAGCCTCCGCCCTGAGCGGTCGCGCACGATGAAGCGGTAGGTGAGCCAGTGCCGCTCCGAGCCGTCCGGCGCGGGAATCATGCCCTCCGTCGCGCTGGGCTCCCCCGACGCGAGCACCGCCTGGTCCTCGCGCCGCACGTGCTCCGCGGAGGCCGCGGGCATCAGCCGCGCGTCGTCCATCCCCTCCACGTCCGCGCCATCGGCCAGGCCGAAGAAGCGACGATAGGGTTCGTTCACCCAGACACGGCGCCCCTGCGAGTCCTTCATGTACGCCACCGCGGGGCTGTGGTTCATGAAGGCCGCGAACAGCGCCTGGGACTCCTGCAGCGCCGCGAGCGCCGCCGCGCGCTCCTCCATCAACGCATGCCTCGCCGCCGCCTCCGCCGCGTTCCCCATGGCCGCGCCCAACAGGCCCGCCATCAGCTCCAGCGTGCGCACGTCCCGGTCATCGAACGCGTTGGGCAGGTGCGAGGTCAGGTTCAGCGCCCCCACGGGCCGCGCCTCGCGCCACAACGGGACGCAGACCATGGAGCGCGCGCCCACCTGCCGCGTGGCCGCCACGTTGACGCGCACGTCGTCCTCGGTGTCGTCGGTGCGCATCACCTCGCCGCGCAAGAGGCTGGTGCCGGTGAGGCTTCCCTCCACCTTCAGCCGGAAGCCCATGTGCCGCCGCAGGCTGCCGGTGGCCACCCGGTACTCCACGTAGCCCTCCTCCAGCAGCGCCACCGCCGCCCCGTCCGCGCCGCACAACACCCGCGCGCGCTCGCACAACAGGCTCATCACCCCCGACAGGTCCAGCCCCGCCAGCGCCACGTCCGCCTGCGTCTGGATGATGGAGGCCAGCCGCTCCATCTCCCCACGCGCCGCGGCCTGGGTGCTCTGCATCTGCCGACGCCGCGCCGCCCGGCGCTCCAGCAGCAGCCGGCGCGCGCGCACCTCCACCGTGTGGAAGGGCGCCACGAGGAACTCCTCCACGCCCGCCGACAACAGCGGCGCGAGCGCCTCGTCCGTCGCCTCGTCCGCCAGCCCCAGCACCAGCGGATCCTCGGGCCTGGCGCGCCCACGCAGCGCATCCAGCCACCGGGCATCCGGCGCGAGCGACGCGGCCTCCACGATGAGCACATCCACGTGGCCGTGCACCAGCTCCGCGTCCGCCTCCGCCGCCTCGCCCCGGATGAGCACGTCCTGCCCCTGACGTCGGAGCTCCTCCGCGACGGGATGCTGCGGGTCCGCGCTGATGCACAGGTACCTCATCCGTTCGTTTCCACCTCGGCGAAGGTCCCTGACCGGCTTTGGAATGTTACAATCTAGCAGCAGGAGCAATCCACCGCGTCCGGTCCGACAGTGAGGGGCCGCGCCACCCCAGCAACCCTCCGCGGAAAAGAGGCCGTGCGTGCCGGGCAGTCCAGGAGTCGTCGTCGCCGAGCAACCCCACTACCTGCCCTGGGTGGACTTCTATGAGCAGACGGCGCGCGCGGACACGTTGCTGGTACTCGACAACGTGCAGTGGCTCCGGCGTGGCTGGCAGCGCAGGACGCGCGTGGCGCTGCCCGCCACCGTGCCCACACCTCCGCCCACCGAGCCCGGCTTCCAATGGCTGTCCATTCCGCTGGAGGACCCACATCGCGACACACTCATCGCCGACCTGGCGGTGGACTCGCGTCAGCGCTGGGCGCGCAAGCACCTGGACACGCTGGTGACGCTGTACCGGCGGCGGCCCCATTTCGCCACCCAGGTGCTTCCGCTGCTGGAGCCCTTCTATGACGGCGTCGCGACGGAGGCGGGCCCCGGCTCGCTCCTGAGGGTGTTGCTCGCGAGCACCGCCCTCTTCCACGCGCCGCTGGGGCTGTCGCCGCGCATCCTGCTGGCCTCCACGCTGCGGAAGCAGGGCGACGAGAAGTCGGCGCGGCTGGTGGAGTACTGCCGACAGCTGAAGGCCCACACGTACTACTCGGGGCTGGGCTCGTCGCTGTACCTCCAGGTGGGGCTGTTCCGGAGCGCGGACGTGCGCGTGCTGTGGCAGCGCTTCCGCCACCCGCCCTACGAGCAGGGGCGCGACGGGAGGTTCGTGCAGGGGATGTCCATCGTCGACGTGCTGTCCAACGTCCCCGTGGACGAGGTGCGCCGGTGGTTGGAGCCCTCGCCGTGGGGCCCCTTCGCGCCGGCGCCCCCCTAAGGAGCGCTGAAGGGCCTTCAGCCCGCGGAGGCCGCGGTGGTCTCCGCGGGCTTGTCGAAGCGCACGAAGTAGCTGCGCACGGCGGCGTCCAGCAGCGCCGGGTCCAGGCGAGGCTCCTGCCCCATGTAATGGGACATGTCGATGACCTGGTCCAGCAGGTCGCGCGGCTGGCAGGCCGCGAAGGGCCGCTGGGTGGGCCGGTAGTGCTGCTCGATGAGGTAGTCGACCGCGTTGGCGTTGTAGGCCACGCCGCGCTTGCGACACATCACCTCGAAGATCTGATGGAACTGCTCCTCGTCCGGGCGCTGCACCTCCAGCTTGTAGCGGACGCGGCGCAGGAAGGCGTCGTCCACGAGCGCGCTGGGGTCCAGGTTGGTGGAGAAGGCGGCGAACACATCGAAGGGCACCTGCAGCTTCTTGCCGGTGTGCAGGGTGAGCATGTCGATGTCGCTCTCCAGCGGGACGATCCACCGGTTGAGCAGGTCCTTGGGGGAGACCTTCTGCCGGCCGAAGTCGTCGATGAGGAGCATCCCGTTGCTGGCCTTCATCTGGAACGGGGCCTCGTAGTACTTCACCTCGGGCGAGTACACGAGGTCGAGCATCTCCAGCGTCAGCTCACCGCCCACGACGACGAGCGGCCGCCGGCAGCGCACCCAGCGCCTGTCGTACGAGGGGGCCCCCTCCTCCTCCACGGGCTTGTGGAGGTTGCTGTCGAAGACGCGCACCACGAAGTCGTCGATGAGGATGGCGTGGGGGATGAAGATGTCCCCGTCGAAGCAGTTCACCATGCCCTGGCAGATGGCTGTCTTGCCATTGCCCGGCGGCCCGTAGAAGAAGATGGCGCGCCCGGAGTTCATCGCCGGACCGATGCCGTCGTAGATGTAGTCGCGGATGATGAGGTCGCCGAACTTGTCCTGCATCCGCGCGCGGGTGATGCGATTGCCGCGCACCGTCTGCTTCTTCACCGCCGCCACGTACTCCTGGAAGGGCACGGGCGCCGGACCGTTGTAGCGATTGCGGTCCGTGATCTGCCGGAGCACGTCCGTCACGAAGGGCGTGAGTTGGTAGATCATCGTCGACTTGCCCACGCCGGACGCGCCGCCGCCGCGGATGTCCACGTACTTCTGGCGGCGCAGGCCCTCGATGATGTCGTCGACGATGGACGTGGGCAATTGCAGCCGGCTGGCCAGGTCCATGCCGCGCATCTCGCCGGCGAAGAACAGCGCCTTGAGCACCAGCTCCTCGACGAACGTGGCCGTGAGCCCCGTCTCGGACAGGTCGCGGGGCTGGGTGGGCCAGAAGCGGTCCGGAGCCCCGGGGCCGCCCGACTCGAGCGCGCGACGCGAGCCGGTGACGGCGGACCGGCGCTCCGGGCCTGAATAGGCCGGAGGAGGCACCGTCCTGCGCTCGGCGCCCCCGAAGGCACCACCACCGCCCGGGGCCGCGGCCTGGGGACGGCGCTCCGGGGCGCCCGGGGCGGCGGAGGGAGGACGGCGGGCGGCGCCCTCCTGGTTGGACACGATGACGGACGGCAGCGCGCCGGCCGGCGGGGGAGGACGGCGCTCGGCGCCCGGGCCCGGCTGGGCGGTGCGCCGCTCGGTGGGGAACTCCGGATCATCCGAGGGAGGCGGCTGGGGTCGCATGGAAGCACCGGGCCTGCGCTCGCCGAGCCCGGGGGACGCGCCTGCCAACGGGCCGCGGGCGCGCGGGGGGGAGCTGAGGACCGGGCTGGGGATGTCGGACTGCGCGGGCGTCTCCGTGGGGGTGGCGCTGCGACTCGAATCGTCGCTCGACTCACCCGCCGTCGGGGGGGACGGCCTCCTGAACAGGGTCATTCGGTGCTCGCTCCAGGGTGTTCGCCAGCGAGCCTACCCGAAATGACGGGGGACAACGAGGCGCCCCGGGCGTGGGCCCCACGGGCCATGATGCGCGCGCCTCCCCATGGAGGGGGTCTGTCGCCGGCGTCCACGCCGGCCCGGGCCCGCCATTCACCCAGGAGCCACACCCTTGAAACACATCCTGACCCTGTTCACCCTGCCCCTGCTGTTCATCGCCAGCGCCGCCGCGGCCCAGGGCGCGCCCGGCATCTCCTTCCACGCCGACTGGACGCTCACCCAGTCCCGCACGCTGGTCGCGGGCGACGCGGTCCAGGTGACGTACGACACGAACCGGCTGCCGCAGTGCCGGCTCACGCTTCCGGATGGCACGCCGGGCTGGAGCCTCACCGGCCACTACCGCGTCAACGGCGGCCCCGAGGGCAGCTTCGACGTCGCGGGCCAGCCCACCGCCGGCGCCCCGCCCGTGGTGTCGCTGCCCGCGGAGGGCACGCTGGCGCTGTGGTTCCGAGTCTCGAGCCCCGGCTGCGAGCACTACGACTCCCACTTCGGCTCCAACTTCCAGTTCGCCGTGCGCGCGGCGGGCACTGCGCCGACGCCGACGTGGGTGTTCCAGGAGGGCTGGCTCGAGTACACGGTGGGCACCGTGAAGGCGGGACAGCCCTTCCTGGTGGACTACGACATCGACCGGCTGCCCGAGTGCCGCCTGCTCTACAACGGCGCGCCCACGTGGGAGGTCTGGGTGCACTACCGCTTCGACAACGGCGTCACCGGGAGCCAGAGCATCACGCAGGTCAGCGGCTACTCGCGCTACGGCGTCCCGGTGACACTCACCCCGCCCGCGGGCGCCCGCGCCGTGACGCTGTGGTTCGAGAACTGGGACCGCGGCTACTGCCGCCGCTGGGACTCCCTGCACGGACAGAACTACCGCCTCGCGCTGCAGCCGTAGGCATCCCGGTCGGCGCCCGCTCGTGGAGGAGCCGGGCGCCGACGCGTGGTGATTCAGAGCGCCAGGCTCTTCTCGATGTCCGCCAGCTTGAAGCGCGCCATCGCCAGGTTCGCGTTGGCGCGGTTCAGCGCGAGGTAGAAGAACAGACCGTCACGCGTCGAGAGCGGCCGGATGATGTGGTACTGCTCGCCGAGCGTGATGAGGATGTCCTCGATCTTGTCCTTGATGCCGATGACGCTCATCGCCTTCATCTTGGCGCGCACCACCTCGGTGTTCGCCGCGGCCGCCGTCTCGATGTTGAAGGCCGCGGTGCCGCCCTGGGAACCCAGACACATGCCGCTCTTCGCATCCACCAGGCACGCAGCGAACGCGCCTTCGATCTTCAGTGTCTCTTCCAGGGTCTGCTTCACGTTCGCCATGACTTCTCTTTCGACTGGGGGGTGGGTGGGGTGCTGCTCGACAGGGTGCACCAGCTCCTCCAGCGTGAACGTCAGCTGGCTGGAGTAGGTGCGCGGTTGGGGAACGAAGAGCGCCTGCGCATCCGGCACCGCCAGCAGCGCCTGGACGTGGCCGGCCATGTGCTCGCGCAGCAGGTCGCGCAACGTCTCGCGCGGTACCAGCCCCCACGACACCAACACCTCGCAGAAGTTGCCGCCACTCTTGCGACACTCCGCCATGACCTGCTCGACGTCGTCGCGCGTGACGAGCTGCTGGTGGATCAACACGGACGAGAAGTTCTGCACCCCGGGCCCGTTCAGGACCGCCCAGGCCACCTTCTGCCCGACGATGAAGATCCGCCCGGAGACGCTGGCGGACTTCACCACCACCTCACCTCCCTGGTGGCTCTCCAGGGCCTCATGAAGCACGGTGCGCAGCACAGGGCGTGAAACCTGGGTCACCGTTCGGGATGCTGGTTCCATGGAGTGGGTCCGGGACGCACCAGGTGTACTGATCTGCATATTCATCGCTCTGCGGGCAACTATATCCAGCCTCCCCGCAATATCGCAACCCGACTGCATTTTTCGCGGAAATCAGGCGATCTGGGTTCACCCCGCCCCAGACTCGGAGCGGATCCGACCCATCGCAGAGATCAACGAGGTTGGGAAGGAAATTTCCCGTAAGAATGCATACGCAGAGTATGCCTTGGCGCCGCCCAACCCAGGAGGCATGGGCCGGGCTCACGGGAGCCGACAGCCTGCCTGCTTCCCCACCATTCCCGACGCGGCCCCCTGCGTGGATTGCTCGATCATTGACAGTCGGCCCCTGAGTGACGCCGGGGGCGTGTGCAATCCATGCCGGCTGTCCGCGAGGCTTTCCGGTCATGAATGACATCCACTCGTTGCGGACCCATCTGGCCTTGAATGGCCGGATGCGGCTGGAGTTCCACGCCGCCCTGTCACGGTTCTTCAAGGAGCAGGGGGTCCCGCTCGACGAGAGGATCCTCGACTCCGCCACGTTGGCCACCGAGGAGGAATTGATGGCGCGCTCGCTGGCGGCGGCCTCCCCCGCCCCGAGCGCCCAGCCCCATTCCGCGCCCTACGCGATGAACGCCTACGCCGGCGCGTACCCGTCCTATTGGGGCTGGATGCCGACCTGGTACGCCTATCCCTACGCCTCCTACTACCCGACCCCGGGACGCTGATGGGCGCGCTCACCCCCGTGGAGGGTGCGGGCGGCATCCTCGAGTTCCCTGACGCGCTGACGGACACGAAGGCCCTGCTGGAGCTGGCGCGCGAGCCCGACGGCTGGCAGCCCACGGCGAACGCGTCCGTCACGGACAAGCACGCGAACATGCGCACCCTGGAGATGACGCTCCCGGCGCTCGCGCCCTACCGCGCGCTGGTGGAGGGCGCGCTGATCGACGCGGCGAACGCGCGGTGGAGTCTGTCGTTGCGCGAGCACCTGCCCCAGGCGCACCTGGTCCGCTACGAGCCCGGGCAGATGTACCCGCCACACTTCGACCACCTGGGCACCCCGGAGCGCTTCTTCACCGTCATCGGGTACCTCAACGACGACTACCAGGGCGGCGCCACCGTGTTCCCGGACCTGGCCCTGCGCATCGAGCCGCGCGCGGGGAAGGTCGCCGTCTTCCCCTCGCACTACTGTCATTACCCGGCGGACGTCACCTCCGGCACCAAGTACGTGGCCGTCACCTTCCTGCTGGGAAGGCGCCCCGGCCCCCGCGTGTTCCGCGCGCAGCCGCCCCGGCCCTGAAGCCGACGCACGCTATGACTCCAGGACCTCCGGCCCCCGGAAGTCCCGGTCATGCCCCAGCGACGGGAGCGCCCGGCGCGCCTCCTCCACGCGCGCCAGGTCGATCTCCGCCGTCACGAAGCCCGCCGAGTCCCCGCCCGCGTCCGCCAGCACCTCGCCCCAGGGGCTCACCACCAGCGAGTGCCCGTACGTGCGCCGCCCTCCCGTGTGGAGCCCCACCTGCGCGGGCGCGAACACGAAGCAGCCGGTCTCGATGGCGCGAGCCCGCAGCAGCACGTGCCAGTGCGCGCGCCCCGTGGGCACGGTGAAGGAGGACGGCAGCGTCAACAGCGTCGCGCCCGCACGCGCCAGCGCGCGCTGCAGGTGCCCGAAGCGCATGTCGTAGCAGATGCCCATTCCCAGCCCACCCCAGGGCGTGCGGGCCACCACCGCGCGCTCGCCCGGCCTGAAGACGGCGGACTCGCGGTAGCGCTCACCGTTGGGTAACTCCGCGTCGAACATGTGAATCTTGTCATACCAGGCCACCACCCGGCCCTCCGGATCGATGACATAGGAGCGGTTGGCGCACCGCTCGCCCTCCACCTTGACGTGGATGGAGCCAATCAAAAACCAGACACCGTGTTCCCGCGCCAGGCCCTTCGCCGACATCAGCCCGGGGTGGTGCTCCTCTGCCACCACCTTCGACAATGTATCCTCGTGGTTTGCCCCTAGGAGCGTGGAGTTCTCCGGCGTCATCACAAAGTTCGCGCCGGCCGCCAATGCCTTGCGCGCCTGCTCCTCGATGAACGAAATATTTGGCGCCATTTCATTGCGCGCATTCACCTGGATGAGGCCGACGATGAGCTTCGACATGTCTCTCTTGGCTCCTTGACCAATAACGCGGTTGTCTTTATATACCGGCTTTCGGAAAGGGGCTTCGTTCCGCTATGTCCAACGCACTCGACGTGGACGGCCTGGAGGGCGACGCTCGGGAGGGCAAAGCCAGACGCCTGGCGATTGAGAGCCCCTTCCTCCGTCGGATGCAGCGCAGACACTTCTTCCTGTTCAACGTGGGCCCGTTGCTCGGGACGCTCGCGGCGGTGGGCTGGGCCTTCGTGCGGCCCATCGGCGCGCTGGAGCTGGGGTTGTTCGGGGTGATGTGGCTCATCACCGGGCTGGGTGTGTCGGCGGGCTACCACCGCTTCTTCACGCACCGCTCCTTCAAGGCGCCCACGCCCGTTCGCGTGGCGCTCGCCATCATGGGGAGCATGGCGGCGCTGGGGCCGGTCATCTCCTGGGCGGCCATGCACCGGCGTCACCACCGGCTGGCGGACCGCCCGGGGGACATGCACTCGCCCAACCTGCACGGCGCGGACTTCGGGGGCCGGGTGCGCGGTCTGGTCCACGCGCACTTCACGTGGATGCTCCAGCACGAGTATCCGAACATCGTGCACTACGTGCCCGACCTCCTGGAGGACCGGGCCATCGTCCGCGCCTCGCGCCACTACCAGACGTGGGTGGTGCTGGGGCTCGTCGTGCCGACGGCCATCGGCGCCCTGGTGACGCGGACCTGGGAGGGCGCGCTCGCGGGCTTCCTGTGGGGTGGCGTGGTGCGGATGTTCGTGGTGGCGCAGTCCATCTCCGCGCTGAACTCCATCCTCCACACGCTGGGCTCCCGGCCCTTCCAGCTGAAGGACAACAGCCGCAACAACCCGTTGTTGGGGATGCTCATCTGGGGCGAGGGCTGGCACCACAACCACCACGCCTTCCCCCGGTCCGCCTCGTTCGCCCTGGCCTGGTACCGGGTGGACCTCTCCTACTGGTTCATCCGCCTGCTCGAGAAGCTCGGGCTGGCCACGCACGTCATCGTCCCCACGCCGGAGCAGAAGGAAGCACGCCGCGCCCGCGCGGCCATCAAGGACAGCAACGCCCACCTACAGAGGAACGAAGCGACCCATGGAAGCCAAGGCTCATGACGCGGCGTCGATTCAGTCGTGGTGCATCAACTACGTGGCGAGGATCCTCGACACACCTCCATCCCGCATCGACCCCAACGTGGAGGTGGAGCGGCTGGGCCTGGACTCGTCCACGGCCGTGGCGTTGATCATGTCCCTGGAGGAGCACCTGGGCATCGAGCTGATGCCGGAGCTGCTCTTCGAGTACCCCACCCTCGCGTCCATCTCCAAGCACCTGGCCACGAAGCTGCCCTCGGCGGCGGGAGGCGCGTGATGGGCAGCCCGGCTCGGGTGGACGAGGCGCCCACCGGCACCGCCGCGGCGCTCCGGGAGCGCGAGGGCGACAAGTACGGCGGCTCACAGGAGGGCATCCAGGCGCACTACGACCACGACGCGCGCTTCTGGGAGCTGGTCCTCGGTCCGACGATGACCTACTCCTGCGCGCTCTTCGAGGACCCGGACGAGCCGCTGGAGCGGGCGCAGATCCGGAAGATCGACTGGCACCTGGCGAGCGCCAACGTGGCCAACGCGCGCACGGTGCTCGACGTGGGGTGCGGCTGGGGCTCGGTGCTGCGGCACACCTCCGCGCGTCCCTCCGTGGAGCGCACGGTGGGCCTCACGCTCAGCCCGCTGCAGGCCGACTACCTGCGCTCGCTGAACCTGCCCCGGGTGGAGGTGCGGGTGGAGAACTGGGCCACGCACGAGCCCGCCCGGCCCTACGACTCCATCATCTCCGTGGGCGCGCTGGAGCACTTCGCCAAGCGCGAGGAGACGCCCGAGGAGAAGGTCGCCGTCTACGCGGACTTCTTCGCGCGCTGCCACAAGTGGCTCACGCCGTCCGGGCGGCTGTCCCTGCAGACCATCGCCTTCGGGGACATGCGGCGCGAGGACGCCAGCGACTTCATGAACCGGGAGATCTTCCCGGACTCGGACCTGCCCTTCCTCGGGGAGATCGTGGCCGCGGCCGAGGGGCTGTTCGAGATCGTCGCCTTCCGCAACGACAGGCTCCACTACGCGCGCACGTACGACCGGTGGGCCACCAACCTGCGCCGCCATCGCGCCGAGGCGGTGAAGCTCGTCGGCGAGGAGACGGTGGCGCGCACGGAGCGCTACTTCAAGCTCACCTCCATGGGCTTCCGCCTGGGCAAGCAGCACCTGCTGCGCTTCATGCTGCGGCCCATCTCGCCCCACTGGTCCGTCAACGGCACCGACCACTGGGGTCCCCGGGGCGCCTGAGCCATGTCCATCCACTCACCCTGGCTGCGCCACGCGGAGGGCACGGCTCCGCCCTCGGCGCGCCTGCTGTGCCTGGGCCACGCGGGCGGCGGCGCCTCCAGCTTCAATGGCTGGCGCGCCGTCCTGCCCGACTGGCTGGAGCTGGTGAAGGTCCAGCTCCCGGGCCGCGAGGACCGCAGGGACACGCCGCCATGTGAGCGGGTGGAAGAGGTCCTGCCGCCGTTGTTCGCCCAGGTGCGCGCGCTGCTGGACCTGCCCCTGGTCATCTACGGGCACAGCATGGGCGCGCTCATCGCCTTCGAGCTGGCGAGCGAGCTGCGTCGCCAGCAGGAGCCCCTGCCGCTGGCGCTCTTCATCTCCGGCCGCCGCGCGCCGCACAAGCCGCTGCGTCCCGCGCACGAGCTGCACACGCTGCCGGAGATGGAGCTGGTGGACCGGCTCCACGCGCTGGGCGGAATCCCCCCGGGGCTGCTCGGCACCGCGAAGCGTCGCGAGTACTACCTGCCCACCATCCGCGCGGACCTCGCCCTGTCGGACGAGTACGCGTACCGGCGCGAGCCTCCGTTGCCGTTCCCGCTGCACACGTTCATCGGAGAGCACGACAACCTGGTGGTCCGCGAGGACTGGGAGGCCTGGTCCGAGCTGGCGGGCGGCACCTTCACCCGGCGGGTGCTCCCGGGCGGCCACTTCTTCGGCAAGGAGGGCCAGGCCGTGCTCATCACCTCCATCGTGGAGGGCGTCCGCGCGACGCTGTCCGCGTCCACTCCCACGCCCCTGAGGTCCGCATCATGAAGCTCATGCGCGCCGCCTTCGCGGAGGCCATCGGCGAGCCCCTGAAGCTGCGCGAGGTCCCCATCCCCGAGCCCGGCCCCGGCGAGGTGCTGGTGCGAATCGCCGCCAGCGGCGTGTGCCACACGGACGTGAGCATCCTCGACGGCGAGTGGCCGATGAAGAAGCCCCGCTTCCCGGTGGTGCTGGGTCACGAGGCCACCGGCTACGTCGCGGGCCTGGGCGAGGGCGTGCGCTCGCACAAGGAGGGAGACCGCGTCGGCGTGTTCTGGCTGAACTCCGCCTGCGGCACGTGCGAGGACTGCGCCACGGACCACGAGCCCTTGTGCGTGCGCCAGGTGGGCACCGGCTACAACGTGAACGGCACCTACGCGGACTACTGCGTGGTGTCCGAGTCCTTCGCCGTGCCGCTGCCGGACGGGCCCTCCATGGAGGAGCTGGCGCCCATCCTCTGCGCGGGCGTGACGAGCTACAAGGCGCTGAAGACGCTCGACGCGCGGCCGGACTCGTGGGTCGTCGTCTCCGGCGTGGGCGGCGCGGGCCACCTGGCCATCCAGTACGCGACTGCGCTGGGGTTGAAGGTCGCCGCCGTCGACGTGAGCGCGGAGAAGGCGGCGCTGGCCGAGTCGCTCGGCGCGTCCTTCACCGTCAACGCGGAGAAGGAGTTCCCCGTCAACCGCATCGTCCACCGCACCGGGGGCGGCGCGCACGGCGTGGTGGTCACCACGGGCGCGGCGAAGGCGATGGAGCAAGGCGCGCGGATGCTCCGGCGGGCCGGGACGCTGATGGTGGTCGGCGTGGCGCCGGAGCCCCTGCCCCTGTCCGTGTTCGACCTGGTCATCAAGGGGCTGTCGGTGCGCGGGACGCTCATCGGCACCCGGCGGGACGTGCGCGAGGCGCTGGCGCTGGTGGCCGCCGGCAAGGTGCGGCCGCTGGTGGAGAGCAGGACGCTGGACGACGTCAACGGCGCCATCACCGCGCTGCGCCAGCGGCAGGTCCAGGGACGCCTGGTGTTGAGGATGACGTAACACGCGGAGGAGCCCCATGGCCCACGTCGAGCAGGTCGCAGGCAAGCGGGACAAGAAGGCGGTGAGCAGCCCGTATCTGCACAAGCTGCAGCGCCGCCACTTCATCCTCTTCGACATCCTCCCCACGCTGGGCACCGTGGGCGCGCTGTGGCTCGCCTTCACCGTCCGGCCGCCCACGGCCCTGGACCTCACCCTGTTCGCGGTGATGTGGGCGCTGACGGGCTTCTCGGTCAGCATCGGCTTCCACCGGCTGTTCACCCATCGCGCCTTCAAGACGAGCACGCCCGTGCGCGTGCTGCTCACCGTCTTCGGCTGCATGGCGGCGCGCAGCTCCATGATCACCTGGACGTCGCAGCACCGGCGCCACCACGAGCTGGCGGACCATGAGGGCGACGTGCACTCGCCCAACCTGTTCGGCCAGACGTGGCGCCTGCGCCTCAAGGGCCTCTGGTACTCGCACTTCAGCTGGATGCTCAAGCACGAGTACCCCAACGTGGTGCACTACGTGCCGGACCTGCTGGCCGACAAGGCCATCATGAAGGCGGACCGGGGCTACCTGCGCTGGGCGGTGCTGGGGCTCGTCCTGCCCGGCGTCATCGCCGGCGCGCTGACGCAGAGCTGGCTGGGTGCGCTCACCGGCTTCTTGTGGGGCGGCGTGGTGCGCCAGTTCGTGGTGGCCCAGCAGGTGTCCGCGCTCAACTCGCTGACGCACATGTTCGGCACGCGGATGTTCAAGATGAAGGACAACCACAGCCACAACAACGCGCTCTTCGGCCTCATCACCTGGGGCGAGGGCTGGCACAACAACCACCACGCGTTCCCGGACTCGGCCAACTTCGGGTTCCGCTGGTACCAGCTGGACCCGGGCTATTGGATCATCCGCGTCATGGAGGCGGTGGGGCTCGTCTGGGACGTGAAGCGCCCGGACGCCGAGCGCATCGCCGGCCGCATCCAGCGCCTGGAGGCGCTCGACGAGCCCGCCGCCGAGCCCACCGCTGGCGCCCGGATGCCGGGCTGAGTCCCCCGTTCCCCACGACCTGCTTGCGCGAGGCTTCCATGCAGACCCGCTACCCCTCCCTCGTCACCGCGCTGCGCACCCATGCCTCCGACCACCCCGAGGACCGCGCCTACGTCTTCCTGGGCGAGCGCGGGGAGGAGGCCGCCGTCCTGACGTACGCGGAGCTGGACCGACGCGCCACCGCGCTCGCCAGGGTGATGGCCGCGAAGGCGGGCCCCGGTGAGCGCGCGCTCCTGGCCTTCCCTCCGGGCCTGGAGTTCCTCGTCGCCTTCTTCGCCTGCCAGTACGCGGGCATCGTGGCGGTGCCCACCATCCTCCCGCGCCAGATGCGCCTGCGCGACTCCAGCATCTCCATCGTCGAGGACTGCGCGCCCAGGCTCGGCCTCACCACCGCCGCGGCTCGCGAGGCCGTGAGCGCCGCCTATGCGCAGGTGCCCGCCGCCCGGAGCATGGAGTGGCTGGGCGTGGATGCGAACGCCACCGACGACAGCGGGCCGCCGCTCGCGGTGAGGGAGCCGGACCCGAACGCCATCACACTCCTGCAGTACACGTCCGGGTCCACGTCGGCGCCCAAGGGCGTGATGGTCAGCCACGGCAACCTGTGCGCGAACGTGGAGATGATCAGCCAGGGCGGCGACCTGTGGCGCCACGCGACGCGCGTCGGGTGGATTCCGATGTACCACGACATGGGGCTCATCTTTAACGCCCTCCAGGGCGCGTACGTCGGCGCGCAGTGCGTGCTGATGTCGCCCCAGGCCTTCGTCGCGCATCCGCTGTCGTGGCCTCGCGCCATCAGCACGTACCGGGCGGAGATGGCCATCGCGCCGAACTTCGCCTACGACCTGTGCCTGGAGAAGTACGACGCGGAGCGGATGAAGGGCACGGACCTGTCGTGCTGGGAGCTGGCGCTCAACGGCGCCGAGCCCGTGCGCGCCAGCACCATCACCCGCTTCGCGGAGGTCTTCGCTGCCCACGGCCTCCCCCGCTTCTCGCCGCGCCCCACCTACGGCATGGCGGAGGCCACCCTTCAAATCTCCGTGGGCAAGCGCGGCAGTCCGCCCCGGCTGTGGAACGTGGGGCGTGAGTCACTGCAGAAGGATCGCGCGCTGGCGCCCGCGCCCGGTGAGCGCTCGCAGGACCTGGTCGGCTGCGGCAGGGCCCTCACCGGCGAGAAGCTGGCCATCGTCGCGCCCGACTCGCACCAGCGGCTCCCCCCCGGGCACGTGGGGGAGATCTGGGTGCACGGCCCCAACGTCGCGCACGGGTACTGGCAGAAAACGGACGCCACGCGGGAGATCTTCGAGGCCCGCATCGTCGGCGAGGACGGCGCCACGTGGCTGCGCACCGGGGACCTGGGTTGCATGGACGACACCGGCGAGCTGTTCATCACCGGTCGTCTCAAGGACATCCTCATCATCCGGGGCTCCAACTTCTACCCCCAGGACCTGGAGCTGACGGCGGAGAAGAGCCACCCCGCGATCCGCCGGGGACACTCGGCCGCCTTCACGCTGGCGGGCTCGCAGGAGCAGGAGCAGCTGGTCATCGCGTGCGAGGTGCGAGAGGACCAGGTCGCCGGCTTGGACGTGGCGGACGTCGTCGGCGCGGTGCGACGCGCGGTGGTCCACGAGCATGAGCTCACCACCTACAAAGTGCTGCTCACGACCTCCGGGGCAATACCGCGCACCACCAGCGGGAAGATACGACGCAAGGCCACCCGTGAGCTCTGGCAGAAGGAGCAGCTGCCCCTCGTCGGTCAGAGCTAGCGGGAGGAGGATGGCATGGGAGCGATTCGACGACTGGAGCCCACCGACCTGCCCGCCGCGGTCCGCATCTGCAACGCGGAGATTGCGCGAGGTGGCTCCACCTGGGGACCGGCGGAGCTGACCGCCGACCAGCTGGGGGCGCGGCTCTCCGGCGGGCCCCGGCCGCTGGAGTCCTGGGTGTGGGAGGACACGCCGGGCGAGCTGGCGGGCTGGGGTGCCCTGACCAGCCACACGCAACGCGACATCTACGACACCATCGCGGAGGTGGCGCTCTTCGTCGATGAGCCCAAGCGCCGCCATGGCATCGGCCGGGAGCTGGCGCAGCACGCGCTGGCCCGGGCACGCGCGCTGGAGCTGCGGGCGCTGGTGGTGCTCGTGCAGCCCACGCCCGCGTTCCTCATCGCGTGGTGTGTGCGCCAGGGCTTCCGCAACGTGGGCTGGCTCAAGGGCGTGGTGCCCGTGGGCGCCGAGTGGCGTGACACCCTCGTCTTCCAGAGGACGCTGACATGATGAGGCCCGCCGAGGAGCGAGACGCGCCCGCGCTGGCGCGCATCTACAACCAGGCGATGAAGCCGGGCATCTACGCCGTCCCGGTGAACAAGCCCGTCACCGCCGAGGACCGCGTCGCGTGGCTCAAGCGCTTCCAGGCGCCCTTCGGCGCGTGGGTCTACGAGACACCGTCCGGTGACGTGCAGGGCTGGTGCTCGCTCATCCCCTTCGCCGTCCGGCCGTCCTACCCGGGCATCGCGGAGATCTCCGCGTACGTGGACGAGACGCATCGCGCGAGCGGCATCGGCGGCCTGCTCCTGGCGTGTCTGGTGTCCGAGGCTCGCAAGCGCGGGCTGCGCTCGCTGGTGTCGCTGGCGTTCGAGAAGAACGTGGTCAGCATCTCCGGCTGTCTGCAGGCGGGCTTCCGGCCCATGGCCCTGCTGCCGGGCGTGGCGACCTTCGGCGACCACTTCGAGAACGTGGCGTGGATCCAGAAGGACCTCCTGGAGGAGGACCCGCCCGCGCTGCGTCACCTGCTGGAGAAGGTTCCATCGAGTCGAGGAGGCGCACGGTGATTCGTTTCGAGGAGACCTTCGTGGGTGACGAGCCGCTGCCCCGGGTCTGGCGCATCACCCAGGGACAGGACGCCTCGCGCGAGCAGATGGTGGACTGGCTGCGCGAGCACAAGGGCGCGCTCAACGCCGCCCGGGACCGACATGGCGCGGTGCTGGTGCGCGGCTTCCAGGCGCTGGACTCCGCGCCGGCCTTCGCGGACGTGCTGGGCGCCATCGCCAATGACTTGATGGAGTACGTGGGCGGCACGGCGCCTCGCAAGGTCGTCCACGGCCGCGTCACCACGGCGTCCGGACTGCCGGGGACACACTCGCTCGCGCTGCATCAGGAGATGGCCTACCAGGCCAGCCGCCCCGACGCGCTGGCGCTGTTCTGCGAGGTTCCCCCCGACGAGATGGGCGAGACGCCGCTGGCCGACGCGCGGAAGGTGACCGAGCGGCTGGACGCGGGCGTGCGCGCGCGGTTCGACGCCCAGGGGGTCGGCGTGCGGCGCGCCCTGCGCAGCCCGTCCACCGGCGAGGAGAACAGCATCCCCCGTCCCTGGAACCAGGTGTTCCTCACCACGGACCGGGACGAGGTGGAGCGCATCGCGCGCGAGAAGGAATGGAAGGTGGAGTGGCGCCCGGACGAGTCCATGCTGCTGTGGCAGCAGGTGCTCCCCGCCTTCAAGGCCCACCCGCGCACCGGGGAGCGCGTCTGGGCGAACCAGGTCCACTACCACATGCCGGAGTGCATGGTGCGCTGGGCGCTGCGCGATGGCCGCTCCGCGGACGCGGCGGACCTGCGGCGACAGATGGCCGAGACGCCGGAGCTGATGGACCACTGCTTCCACCGCGACGGCACCCGCGTGTCCGCCGAGGACGCGGAGCACGTCTGGGACGTGCTCGAGCAGTCGGAGGTCCCCCTGCGTTGGGAGCGCGGTGACGTGCTGCTGCTCGACAACGTCCTGGCCATGCACGGCCGCCGCCAGTACCGGGGCCAGCGCCGCATCCTCGTTGGGATGATCAAGGACTGACGATGCCTCCCTCCTTCTCCCATCTGGTGGCCTCGCTGAACCTGTCGCAGCCGTTCCCGGGGCGGCGGGAGCTGGAGCGCAAGCGGGGGCGCCCCTACCGGGTCCGGCTGGGCGCCAACGAGTGTCTGTTCGGCGTGTCCCCCGCCGTCTCGCGGGTGCTGGCCACGCGCGGCGGTGAGCTGCCCTACTACTCGGACCCCGCGCAGTTCGAGCTGCGGACGGCGATCGCCCAGGGCCGGGGCTTGACGCACGAGCACGTGGTGGTGGCGGAGGGAATCGAAGGGCTGCTCGGCCTCTTCTCGCGGGCCTACCTGGACCCGGGCGACACCGCGGTGACCTCGCTCGGCGGCTACCCCAGCTTCGACTACTACGTGCGCGGCTGTGGCGGGCGACTGGTCCACGTGCCGTACACCCGCGCCGGATGGAACGACCTGGACGCGCTGGTCGACGCCGCGCGACGACAGCGCGCGAAGCTGCTGTATCTGGCCAATCCGGACAACCCCACGGGCACGCACCATGGCCCCGCGGAGCTGGAGCGGCTGCTGGACCAGCTCCCCGAGGAGTGCCTGCTGCTGCTCGACGAGGCCTACGTCGAGTTCGCGGACCCGGGCAGCGTGCTCCCCTTCACGCGCAGCCGCCCCAACCTGGTGCGGCTGCGCACGTTCTCCAAGGCCCATGGCCTGGCGGCCGCGCGCGTGGGCTATGCGCTCGCGTCTCCCGAGCAGGTGTCGACGCTGGACCGCATCCGTCAGCACTTCGCGGTGAGTCAGCTCTCCCAGGAGCTGGCGCTGGCGGCCTGGCGGGATGTCGACTTCCTGGGCCAGGTGATTGGCGCGACGCGCGAGGGACGGGAGCACTACGCCGAGCTGGCCCGGCGCGTGGGCGCGACAGTGCTCCCCAGCTCCGCCAACTTCGTGAGCTTCGACTTCGGCGGCACCACGCGGGCCCGAGCGGTCGCGCGCTGGCTGGACGAGAAGGACATCCTCGTGCGCCATCCCTCGGAGCCCTTCGGTCAGCTCGTGCGAATCACCGTGGGGCCGCTGGCGGCCCGCGAGCTGCTGGCGGAGGCGCTCGCCTCCGTCCCGAATCCCTGACGCGCCCGCTCACTCCGGGCGGTGGAGCTCGAACACCTTGCCTGGATTGAGGATGCCATGCGGGTCCAGGGCCTGCTTGAGCACGCGCATCACGGCCAGCTCGGCCTCGCTCCGCGAGCGCCACAGGTGCCCCTTCTTGAGCAGCCCGATTCCGTGCTCCGCGGAGACCGAGCTCGTCTGCCGCTCCAGCATCCCATAGACGATGTCGTCGACGTCGCCGTGCGCGTCCGAGCCTCCCGCGCCGATGGACAGGTGCAGGTTCCCATCCGCGAGGTGTCCGAAGACATGGCAGTGGTGCGCGGCGCCGAAGCGCTCCGCGAGCCGCGCCTTCACCCGCGCGACATAGTCCTCCATCGCGTCCAGGGGCAGGCTGACGTCGTAGGAGAAGACGGGGCCGGTGCGCTTGAGCGGGTCCAGCTCCTCGCGCAGGCCCCACATCTCGCGGCGCTGCGCGGCGCTGGTGGCCACCGCCGAGTGGGCGAGGAGCCCCTGCGACTCCGCCTGGGCCAGGGCCGACAGCAGCGTCTCGCCGCCCTCCTCCGCCCGGGGCCCCATGGTCTCCACCAGCACGTAGTACTCACACCCCGCGGGGAGGATGGGCCGGCCGCGCGAGGGAGGCGTGGTCATCAAGTCGTAGAACGAGCGCCACATCACCTCGAACGAGGTGAGCTCGCCCTGGAGTCCCGCCTCCATCACCCCGAGGAAGCGGGCCAGGCGCTCGAAGCCGTCCACCGCCACCAGCGCCGTGTGGTGCCCCCTGGGCATGGGCCGCAGCCGCAGCACCACCCGCGTCACCAGCCCCAGCGTGCCCTCCGAGCCGATGAACAGGTGCTTCAGGTCATAGCCCGCGTTGTTCTTGAGCATCTTCCCGCGCGAGTCCACCACCGTGCCGTCGGCCAGCACCGCCTCCAGGCCCAGCACCGCCTCCCGCATCATCCCGAAGCGCAGCACGCGCGTGCCGCCCGCGTTCGTGGCCACGGTGCCTCCCACGGTGGCGCTGCCGCGAGCCCCCAGGTCCACGGGCACCATCAACCCCACCTCCTCCGCCGCCTCCTGCGCCGCCTGCAACGGCACTCCGGCCTGCGCCGTCAGGCAGCGATTGAGGACGTCCACCTCCTCGACGCGCCGCATCCGGTCGAACGCGAGCGCCACCTCGTCCACCCCGCACACGGCGCCGTGCACCAGCCCCGTCAGCCCCCCCTGCGCGACCACGGGCCGACGGGCCTGATGACACAGCGCGAGCACCCGGCTCACGTCCTCGGTGTCACGGGGCAGCAACAGCACGGATGACCGGCTCCCCGGCGCCATCCGCCGGGTGGCATCCACCCCCGTCAAGACAGACTCCGGTCCGATGGACTGCCGCAACCGAGCAATCAATGACTCCATGGCTGCTCTCTCCAAAAGAAGACACTCCACCCCTGGCGACGCATTGACCGTGACAATCCTTTACAATAGCATCCTCCAACTTTCCGGGAGGGACTCATGGCGAATGGGCGGCCTGGGGCTTCCGCGGACTCCGTCTACAAGCAATTGGAGTCCGCCTACAACGCATTCATGCTCGAACTGGGAGGGTCCTCGAACGAGGCCCAGCGGCGGGTCTTCATGGCCGCGCAGCAACCCTGGGACGGTGGCAAGGATTACGCCACGGCCCACGCGGAGCATCGCCAGCGGATCGACGACGCCTGGAAGGACGTCGACCTCACCCAGCGTTATCTGAATGCATTGAAGGATTACAAATCCGCGGTCGAGAAGGTCATGGCCAACACGGATGTCCATGCCCTGGACTCGATTGCGCTGATGGCCTGGTCGCAGACCTTTCATCACATCGCCATGTATGGCTATTGGCTGAACGACCCGGGGGTGCTGGGGAAGAGCGACACGCCCTCGGGAGGTGCTGAGCGCATCGAGCCGGATCCCAGCAGGAAGCCCACGCCGCCCCCCGCTCCCCCGAAGTAGCCCGAGCGCGCTCCGTGAGCCGCACGGTGCTGATGTTCGGAGTGGAGAGCCTCCTCGGCAGCCACCTGGTGGCGGACGCGTTGTTGTCGCCCCGGGAGCCGGGAGAGCTCGTCCATTGTGGGGTGTCGAGCCCGCCGCTCCAGGGAGCCCGCACGGGGCCCCTGGAGGCCATCCGTCACGCCGCGAGACACCTCGCGCCGACGATGTCGGAGGGCGTCCGCGAGGAGCTGCTGGCCACGCGCCTGCGCTGGGTCGTTCCAGGGGCGTGGGACGCACCGGTGGACGAGCTGTGGTGTCTGTCGTCGGCGGCCCTGGAGATGTTGCCGCGCTCGCGCATCGGCGAGCTGAACCTGGTGAGCCAACCCTCCGTGTCGACGGAGGAGCTGGAGCGTCAGCTCGCAGGGCCGTGCGGGGCACGGGACATCCCCTGGCGGCTGTTCCGCCCGGGGCTCCTGCTGGGCGTGCCCTCCGAGGAAGGCACGGGCTGGAGTGAAGGGCTGCTGCCGCTGCTCTCGGCCCTGCACACGCTGAAGCACGAGGTCGAGGAGCGTGCCCCCGGGTACTTCGAACACCACGCGCTGCGGGTACGCGCCCCCATCGACGCGCAACCGAGCGTCCTGCCGGTCCACCACGCCGTGAAGCTGTCGCGCGGACTGGCGAGCCGTCCCGACACCCGAGGCCGAGTCCTCGACCTCGTCGCGCCCGTGCCCCTTCCCTTCGCGGAGCTCTGCGAGCACCTGGGCCTGGAGTATGGGCTGAGCCTGCTCGCCGTCGGTCCGCATGAATCCCTGGCGCCCGTGGACCGGCTGTTCCAGCTGCGGCTCCGGGACTTCGAGCGACACCTGCACGTGTCACCACCTCGGGGCTCCGAGGAGCTCTACGCCTTCGCGGGCGTGGAGCCGCGAGCGCTGACGATGGAGCCCAGGGCCTGGCGCTCGATGTTCCGCGCCGTGAGGAAGGCCCAGGACATGGCCCACGCGGAGCGGCGGCGGAGGGTCGACACGGTCTGGTCCTCGCTGCGACGCTCGACAGTGGCCGTCGGTGGCGACTCGGAGCTGACGTGCCTCTCCGGAGGCATGGGGGAGCCCCCGGTGGTCATCCTCAATGCGCTGGGACAGGGCCTGCGCTACTGGGCGCGGCTGTTGGAGTGTCTGCTCTCCAAGGGACGCCGCGTCCTGCTCTGGGAGCCACGGGAAGCGACGCGCCCTCTGCTCCTCGAGGACCAGGTGAAGGACCTGGAGGCGGTGCTCAACGCGGAGGGTGTCTCCCGCTGCCACCTGGTGGGCTGGTGCACCGGCGCCTCGGTGGCGGTGGAGTTCAGCCTCCGGCACCCGAACGCCGTCGTCTCGTCGGTGTTCCTCAATCCGTCGTTCAAGTGCGACGGCGGCCCGAAGGAGCTGGACACCGACTACGAGGAGACGCTGGAGCCGCTGTTCCGGATGCTCGACCGGCGCCCTGCGATGGTGTCCTCGGTGATGAACTCCCTGCGGACCCGCGCGAGCGCGCACCCGCCCGACTCCACCGAGGTCCTCACCCGGATGAACCGGGACCTCGAGACGGAGGTGCTGGCGCCGTTCCGGACGGAGGCGTCGACGCTCGACTACGCCCGGCAGCTCATCGACTTCTGGGCCTATGACGTCCGGGCCCGGGCCCGGGAGGTCCGCGCGCCCGTGCTGCTGTTGGGAGGTGAGCTGGACCGGGTGGCCTCGTCCGCGGCGGCCTGTGAAGTGGCTCGGCGCTTTGCCGACGGACGCTACCTGGAGGTCCACGCCGGGACGCACTACTGCCTCTATGACCGGCCCGCGCTCGTGGCCGAGGTGATGGAGCGGTTCTTCGAGGACCCGCGCCAGGTGGATGGCCTGTCCGGAGAAGTGGAGCGCGTGACATGAGCCAGCGCGTCGGCGAGCGCATCGCCAACCTCTCGCCCGAGAAACGCGCCCTGCTGGAGCGTCGCCTGCTCAGGCCCACCGTCGCGCCGGACCGCATCCCGAGGCGCCCCGGGGACTCCGGCCCACCCCCGCTGTCCTTCGCGCAGCAGCGGCTGTGGTTCCTGGAGCAGTTGGAGCCGGGCAATCCGTTCTACAACCTGCCGCTCGCCACGCGCTTCCGGGGCCTGCTCTGGCCCTCCAGGTTGGAGGAGGCGCTGAACGAGGTGGTGCGCCGTCACGAGGTGCTCCGGACCACGTTCGTCCTCCAGGACGGGGAGCCGACCCAGCGCGTGGCGGCGCACCGCGCGCTCACGTTGCCGGTGGTCGACCTGAGCGAGCTTCCCCCCGAGCAGCGAGAAGCGGAGGCCGCGCGACGCACCGCCATCGAGGCCCACCGCCCCTTCCGCCTCACCGAGGAGCCACCGCTGCGCGCCACCCTCTTCCGACTGGCCGAGGACGACCACGTGCTGGTGCTGGGCATGCACCACATCGTCTCGGATGGCTGGTCGATGGGCGTGCTCGCGCGCGAGGTCTCCGCGCTGTATGCCGCGTTCAGCGCCGGCCAGCCATCACCGCTCCCGGAGCTTCCCATCCAGTACGCGGACTTCGCGGTGTGGCAGCGCGACTGGCTGCGCGGCGACGTGCTGCGACGGCACCTCTCCTACTGGAAGCAGCGGCTGGCGGGGATGCCCACCCTGCTGGACCTGCCCACGGACCGGCCGCGCCCTCCGGTGCAGGTGTTCCGAGGCGCCACGTACACCTTCCCGATTCAAGCCTCCACGGTGGAGGGGCTTCGCGCCGTGGGCCGCGAGCTCAACGCCACGCTCTTCATGACGCTGCTGGCGGCGGTGGATGTGCTGCTCCAGCGCTACAGCCGACAGACGGACGTGGTGGTGGGCGCGCCCATCGCCAATCGGACCCGGGTGGAGACGGAGGGGTTGATCGGCTTCTTCGTCAACACGCTGGTCCTGCGCGCGGACCTGTCGGGGGACCCGACCTTCCGTGAGCTGGTGGCCCGCGTACGGGACGTGACGCTGGAGGCCTTCGCGCATCAGGAGCTCCCCTTCGACCGCCTGGTGGAGGAGCTCCAGCCCGAGCGCAACCTGTCCCACAACCCGCTCTTCCAGGTGATGTTCATCCTGCAGAACGCGCAGGCGAACCTGGAGGCGAGCACCCGCTTCGCCGCGCCGCAGTTCAGCGCCGGGACGTCGAAGTTCGACCTCACCGTGTGCGCCATGGAGACGACGGACGGCGGGCTGCTCATGGCCCTGGAGTACAACACCAGCCTGTTCGACGCGCCCACCCTGGTGAGCCTCGCGGAGAACCTCCAGGCCCTCCTGGCGAGCGCGGCGTCCCATCCGGAGCGGCGCATCTCGCGGCTCTCGATGAGCCCGCATGGCGAAGCACACGACGTCCCGCGCGACGAAGGCGACGCGCCGGACTTCGAGCTGCTCCATCAGCTCTGTGAGCGACAGGCGAGGCTCCGCCCGGAGGCGCTCGCGCTGGAGTCACCTGGTCGCACGCTGACGTATGGCCAGCTCAATGCACGGTCGAACCAGCTGGCGCGACGCCTGCGTGCGCTGGGCGTTGGCCCGGAGGTCCCCGTGAGCGTGTGCATGGAGCGCTCACCAGACCTGGTCGTCGTCGTGCTGGCCCTCTGGAAGGCCGGGGGTGTCTACGTCCCGCTGGACCCGGCGCATCCCCAGGACCGCATGGCGTATGTGCTGGAGGACTCGGGAGCGCGGCTCCTCGTGACGGAGGAGGCGCTGTGCGAGCGGTTGCCTCCCTTCCCGGGAACACGGCTCACGGTGGACACGCTCTGGGGCGCGCTGGAGGAGGAGGACCCGAGCGACCTGCGTCCCCAGGCCACACCGGACAACCTGGCGTATGTCATCTACACCTCCGGCTCCACGGGGCGCCCCAAGGGCGTGGCGGTGGCCCACCGCACCGTGTGCAACGCGGCCGAGGCCGAGCAGCGCCTCTTCGATCTGCCGCCCTCGGCCCGCATCCTCCAGTTCTCCGCGTGGACCTTCGATGTCTCGCTGTTCGAGCTGCTGATGGCGCTGCGCTCGGGTGGGACGCTCTATCTGGCGCCGACGAAGGCGCTGCTGCCTGGAGCCCCGCTGCTGGAGCTGCTGAAGGAGCAGCGCATCCACGCCGTCACGCTGCCCCCTTCCTCGCTGGCCGCGCTGCCCTGGGCGGAGCTTCCCGAGCTGCGGATGATGGTGGTGGGCGGAGAGGCCTGTCCCCTGGAGCTGGTGACGCGCTGGGGGCGCGGACGGCGACTGTTCAACGTCTACGGTCCCACCGAGGGCTCCATCTGGAGCACCTGCGCGCTGTGCCCCGAGGACCTCCAGGTCACGCCGCCCATCGGCAGGTCACTGCCTGGCGTCCGCACGTATGTCCTGGACGCGAACCTGGAGCCCGTCCCGTTCGGCGTCCCGGGTGAGCTGTACCTGGGGGGCGCGTGTGTCTCGCGCGGCTATCACCGACGGCCGGACCTCACCGGGGAGCGCTTCCTGCCGGCCCCCTTCTCCACCGAGCCCGGCGCGCGCATGTACCGCACCGGCGACGTGGTGCGCCGTCAGCGCGAGGGCGACCTGTGCTTCGTGGGACGCGCGGACGAGATGGTGAAGGTCCGCGGCTACCGGATTGAGCCCGCGGAGGTCGAAGCGGCCCTGTTGAGCCGACCCGAGGTGCAGGCCGCCGCGGTGGTGGCCGAGCGCGCCGGCACCGATGGCGCGCGCCTGCTCGCATATGTCGTCCCCAAGGAGGGGCAGACGGTCGACCCGGCGAACCTGCGGGGAGCGCTCCGGCGAGCGCTGCCGGAGTACATGGTCCCCGCCGCGTTCATTCCGCTGGAGTCACTGCCCAGGACCTCGCACGGGAAGCTGGACCGCCGTGCGCTTCCCGCCGTGAGTCGGGATGCGCTCGCCCGGGCACGCGCGGAGCCGGTTGCGCCCCGCACCACCACCGAGGCCCTGGTGGCGCGCGTGTGGGGCGAGGTCCTGGAGCTTCAGCGCGTCGGCGTGCTCGATGACTTCTTCGACCTGGGCGGCCACTCGTTGCTGGCCACCCGCATCGTGTCCCGGCTGTCCGCCGCGGCCGGGGTGGAGCTCCCGCTGCGCACCCTCTTCGAGCGGCCCACGGTGGCCGCGCTGGCGCAGGCGCTCGACACCTCGCGAGACAGCGGCGCGAAGTCCACCGAGCCGGCCCTCCTGCCGCTCGACAGGCAGGCACGACGCATCCCCATCCCCGTCGTCGGAAAGGACGCGCCCACCTCGGGGGTGTGAGCACCCACGAGCCGCGTGACGCCCACCATGGCCTCATCACCCGCGGTCCCGGAGCTTCGCGAGGCCTTCGTCTTCCCCGCCTCATACGCCCAGCGCCGCCTGTGGTTCCTCCACCAGTTCGAGTCCGCGAGCCCCGTCTACAACATCCCCTCGCCCCTCCGACTGGGCTTCGCGCTGAACGTGGAGGCCCTGCGCAAGAGCCTCGACGAGCTGGTGCGCAGGCACGAATCGCTGCGGACCACCTTCACGGCCGTCGACGGCGAGCCCATGCAGGTCGTGGCGCCCTCGCGACAGGTGACGCTGGACATCACCGACCTGCGCTCGATGCCCGCCGCGCAGCGCGAGTCGGAAGCGCAACGCCTGGCGGCGCTCGATGCCCTGCGCCCGTTCTCCCTCGCCGAGGGTCCGCTGCTGCGCGTCTCGTTGGTGACGCTGGCGGAGGCAGACCACGTGCTGCTCGTGACGATGCACCACATCGTCTCGGACGGCTGGTCCATGGGCGTCTTCCTGCGGGAGCTGGGGGCGCTCTACAACGCGTTCAGCGCGGGCTGGCCCTCGCCCCTGCCGGAGCCGCGGCTCCAGTATGCGGACTACTCCCATTGGCAGCGGGAGCTGCTCCGCGGCGACGTCTACACCCGGCACCTCGAGTATTGGAGGACGCAGCTCGCGGGGGCGCCGCCTCGGCTGGAGCTTCCGACGGACAGGGTGCGTCCGTTGATGCAGGCCCACCGCGGCGCGGGGCACCTGGTGACGCTGGACGCCGACCTGCATGAGAGGCTCCGGGCCCTGGGGCAGCGCGTCGGGGCCACGCCGTTCATGGTGATGCTCGCGGCCTTCGATGTCCTCCTGTACCGCGCCACCGGACAGGAGGACCTGGTCGTCGGCACGCCCATCGCCAATCGGGGACGACCCGAGCTGGAGGGGTTGATCGGCTTCTTCGTCAACACGCTGGTGCTGCGGACCCAGCTCTCGGGCGCGCTCGGCTTCCAGGACGTCCTGGCGCGCGTCCGCGAGGTGACGCTGGGCGCCTACGCCCACCAGGACATTCCCTTCGAGAAGCTGGTCGAGGAGCTGCAACCCGAGCGCAACCTGGGCAGCAACCCGCTGTTCCAGGTGATGTTCTCGTTCCAGAGCGCGGAGCGTCCCCAGGGCAGCGCATCTCCCGGTGGACCGGAAGCACCTCGGGTACCGACCACGACCTCCAAGTTCGACCTGACGCTGTCGGTGGCGGAGGCGCCGCGCGGTGGAGCATTCGCGCTGTTCGAGTACGACACGGAGCTGTTCGAGCCGGAGACCGTGACGCGGATGGGCTCGCACTTCCTCGCCCTGCTCCACGCCATCGTCCTTGCGCCGGCGCAACCCATCTCGAGGCTTCCACTCCTGGGCGACGAGGAGCGGCGGCGGCTGTTGGTGGAGTGGAACGACACCACCGTGTCCCGGGAGGAGCCGGGATTCCTCCACCGCGTCATCGTGGCGCAGGCCGCGCGGACACCGGAGGCGGTGGCGCTCATGGCCGGGCTGGAGCGGGTGACGTACCGGGAGCTCGTGTCCCGCGCGAACCAGCTCGCGCGCTTCCTCGGGCGTCACGGCGTGGGGCCGGAGGTCCGGGTGGGCGTGTGCATGGAGCGTTCGCCGGAGCTGCTCGTCGCGCTGCTGGGCATCCTGCAGGCAGGTGGCGCGTATGTGCCGCTGGACCCGGAGTATCCCTCGGAACGACTGGCCTTCATGCTGGAGGACTCCGCGCCCGCGGTGCTCATCACCCAGGCGAGCCTCGCGTCGACGCTGCCCGGGACGCGTGCCCGCGTGCTCCGCCTGGACACGGAGTGGGAGGAGGTGGCTCGCGAGCAGGACAGCGACCCGGCGCTTCCCGTGCACCCCGCGCAGCTCGCGTATGTCATCTACACCTCCGGCTCCACCGGGCGTCCCAAGGGCGCGATGAACTCCCATGCGGGCATCGCCAACCGCCTGGCCTGGATGCGCCAGACGTACCGGTTGGATGGGCGCGACAGGATGCTCCACAAGACGCCGACCAGCTTCGACGTGTCGATCACCGAGCTGTTCTGGCCGCTGATGACGGGCGCCACCGTGGTCATCGCGAAGCCCGGAGGACACCGCGACCCGGGTTACCTCATCGACCTGATGGCCGCTGAACGGGTGACCGCCGCGCACTTCGTCCCGTCGATGCTGCGCGTCCTGCTGGAGCACCGGGGTGTCGAGCGCTGCGAAACCCTGCGGCAGGTCATCATCAGCGGAGAGGCCGTCACGCCCGACCTGGAGGCGCGCTTCCACGCACGCTTCCGGGCGGAGCTGCACAACCTCTACGGCCCCACCGAAGCGGCGGTGGAGGTGTCCGCGTGGACGTGTCCTGCGACTGGCAGTGGTGGTCGGGTGCCCATCGGCAAGCCCATCCACAACACCCGGTTGTTCATCCTGGACGCGACGCTGGAGCCTGTTCCTGTCGGTCTCCCGGGGGAGCTGTTCATCGGCGGCATCGGCGTGGGACGCGGCTACCTCGGGCGCCCCGAGCTTACCGCGGAGCGCTTCATCCCGGACCCGTTCAGCACCGAGCCCGGACAGCGGCTATATCGCACCGGTGACCGCGCGCGCTTCCGGGCGGATGGGAACATCGACTTCCTCGGGCGACTGGATGACCAGGAGAAGATTCGAGGGTTCCGCATCGAGCTGGGCGAGGTGGAGGCGGCGCTGCGCTCGCATCCTCGCGTGCGCCACGCGGTGGTGATGGCTCGCGAGGTGACGCCGGGCGACAAGCGGCTGGTGGCCTATGTGGTGAGCGGCCCCGGGGAGGACCTGCCCGGCGCGCTGCGACGCCACCTGTCGCGCACCTTGCCCGAGCACATGGTGCCCACCGCCTTCGTGGCGCTGGAGGCCTTGCCCCTGCTGCCCAACGGCAAGCTGGACCGGCGCGCGCTGCCGCTCCCTGGAGAGCTCGATACGGCGACGAGGACGGCCTATGTGGCGCCGCGTGGCGCGGTGGAGGAGAAGCTGGCGCACGTGTTCGCCGAGCTGCTCGGCCGCGCGCGCGTCGGGGTCCACGACAACTTCTTCGAGCTGGGGGGACACTCCCTCCTGGCGACGCGCGTGGTGTCGCGCATCCATGACGCCTACGGGGTGGAGGTGCCGCTGCGCCGGCTCTTCGAGACGCCCACCGTGGAGGCGCTCGCGAAGGTGGTGGCGGAACAGGGGGCGACGCCGGTGGCCTCGGCCATTCCCAAGCTGGAGCGGGACACGGAGCTGGCGGACGTCGCCCACCTCTCGGACGCGGAGGTGTCGGCGATGTTGGAGGAGCTGGCCGCGCGCGGGGAGCTGGCGAAATGAGCGCTCCCGCCCTCGCCCAGCTCTCGCCGGATGAGCGCAGAGCCCTGTTGGCGCGGACCCTGCGGGACAAGGGCACGCGCCCCGAGCCTCCGCTCTCCTATGCACAGGCGCGGCTGTGGTTCCTGGACCGTTTCCAGCCTGGGAACCCGACGTACAATCTTCCGGCGGTGACCCGGCTGACGGGGCCCATCGACCTGGCGGTGTTGCAACGCTGTCTCAATGCGCTCGTGCAGCGCCATGAATCCCTGCGCACCCTCTTCGCCCTGGTGCGCGGCGAGCCGGTGCAGCGGGTCCTGCCTGCGCTGGAGCTGAAGCTGTCCGCGGTGCGCCCTTCTGGCGAGGACGAGGCCACGCGCGCGGTGGAGGCGCAGCGACTGGCGATGGAGGAGTGTCGGCGACCGTTCGACCTGGAGCGCGGGCCGCTGCTCCGGATGACGCTCTACTCGTCGAGCGACACCGAGCACCTGCTCGTGCTGGTGCTGCATCACATCATCGCGGATGGCTGGTCGATGCGGGTGTTGTTCGACGAGCTGGCGCGGCTGTACGAGGCCTTCTCGGCGGGACGTCCCTCGCCGCTCCCGGCGCTGCCGCTCCAGTACGTGGACTTCGCGGCGTGGCAGCGGAAGACGCTGCGCGGAGAGGTGCTGGAGGGGCACCTGGCGTACTGGCGGAAGCAGCTCGCGTCGGTGCCCAGTCTGTTGGCGCTGCCCACCCATGGGCCACGTCCCCGGGTGGTGGGTCAGCGGGGTGGTCATCACGTCTTCTCGCTCGAGCCCGCGCTGATGGAGCGGTTGGGGGTTTTGGGTCGGAGGGAGGGGGCGACGAGCTTCATGTTGCTGCTGTCCGCCTTCGCCACCCTCCTCCATCGGCTCAGTGGTGAGACGGACGTGTGCATCGGCACGCCCATCGCGAACCGGATGCGTCCGGAGCTGGAGGGACTGGTCGGCTTCTTCGCCAACACGCTGGTGCTGCGCGCCGACCTCTCGGGGACGCCGAGCTTCCGGCAGCTCCTGGGGCGGGTCCGGGAGATGACGCTGGGGGCGTTCGCGCATCAGGACCTGCCCTTCGAGAAGCTCGTCGAGGAGCTCCGCCCCGAGCGCAACCTGGGTCACAACCCGTTGTTCCAGGTGATGTTCGTCCTGCAGAACACGGGGCCTCGTGATGCGAGCCGGGCACCGGCATCCGACACGCCGCCGTTGTATTCGAGCGGCACGGCCAAGTTCGACCTGACCCTCTGCGTGACGGAGGCGGAGGCCGGGGCTCACGCGTTCTTCGAGTACAACCTGGACCTGTTCGAGGGCGAGATGATCGCCCGCCTCGCGAGCTGCTTCCACGCGCTGCTGTGGGGCATCGCGGAGGAACCGGACCGGACGACGGCGTCGTTGCCGCTGCTGGACGCCGAGGCGCGGCGACGAGTCGAGGCAGCGCAGCCGTTGCCGGAGGTGCCGGTCCGGTCGAGCGTCGAACGTGTTCACGAGCAGGTGTCCGCGAGAGCGATGAGCCACCCGGAGGCCGTCGCGGTCCAGACCGGTGAGGACGCGCTGAGCTACGGCGAGCTGGTCCACCGCGCGGACCTGGTGGCCCGAGCGCTGCGGACACAGGGAGTCTCGCCGGGAATGTTGGTGGGGCTCTTCGTGGAGCCATCGCCGGAGCTGGTGGTGGCCCATCTCGGTGTGCTGTGCGCAGGAGGAGCGTTCATCCCGCTCGACACGAGCGAGCCCGCGTCTCGACTGGCCGCCACCGTGGAGGCGCTGCGCCCGTCGCACATCCTCTGCCAGCAACATCAGGCCACACGGCTGCAGGGGCTCCCTGGACGGCACATCCTCCTGGAGCATTGCCTGAGCGCTGATGCGCCCCCCACCGGTGACATGGCACCTCTCGCGGCTGGGACGCGCTCCGCTGGATTCGCACCAGCGAAAGAAGACGAGCCCATCCCTACGATTCGCGACGGGTTCGCTCGCGCCCTGCCACGTCCAGGCCCCGCGGCCCCACCGCTGGGTGCTGGCTCTCTTGAAGCGACAACGCTCGATGGGCTTGCCTGCGTCCTGCCTCGTCCAGGTCCCGAGGGCCGGCCGCTGGGCGTGGTGATGAGCCACGCGGCCCTCGCGGCGGCATGTCGACTGCCTGACCTGAGGCTGAGCCCCGACGATTGCCTCTCCTTCCCCGAAGGGACGTGGGACGAAGCCGCGCCCTTCTTCCTGTTGGGCGCGCTCGCCGCCGGTGCCCGGCTCGCGCCTCTGTCAGGCGGGCGAAGCCTGACTCCGCGCAAGCTGGCCATGCATCTGCGCGAGCACTCGGTCTCCGTCATCGCGTTGACCACGCCCATGCTCGTGAAGCTGGGCCGTGAGTTCCCCTGGTCCCTCCGCTCCCTTCGACTCATGTTGTGGACCGGCGGCCCCGACGAGGAGGCCCTGCTGACGAGCTCGCTTCCTCCCGACGTCCTCAGTCGCGTCCTCCACGTGTACGGCTGGACAGAAGTCGGCGGAATCGCCGCGCTCCGTCCCGTGGCAGCGCCCTCTCCTTCCGAGCGCCCCGTCACCCGAATCGGTACACCCGTGGCGGGCACCACCCTGCACCTGCTCGACGAAGCCCTGTCCCCCGTTCCCTCGGGCTTCGTCGGGGACCTGTACGTCTCGGGTGAGCATCTCGCCTCTGGATATCTCTCCTCACCCGAGCGCACCTTCCCCCGCGACAACCTGGTGCGAACGGGAGACCTCGCGCGTCGCTTGCCCGACGGAGGGCTCGAGTGGGTGGGTCGACGTGATGGGCGACACCTGCATCGCGGAACACGCCTCGAACTGGGCGAAGTCGAACAGGCCCTGCGTGCGCATCCCCAGGTGACGGAAGCCACGGTCGTCATCCGGCCGGGCTCGCAGTTGGTGGCCGCCGTGGTCGCCCCGTCCTCCGAACGCGAAGCCCTCCGACAACACCTCGAGGACCGACTCCCCGACTCCGCCCTGCCCGACTCCTTCCTCTTCCTGGACGCACTTCCACGTGCCCCCACAGAGGAGCACGCACGCCGAGCCCTGCTGACCGAGCTCGAACGTCGAGACACCGCCGGTGCCTCGGCAGCGCCCTACTCGGCACCGCGTGACCCCGTGGAGGAAACCCTCGCCCGCATCTGGGCCCAGGCCTTCAGCCTGGAGCGCGTGGGCATCCACGATGACTTCTTCCGCCTGGGTGGACACTCCCTGCTCGCGACCCAGGTCGTGGCGCGCGCATGCGATGCGTTCGGCGTGGACCTGCCCCTGCGTCAGCTCTTCGAGGCGCCCACCATCGCGCAGCTCGCGCGAACCATCGAGCGACTCGGCCACGACTCCGGCCGTCCTCCCCCCATCCGCCCCGCGCCCAGGGACCGCCCGCTCCCGCTCTCCTTCGCGCAGCAGCGCCTCTGGTTCCTCGACCAGTTCGAACCCAACAGCGCCTTCTACAACATCCCCACCTCCTTCCGGATTCGGGCCCCCCTCGACGTGGCCGCGCTCCAGGGGAGCCTGAACGCCCTCGTGCTCCGGCACGAGTCGCTCCGCACCACGTTCACCGTGATGGACCAACAACCGGTCCAGGTCATCGCGCCCCCAGGCAGTGTCGCCCTGCCAGTCGTCGACCTGCGCGCCTGGCCCGAGGCCACGCGAGAACACGAGGCCCAACGACTCGCCGCCCTCGAAGCGCAGCATCCCTTCGACCTCTCACGCGGCCCGCTGCTGCGCGCCCGGCTCCTGCACCTCGCGGACAACGACTACGTCCTGCTCCTCACCGTGCACCACATCGTGGCCGATGCCTGGTCGGCCGACGTGCTCTTCCGTGAGCTGAGCGTCCTCTACGAAGCGGGCCGGACGGGCACACCCGCATCGCTGCCTCCGCTGGAGCTCCAGTACGCGGACTTCGCGGCCTGGCAGCGACAGTGGCTGACGGGCTCCGTGCTCGAACGTCAGCTCGCCTATTGGAAGGAGCACCTGCGCGGCGCGCCGCCCGTGGTGTCGCTGCCCACGGACAGGGCGCGTCCTCCGGTCCAGGTCTTCCGAGGCGGCCTCCATCCCTTCACCCTGCCCTCCACGGCCCTGCTGCGCTTCTGCCAGGCCGAGGGCTGCACGTTGTTCATGGGGCTGCTCGCGGCGTTCAACCTGCTGCTCCACCGCTACTCGGGGCAGGACGACCTGGTGGTCGGCTCCCCCATCGCGAACCGGGTGCGTCCCGAGCTGGAGGGGATGATCGGCTTCTTCGCCAACACGCTCCCCATGCGAACCCGCGTCACCGGCGAGGAGAGCTTCCGGCAACTGCTCGCACGCGTCCGCGAGGTGTCGCTCGGCGCCTACGCGCACCAGCACCTGCCCTTCGAGAAGCTGGTCGAGGAGCTGAACCCCGGACGCAACCTCGCGTACAACCCGCTGTTCCAGGTGATGCTCGCCCTGCAGAACACGGGGCGACCCTTGTCCGCGGAGGGCGCGAGACTGGCCTCCGGTGCCCCCGCGATGGGCACGGGCACCGCCAAGTTCGACCTCATCCTGTTCGTCGCGGAGACCTCGGAGTCCCTCCAGGCGAGCCTCGAGTACAACTCGGACCTGTTCGACCCGGAGACCATCGCCGGGATGGCGTCCCACCTGCGCAACCTCCTCGCCTCCGCGCTCGCCACACCGGACCTCCCCGTCGCGCGGCTCTCCATGCTGGACCCGGCGGAACAGGCCGCGCTGGCGCGCTGGAATCCGCCCCGTACGCCCGCGCCGGACCTGTGCGTGCACGAGCTGTTCGCGCGGCAGGCCGAGCGCACCCCGGACCTGCGAGCCGTCCTCCTCGGCCCCCGCGCCCTGACCTACCGCGAGCTCGATGAACGCTCGGAGGCCCTGGCCACACGCCTGCGTGGACTCGGCGCCGGGCCTGGGGTCGTCGTCGGAATCTGCCTGGAGCGCTCGCTGGAGATGGTGGTGGCGGTGCTCGCCGTCCTGCGCTCCGGGGCCGCGTACCTGCCCCTGGACCCCGGGTTCCCGAAGGAGCGACTCGCCTTCATGCTCACCGACGCGAAGGTGCCCGTGGTGCTCACCCACCGGGGCACACGCGAGCGGCTCCCCGTCGACCTCGCCCGGCTCATCGACTGCGACGAAGAGGACACCGCCCCGCTCCGCCCCATCGCGCCACGGGCACCACCGTCACCGGACTCGCTGGCGTACGTCATCTTCACCTCCGGCTCCACGGGCACCCCCAAGGGCGTGGCGATGCCGCACCGTCCGCTGGTCAATCTGCTCCACTGGCAGATGGCCCGCTCCCAGCTCCCCCTTGGCGCGAGGACATTGCAGTTCGCGTCCTTGAGCTTCGACGTGTCCTTCCAGGAGCTGTTCTCCACGTGGTGCGCGGGCGGCACGCTGGTCCTCGTCACGGAGGAGCAGCGCAGGGACCCGGAGGTGCTGTGGCGCCTGCTCGCGACCGAGGACATCCACCGCGTCTTCCTCCCCTACGTCGCGCTCCAGCAGCTCGCGGACCGGGCCCGGGAGCTGGGTGGCACCCCCGCCAGCCTGCGCGAGGTCATCACCGCGGGCGAGCAGCTCCAGATCACTCCGTCCATCGCCCACCTGTTCTCGCGCCTCCAGGCCACGCTGCACAACCAATACGGTCCATCGGAGACCCACGTGGTGAGCGAGCTGACGCTGGAAGGGCCTCCCGCGTCGTGGCCCGCGCTCCCCGCCATCGGACGCCCCATCCCCAACGCCACGCTCCACGTGCTGGACCGCTGGGGACAACAGGTCCCCGTGGGAGTCCCAGGTGAGCTGCACCTCGGCGGGATGATGCTCGCGCGCGGCTACCTGGGCCGCCCCGTCGCGACGGCGGAGAAGTTCATCCCCGGCCCGCCCGACCCATCCCGGCCCGGCGAGCGCCTGTACCGCACAGGCGACCGAGCACGCTATCTGCGCGACGGCACCGTCCAGTTCCTGGGGCGCGTGGACGAGCAGGTGAAGATTCGCGGCTATCGGGTCGAGCCCGGCGAGGTCGAGGCACGGCTGCGGCAACACCCGGCGGTGAAGGAGGCCGCGGTGACGACCCGGCCCGATGGAGAAGGACGCCCCAGGCTGGTGGCTTTCTTCCAGACGGTGGACGCCCGCGACCTCGCCGCAAGCGAGCTGCGCGCCTGGCTCGGAGCCTCGCTGCCCGAGCACATGGTGCCGTCTGCGTTCGTGCGGATGGACGCCCTGCCTCTCACGCCCACCGGCAAACTCAACCGGCGCGCCCTGCCCGACTCCGACGAGGTCCTGCCCGCGAGCGCGGACCGCTTCGTCGCGCCGAGGACGCCCGTGGAGGAAGCCCTGGCGAAGCTCTGGACGGAGCTGCTGCGAGTCGCGCGCGTGGGCGTCCACGACGACTTCTTCGAGCTGGGAGGCCACTCGCTGCTCGCGACCCGACTGGTGTCCCGCATCCGCGGTGAGCTGGGGACGGAGCTGCCCCTGCGACGCGTGTTCGAGGCGCCCACCGTCGAGCGGCTCGCGGTGGTCATCGTCCAGACCCGTGCGGATGCAGCGAGTGAGGACGAGGTGGCCCTGCTGCTCGCGGAGCTGGAGGCGCTCCCCGCCGAGGAGGCCCAACGACAGTGGGCGGCGCTCCAGGAGGAAGGCCCATGAGCCACGCCCGGAACGAGGAGACGCCGATGGACGCCATCGACGTGCGTCGGATGCTGCCCCGCCTGCTGGAGCATCCCTCGCGCGAGGTCATCACCTTCGAGAAGGGCAAGGTCGTCCGCCGAAGCCACGCGCAGGTGCACGAGGACGTCGTGACGACGAGGGCCGCGCTGGAGCGCTGGGGCATCCGCCCAGGCATGCGCGTGGGCCTCCGGGCACCGAACTGCTACGAGTGGCTGGTCCACGACCTGGCGCTGCTCGAGCTTCGCGCCGTCACCGTCGCGTTCCCCGACGACTTCGCCGCGAGACCTCCCGACGAGCTGCTCGAGCGCTACCAGCTCTCCTTGCTCCTGGTCCCTGGAAGGCAACGGGAGGGACACACGAACGCCGCCCTCGCCGCGCTCGATGGCCCCAACGACGGCGTGCGCGCCATCGAGCGAGGCACCGAGCCACCCCCGGAGGGCTTCGACCAGCCCTGGCTCGTCTTCTCGTCGGGCTCCTCGGGGTGGCTGAAGGGGCTCGTCCTCAACCGCCGGGGGGTCGAGGAGAGCCTGGACGCCTTCGTCCGCGCGGCGAGGACCCGCTCCGATGACTCGATGCTGTTGTTCCTGCCCATCTCCAACTTCCAGCAGCGGCTGATGTACTACGCGGCGTTCTGGTACGGGTTCGACCTCATCGTCACGGAGCCCGTCCACCTGTTCCGCGCGATGAAGGAGCTGCGGCCCACCGCGCTGGTGGCCCCGCCCACGCTCTACGAAGCGATCGAGACCCGCTTCGGCAACCTGCCCCGCTCGAAGCAGCTGCTGGCCCGGGTCCTCGGAGGAATCGCCCGGCGTCTGCCCTCCCGGTCCGCGCGCGACGCCCTGGCCCGGAGGATCTTCCGCGAGGTCCACGAGACGCTCGGTGGACGCATGCGCTTCATGGTGACGGGGATGGCCCCCACCAAGCGCTCCACGCTGGAGCTGCTCGAGCTGATGCGCCTGCCCGTCTTCGAGACCTACGGCGTCACCGAGTGCGGCTCGGTCTCCCTCAACACCGCCGAGGCCCACCGGCTGGGGAGCGTGGGCCGGCTGCTCCCGGGTCCCAAGGTGGAGCTGGCGCCGGATGGGGAGATCATCGTCCACCGCGAGCACATGTACGCGACCGGCTACTTCGAGTGCGCGGACGGAGAGAACGAGAAGACCTTCATCGGCGGCAACCGCGTGGCCACGGGTGACGTGGGGCGCTTCGACGCGGAGGGCTACCTGTACCTGGTGGGCCGCAAGAAGGAGATCATCATCACCTCGGGCGGGGAGAAGGTGCATCCGGAGCTGGTGGAGGCGGAGATCGACCGCTGCCCGGAGGTGGCCAAGTCCGTGGTGTTCGGCGGCGGCACCCTGACGTGCCTGGTCGCGGTGGTGCTCCCCAAGAACCCCGACGACGTGGAGGCGAAGCGCCGCATCGAGCGCCACGTGGAGGAAGTGGGAGGACAGCGGCAGTCGCTGCGCGTGGGGCGCGTGGTGTTCGCGCAGGAGGCCTTCACGCGGGAGAACGGGCTTCTGCGCCCGAATCTGAAGTTGGACCGCAAGCGCATCGGCGACGTCTTCCAGACCCAGCTCGACCGCGCCGCGAGCTGAGCACCCCGCAGGACTTCGAGGAGCACCATGACGGGCGACCCGACGTTCGAGGAGAAGGTCATCGCGATGATTGCCCAGGCCGTGCCGCGCCGGTTCCGCAAGGCGGCGATCACACCGGAGCTGAGCCTGCGCAAGGACCTGGGCATCGACTCGCTCGGCGTGGCGAGCCTGCTGTTCCGGCTGGAGGAGACCTTCGGCGTGGCCCTGGACGAGCTCGCCTCGGATGTGGACCTGGGCCGGCTCCACACCGTGCGGGATGCCATCGACATGAGCCGGCGCCTGGTCGAACAGGCCCGCGCGGCCGGCCCTCGGGCGGAGTCGGCATGACGCAAGGCCCTCCACCGCGCATCATCGACGCGCACTGCCACATCGCCTCGGAGCGGTTCATCCCCCGCTCCTTCATCGACGGCGTCGTGGCCAACGGCGTCGCGGCCCTCACCGCGCAGGGCGTGCGCGCCACGCCCCAGAAGCTGGCGAACGCCTACCTCCAGAAGCTCCAGGACCCGCTCTGCGACCAGTTGGTGGCGGAGATGGAGGCCGCGGGCATCGAGTGCGCGGTGCTGCTCGCGGCCGACTACAGCTACGCGCTCACGGACTGTCCGCTCACCGTCGAGGAGACCCTCCTGGCGCACGCCGAGGTGCTGAAGCGCCACCCCGGGAAGCTCGTGGTGTTCGGCGGCGTGGACCCCCGGTGGGGGAAGGACGGAGTGGACCTGTTCGAGCGCTCGCTGGTGGAGTGGGGCTTCAGCGGATTCAAGGTCTATCCTCCGTGCGGGATGAGCCCCAGCGCGCCGGAGCTGTTCCCCTACTACGAGCTGTGCGCGCACCACCGCGTGCCGGTGGTGGTGCACATCGGGCCCACGTCACCGGTGCTGGCGTTCGACACGTCGACGCCGCTGATGCTGGACCTGGCGGCGCGCTCGTTCCCCACCGTCAACTTCATCCTCGCGCACGGCTCGGTGAGCTACCCCGACGAGTGCGCCATGCTGTGCGCGTACCGGCCCAACGTGTACCTGGATGTCAGCGGCTATCAGAGCCTGTTGAGGACGTCGTCAGACGAGGCCCTGCGGCGCGTGGTGGCTCGCGGCATCAACCACAAGGTCCTCTTCGGCACGGACTGGCCCGTGTTCCGCATGCAGGGGGACCAGCGTGCCTTCGTGGACGTCCTCACCGCCGAGGATGGCCCGCTGTCCCTCATCACCGAGCTGGAGGCCCGCCTGGTCCTCCACGACAACATGGCGCGTCTGCTCGCCGGAGCTGCTGGGAACGCCTCGAACCAGGCTCGTGTCGCAAGCCGTTGACGCTGTCTCCACCCCGGAGGATGGACCATGACCACTGCCCCCGTCGTCGAAAACCCCTCATTGGCGAGTCGAGGTCCGACGCGCCCGCTGATCCTCAGCGACCGCCAGGGCTTCGACCGCCGCTGGTTCGCGCCGAACCTGAAGGCTGTCTACGTCCCCACGCACCCGGAACAGGTGCTCGCCATCGTCAACGAGGCGCTGTCGACCCATGGGCGCAACGTGAAGATCACCTCCGGCCGCCATTGCTACGAGAACTTCGTCTACAACGACGAGACGGCCGCGGTCATCGACATGTCCGCGTTGAACCAGGTCGGCTTCGACAACGCGAGGCAGGCGTACTTCGTCGACGCGGGCTGTGAGAACTGGACCGTCTACCGCACGCTGCTCAACACGTTCGGGAAGACGCTGCCCGCGGGCTCCTGCTACTCGGTGGGCGCGGGCGGGCACATCACCGGCGGAGGCTACGGGCTGCTGTCCCGGCTGCACGGACTGACGGTGGACCACCTGAGCGCGGTGGACATCGTCACCTGGGACGCGGCCGCGGGCCGGGGGAAGCTGAGCCATGTCTCCGCGTCCAGCGCGGACCCGGACGAGAAGGACCTGTTCTGGGCCCTGCGCGGCGCGGGCGGCGGCAACTTCGGGGTCATCGCGCGGTACTACTTCCAGCAGCTCCCGGACGCACCGGACCACGCCACGCTGTGGACGCTGGCGTGGGACTGGTCCAGCCTGGACCTGACGGCCTTCACGAACCTGCTCGCGGAGTACGCGGACCTGGTGACGACGCTGCCCGACAGCAACTTCACGTTGCTCAAGTTGAACCACGTCGCGGCGAGCCAGGTGGGCATGGTGTTGCAGGTGACGTCCCCGGCCGGGACGAAGCATGACCAGCACCGCAGGCACGCGGAGGACAGCGTGGCGCGCATCCAGAAGCGCTTCGCGAAGGTCGCCCGGTCCAGACCGCTGGTGAGGCCGCTGGGAGGCCACCCGGGGATGATGACGCACCTGCTGGCCAGCGATGAGGCCCAGCACATCACCTATCTGGAGGCGCTCCAGACGCTGAACGGCTCCGGGCCCAACCAGTTCGGCAAGTACAAGTCCGCGTACATGAAGAAGGCGTTCCCGGCCGAGCAGGTGACGGCCATCTACGAGTGGCTCCACCGCTACCCCGCGGGGATTCCCCAGGCGGACATGGCGCAGAGCCTGCTGCAGGTGGACAGCTACGGCGGGGCCATCAACCGCTACCCGGCGGACTCGACGCCGGTGCCCCAGCGCAGCTCACTGATGAAGCTCCAGTACCAGACGTACTGGAACAACGCCTCCAAGCCCGGCGAGGGCCTGATGTCGCCCTTCCGGGAGCAGGCCGAGGCCCACGTGAGCTGGATCAACGGCTTCTACAAGGACGTGTACGCGGCGTACGGCGGGACACCCAATCCCACGCGGGACTCCACGGGCACGGTGGACGGCTGCTACTACAACTACCCGGATGAGGTGCTGGGCACCCATGCCCGGGGCAACGTGGACCAGGCCCTGTGGCTGTACTTCCTCCAGAACTTCCGTCAGGCACCGCGCAACCTGGTCAAGGTGAAGCGCCGCTGGGACCCGACCAACTACTTCCATCACGCCCAGTCGATTCCCGTGAGTTAGTGATAGGCTTTCGAGCGACCCTCCTGCAAGGGAGGGCCTCCACTCGAATGACAGGCAAGGAAGAGCCCATGCGCTTCGGACAGCTGACGCGGAGTCTGACGATTTCCATCGCGGTCCTGACGACGGCCTGTGGAGGTCCCGAGGCTTCAGGGGAACAGGAAGCGGACGTCGAGTCCCGTCATGCCGAGGCGCCGCCCGTCTGCGACTCCGAATTCAACATCCACTACTTCAGCGACGAGACGCTCACCACCCGCGTCGGCTCCTGGCGGTGCGTGTGCGGCCTGCCCCAGGGCAGGACGGGCTATACGACGCCGTATGTGAAGATCCTCATCCCCGAGACACCCTGCGAGTCCATCGCGCGCTGACCTGGGAACGGGACGGCCGGGAGGACAGTCTCCCGGCCGTCCTCATGTCAGCGGTGAGGTGCCATGGTTACCGGACGCTGCTGAGCTCGGCGACGCGCGCCTGGATCCACGGCAGGAAGCTGGAGACCTGGGTGTAGACCCCAGGGAGCCCCGCCCTCGCGCAGCCCACGCCGAAGCTCGTGATGCCGTGGAGCACGTACTTCGTCCCGGACTTCATGACGAGCGGTCCCCCGCTGTCTCCCTGGCACGCGTCCTTGCCCCCCTGCGCATAGCCTGCGCCCAGCATGGTGGGGCCGTCGATCTCGATACCTTGCGTGCGATAGCTCTGCGTCAGGGCTCGGTCACCGACGATGGGAACACCGACCTGCAGCAGGATGCTGGAAGAGTCATGGCCCCCCTCTCGCGTCAGGCCCCAGCCCGCGATGGACGCCATCGTGCCCTCCGCGAGCTCCGCGCCCACGGCCGGAAGACACACGGCCTGGACGCTCAGCGCGTCGGTGAGGGACACCACGGCGGAGAGGTTGGGACGCTGGGGCACGGCGGGCTCGCCACACGTTCCCCCGATGCGGATGGGGCGCTCCAGCTTGAGGACGGCGAGGTCGTTCTTCGTCGTGTCCGGGTCGTACCGCGGATGAGAGACGGCGTTCGCCACGCGGACCGTCACCTGCGCGGAGGTGGGCCGATAGAGGTCATGGGCACCCGCGACCACCATCACGCCCGAATATCCATCCGCGACACAGTGCGCGGCGGTGAGGACGATGTCCGTCTCCTGCCGGCTACCCACCCGAATCAGGCTGCCACCACAGAAATGGCTCCCGCCCTGTTGCAGGCTGACGATCCAGGGCCACGAACCGGGCCGCGCCTCGACGCCTCCCACGATCTCCTGCGTCCCCTGCTCCATCGCCTCGGGCACTTCCAGCTCCGCCCCCCCACACCCCAACAGCCCGACCGCGACCACCACTCGACTCACGAAGCGCAATGCATCCTCCAGTCCCAGATGGACTCGGAGGATTGCAATGCGTGAACCAGGGGCCGCCCAGAGTGAGCCCCCTGCGCGAGCCGTGGCACGGGACATCGCTGACACGTCATGCGCGCTGGGAACGCCGCGGGTTGACGCGTCAGCTTCACCCTGTGCTGTCCCGGGCTCAGACCATGACGAAGTCGTCGTCGTCGTCCGAGTCCTTCTTGCTGTTGTCCACGGGAGGCTGTGGCTTCGGGAGCTCCCCGCTCTTGACCAGGGGCTTGGGCGAGTCGAAGTAGTCCTCCACGATGACGAACTCGTCCATGAACTGTCGGTTGAGGTTGTCCAGGATCTGCTGATGCTCCGCGCGGAACCCGACGGCGGCGTCACGCGGGTGGCGCGCCGTGGGAGGCAGGGCCCCATCGTTCGCGACGAGGTGCCGGGCGATCTGGATGATCCACGGACCGCAGCTGTGCTGGCCGTCCTTGTAGCTCCCCATGACATCGTCCTGGTAACGGATGCCGGAGCGCTCGACCAGCAGGTCCGGGAACGCGCGCCGCAACGTGCCCAGGTTGGGCACACCTTGCGGCCCCAGCGGGTCGACGAAGAGCACACGCGCCTGGCCCCGGACGCCTCGCGCCGGGGGCGCCACCTTGATGTAGATGAGCCCCCAGTGGTTGCCATTGATGTTGTAGGGCTGGACGAGGACGCGGGGCGGGCCATCCGCGACCATGCCCTGGAGCGCCTCGTCATACGTGTCCGGCGCGATGCGATTGAGCACGTAGAGGTTGATGCCACGCAGCACGACCACGTTCGGCACGCCGCGCAGGTAGTGGCGCAGGAGCGTGTCGATCTGCTGGTCCGTGTAGTAGTGCGTCCCCTCGATCTTGTCGTGGTTCTCGAAGGCACTGGAGGACGAGTCCTTCGTCGAGGGCGAGGACCCGCCCGTCGTCGTGGAGGCGGTCTGCTGCGTCGTCCCCGTCGACGGGGACGAGGACACGGGCTGCAGGCGCTTGAGGCGATCCCGCTCCTCCTTCTCCTTCTTCGCCGTCTCCTCGTCCTTCTTCAGGATCTCCATCAGGTCCGGCGGCGCGCGCAGGTCGACCCGCAGGACCTTCCCCTGGTTGCCGGCGTTCAGGAGCGGCTCGGACCAGTCCTGACCCGAGCCCTTCCGGGCGAAGAACGAGGACGACTGGAGCCCCCCTGGCATGCGGCCACCGAAGAGCTCGGGACGCGGCAGCGGGCTCCCATGCCCCATGCCCATCAACAACCGGCTCGCGGGCAGCTCGGACATCCCCCCACGGCCCGACCTGGGCTTGGGAGGATTCTTGAGGGTCTTGCATCCCCCATCACAGCGGGGATTGACGCAATGCTTGCCCGAGAAGGACCAGAGCGGCTCCCAGTAATTGCGCAGCATGTCGCCCACCGCGACCGGCCCCTCCACCAGGTAGTTGAACTCCGAGAGGAAGCCTGGATACAGGTTGTCAGACCCGACCACGTACGCCTGGTCGTCGGCGATCATGATCTTGGAGTGGTTGCCCGGCGCCGACGGGACCTTGGGGAAGACCGCGCCACTGGCCTTCTGCACGGACTCCACCGCGTTGCCGATGATGCCCTTGACCGGCGGCACCTCGGAGAGCGCCTTCTGCTTCAAGGTCGCCGTGTAGCCCTCGGGCGTCAGCTGCGGCCAGAAGTACGACTCCCCCTCCCGCGTCTTATCCCGGGGCACGTCCGTGTAATAGAACGGCGCGATGTGCAGGCGGTCCAGGGCGCGAAGCCGCCGCTCGGCATCCGGCCGCAGCGCGTCCTCCAGCGTCCTCGCCATGTAGTACTGGAACAGCTCGAACGTGCGGCACGCGCCCGAGCCGAACGAGTACTGGTCTCCTTCCGCGCCCGCGCCCGCGTCCAGGGGCGACACCACCACCTGCACCACCAGGTGCGGGTTGACGAGCAGCGACTCCATGATCCAATGACAGACGACGTGCGAGGACCACTTCTTCTTCCACGCGCTCACCAGGTCCATCTGAGACAGGCGCAGCACGTCCGTGCAGCCCATGATGAGGTTCTCCTTCATGAGCTCGGACGCCTTCTCGTAGTCTTCCTTCATGTCCGAGCCGGACCAGTGCTTGCCGATGGACAGCACGCGCGTCGCGCGCTTGTACTCCCCCATGCCCGCGTAGCCGATGGTCCGGTCCTCCTCGAAGACGGGCTGCTCCAGGTCCCTGAGCGTCTGCAGGTCGTCCTCGCGGATGACATCCGGCAGGAGGTCCTCTTCGGTGTCCTCCTCCCAGACGGTGGGCAGCGGCTCGTTGCCGATCCGGCGGCGGGCGCGAGGACTGTCCACCGGCAGACCGCCGATGTGGATCCTGGAGAAGAGCTCGTAGCGCTGCGCGCGCAGGTCCTGGGCCTCCTTCAGGTCCAGCGGGTCCAGGGGCTTTCGCACCTCCGCCTTGTCGTCGTCCCCGTTCACCCACGTCAGGGTGTCCGGGTCCAGGCGCTCCTTGGTCACCACGTCCGTCCTGCAGGACCACATCCGGTTCAGGAACCGCTGCGCGCCCAGGGCCCCCGCGCCGTGCATGACGACGGACACGTCGTGCACGGGGGGATAGCTGGTGAACAGGTCCATGTTCAGGTTGTGCCCGCCGACCAGCGCCTCGGCGCCATCCGAGGCGACGATCTTCGAGTGGTTCCACGTCATCTTCGTGAAGTCGTCGTCGGAGTCCGGCGCCAGCCACGACGGCAGCGACGCGCTGACGAAGGCGGAGAAGCCCGACAGCAGGCCCTCCTGCAGGCGGTAGAACTTCGCCATCCAGATCTCCGGCACCGCGCCCCAGTCCTTCTTGCGAGAGCGCACCAGCCGGATCAGCGCGCCCTGGAAGTCGATGAGGTTGGGCGACGTGCCGTCCTTGAGGAGCATGGGCGTCTGCCCGAAGAGGAAGCGGATCTGGATGGGCTTGCCCTTGTTGGCCATCATCGCCGTGTCGAGGGCCCCCAGGATGATCTTCGCCCAGGCGGGGTCCGGGCTGTTGAGGGACGCCACGTCGCAGCGGAAGCGCGTCTTCTGGAGGACCTCCACCAGGGCGCGCTCGAAGTCGTTGGTGCGGCGCCGGGCCTCCTGCATGATCTCCGGGCCGAACGGCAGCCCCCAGATGCGGGGCGTGTCCAGCAGCCGCACGTAGCAGTCGTGGCTCACGTGCGTGAAGTACTTGTCGGGCACCACGGACAGCACGTCATCGATCTTGCTCATCGTCGTCGAGCTCCACGCCTGGAGGGGTTTGCGATGTCTCGGTGGCCGCGCGGGCTCACAGGAAGGTCCAGTCGATCCACCCGTCCCCGGCCTGTTCGATGGTGCAGGGATAGGTCAGGTTGTAGGGAGGCGTGCCCACCACGTCCTCGAGGTAGTAGCGGTCCCAGGTGCGCATGCCGTGGATGGAGGAGACGCGCCGCACGGACTGGCGCAAGGGCAGCCGGGACGTGCGGACCTCACCGAGCGCCATGGTGTCGAAGTGGGAGTGCGCCGTGTGGATGCGCCTGCGCAGTGACTTGACGCCCTCGCGCACGCGGCTTCGCGTCTGGAATTCGGTGTCCCACTGGGTCAGGTACCCACGGGCCATCTTGTAGACGAGCCGGGGGACCGCGCCGACGTCGTCGCTGACCTTGGAGGCGTCATAGAGCCCGTCCGTGGTGTAGATGCCCGCGACGGTGCCGTGGCGTCCCCGGATGGCGTAGAGCTTGTACCCCTCCGGCTGGGGCAGTTCCTGACGGACGAGGGGGTCGGCGAGCTGGCGGTTGTTCGCGAGCGTCGCCCAGGTGCTCCCCAGTCCCCGTCCATCCTCGATGTCCTGGTGTGCCTTCTGCTTGGTCATCCGGGCGTTGGGCCGGGGAATCACCGCGCTGAAGCCCGTGTCCAGGTGGTCCCACGCATAGACGCCGACGTAGTTGGCGACCTGGGGGGCCAGCTGAGTCTGGATGCTGTACCACTCACCCATGCCCGGGACGGGGTCGATGGCGAAGATGTTGATGGGGATGTTCTTTCGGGCCTCTCCGCCATAGGCGTAGAGGAACCAGGCGGCCATGATGGCCTCGACGCCGCCACGGCTGTGCCCGATGAAGTTGTATTGCTCCGCGCCGCTGGCCGCCGCGAGGCTCGCGCCGTGGAGCGCGAGCGCGGCGTCGGCCCACCCCAGGCCCTGGTTCGCCATGCCGCGTTGATCGCCCTCGGAGTAGCCCGACACGTATTTGCGCAGGTCTCCGGGAGTCAGCTCCAGGTTGCTGAGCAGGGGGTCGCAACGGTCCATCTGGTCGTACCAGTCGTTCTCACCCACTCCTCGCACGGAGCCGCTGCGCTTCGTGTTGCGCAGCCCGCCGGAGATCTCCTTGTGGATGCGCACCGGGATGTAGCCCGTCTGCGGGTCGAAGATGTTCTTGTCGCTCTTGAGCTGGCGCTCGGTCTTGGACAGGAAGCGGACCAGCGAGGTCTTGTAGTCCCAGTACCGGGTCTCCTCGCCTTCGTCGCGCGCGCAGCCGGTTCCACAGAAACACACGGTGAAGACGTCCTTCGGCATGCCAGTTCCGTCCGGGTCGAGGAGGGGGTGCGCCCCCTATTGCCAGCGGCGTGCCGAGGCGGCTCCACACGGTGCGCCCCGGTCCCTCCGCCAGGGACGCGGTCCACGAGGACGCGGCTGCGTCGCGGTGGTACGCGAGCCCGGCGCCAGAGGGGTAGACAGACACCCGTGGCGTGTCCGGAGTGACGTCGGACCGGCAGTGCGTCCTGGCGGGACTCAGGCGGAGGTGCGGCGCCGCTCGCTCGAGGGCTCCAGGCGGGCGGCGGCCTCGAGCCCCCACACCGTCTTCACCTTCACGTTGGTCACCTTGCCCGAGCGCTCCAGCACGCCCTGCCCCACCAGGAACAGCGCGCCGTGGAGCTCCTTGCGGCAGCGCTCGTAGACGTCCGGAGGCACCACGAGGTTGGCGATGCCCGTCTCGTCCTCCAGCGAGAGGAAGCACATGCCGCGTGCGGTGGGAGGCCGCTGGCGGCAGATCATCATCCCGCCCACCGTCACTGTGCGCCCGGAGGCCACCGTCTTCAGGCCCTCCGCCGTCACCGCGCCCTGGCGCTTGAGCAGCGGGCGCACGAGCTCCAGCGGATGCTTCTCCAGGGACAGGCCCACGGTGTCGTAGTCCGCGCAGACGCGCGCGTACACGTCCATCGAAGGCAGCTCCACCTTCGTGCCGTCCATCGACATGCCGAAGAACAGGTCGTCCGAGTCCAGCGGCCCCAGCGCCTGGAGGTCCCAGAGGGCCTGTCGTCGTGAGCCGCTCAGCGACGCGAGCGCGCCCGCGAGGGCCAGGCGAGTCAGCTCGTGCCGGGGGATGCGGGCCCGCCGCGCCAGGTCTCCGACGTCGGTGTAGCCGTGCTCGCCGCGCCCCGTCTCCACGCGGCGGCCCGCGGCTTCGCCCAGGCCGCGCACCATCCGCAGCCCGAGCCGCAGCGCCCTGCCCTCGTCCTCCAGCGTGCAGTCCCACCGGGACACGCGCACGTCGACGGGGCGCACCTCCACGCCGTGGCGTTGCACGTCCGCGACCAGGGTGTGCGGGGCGTAGAAGCCCATGGGTTGGGAGTTCAGGAGCGCGGTGGTGAAGGCCGCCGGGTAGTGGCACTTGAGCCAGCTGGACGCGTAGGAGATCAACGCGAAGCTGGCGGAGTGGCTCTCGGGGAAGCCGTAGTGGGCGAAGCCGCGGAAGTTGTCGAACCACTCCTCGGCCTGGGCGCGGGCGTAGCCGCGTGACAGGCAGCCCTCCACGAAGCGGCCTCGGTACTGGAGGAGCATCGACTCGGCGCGCTTGTGGCTCAGCACGCGACGAAGGCCGTCCGCCTCCTCGGCGGAGAAGCCGGCGGCCACCATGGCGAGCTTCATCGCCTGCTCCTGGAAGAGCGGCACGCCGAGCGTCTTGCCGAGGATCTCCTTCACGGCCTCGCTCGGGTACACGACGGTCTCCTCGCCGTTCCTCCGGCGCAGGAACGGGTGGACCATCTTCCCGACGATGGGGCCGGGGCGGATGAGGGCGATCTCCACGACCAGGTCGTAGAAGGTCCGCGGCTTGAGCCGGGGCAGCATGTTCATCTGGGCGCGGCTCTCGATTTGGAACACGCCCACGGTGTCCGCCTCGCACAGCATGTCGTAGACCTTGGGGTCCTCGGCGGGGATGGTGGCCAATGACAGCTCACGGCCGTGGTGCTCGCGAATCAGGGTGAAACACTTCGAGAGCGCGGTGAGCATGCCCAGGGCGAGCAGGTCCACCTTGAGCAGGCCGATGGAGTTGATGTCGTCCTTCTCCCACTGGATGACGGTGCGGCCGGGCATGGCCGCGTTCTCCACGGGGACCAGCTGGGTCAGGGGCTCGCGGGTCATCACGAAGCCACCGACGTGGATGGAGAGGTGTCGGGGGAAACCTTCCAGCTCGGAGGCGAGGGACAGGGTGCGCTGGACGCGGCGGTCGAACGCGGACAGGCCGGCCTCGAGAAGGACCTCTGGCGTCACCTCGAAGCCGTGGGCGGCGGAGACCTTGGAGAGCCGGTCGACCTGGTCCAGGGACAGGCCCATGGCCTTGCCGGCCTCGCGCAGGGCGAGCCGTCCCCGGTAGCAGATGACCTCGCACACCATGCCGGCGCGGTGCCGGCCGTGCTTCTCGTAGACGTACTGGAGGACCTCCTCGCGCCGCTCGTGCTCGAAGTCCACGTCGATGTCCGGGGGCTCCCTGCGGGCCATGCTGAGGAAGCGCTCGAACAGCAGGCCCATGCGCACCGGGTCGATGGCGGTGATCTGCAGCGCGTAGCAGACCGCCGAGTTCGCCGCGCTGCCTCGGCCCTGGCAGAGGATTCCGCGTCGCCGCGCGAAGCCGACGATGTCCCAGAGCGCCAGGAAGTAACCCGCGAAGTCCAGCGCGGCGATGAGGCGCAGCTCGTGTTCGATCTGCTTGACCACCTCGGGGGGCACACCCGCTGGGTAGCGGACGGTGAGCCCTTCGTAGGTCAGGGCGCGCAGGTGCTCGTCCGCGGTGCGGCCCGGGGGCAGGTCCTCCTCGGGGAAGCGGTAGCGCAGGTCGTCCAGGGAGGCGCGACAGCGCGAGGCCAGCTCCACGGTGCGCTCCAGCGCGTCCGGCCGGTCCGCGAACAGGCGCGCCATCTCCTGGGGGCCCTTCAGCGTGCGCTCCGCGTTGGGCATCAGGCGCGTGCCCACGCGGTCCACGGTGGTGCCGTACCGCACGGCGGTCAGGACGTCCTGGAGCGGCTGACGGCGTCGGTGGTGCGTGTGCACGTCGTTGTGCACGACGAGGGGGGTCCTCAGCTCTCGGGCCAGTGCGACGGCTTGCGCTTCGCGCGCGGAGTCTCCGGCGGACAGAGTGCGGCACAGGCCGACGTGGAAGCGCTCCGGGAAGGCCTCCGCGAGGGGGGCGATGCGCTCCAGGGGGGCGGGTTCGGGGAGGAGCGCGAGGAGGCCGCTGGAGCGCTCCGCCAGGGCGCGCCAGGGCAGCCCGGCTTCACCCTTGGGGTGGGTCATGCGGCTCTGGGAGACCAGGGAGCAGAGGTTGGAGTAGCCCCCGGCGTCCGCGGCGTAGACGACCACGGGAGGCCCGTCCTCGAGCGTCAGCTCCGCGCCCAGGATGAGGCGCAGGCCGTGCTCCTTCGCGGCCAGGTGGGCCTTCACGGCCCCGTAGAGACCATCCGCGTCCGTCAGCGCCAGGGCGCGCTGACCAAGCCGGGCGGCCGTGACGATGAGCTCCTCCGGGTGCGAGGCCCCGTGCAGGAACGAGAAGTTGGAGCGACAGACGAGCTCGGCGTAGTCCACGCCCGATCAAGACACTGACCGGCCGTTCAGGCGCTAGGTCGGATCTTCGTTCGACGTGCGAGGGACTTGGTGGGTTCGGTTCCCTGTTTCCACGTGCTTCCAGAGGGACCCGCGAGGACCGAGCCTCCTTGACCTGCGGCTTCGTCACTTGATTGAACGGGCGTGACCATGAGCTCGCGCGCCTGTGCGGCACTCCTGCTGTTCCTCACGGCGTGCGCCACGTCGGCACCGGGGCCCAGGGAGCTTGGGCCTCGAGCCACTCGGCTCGCCAACCTCCAGCGGGCGGCGGAGCTGCCGTGGAGGGATGATGGACGATGCGTCGTCCGCGAGGCCTCCCAACCGTGGCCCGTGCTCGCGGAGCGCTGCTTCCACGCGCTCGACCATGACCGGGTCCGGTTCAACGACCCGACGCGGAGATGCACGGTCGCGTCGGCGGGCGCGGCGGCCCTGGGTATCGGCCTGTGTGTCCTGGCCGCGCCCGAGATTGTCGTGGGCGCGGTGATTGTCTTGGGTGTCGTGGTGGTGGGGGTCGTCATCGAGGAAGCGCTGGAGGCGTATGAGCTGCGGGGGAGCAGCTCGGAGAATGACGAGGCCTCGCTCCAGACGAAGCCGGCCCTGCGGGAACCTTCCGCGAATCGAAAGCGCGAGCCAGCGGGTCAGGACGCATTCCCACCAGTGCCAACCGAGCCCGCGGAACAAGAGCGTCGCCCGGAGTGCAGGCCCATCCCCGTGCCACACGCGGGCAATGATGCTCCGCATAACGCGTGCGCCGACACGTTTCCTCCGAACCGATACCCTGGGATGGACGTCATCGTGAACGGAGTGCGCTTCGATGCACTACAGGTCGGCGCGCGCGTGCTGTGGGAGCTCAAGACCCATCAGTTCGACACGTACAATCGCTTCATCCAGGACCGGGAGATTGAGAGCGAGTTGAAACAAATCAGAAAGGAGCGAGACACCGCGGCAAGATGTGGATACGACTTCGTCGTCGGTGTGAGCACCGAAGATCACCAGCGCGCACTGCTCGACGAGATTCCCACACTCAATGTCGTCGTCACGGGATGCCCTCGATGACCCAACCGAGAACCCTCACCCTCATCGTCTATGCGCCTGCGCTTGCAGGCACAGACGGCCGCGCTCTCGATGCCATCCAGGGGATGGAAAAGGCGCTCCCTGGCTTGCGCCTGGAGTGGCGGATCTCCGAAAGCGGAAGACCCATTCCACTGCCGCAGCGCGACGCGTGGCTCATGAAGAGTATCGAGGACGGGGGCTTCCCGCTGCTGTGCAACGGGAACGAGAGCTACCCCGTCACAGTGATGGGGTGTGAAAACTCTGCGCTCTTCAGCCCGGGTGGGCAGGCCCAATTCGAAGTGCATGCCAAACTGCCACTCGACCCACCTGTGCTCACGGCAACTGCGGCTGTGCTGGAGGCCGTGGCAGAGGGGGCGCAAGCATTCTGGGGACATGCGTCGCAGCAGGGCTATGGCTCGGAAATCGCGAAGCAGCTTCGCCGCTCTGCGAGTGGGCCGGATCACTCACCTCGTGGGCTGCCCATGCTCAGCCTCCCAGAGAAGCTCCCTGAGAAAGAGACGCCCTCTTTCCTCGGATGGGTGAACTACTGGTCCGCCGCTACCGCTCGAACCATCGGGTTCCCTGATCCTGCTCGCGACACCGATTTGCTCACGCGAGCGCGGCGCACGGCATCAGGAGGATGGGTTGTGCAACTCACGGATACGCCTCTCGACTACGACAACCCCACCCACCTGGATGCCCTCAAGCGAACTTATGAGCGTTTCCCGCAGATCGGAGGCCGTGCGGACTTGAGATAGATTGGCCCACCAGGAGGTGGCCATGACCTGGGTACTTCAAGCAGCGGTGGTGCTGTCGGTCCTGATGGGTCTCCTGGGAGCAGTCTGGGCAATCGTCCTCGGCTACCGCTACGCGCGAAAGTGTCGACAGGCCGCCGCCGAAGCAGCCCTCGGCATCTACGGCCAACGCGAGCTCGAACTCACCGGCTTTCGCGGCTGGCTGGCGGATTGGGTCGATGGCACCTCCAGCGAGACCTGTGCCTCCAGTTCGGACGCGTCTCCCAGCATGTGCCAAGACACCTCCGACGCAGCCCACGCGTCCTCGGACTGAAACCACAGGTATTACCCGGGGTGACGGCGCCTCCGTCCGAAACGCACCCCGGGTGACAGACCGGCTTCACGCAAAAGGGCCCGGGCCGCCTCTGGTAGCGTCATGAATACATGCTGCCGCAGCTCGCGACTCGTCTCCTCGACCCGGCTGAGCCGGACCTGTCCATCGCCTTCGAGCGCAACCTCGTCGACGAACGGCTTCGTGTGGCCCGTCGTCTGGGGGCCCTGCGCTTCTTCGGTGTGCTCGCCTGGCTCTGCTTGAGCCTGAGCCTCTCGTGGCCCGCGTCCCCAGTGGCGCTGGGCGTCTACCTGGTGCTCGCGGGTGTGCTCTGGGCGGCGGCGGTCTTCACTCGCGGGTACAGGTATGCGGGCCTGGCCGTGGCGCTGGTGGACGCGCCCATGGTCTTCATCCAGCAATACGTCACCCTCCTGGCTGATGTGCCCGCGAATCTCGTGGGCCCCATGTCCTGCGGGGTGTTCTGCGTGCTCCTCGCGCTGTCGGTGCTGTCGCTGGACGTCGTCACCGTGGCGCTCTGCGCCGTGATGGGTATGGGCTTCTCGGTTTTCCTGATGAGCCAGGGCACTGCCGAGGACTGGAGCCTCGCCCCCGTGCTCGTCGTCATCCTCGGCGTCACGGCCCTGACGCTCGCCTATGCCACGCACCGCATCCAACACCTGCTGCATGGCATCTCCCGCGAGCAGGCTCGCCGCGAGCGCCTGGGTCGCTACTTCTCCCCCGAGGTGGCCCGCCACATCGCCGATCGAGGCACCGGCCTCGCCACGGGCCAGCATCGCGAGGTGACGCTGCTGTTCTCCGACATCCGCGGCTTCACCTCCATGTCCGAGCGGATGGACAGCCCCCAGGTGGTCGCGCTGCTCAACGAGTACCTGTCGCGCATGGTGGAAGTGGTGTTCCGCCATGGCGGGACGCTCGACAAGTTCATCGGCGACGGCATCCTCGCTTACTTCGGCGCCCCCCTGGACCACCCGGACCATGCGCGCGCGGCCGTGGCGTGTGGACTGGAGATGCTCGACGTGCTGGCGGCGCTCAACACGGAGCGCGTGGCGCGAGGCGAGGAGCCACTGCAGATCGGAATTGGCATCCACACCGGCCGCGTCGTCGTGGGAGACGTCGGCAGCCCTCAGCGGCGCGAGTACACAGTGATCGGTGACGCGGTGAACCTGGCCAGCCGCATCGAAGGGCTCACCAAGCAGGTGGGGACGCCGCTGCTCGTGTCCTCATCCACGCGCGCCACCGCGGGAGAGACCTTCACCTGGTCTCCTGCCCCTCCGGTGGCGGTCAAGGGCAAGAGCGAACCCGTCGCAACCTTCGTCCCCTCCACGGCCATCGCGCCACCGACAGCGCCCGAAGGAAGGCCGGTCATCACCCCGCACGCCTGATTACGGCTTCGCCTTCACGGCATCGGCCAGTCGCCGCGACTTCGCGTAGAGCTCCGCCGCGGTCACCGCATCCCCCAGCGCGGCATGGCATTCAGCCAGGCTGTCCCAGGCATTGGCTGACTCCGGATGAAGCACGGTGTTGAGGGTGAACACCTTCAGCGCCGCGCGGTCGCCGAGGTTCTCTCGGACGGAATAGCCGGCGCTGTTGATCGCGCGCTCCAACTCCTCAGTGGCGACGCCGCTGCCGTCGCGCAACCAGGTCTTCAATCCCGTGTCATCGGCGCCCTCATCAGCGAGGGCATGGGTGATCAACCGCTCGGACAGCGTCTCTCGCGGAAACAGCCGTGGCGCCACCTGCGCCATGGTGCTGTCCACCAGCGTGCGTGACCAGACATTGCGCACGCTGCCGTTGGTGAAATAAACGAACGTCCAGGTGTCACCCACCAGCGAGTCCTTGAACAACAGGCGAGCCCGAACGCGAGTGCCACCGTCGTGGCTCATCTGCCGATAGTCGCCGCTCTGCCCGAACTCCCAGCCACTGATGAACCCACTGTCGCGACCCGTGCTGAGCTTCCGCGGCTGAAACAGCGTCCGGAGCGTCGCCCGACGCACCAGCTTGCCGGCGGCCAGCGCCTGCAGGAAGCGATCGAGATCTCCCACGGTGGTGTGCAGGCTGGCATGCCCCAGCGCATAGGCGGGCCAGGCGATATCATCCTCCCGCCGCAGCGCGCCGTCCTTGCCGATGTACCCCCTGGCCAGGCGCGCGGAGGGCACGCCAGCAGGTCCCAGCCAGGTGTTGCGCAGCCCCAGTGGCTTCAGGATGCGCTGGCGCACGATGGCCGCATAGGGCTGACGATAGTGCGCTTCCAGCAACGCGGTCAGCACCAGGAAGTTCGTCTGCGTGTAGCGGTTGCTGCTGCCGGTGGCGAACTGCATCGGCGTGTCCGCCAGCCCCGCGAACGCCGCCTCCAACGTGGGCGCAAGCCCCGCGTGTCCCTTCGACACCAGGGTCCCCTCGCGGTTCTCGAAGTACTCCGGCACACCGGAGCTGTGGTTCAGGAAGTGGCGCACGCTGATCGCCTTCCACGCATCGGGAAGCTCGGGCAGATAGCGGCTGGCGGGTGCATCCAGCTCGACACCGCCCTGCTCGACCAACTGCATCACCAACACACTGGCCAGCAGCTTGGCCAACGAATAGGCGTTGAACACGGTGTCGGTCGACACAGGCGCGTGGCGCTCGACATCCTTTTCACCGGTCGCGGCCTGATAGACGAGCTGACCGTTGTGGCGGATGAGCACGGCCTGACCCGCGATACCGTAGCGCTCGCGGTTGCGCTTCAGTTGCGCGTCGAGGCGAGTGGTCAGCTCTGGATTCGCCGCCGGAGCAGCCAACGGCCCCACGGCAAGCACGCAGCAGAGCACGGCGACAAGCTGGCGAGACATCCCGGTGTTCCTTCCAGAGGTGGAAACACACCTTAAGGAGCCCCCTGGCGCTGGGTCAATCCACGGTGAGCGAGCCGGTGCACCCGCCCCGAGCGCCACGCGACGCACCTGCTCCGCGCGTCGCATGGCCACCGCTACGCGGTACTTCGACTCAGTGGATGTTGAGACACCCGTCGCTCAAGTCGACGCCACCGAGCACCTCCACGGGCTCGACGGGGATGATCTCCAGGGAGTCGAAGGACTGGTCCTCGCGGCAGACGCCCCGCGCCAGGTTGAAGCCGGGCTTCAGCGCCTCCAGGTTGGTGACGAGCCCCCTGTTGCGCAGCCACGCCAGGACGTCCTCCGTCACCTCCGGCACGTAGAGCACCGCGTGGTGGATGGAGAGTCCCTGGAGGGCCTCGTCGTCATCCAGGTCCATGACGCCATCACCGTCCACATCGTCGTAGACAGCGAAGTACCCCGTGCCCAGCAGCCCGGGATTCAAGTGGTTGAGGGCCGCCGTCGGAGGTGCGTCCTCCAGCGTCAAGGTGAACGCCCCAGGGACGCTCCCGGTCAGCAGGCGGTTGCCCTGGGAGACGATGACGTCCCCCGATCCCATCCAGTTGTCCCAGGCGATGGTCACCTTGCTGCGACCCGAAACCATCGCGGGCTCCAACGACGTCACCTGCCCGCTCAAGGTGTAGCCCTCGGACTCCTCCGTCGAAGGTCCCGGCTTCTTCTCGGCGTCATCTCCACAAGCGGTGAGCATGGACGCAGCAAGGCCCGTCGCGACAATTGCGATGTAACGGTTCATGGATTGCTTTCGTGATGGCGCAGTGGCGTTCGCGCCGCGCGGCCACTCGCCAGGAGACACTCGACGACATCCGAGCACTGCGCGGCTGAGCGCCTCTCTAAAGAAGCGCTGGCACCACCGCAAGCACGTAGAAGCCCACACGCCGACCGTAGAGGTTGCGCCTCAGGCGACGGGGCCATCCGCGAGCAAGAAGAGAGCGCCCGCGACCACCGCGACGACCTTCTCGAGACCAGGGACGAGCACGGGCGCGAGCCGAGGCGTGGTGGTGCCATCACGCCCCGATTCATGCGATGACGCTTTCAACGAGGAGGGGCCTGGTTGCCTGTGCGCCGCACCAGTCCGCGGACTCCATGCACTGAGTCGTCTTTGACTCGGCATACACCAACGCCCATCGAGGCCTCCTGTCCATACCACTGCGGGGTGAGGGACAGATTTACAGCCCGGACTTATGTATGGATGAAGGACATGCTGGCGCACCCCACGGGGTGGCCTGACCAGGAGGAGTGGATGTTCAATCCGACGGACTTCAACACTCGAGAGCTCGTGGTCCGGGACAACGCAATCATCGCGCTCGGCAGCCAGCGCTCCGTTCCGAAAGCCCTCGAGGCGAGCCGCACGTCGATGCTCGAGTTCGTCCAGGCCGACGCCATGGCGCTGTGCCTCATGCGCCTTGCGCCCACGCTCGACTTCCGCTGGCACGTCCCCGGCCACCGCATCCCCATCCTCGAGGAGTATGCCGGCCTGGTCGACCATGACTTCCTCCGGGACCCCATCCTCGCCAAGCCCGGCGTGCCCATCTGCGATACGCAACTCCTCTCACGCCGGGACTACGAGCGCACCCTCGTCTATCAACGCAGCCGGGAGCTGGAGCAGCCCCTGGAGCACATCATGGCCGTCCTCGTGCCCATCCGCCCGGGCCTCGTCGGCGCCCTCGCGTTCTACCGGCACCAGCGCTCGCCCTTCCCCGACCAGAGCGTCACCGCCCTCGCCAGCGTCACCCGGCACTTCGCCAACACCCTCGGCAACTGCCAGGACTTCCAGGACATGACCGCCGGCGCGCAGCTGCTCCAGGAGCTCTACCAGCGCGACGACTCCGCCTTCATCATCCTGGAGCCGCCCAGGCGCGAGGTGTTCCGCTCCCAGCACGCCACCCATCTGCTGGAGCGCTGGTTCACGCCGTCGGAGCTCCACGCCTCCGGGCTCCCGTTTGCCTTCAAGGAGCAGCTGGACACCCTCATCCGGATGACCCCGGACGAGCGGCTCGGCAAGAACCTCTGGGTCGTCAATCATCCCGACGGCTACCGCACGTGCCGGTTCATCGAGCTGCCCGCCAATGACGCTCCTCGCCAGTGGGCCCTCCTCTTGACCGAGCTCCCCCACTCCATCCCCCTGCCCCTGCACATGCAACGCGAGCTCACCACCCGCGAGCTCGACATCGCGAAGGGCGTGCTCCGCAACTGGTCCAACGGGCAGATCGCCGATGACCTCAAGATCTCCGACCAGACGGTGAAGACCCACGTGCGCAACCTCTTCGGCAAGCTGGGCGTCGACGACCGCGCCGACTTCCTCTACCAGCTCGCCCTCCTCAGCAAGCCGGTGTGAGGCGCCCCACCGCGAGTCGGAGGCGCCTCCGACTCGCGGGCGCGGAGCGCTACCTCGCGAGCTCACCGCCCTGACGGAAGATGCGCGGGTAGACGCACCGCGCGACCCGGGCAGAGAAGAGGATCGCCTCCTGGTCCTCCGGCTCCGTCAGCCCCGCGAAGAGCCGCTCCATCTCCGCCACGTGGTCCCCGTCCAGCGCGCCGTGGCTGCGCAGGAACGTCACCGACTTGCGGATGTTGGGGATGGTGGACAGCTCCCGCAGCCGCTCGGCCCACAGGCCCGCCCGCGTCTGTGACAGGTACTCCAGCACGTACGCGGTCCCCAGCGCCGCCGTCGCCACGCCCGCGCGGGAGGTGAAGAAGTTCCACCCCGTATACGCCTCCACCGCGGGGCTGCGCGCCGCCGACTCCACGGCCTCCTCCGAGCACCCCAGGTTCTTCAGGTCCGACAGCAGCCACCGGTCGTGCCCCCGCTCCTCCTCGCCCTTCTGGATGAGCAGCGTCGCCAGCTCCGGGAGCCGGCCCTGCTGCCTCAGCCGCACGCCCGCCTCCGCGAGGATGGGCGTGCTCCAGCGGGCGTAGTGGTACGTCTGGATGAGGAAGTGGATGTAGCCCTCCTTGTCGAGGGTGCCCTCGAGGAGGCTTCGAGCGTCGGGCTGCGCGTCCACCGCCTCCACCAGCCCTCGCGCCTCCGCGTCCAGCGCCGCCAACCAATTCGCTCCCACGTGATTCTCCGTCTGGGTGTGCACGTACGTCTCCTGTCCGGTGCCCCTGGGGCTCCCGGTCGCTGCGTGTTGAAGGTGAAGGGAAAGGAACCGCGACCGCCTAGGCGGCCAGGCTCACGCCGTGCTCCAGCGCGTGGAAGCGCGCCAGGGAGTCCGTCGGAATCTCATCGAGCGCCATGACGAGCGGCAGCGTGAACCACTGGAAATACGTGTCGTAGAGGGGCTCGGCGATGAAGCGCGCGCCCATCGTCCTGGCGAAGAGCGCGGGCGCCCGGGGCAGCCGCAGCCCGTCCCACTGTCCTCGCGCCGCCCTGGCCCGCTCCTCGGGCGTGTAGAAGGGGCTGCGGGGACGCGCCGGGGCGCGACACGTGTCGGGGATGGAGACGCGCCAGTGAGGGCTCAGCCAGCCGCGGCGCGCCGCCACCCGCCAGGCGAGGCGCGCGTCCTCGGCCGAGTCCGTCTCCAGGTTCGCGGACGCAATCCAGTGCGTCACGCCGCGCCGCCGGCTCTCCGCGTACATGCCCGCCTGCAGCCACGTGACGGCCTCCGAGCGCCGCCACTGGGGCAACACACAGAAGCGCGAGGGCTCCGCGACCAGCCTCCCCGGCTGGAGCAGCCCCGAGAGGTCCACCCGCTGCTCCATCTCGAGCCCCACCTTCCCGCCCAGGTTCGCCGCCACCTCCGCGTTGGGCAGCGCCACGCGCATCGTCGCCACCGGCTCGTCACCGGCATGGACGAGCACGTGCACCGTGGTGTCGAGCGTGTCGACGCACGTCACCTCCCGCCGGGACACCGCGGACTGCTCGGACAACAAGCCCAGCTCTCCGCCGAAGACCGCCCAGCGGATGCGCGCCACGGCATCGAGTTCCTTCTGGGTGGCGGCGACACACCAACGCCAGCGCCCGTGTCTGCACGTCATGGGTACCCCTCCTGGTCACGAAGAGGGTCGGTGTCTCACCGCCCTCTCACGTCCTTTCGTGACGGGAGACCCGAGTTCGACGGCGGAGGAGCGCTGGCGCACGTGGGTGCGCGATATCACCCGGGCGGATTCATCCCCGCCCAGTCGTTCTTCATCCCCCCCGCAGGGGTTGCCACCATCCACGTCGAGTCATCAGCCCGCGCCGCACCCGATGCGGGGAGACATCTTTCGATTTCTCTCCCCGAGAGCCCCCACTTAAGGTGCTTCCTCCATGAGCCCATCCCGCCCGTCCCCCGCGCCCAGGTCCAACAACAAGGTGGTCCTCTTCGCCGGCGCCGCAGTGATGGTCATGGCGGGCGCCCTGGGAGCCGGGGTCATGCTGGGCGGGTCAGGTGGCTCGGCCGGAGACAGTGAGGAGATCGACGTCGGCGCGCTCCAGGAGATGGCCGGCATCCAGGCGCAGCTGGGCTCCCTGAAGCTCTGCAAGGTCCAGTACGGCGTTCGAGGACGGCGGATGAAGTCGGGCTCGCACGAGTCCGTCTGGGTCAGCGCTTGCGAGCAGGACCGGTTCACAGGGGCCCGCATCGACGTCCCCACCGAGCGGCAGGTGCAGCACGTCACCTTCGACCTGGAGCGGACCTCGGTCTCCGAGCCGTGGAAGATCCTGGTCGACAAGAACCGGGTTCCCTTCCCCGACCTCCAGCGCGCGCTCGAGCAGCTCGCCCCGCTCCTCCGAGAGAAGACGCCGGAGGCGCTGACGCGCGCCATCGAAGAGCGCGCGGCAGCGGACCGTCGGCGAGAGGAGAGCGAGGCCGCGGAGCGCGCCCGCCGGGAAGCCGCGAAGGACTCCTATCCGCGGCAGTGACGGGCGCGGGCCCCCGCGGTCGTCACCTCAGGGCGTGGTCACCACCGGGCAGGGCCACCAGGACGGCGGCGAGGCCCGGTCATCCCAGGTGCCATCCCAGTAGTCCTTCAGCATGTACACCTCCGTGTTCGCCACGGAGCAGAAGCGCTCGGGGTGGGGATTCACGTACAGCACCTGGTCATTGCGCGAGATGGAGTGGATGAACGTGCCGCACCGCTGGGTGCTCCCCACGGGCGGAGGCCCCACGGTGGAGGCTCGCACCGTGTCCAGGAGGACTCGAGCGTTGGGCTCCTCGCAGGCGAGCTGCTGGAAGGCCTGGTTCGCCTCCAGATCCATGTCCAGGTCCACCCTGCGCGTCTTCACGGTGCACTCCGTCCCTTCTTCCGTGTAGTGCAGCGTCACCACGGAGTACCCCTGGGGGATCTCCGGGCAGTCCGGGAAGTCGAAGCGGTAGAGCGGGTGGAGCGCGCCCTCGCGGTACAGGATGAAGGACTGCTCCGTCGAGTCCGCGCTGAAGCCCGACTGGAACCCGACGACGATGTCAGGGCTGGAAGTGGCCTCGTTCGACACCCGGTCCAGGGTGCCGTTGCCGTTGCCGTCCACGTAGGCCATCACGTAGGCCATGCCCAGCTTGGAGCCCTCCTCTCCAATCAGTGCCGCGGGATCCGGCAGGCGATTGAGGGACATGCTGAAGGTGTTGGGGAAGTGGCCGTTGACCCTGACGTCCGCGTCGGGGTGGTGGTACGACGTCTTCGGGGCCAATCGCTGGCACCGGGCGAGGCCCTCCGGGTACGTCCGCTGGACCATGCAGTCCACGACGACCTTGGGCCAGACATCCCAGAGGAGCGACGCGCGAATGCGGTCGGAGTTCCCCAGGTCGAAGGTGGAAGAGGCGCGCAGCGTGCCCTCCAGCGTCAGCAGGGCTTCGTCCTCCGCCTCGTCTCCCATGACACCACCGCATCCCGTCAATGCCAGTGCAAGCAGGCTCCACTTCCAGAAACCGCGCTCCCGCATCGTCGTCATATGGCCTTCCTCTCGGACCCGGGCGCAATCCCAGGTCACGTGACAGGCATCAGCCGGCGAACCCGCGCGCCCTCTTCTCGAAGCGCTCGCGCCATCCAGTCGATGCGAGCAAGGAGACGCGTGGACGGACTCACGTGGGACATGCCACCCACGCTCACAGCCCCCAGGTGCAACCCAGCATCAACTGTGGCGCGAATTGCGTCCTGAGCTTCTCGTCCTCGCGCATCAGCGCGACATGGCCGCCCAGCCGGGCGAAGAGGCCCGTGCGCGCGCTCACCGGGACCTCCGCGGAGAGCGCGGCGAAGGTGGCCGCGCCCGCGCCCGTGCGTGTCCGTCGCGTGGGGAGGCCCAGCTCGCGGCGGCGCTCCGCATCCGGGCTCGTCGCGCGCTGAGCCAGGCCCAGCACACCGAGGCCCGCGTGGGCTCCCATCCAGACTCGCCCCACCGAGCCCGCGAGGCCCAGGCCACTCCACAGCCCCAGCTCCACCTGCTCGAATCGCTGCGCGTTCGTTGCGCCCCGGGTGCCCCCCAGGCTGAGTCCTCCGAGGAAGGACAACCCAAGCCCACCGGAGCTCTCCCTCGCGAGCAGCACTCCCACCTGAGGCCCCCACCCTCCCAGCTGCGTCGACGAGCGGCCCGCGCCCACCGCCGCCTGGAGCCGCCAGTTGCTGGACTCCAGGAGCGCGCCCTTGCGCTGGTGCAGGGCCAGCGTGCGGACCTCCAGCGACGCGGGCTCCAGGCGCTGCTTGTCGCCCCAGGGCAGGTACACCTTGCCGTAGAGCACCTGGGGGCCTCGCCGCACCTGGACCCGATAGCGACCCGCTGGCAGCGCGACGCGCACCGGCTCTTCACCTCGGGGCTCCACCTCCGCCATGACCTGCAACGTGCGCTCGTCCACGAGCACGACGCTGTCTCCCACCCGTGGTGGCAGCTCGAGCTGCGCGTGGGCCCGCGAGAGCGTGGTGAGGAACAGGTCCCCTTCTCCCGCGAGCTGGCTGGACAGCTCCGGGTGCTGCACCGCCGCCGTGGAGGCGTGCGAGCCCGCCAGGGTGCGGTGGTAGACGTGGCCATAGGCCTCCGTGAGCGAGACGCGGCCATCGGCGTCCACGTCCGCCGCGCCCCTCAGGCCTGAAATCAGGTGGTGCGTGAAGAACGAACCCCGGAGGCTGTCCGACTCCTGCGCCACCTCGTGAGCCCCCGCGGATGCGATGAACACGCGCCCCTGCGGTCCCACCTGGCGGAGGAAGGAGATGTCGAACGCGGGCGCGGACTTGAGGCCCTTGGAGCGGCCTCGCACGAGCGCGCCGCTGTGACAGGCGTCCAGCACCGCGACGGTGACGGTGGCGGGGACCTCCGACAGCAGGCGTTGCAGCTCCGCGAGCGGGAGCGCCTCGCCGCCCATGCGCAGGGCCGACTCGTCACCGTGGCCCGAGTAGAAGAAGAACAGCAGCGTGCGCTCTCCGGCGCGCCGCGCCTCCTCGATGCGGCCTCGCATCCGCGCGAGCCCGAGCTTGAGATTGGAGACGGACTCCCCCCGCAGCAGGAGACGACGGTCCTCGGGGACTCCGCCGAGCTGGCCGAAGACGGCGTCCATGCGCTCGGCGTCCTGCTGGGCCCAGCGCAAAGGCTCGTCCGTGTCCCGGCCCAGGTTGTGGCCCACGCTGATGGAGAACCGGCTCTCCGCGCTCGCGACGGAGGTAACGACCAGGGCGAGCAGGACACCGAAGCGCAGCACCGTCCTCATGGCAGCTCCTTGGGGAGGACGTGGACGGTGTGGCGGGTGCCAGGGAGCGGCGAGGGTGACGGGGGGAAGGCCGTCTCCCTCGCCGCGTGCTCCAGCCAGCGCTGGACGGTCTGGGGCGATGGAGCACTCGGGGCATCGGAGGCGAGCACCACCACCAGCGCCTCCTGTTCGGGGGCGGCATCCAGCTCCAGGCTCCCGGGCAGCACCCATCGGCCTGGCCCCATGGACAACGCGCCGCCGGTGGCCTCGAAGCCCTGGAGGGGTGTGACGCGGCCGCGCTCGCTCAGCGCCAGGACATAGAGCGCGCCGCCGTTGACGTCCTCCACCTCCACCCGGACCCGGTCTCCGGGGCGCAACACCACACCGGGCCCCTGCTCGAAGACCGCGTCACCTCGCTTGACGAGCACTCGCGCGGTGAGCCCGCCGCGCACGCGAACCTTCTCCACCTCCTCGAGGGTGACGAGCCGGGGCAGCACCGCCGCGAGCACGACGCCGAGCACCAGCACGGGATGGCTCCAATGCCAGGGCCCGCGCCAGCGGCTCGGACGCGGGGTCTCCAGTCGGGCCCGCACCGGGCCGAAGGGGCGCACGAGGGCGAAGGCGGCCTTCTCGGCCTGGCGCTCCCGCAGGTGCGCCGCGAGTTCGGGCGAGACGCGCGCCGCCTCTTCCACGCGCCGGGCCTCTTCCCGGGAGAGCTCGTCACACAGGTAGCGCTCCAGCAGGAGGTCCGGCACGCCCGGGAAGCGAGGGATGGAGGTGGGGTTCATGCGGGGGCCGTTCCCTTTCGAGGCTCGGTGCGGGGGGCGACCTCCAGGAGTCGCCGCGCGGTGTCGAAGAAGGTCTGCAGCTTGCGCTGCACCGTCTTGCGGGAGACGTCGAGCAGCGTGGCGATCTGCTCCTGCTCCAGCTCGTCGATGAAGCGATGGGCGACGATGCGCTGGACGTCCTCCGGACAGTGCGCGAGGACGCGCCTGACCAGGTCCGCGTCCACCAGAAGCCGCTCCAGCGCGGCCTCCGGCGATGCGCGGGCCTCCGGAAGTGGCGCCAGTCGAGACAGCGCATGGGTGGCCTCGGTGCGCCGGCGGCGCAGCACGGAGAAGCATTGTCGGTCCGCCACGGTGAGCAGCCACGACAAGGCGGAGCCCGCGGCGCGCAGTTGCTTCAGGTTGGAGTGGACGCGCAGGAAGACCTCCTGCGTCGAATCCCAGGCCAGCGCCTCATCGCCGAGCAGGCGCAGACACCGCCGATGCACGGCTTCGCCATAGCGACGGTAGTAGCCCTCGGTCTGCTCGACCTCGTTCGCCGGCTCGCGCACGCACGGACCTCACCCTGGGCCGATTGCCGCCCCCGTCGTCAGTCTCGCCCGGCACGGGCGCCAGCGGGGGCACGTCCCGCCAGGCGAGACGCATGACCCTCATTCCGTGGGACATTTCCCGGGACATTCATTCCCAGCTTGACGGGGAGACGGTCGACACGCTTCGGCGAACGGGACGCGCGACTGGGGGGGCACTCTCCGCCCCCCTCTCACAAGGACTCACGTCACGTGCATCACAGAGGGTCAGGCCCCCCAATGCATGGCGTGCACGTGTAGCGGATACCCGAGGAGCAGTCTGGGTATGGGATGGAGCTGGTGGGACAGAAGCCCGCCCGACACGGGAGCTGACAGGTGTACCAGTACGTCGGGGCAAGATCTCCTTGCGAGACGAGGTCCTGGATGGGGGCCTCGGGGGTGAGAGGTTCCGGGGCCTCCGGACCACCGCAAGCGGTGACCCACAGCAGCGCGCACGACAGCAACACGATCTTCTTCATGCATCCTCCGTGACGAGGGACTGCGCTGGGACTGCGGGAGTGAGCCCAGCACATCCTTCACGGAACCCCAAGCCGGTGGGCAACGCACGGCCTGGGCACCGACGGAGGGAAGGCGACGCCTCTTCCCATGAGGAACGGCATCCTGCCTCCCTGGCATCTCCGTCTCCTGGTTGATTCGAGGGATCGCGCAGCAGCGCAGGGGGCAGGAGATCGTTTTCAGAGGTCGGCTCCGCCCTTCCCCCCTGTCGGGCAGCCTCCACGTCCATTGGTCTGGGCGCTGGCGCGCCTTGAAACACAGGCATCGGTCCGCCCGGCACGATTGCCCCGCCTGTCATGTCGTGGCGGGGCAGGCAGTCGCCTCCCGCCAGACTCCGTGCGGGACAATCCGACTTCGCGAAAGATGGATTTCTTCCGGGCAGGCGTCGGAGGAGCTGGTTATCAGGCGTGCCCCATCGGTCGGGAGCCCGCATGGCCGGCTCCCCTCCTTCCAGGAGGCACACATGAAGATCGGCATCATCGGAGCGGGCCACATCGGCGCCACGCTGGCGCGCAAGTGGGTGAAGCTGGGCCACCAGGTCTCCCTGGCGAACTCGCGGGGACCGGACTCGATTCGGGAGCTCGCGGCGGAGATCGGCGCGACGGCCGTCACGGCGGCCCAGGCGGCGAAGAGCGGCGAGGTCGTGGTCGTCACCATCCCCCAGCGCGCGGTGATGGACCTGCCCAAGGACCTCTTCCAGGGCGTGCCCGCCGACGTGGTCATCATCGATACCGGCAACTACTACCCGACCCGGGACGGCGCCATCCCCGAGCTCGAGCAAGGCAGGACGGAGAGCGTCTGGGTCAGCGAGCGGCTCGGCAGGCCGGTGGTCAAGGCCTTCAACAACATCTACTCCCAATCCCTCGCGGACAAGAGCCAGCCTCCGGGCACGCCCGGCCGCGTCGCGCTCCCCGTCGCCGGCGCCCCCGAGGCCAAGGCGAAGGTCCTGCGCCTCATCGACGAGCTCGGCTTCGACCCGGTCGACGCCGGAGACCTCGAGGGCTCCTGGCGCCAGCAGCCGGGCACGCCCTGCTACACCCAGGACCTCGACGCCCCGAAGCTGAAGGCCGCCCTCGCCGCCTCCGACCGCGGCCGCATCCCCGAGTACCGGAAGGCCGCGGATGACGCGGCGAAGCCCTTCTTCCTCGCGGCGGCCCAGCGAAAGCCCTGACGCGCGTCGGGAAGAAAGCACCGCCGCCCGCAGCCAGCTTTCTGCGGGCTGTGCGTATCCATGGTGGACCGAGGCACTCGCGGCAACCGGCACACGGTCCGCGAGCGCCTGGCGGCTGATCAGTCGCTGGAAGCAGGTGACCCTCCTCAGCAGCAGCCAGCCGTGGAAGGTCTGGAACGAGTCCGGCAACAGCTGGTGCAACTGGCCGTCGCCTTCGACCGCCGGCTGCGACACCCACTCGGAGTGGTCGAGCATCGTGCTGGATCCGTCGACCCGCTTCCTCTTCAGCAAGTCGAAGGGCCTCTTCGGAACCCATACCGACGTGTATGAGCTCTCGAACCTCTCGGCGCGGCTCACCGGCGGGGATCGCGTGACGTTCCGCTGGGTCCAGGACTGAGCGGCGCCACCGCGCTCACTTCGACAGTCGCAGCACCGCTTGCACCGCGCGCTCGGTTCCGTCCACGCCCTCCAGCGAGGACGCGAGCGCGCGGGCCCGGGTCGTGACGGCGGACTCCAGGAGCCGGGAGAGCGCGCTCGCGACGGAGGAGGCCTCCAGCGCCGAGGGAAGCACCACGCGCCCCACGCCGAGCCGCTCCACGCGGCGCGCATTCGCGAGCTGATCCCCACCGAAGGGAATCACCACCATGGGGCGACCCGCGGCGAGCGACTCCTGGACGGTGTTGTTCCCGCCGTGTGTCACCACCAAGTCCACGCGCCGCAGCAGGGGCACCTGGGGCACCTGACGGAACACGAGCGTGCGCGGGCCCGCGCGTCGCTCCAGCCGCCCGAAGCTGGCGCCCGCGCTGACGACGGTGTGGACGTCGTGTCGCGCCAGTCCGTCGAGGATGGCGTCGAACACGCGGGGCTGGCCGTTGAACACCGTCCCCAGCGACACGTACACGTGGCGACGTCCGGGCTGGAGGGAGCGCAGCGCGGGGTCGTCCTGGTCCGCGTCCCGCGCCCGGGGAAGACAGGGGCCGGTCATCTCCACGGGCCCCGTGAGCGGCTTCAGCCCGGGCTCCAGCTCCGGAAGGGTGGCCAGCAGGTTGAGGTCGTCGGAGATGGGCGCGGAGAGCAAACCGCCAGGGCGCAGGCCCACGCCCAACGCGCGCGCATCCCTGGCGACCCGGGCATCGAACCACGCGCCGAGCGCCTGGGTGGCCCGCTCCGCGCGCGCCCAGGTCTCGTCGCGAGGCGCGTCGTCCGGCAGGCCGCTGCCGAAGGGAGACGCACCCTCCACGGGGAAAGGCAGCGCGGAGTGGTAGAACGCCGCGTAGGGCCGCCTCGTCAGCCGGGCCGCGAGCAGTGCCGCGGGCATGAGGTAGTCGCCGAGCACCACGTCGATGCCGGACGCCTCGATTTCCCGGGCGAGGTGGCGGGCCTGCGACTTCATCCCGGCGGTGAACAGACGCAGCGCCAGGGCCAGCTCGTCGACGCCCCGAGCGTGCGGAATACGGGCGCCGTACCAGAGCATGGCGGGTGCGGGCTGGAGCCGGATGAGCCGCAGGCCGTCGCGCTGGATGGCCTGGGGCAGCGTCGTCGCCACGCGCAGGGGCTCCGGCCAGAGGTTCGAGAAAGGGAGCGGCGGCGCGGCGAGCGCCATCGCGACGTCGTGCCCCAGCTCGCGCAGCCGCACGCCCATGGCGCGCAGGGCGTTGGTGTGGCCCGCCGTGGGGTGGGCCGCCATGAGGATCTTCGACATGGGGGACGCTTATCACCGAGCTGTCCCACCGTGGAAACCCCCATGTCGCCTCGTGGGAAACCACCAGGCCTCCTCGCCCTTCCATGCCTCCAATCGATGTCTTTGTTTTGTTCGGAACCTTGCGGGACCCTGACGGATATCAATGAATAACAACTCTTGATATGCCTTTGCCAATCCCTGTCATTCGCCCCACGTTCCTCCCCAGGGACGGACACGCGTGCACTGGCACGGCCGCTCTCACCGCAGTCCCACCCCCAGAGGTAGACCATGTCACGACGTCTTTGCAGACATGCTGCTCCCTTGTCGTTGCTGCTCACCGTGAGCCTCGCCCTGGCTGGATGCCAGAAGGAGAGCCCCCAGGACTCCGGGCAGAGCCCCACCGAGGCGCCGGGCTCGAACGAGCTGCGCCCCGGAGACCTGTCCCAGGTGCGAGCACTGGCCGCGAGGCACGGTGGTGTCGTCGCGCTGGACCTGTCCGACGAGGCCCAGTACCGCTTCCTCCGCGCCCGGGTAGCGGCCGCGGGAAAGACCCCGGAGAAGTATCCCCAGTTCTTCGCCATGCTCCAGTCGGTGCGCGAGCGCCACGCCGCGCGCAGGCAGGGCGTGAGCGCCCAGGTCTCCCCGGAGGCCCCCAGGGACCACTTGATCGGCAAGGTCATCGTCGGGCCGGACGGGAGGACTTTCGAGGCGACGGCATTCTCCACCGTGCAGGGAGGCGCGGACTACAGCTTCCTGGACGTGGTGGTCTGGGACGAGACCCAGCAGAACCAGGTGTCTGACTATGGGTGGGGCGAGGTCTATGCCGATGGGCGCAAGCTGTGGGCCCGCGCCACGGGAGTGCTCCCGCTGACCCGGGATCCGCTGCTCTACGTCGACTCGGCCAGCCTGGTCTCCTTCGGCGGCCAGGAGTACGTCCTCTACAAGTCGGCCACTGTCTCGCCGTCGCCGGGCTGCGACATCGTCCACCCCAGGGACCTGGCACCCGCCGCGAGGCCGGACAACATCGTCACCATCTGCCTGCAGCGCAACAACGGCGATTGTGACTACCCGCTGGTCAACTTCCAGCAGGTGCAGATTCCGCTGAAGGGGACGATGACCTTCCCCTTCCCGGTGACGAGCATCAACAACACGCCGGGCACGTACGCCAAGCTCGTCGAGGAGAGCGGTGGTCCTCGGGAGATGGCCTTCGGTACCTTCTTCAACTGGCTGACCATCAACCCCTCGGACCCACGGCAGGTGCAGTGGGACATCCCCCAGAACCAGGGCGTCTTCACCGGGGTCTTCTTCCAGCCCTACGAGGACGTGGACCTGTTCATGAGCATCGACGTGACCATGAACCGCCTGGGGAGGCCCACGCAGGTCACCAAGCAGTTCTCCTCGTCGCCCACCTTCACGCCGAGCATGGTGTGCATGCCGAAGATCCAGATCTCCTACAGCTGTCTGGCGGCGGGCACCCAGGTGAAGCTCGCGGGAGGAAAGAGCGCCCCCATCGAGCGCATCGCCCAGGGAGCCCGCGTGGTGACGGACGGCTCGGGCCAGGCGCTGCGTGTGGCGGACACGACGGTGGGCACCGAGAGCATCGAGATGGTCCGCCTCCGCGACGACGTGGGCCATGACCTGCTCTTGACGGGCACCCACCCGGTGATGACGCCGGACCGCGGGGTGGTGTGGGCGGAGGAGCTGAAGGTCGGCAACCGCGTCCTCACCGACTCGGGCATCTCCACCCTGGTGAAGGCGGACCGCGAGATGTTCGCGGGTGCCGTGCACAACCTGAAGCTCGACCGGAGCTCGCTCCAGGAGAAGCGCGAGGCCAAGGGCAGCACGCTGTACGCCAACGGCTTCCTGGTCGGCGACGTCACCATGCAGCGCGCCTACGAGTTCAAGGACCGGGCGGCGCTGACGGCGGAGCTGCTCGCGCGGCTCCCCGCGCGGTGGCAGGTGGACTACCAGAGCAGCCTGAAGGCGGGGACGCTCCCCTCGGGCCGATGAGGACGTGAGGGCGGTCGCGCTCGGGCCGCCCTCCCCCACCTTGCATTCCAGTCATCGCGAGCGGGGCCGCGAGCTACACTCGCCGCGACACCCGACTCGTGGAGGCTGGACCCTCTTGATGCACCTGCGCAACGTCACGGACGAAGACCTCCCCCTCTTCTTCGAGCACCAACGCGACCCGGTCGCGCTGCACATGGCCGCCTTCCCGTCCCGGGAGCGCGAGGCCTTCATGACGCACTGGCGCACGAAGGTCCTCCGCCCCGAGAACGTCACCCGCACCATCGTCGTCGACGGACAGGTCGCCGGGTACATCAGCAGCTGGGAGCAGAACGGCGAGCGGCTCATCGCCTATTGGATTGGCAGGGAGCACTGGGGCCGGGGCATCGCGACCCGCGCGCTCTCGGAGTTCCTGACGGTGGAGCCGACACGTCCGCTGCACGCGTGCGTCGCCGTCCACAACGTCGGCTCCGTCCGCGTCCTAAAGAAGTGTGGCTTCCGCGCGGAGCCCCAGGACCACCCGCAGGTCGTGGACGGCGTCGCCGAGCTCTTCATGACCCTGAGCCCGTAGCCACGACGTTTCCAGACAGCCCTTCGTCCGAGGTCCTCGTTCGACCTCGGACACGCGCGCGCCACACCCCGCGAGGCTGTCCGCGCAGCAACGCTCGACTCCTGAGAATCCCTGTCACGCCCGTGCGCGGTGCCTACCGTCGTCGTCCGCTCGGCTCTCGCCCCATTCCTGGCGCGAGTCGCTCCGGAGGGCGGCATCGGCCCATGTCGCCCCGTCATCTCCCGACGAGGAGGACCCATGTCGTCGCACGGCCTCAACCGCTTCGCCCTTCCCTTCCTGTTCATCCTCGCGTCCGCCCTGCTGTTCCCGTCGCCGGGCCAGGGCGCGGAAACGCGCTACGCCTCCCGCAAGCCCGCCCCCTGTGGCGTCAACCGCGAGCTGTACCTGGGCACCTACAAGGGGCGCGTGTTCAAGGAATGGCAGACACCCCTCACCGACGCGCAGCTCAAGGACCCGCTGGTCCGCATGGCCAATGACGCCCTGCTCAAGAACAACTACACGCTCACCGTGCGCTTCCACCGCGATGAGCGGGGCGCCTACTGGGCGGACACCCACGTGCAGTTCGACAGCCTGACCCCGGACACCGCGGGCCCCAGCCACAGGGACACCAGCGACTACGTGCTCGACCTGGAGCGCTCCCCCGCCAAGGTGGAGTTCATCGTCACCCGCCGCCCCGCCAAGTCCTACCCCGTCCGCCCCCAGGAGCCACCCCGCACCGTCGGAATCGAGAAGACCACCTCCCACTCCAAACCCCTCCAGCACACGCTCGTCTTCAAGGAGACACTCGCCCTGGAGGCCCTGGACTGCGACAGCACGGGCGTCCCCCAGCGACTGCTCTTCACCCGGACCGTCGGCGGCTATCAGCCCATCGTCGAGACGCGGGAGCTGTTCCGGGTGAAATAGCCTGGAAAGGTCCGGCGTTGAGGGGACGCGGCGCCTTTGGCCCTCTCAGTCCTGAAGGACGCTTTCGTCCCGGCCGACCCCCGTTTGACAGGGAGGGGAATCGACTGACAAAGAGACCTTCATGGACCTGTTCCCCTCCGCATGGCAGCTCTGGGTCGCCGCCGCCCTCGTCTTCGGGGTGCTGGAGCTGAAGCTGACCGGCTTCGGGCTCGTGTGGTTCTCGGCCGGGGCGCTCGTCGCCTCGCTCGCCGCGGGCCTGGGGCTGACCTTCATCGTCCAGCTCGGGCTCTTCAGCGCCGTGGCCATCGGGTTGATCACCGCCTCGCGCACCCTGTTCAAGAACGTTTTCATGCGGGATGCCTCGCACTTGAAGACGGGCATCGAGGCCATGGTCGGTCAGGAGGCCGTGGTGACGGAGGCCATCGACGCGCCCCACGGGGGCACGGTGCGCATCAACGGCGAGCTGTGGATGGCCCGCTCGCTGACGGGCGCCATCCTCGCGGGCGAGCTGGTCACCGTGGAGCAGGTCGAAGGACTCAAGCTTTGGGTGCGCCGCCCCTCGGCGACGCTGTCATCGGTTCCCCCCGGGGAACAGAACCAGGAGAAGCGCTGATGGACGCAGGGACGGTCGTACTTCTACTCGCCGTGGTGGGCGCGCTGGGCTTCCTGCTCTACACCTGCGTGCGCATCGTTCCCCAGGCCAAGGTCATGGTGGTGGAGCGGCTGGGCAAGTTCCACGACGTGGCCACCAGCGGGCTGAACATCCTCATCCCGTTCATCGACAGCCCCCGCCCCATCGAGATGCGCACGGGCAACCGCTACATGCGCAGCACCATGGTGGACCTGCGCGAGCAGGTCATGGGCTTCGAGACGGTGCAGGTCATCACCCACGACAACGTCAACATGGAGGTCGGCTCGGTCATCTACTACCAGATCGTCGACCCCGCGAAGGCGCTGTACCAGGTGGAGAACCTGGCGCTGGCGATCGAGCAGCTCACGATGACGAACCTGCGCAACGTCATGGGCGGCCTGACGCTGGACCAGACGCTGACCAGCCGCGAGACGGTGAACACGCGCCTGCGCATGGTGCTGGACGAGGCCACGGAGAAGTGGGGCGTGAAGGTGACGCGCGTGGAGCTGCGTGAGATCGAGCCGCCCCAGGCCATCAAGTCCGCCATGGCCAAGCAGATGACCGCCGAGCGCGAGCGCCGCGCCGAGGTGACCAAGGCCGAGGGCGACAAGGCCGCCGCCATCCTCCAGGCCGAGGGCGAGAAGATCTCCCGAATCCTCCGCGCCGAGGCCGAGCGCGACGCGGAGATCGCCCGCGCCGAGGGCCACAAGCGCGCCACCATGCTGGAGGCCGAGGGCAAGGCGGAGGCCACGCGCCTCACCTTCGAGGCCATCCACAACGGCCGCGCCACCCCCGAGGTGCTCGCGCTGCGCTACATGGAGACCCTCCAGGAGATGAGCAAGGGGGACAACAAGATGTTCATCCCCTACGAGGCCACCGCCACGCTCGGCGCCGTCTCCGCGCTCAAGGAGGTCTTCTTCAAGGACGAGGAGGCCGCCAAGGCGAAGGTCCCCGCGCAGCGGCAGGTGCCCACCGCCGCGGCCCTCAGCGCGCAGGCGATTGCCCGGGGCAACGTGCTCTCCGAGTCCGCCACGCTCGCCGGCGTCCCCGCCGTGCCGCCGCGGCGCCCTCGGCCGCCCACCGAGCAGGACGAGTAGCCGCCGTCGCTGTCTGGAAGGCTTCACGCCCGCCGTCGGACCTGGACGGCGGGCACGTCGGGGTTGCAATCCACCCCGGCGCGCGTCATAGATTGAAGGCACGCATCCACCGGAGGGCCTGACAACCCCTCCCTACGCGAGGTCGATTCACCCTTGAGGCAGAACCGCTGAGTCCCAGGTCGTTCGAGTCGTCATCGCGCTGAGCCGCCTCGTGCGTGCTCGCGCCCTGGATTCAGGAGTTCGCCTCATATGTCATCCCTCCGCGCGCATCGCGTGTCGTACGCCTATTCCGACGCTGTCACCGTCCTCTCCGAAGTCGACTTCCACCTGCCCACGGGCTGGACGGGCCTGGTGGGCGCCAATGGCGCGGGCAAGTCCACGCTCCTCCGCCTGCTGGCCGGAGAGCTGACGCCCACCGAGGGGCATCTCCAGTTCGAGCCGCCCTCCCCCACCCTGCGGCTGTGCCGTCAGGAGGTCGAGGCGCTCACGCCCGACATCACCGAGTTCGCCGAGTCGTGGGACTCGCTCGCGCGGCGGCTGCATGGACAGCTGGGCCTGGACGTCTCCGCGCTGGAGCGCTGGTCCACGCAGTCACCGGGAGAGCGCAAGCGCTGGCAGGTGGGCGCGGCGCTCGCGGCCGAGCCACACGTGCTGCTGCTCGACGAGCCCACCAACCACCTGGACGCCGAGGCCCGGGCCTGGCTCGTCTCCGCGCTCAAGCGCTTCAAGGGCGTGGGCGTGGTGGTGTCACATGACCGGCCGCTGCTCGAGTCACTCACCACGAACACCTTGCGCGTGCACGGCGGCGACGCGCGGCTGTGGCCCGGGGCCTACCTGGCGGCGAGGCAGCACTGGGAGGCCGAGCGTGAAGCCGAGCTGGGCGCCTATCAGCAGGCCAGAGCGGAGCAGAAGCGCACGGCCCGGATGCTGGACCAGGCCCGGCGCGAGCAGGCCTCCGCGGACGCGGCGCGCAGCACCCGCAAGCGGCTCAAGGACAAGAACGACAACGACGCGCGCTCCATGGGCGCGTCCGTCGTCGCGGGCTGGGCAGAGAACCATGCGGGCCGCCGCGTGGGCATCCTCCGCCGGGAGCTGGAGCGGGTCAGCGACGCGGTGGGCGAGTTCCACGCGGACAAGACGATGGGCCGCTCCGTCTTCGTCGACTACGTGCGCTCGCCCAACCCGTGGCTCATCACGCTGGACGTGCCGGAGCTGCGCGTGGGGGACGTGCCGCTGCTGGGTCCGGTGAAGCTGTCGGTGGGCCGCGAGGCGCGCGTGCGAATCGAGGGTCCCAATGGCGCGGGCAAGAGCACCCTGGTGCGCGCGCTGCTGGAGAACACCCGCGTGCCGCGCGAGCGCATCCTGTACCTGCCGCAGGACGTGGGCGCCGAGGAGGCCCGGGCCACCCTGGACGCGGTGCGCGCGCTGCCTCCCGAGGAGAAGGGCCGCGTGCTGTCCCTCGTCGCCGCGCTCGGCGTGGACCCGGAGCGGCTGCTCGGCTCGGAGCAGCCGTCCCCGGGTGAGGTGCGCAAGCTGCTCATCGCGCGGGGCCTGGGTCAGCACGCCTGGGCGCTGGTGCTCGACGAGCCCACCAACCACCTGGACCTGCCCTCCATCGAGCGACTGGAGGCGGCCCTGCGCGAGTACCCCGGCGCGCTGCTGCTGGTGAGCCACGACTCCACCTTCGCGCGCGCCTGCACCAGCGAGTGCTGGCGCGTGGAGCACGGACAGGTGGAGGTGACGAGCGGGTGAGCCTCAGGGCGGCGGGAGGATGCCGACCCACGTCTCGTTGGACTTCGCGCGGCTCCCGGGCCCCCCCGTGGTCCGGGAGCCGTCGATGCCGAACGCGAACACCACCGAGTCCCCCACGCCTTGTCTGGCGATGAGGACGTGCACGGCCTCTTCTCGCCGAAGCTGGAACAGGCCCTGCTGCTGGCCGCTCGCGTCCACCGTGAGCAGGAAGCCCTTGCTCTTGCGCTGCTCGGGGTCCGTGGAGTCCTGCGCGAAGCCCGTGTCGCCCGCGAAGCAGTAACGCGCCTGACCGCAGGCGACGAAGGACACGGGCATGTCGTCGCGCTCGACGTCGAGGGCGCGCACGAGGTCGTCCTCCGCGGCGCCGTCGAGGCGTCCGGAGGCGAAGTACAGGTCCGGGGAGAGGGTCCTGCCGCCCACCAGCGCCCGCTCGCTGGCGCCGAGCGCGAAGGTGCCGGCCCGCACCACCAGGCCGACGATCTCCTGGGGCTCGGGCGCGGACACGGCGCGCGCGGAGACGAACGCGCCCGTGGGCGAGAAGGAGGACAGGAGGAAGGCGCGTCCCGTCGCGCCCCTGGGCTCGCGCTCGAAGGACTCCTCGTAGGCGCGCCGCTGGAGGTCCATCAGCGGCGTGGCGACGTGGACCTGGTGCTGCTCGTCCACGTCCAGGCCCCAGCCGACCCAGGGGGCGCCCACGGCCTCCATCTGCTCCCAGGTGGAGAAGTCCTTCAGGGCCACCGAGGGCGCCACGGGGCTGAGCCACAGGGTCTCCAGGCGCGCGTCGAGCCGCCCCACGCGGATGCCGTCGAGCGCCAGGAGGAGGACGGCCTCCTCTCCATCCGCCCGCGCCAGCATGATGGCGGCGTTGCGCTCGGAGTCCGGGAGCTGCGCCCGTCCCAGGGCGCCGTTCGGCAGGGCGATGAAGTCCATGCGCGCCTCCGGAGGAATCGCGTGGGTGAAGCGCCGCTGCGCGACGACGGTTCCATCCGGTCGGATGCGGCGCACCTGGATGGCGAGCGGGTCCTCCTCGCGCTCCCAGCCGAAGACGGTGAGCTCTCCGCTGGGATGAACCACATGGCGGTGGACGAAGTCCGGCAGCGACAGCTCGCCCCGCCACCCTCCCTCCGCGTCCACCTGCGACAGGCGCTTGACGGGCGGGAAGAAGAAGGTGTCCTCGCCCCGGTCCTCGTACTCGCCGCGGCGGAGCCAGGTGGTGCCATCCGCCCCCACGGCCAGCTCGCTCACGCCGCTCTGGAAACCGCAGTCGACGCGCCGCGCCCGGAGGTGATCATCGAGGAAGTCCGCGGGGGCGAAGGCCGCCTGGGAGTCCCGGACGCAAGGCTCGAGGGAGTCCGAGCAGGCGCCGAGCAGCGGCAGCAGCGCGAAGAAGGTGAGACGCAAGCGCACGCGATGATTGCGGGACATGACGACACTCCTCCTGGAGGACCAGGAGCCTCGAGCGGGAAGCAGGCCACCCGCCGGCCCGGGTGACGAGGGCACGGACGCTAGCTCAGGGGACGGAGTGCTCGCGCGCCCAGGTCACGAGCGCCGCGAGCCCTTCGTCCACGGACACGCGGGGGCGAAAGCCCGTCTCGCGCTCCAGGGCCGCGGGGTCCGCCCAGGTCGAGTCCATCTCCCCGGCCTGCGCGGGCAGGAGCCGCAGCACGGCCCGGGTCTCCAGGAGCCGCTCCAGCACGGCGACGAAGTCCCGCACGGAGACGGGCTCCCCGCGTCCCACGTTGAGCAGTCGATACGGAGGGCTCCCCACGGGAGGACGGTCCAGGACGCGCAGCACCGCCTCCGCCACGTCCTCCACGAAGGTGAAGTCGCGCAGCATGCGTCCCTCGCCGTACAGGTCGATGGGGCGCCCTGCTCTCAAGGCGCGCAGGAAGCGCAGCGGCGCCATGTCCGGGCGTCCCCAGGGTCCGTACACGGTGAAGAAGCGCAGGCCCGTGGTGGGCAGGCCGTGGAGGTGGCTGTACGTGTGGGCCAGCAGCTCTCCGGCGCGCTTGGTCGCGGAGTAGACATTGAGGGGATGGTCGGCGGAGGCGCTCTCGTGGAAGGGCGGCGGCGTGTCCGCGCCGTACACGGAGCTGGAGGACGCGTAGACCAGGTGCGAGACGCCCGCGGCGCGGCCCTGCTCCAGGAGCTGGAGCCAGCCCACGATGTTCGCGTCCACGTAGGACGAAGCGGAGGCTCCGGCCTCTCGCACGCCGACCCGCGCGGCCAGATGGACGATTCGCTCGGGGTGCTCCCGTTGGAAGATTCCCGCGAGCGCGGGAGCGTCGGTGATGTCCGCCTCGTGACAGGTGAAGCGCTCCGCGCCGGGAAGCGAGCGGAGTCGGGCCAGTCGGGCGCGCTTGAGGGCGACGTCTCCGGACGGGTCCAGGTTGTCCACGCCGATGACGGTGTCACCTCGGGCGAGCAGCTTCGCGCTGACGTGGTGACCGATGAAGCCCGCTGCGCCCGTGACGAGGACCCGCATGAAGCGTGAGGGTTTCATGCCCTCGGGTCGGAAGCCATGCTGGTGATGTGGCGATGAGGGGGCCTGGCGGGCACTGTCACACGACTTCCCGTGGCCCCCGCTTGGACGTAGGGTGGGAGGCATGGTGTCCGTGAACCAGCTCCGTCCCTTCGCCTCGGCCTCGCTGGAGGCCTTCCGCGCCGCGTCCGGTCCGGTGGCGCTCATCCAGCAGCCCGTGGATCCCGTCTTCCGGAACGTCGCCCAGCAGCTGACGGGCGCTCGCACGGTGGGCATGGCGCACCGCTCGCGCATGACGGAGCGGCTGCTCGCGATGCTCCGCGACTTCGACAACCTGGAGGTGCACTTCCTGAACCCCAAGGTGGATGGGGAGGAGCTCACCGTGGGGCGCTCGGACTGCGACCTGGTGGTGCCAGACCCGTCCGTGTCGCAGCACCACGCGACGCTGCGCTGGAACGCGACCACGGGTGGCTTCCAGGTGCGGGACGCGCAGTCGATGAACGGCACGTGGATCAACGGCGCGCCGCTGGGCTTCCGCGCGCAGGTGACGCTCAACGACGGGGACACGCTGGCGTTCGGCGACGCGCAGTTCCTCTACCTCCGCGCGGAGACGGTGCACGAGCACCTTCGGCTGGCGAGCCCCCAGCCGAAGCCCTGAGGGGGCTCAGGGCACTTCCTTGACGGCGTCGATGACGGCCTTGCGCAGGTAGGAGCTGTAGTCCGTCTGCGACTGGTACATGCTGATGGACGAGACGGTGCGGGAGTCCTTGCGCCACAGCAGGTCGCCGTTCGGCGACACGAGGCCCGCCTCCAGGAAGACCTCGGCGCGGCCCATGGCGCGGATGGAGGACACGTCCACCCAGTTGAGCACGACGATGACGGCGGCCTCGGCCTTGTTCTCGCGGATGAGGGCGACGACCTCGCCGGTGGAGGGGGATGGTGCGTCGGAGATGCGCGAGCCGACCACCTCGAAGCCGCGCTCACGCAGCACCGCTTGCGTCTGGCCGATGAGGACGGATCGTGGATTGCCTTCCCCCAGCATGTCCTCGCGATAGGTCGCCACGGGCAGCGAGTCCACGCGCGTGCCGATCACGACGACCACCTTGCGGATGGCCCCCGGAGGCCGGACCTGCGGCGCGGAACACGCGGTGGCGAGCAGCGACAGCAGGAGGAGTGAGAGGGCGCGCATGGTCACCATGCATAGCTCAGTCGAACAACCCCTGCAGGTAGAAGCGGCCGTCGCGCATGTCCTGGAACACCCAGGCGGGCCCCAGTCCCTCGAAGTGCACCCGGTAGTAATCGCGCTGGAAGGGCGTCTCGGCCCACCACTCGCCGCCCAGGCGCTCGGGGCCCGTCACCGCCGTCACCCGGTGACGCCGTCCGCCGACTCGCGCGGCGAGCAACCGACCGGTATCCCCCAGCTCCGCGTCCAGCCACGCGGGCTCCGCCAACAAACGTGACGGCCGCTCCCGCAGCCCACCGTCCCTCCGCTCCACCGGCGTCAGCGCCTCCCCCCACCCCTTGCGAGCCTCGGGGGGGCGGAACGCCCGTGTCCCCTGCGCGCCCTCCGGCCGATGCACCGGCTCCAACCCCGCCGAGCACAGCGACTCCTCTCCCAACGTCGTCGCCAGCCGCGACAACACCACCTCCAGCGCCGCGTCCCCCTCCGGCGCGTCCCCCAACGAGAGCTGCTGCCCCCGGTCCTCGGAGAACTCGTCCACCCGCGCGGACACCTCCGCCACCGGGTTCTCCAACCGCAGCTCCTCCAGCCGGTGCCGCGCCAGGTCCAACAACAACTTCGCCGCCGCCGTGGGCCTCGCCAGCGACAACGTCACCCGCTGCTGCCCCGTGGGGTCCAGCTTCAACGTGAAGGTGATGCGCACCGCCGCCCGCCCCCGCCCCACCAGCCGCGCCCCCAACCGGTCCAACAACGTCTTCAGCGCGAAGCCCAACGGCTCGAACGACTCCGCCGGCCACTCCAACACCCGCCGCTCCTCCAGCACCTCGTCCAGCACCTCCGCCACGAAGGGCGTCTCATCCCTCCCGCCACACCACGCATGCGCCCGAGCCCCCATCACCCCACCCCGCGCCGCCACCGCCCCCGGCGGCAGCTGGGCCACCTCTCCCAACGTGCTCAGCCCCAACGCGGAGAACGGCGCGGACTCCCGCCCCTCCAGCGCCGCCAACGGCAACGGCGCCAGCGCCTGGGCCGACGCCCCCGGCGCCACCACCTCCACCCGCCGCGCTCCGAAGCGCGCCAGCGCTCGCGAGGTGAACGCCTCCGACGCCACCACCACGTGCGCCCGGTACCCCAGCCCCTCGCACAACGCCAACGCCCGAGAGCACAGCCCCGCCTCACCTCCCGACAGGTGCGCGGCCCCCGCGTCGAGCCACAGTCCATCTGGGGCGGAGAGCTGGAAGCCCGGCCCCAGGCTCAGCAGCGCCTCCCCCAGCGCCACCAGTGCCCGCTTCTCCTCCTCCAACCGGTAGGGGAAGTGCCGCAGCCCCGGCTCCAGCGCCGTCGCCGCGGTGAGCGTCACCCCGGGCCGCACGCCCGCCTTCAGCGCGGACGTGGACGCCGCCACCACCCGTCGCTGGCCGCGAGCCTCCTCCACCAGCACGAAGGGCCGGCCCGCCAGCTCCGGACACTCGATGACCTTGCGCTGCACCGGGAAGCGCGTGAAATGCAGATAGGCCCTGCGCATGGCTCCCTCAGTTGTGCGCCGCCGAGGCCACGTCCGACGCCACCCGCAGCGAGGGCATCACCCCATCCCGCCCGGACCGCTGCCCCTGGTGCCCCAGCCCGTTGCGCGCCACCCACGGCGTCTCCCGCAGGAAGTCCGGCGTCGCGTCCGCGTCCACCGGCCCCACGTCCAGCACCCGCCCCCCCTCCTCGAGCCCCAGCTCCGGGTACAGCGCGCTCCACGGCAGCACCGCCCGCGTCCCCGTGCCGCCGCGCCTGCTGCGCACCACCTCCACCGCCCAGCCCTCCGCGCCCTGGGACTCCGTGCGCAGCCGCGTCACCCCATCCGCCGGAGCCTCCGGCGAGGTCAGCAGCAGCAGCAGCCCGCCGCCACGCTCCGCCGCGTCCGCCAGCTTGCGTGCCTCGGCCAGCCCCACCCGCGGCGGCCTCCCCGTCGCGCCCACCCCTCGCGTCAGGTCGAGCACCACGCACGCGAAGGCCCCACTCCGGGCCAGCTGAACCGCCGCCCACACCCGCTGCTCGGGCGCCTTGGGCCGCACGAGCAGCAGCCGCTCCAGGTCCACGCCCTGCGCCGCCGCCGCCGGGGCATACAGCTCGCGCGGTCCATCCACCCACGCGCACAGCCGCGCCTCCCTATGCGCGGACGCCACCGCGCTCAGCGCCAGGCTCGTCCTGCCGGTGGCCGCCTCACCACACAGCTCCACCGCCTGCCCCAGCGGGAAGCCGCCCGAGGGCAGCAGCGCGTCCACCGCCTCCATCCCCGTGCGCAACACCGCCAGGTAGCTGCGCGGCGCCGCCTGCAACTGGCGGATGCGCTCGCGAAGCTGCTCGACCACCGCGCCGCCACTGCGCTGCTCCGCCACCGCGCTCATCTCGCCTCCTCGCCAGGACCCGACACACCGAACGCACGCCTGCACGACGGTTCAGTATGCTCAAGGGTCTGACGTGCGCCCGCACAGGACGCACGGCGACGGGCCCGGCGACACGACGTGATGGCTTGGATCCACCGGGGCGACGCCAGGGTTTTCGAGCCCCTGGGCGTCACCCCTCCGGCGGACCTAACCGGCGCAGATGACCTTCACCTCGACCTTCTGATCATCCGCGCGGCGCAGGCAGCTGCCGCCGAAGTAGATCCGCGCGGGGCGGTCCTCCCCGGACGGCTCGTAGCTCAGGTCGCCAGCGGCCACCGAGCAGCGCTCCACCGTGCCCCCGGCGCGGGTGATCTCCACCTGGGCCAGGCGCGGATCCGGCAGGTTCACCACGTCCAGGCTCTGCGCCACCGCCGCCAGCTCCGCGATGTGCAGCAGCGTGTCGCGGTAGCTCTCCCGACAGATGGAGTCCAGGTTGTCGAGCGCCGAGTCGAACTTCTCCGACATCGCCCGGTGCCGGTAGCCCGGCCCGTAGGACGTGGGGCAGTCCGCGTTGCGCACATACGTGCCCTGCGGCGTCGCGTCCTGGATCAGCTCCGCCCGCTTGTCGCTCAGCGCCACCGGGCCCACCGTGGCCCACAGCACCTCCCGACGTCCGCCCTTGGAGTCGCGCAGGCTCTTGAAGGCCTCCGCGTACTCGTCCACCGACGTCAGCAGCGCCGCGCCCTCGTGGCACTTATCCACCGACGTGTCGTCCGTGACGATGACCGGCGGCGGCCGCGCGGTGGAGCTGCAGTCCTCCTCGTCCGTCACCACCACGACGAGCAGCCGCGCGCCGTCCCGCAGGAAGCCTCCGTTCCCTCCCTCGACGATGGAGGTGGTGGTCAGGGGCTCGGAGACCGCCAGCCGGGCGGCCTCGAAGGGGGACTCCTGCCCGCTGCCACTCGTCCCCTGCTTCACCAGCAAGCGGAAGCGCTCCAGCAGGTCCGGATCCGAGCTCTCGACGAAGCGGTCCTCCGACGCGCTCCCGTCCTTCGTCGGCACCTGCTGCAGGAGGCCGGATTCCCTCGGATACTCCGAGTAGAACTCCCGGCCCTGGGTGAAGACGCGGCGGTACACGGAGGTGGTGATCACCCCCACGCGGAAGTCCTGGGTGACGCCGCCGCCCTCCCGCAGGCCCTGGATGAAGGCGGGCAGCTCGGTGGCGATTCCGGCCTGCTCCTCGGCCATGGAGCCGGAGTTGTCGATGACGAAGAGGATGTCCGTCTTCTGCGGGGCCACCACCGGGGATTCGCTCTGACACTTGCCCGGCAGGGTGGATCCGGCCTCGTCGACGGGCGACGTACAGGACGCCACCCAGAGGGCCGGCAACAGGAGCAGGGGGGCTCGGGTTCTGGATTTCATGGCGTCCTCCTGAGGGGGAAGGCGGCGCACCCGGGCGGTGCGTCGCAGCGAGGCTGGGGGGGCGAGCATGCCCCACCCCCGGCCCGGACGCGAGACAAGGACGCAGCGTCTGGCATCCGACTTGAGCGTGGAAAATCGCACACGGCGTTTGCCACGGGCGTTTTGGTTGTTACGTTGGTTCATCTGCCGCAGAAAACCGACAGATGTTCACCGGTCCGGTCGCAGGGAGGGCCGGGCTTGAAGAAGGAAGAGGCCGAACTTCATGTCCGATGAGAAGAAGAAGGGCACCGCCGCGAGCGCAATGCCCACCGCGATGGCCCCTCCGGGGCTCATCAACAAGGAAGACATTCCCCAGGTGCTGCCGATCCTGCCCCTGCGGAACAGCGTCTTCTTTCCCGGCGGCGTGCTCCCGCTGGCCGTCGGCCGTCAGAAGACCATTGCCCTGATCAAGGACGCGGTGCGCGACGACCAGGTCATCGGTGTCGTCACGCAGCGCCGCGCCGAGGAAGAGGATCCGGGCGCCGCCGACCTCTACACCATGGGGACGGTGGCCCGTATCGTGAAGCTTCTGAAGATGGGCGAGGACAACTACTCGCTCGTCGTCCAGGGACTCGCCCGCTTCCGTGTCGTGGAGCTGGTGCAGGAGGCCCCGTACCTCAAGGCCCGCGTCGACGCGGTGGAGGACAAGACCTCCGCGGAGAACGTCGAGGTGGAGGCCCTGGGCATCAACCTCAAGAAGCTGGCGCGCGAGGTCATCGAGCTGATGCCCGAGCTGCCGGCCGCCGCCACGGAGCTGGTGGAGAGCATCACCCACCCCGGTCACCTGGCCGACCTCATCGCCGCCAACGTGGACGTGCCGATCGAGGAGAAGCAGGCCGTCCTGGAGACGGTGGACCTCAAGGCGCGGATGAAGCTCGTGCTCGAGCTGCTCAACCGCAAGCGTGAGATCCTCAAGCTCTCCAACAAGATCGACTCCGCCGTGAAGGGCGAGATGTCGAAGACCCAGCGCGAGTACTACCTGCGCCAGCAGCTCAAGGCGATCAAGGAAGAGCTCGGCGAGATGGGCGAGGAGGAGGAGGAGCTCGACGAGCTCCAGGAGCGCCTGAAGAAGGCCGCCCTGCCTCCCGAGGTGGAGAAGGTCGCGAACAAGGAGCTCAACCGCCTGAAGACGATTCCGGCGGCGTCGAGCGAGTACACCGTCGCGCGCACCTACCTGGATTGGATCGCCGACCTGCCGTGGTCGAAGCTGTCCGAGGACAACCTCGACATCGAGAACGCGCGCCAGCAGCTCGACAAGGATCACTTCGGCATCAAGAAGGTGAAGAAGCGCATCCTGGAGTACCTGGCCGTCCGCAAGCTGAAGAACGACATGCGCGGGCCCATCCTGTGCCTCGTCGGTCCTCCGGGCGTCGGCAAGACGTCGCTGGGTCAGAGCGTGGCCAAGGCCACGGGCCGCAAGTTCGTGCGCCTGTCGCTGGGCGGCGTGCGTGACGAGGCGGAGATCCGCGGCCACCGGCGCACCTACGTCGGCGCGCTGCCCGGCCGCTTCATCCAGAGCATGAAGAAGGCCGGCACGAAGAACCCGGTCATGATGCTCGACGAGATCGACAAGCTCGGCGCCGACTTCCGTGGCGACCCGAGCGCGGCGCTCCTCGAGGTGCTGGACCCGGAGCAGAACAACACGTTCAGCGACCACTACCTCGACGTGCCGTTCGACCTGTCGAAGGTGATGTTCGTCGCCACGGCGAACCAGCTGGATCCCATCCCCGGGCCGCTCCGCGACCGCATGGAGATCATCGAGCTGTCGGGCTACACCTTCGAGGAGAAGCAGAGCATCGCGCGCATCCACCTGGTGCCCAAGCAGCTCAAGGAGCACGGGCTCAACCCGGACCACATCGAGATCACCGATGAGGCGCTGCTGACGCTGACCACCTCGTACACCCGCGAGGCGGGCGTGCGTAACCTGGAGCGGCGCATCGCGGACATCTGCCGCGCGGTGGCGGTGGAGGTCGCGGGTGGGAAGCTGGAGAAGCAGACCATCAACGCCGAGCGCGTGAAGGAGATCCTCGGGCCCGAGATGTTCTACTCGGAGGTCGCGGAGCGCACGGAGGTTCCGGGCGTGGCCACGGGTCTGGCCTGGACGGCGGCCGGCGGCGATCTGCTCTTCATCGAGGCGACGAAGATGGCGGGCAAGGGCGGCATGACGCTCACCGGCCAGCTCGGCGACGTGATGAAGGAGAGCGCGACGGCGGCGCTGAGCTACCTGCGCAGCAAGTCCGAGCAGCTGGGCATCAGCTCCAACTTCCTGGAGAAGACGGACATCCACCTGCACTTCCCGGCGGGCTCCATCCCCAAGGATGGTCCTTCCGCGGGCGTCACCATCCTGACGGCGCTCACCAGCCTGCTGACGGGCATCCGGGTGCGGCACGACACGGCGATGACGGGCGAGGCCACGCTGCGTGGCCTGGTGCTGCCGGTCGGCGGCATCAAGGAGAAGGTGCTGGCGGCCCACCGCGCGGGCATCAAGCGGGTCATCCTGCCCGAGCGTTGCCGCAAGGACCTGGTGGACGTGCCGGACCAGGCGAAGAACGAGCTGGAGTTCATCTTCGTCAGCCAGATGGACGAGGTCCTGAAGGCCGCGCTGGAGACGTCGCCGTTCAAGTCGTCGGCGGGGACTCCGGGTGGCGAGCCGGGCAAGGAGGCCTCGCTGCCTCCTGCGTCCACCGAGCCCGGGTCGCCCGAGGTCCGCGCGTAAAGCGCGGGCTTCAGCGACTCGAAGCCTGACGCGGGCAGGTTCCTCACCGAGGGACCTGCCCGTTGTCTTTGCGGGGCTCCCCTGCCCCGCTTCAGTGCCGCGTCCGGGGGACTTCCTCCTCGTCGGGGCCCCCGAGGCGCTGGGACAACAGGCCGAGCAGCTCCTTCGTGGAGAGCCGCCCGGCGCCGTCCTTGCCCTCGAGCACGTCCGCGACGAGCGCGCGCTTGTGCTCGTGGAGCGACAGCATCTGCTCCTCGATGGTGCCTCGCGCCACCAGCCGGTAGACGGTGACGGGGCGCTCCTGGCCGATGCGATGCGCGCGGTCCGACGCCTGATCCTCCACGGCGGGGTTCCACCACGGGTCCAGGTGGATGACGGTGTTGGCGGCGGTGAGGTTGAGGCCGAAGCCACCGGCCTTGAGCGAGATGAGGAACAGGGGCGCGCTGCCCTCCTGGAAGGAGCGCACGGCCTGCTCTCGGGCCTTGGGTGTGGAGGAGCCGTCCAGGTAGTCGTAGCGGATGCCCCGCGCGTCCAGCACCTCGCGCACCAGGGCCAGGTGCGAGGTGAACTGGCTGAAGACGAGCGCGCGGTGGCCCTCGGCGCGAAGCTCCTCGACCAGCTCCATGAAGCGCTCCAGCTTGGAGGACTCCACGCGGGACTCGGCGTCGTAGAGGCGCGGGTGCGAGGCCAACAGGCGCAGCCGGGTGAGCGCGGCGAGCACCTCGAAGCGGCGCTCCAGCTCACGTGACTGCCGCTCGCGCATCACCTCCGGCGCGGACTCCAGCGCGGAGAGGGCCGCCAGCCGCGCGTCCTCGTACATGGTCCACTCCTGGGTGGAGAGGACGACGGGCACGCGGATGTCCGTGCGCGGCGGCAGCTGCGCCTCCACCTGGGCCTTGGTGCGGCGCAGGAGGAAGGGTTGCAGCACCCTGGCCAGGGCGGGCGCCGCGGTGGGGTCCACCCTGCGCTCGATGGGAATCGCGAAGCGGGTGCGGAAGGCGTCGTGGCTGCCGAGCAGCCCGGGGAAGACGAGCGAGAAGACGCTCCACAGCTCTCCCAGGTGGTTCTCCAATGGAGTGCCGGAGAGGGCGAACTTGAAGTCCGCCTGCAGCGCCCGCGCGGCGCGGAAGCGGTGGGTGCCCGCGTTCTTCAGGGCCTGGGCCTCGTCGAAGACGAGCGTGGCGAAGCGCAGCTCGGACAGCCGGCCGATGTCGCGCGTCAAGAGGCCATAGCTCAGCACGAGCACGTCGCGGGGACCCAGCCGTTCGAGCAGCCCGCCCCGGTCCGCGGCCTCGGAGAACAGCCGCATCTTCAGCGACGGCGCGAAGCGCTTCGCCTCGTCCATCCAGTTGAAGGCCACGGAGGTGGGCGCGAGCACCAGCGCGGGCCCCAGCTTCGAGCGCTCCAGCAACACGGCCAGCGCCTGCACCGTCTTGCCCAGCCCCATGTCGTCCGCGAGCACCGCGCCCGCGCCCCAAGAGGCCAGCCGGGTGAGCCAGCGGAAGCCCTCGACCTGGTAGTCACGCAGGTCCGTCTTCAGCGTGGCGGGGACCTTCGGCTTCAGCTCCCGTGCGGCGAAGATGCGCTCGACGAGCCCCCTCCACGTCGCGTCCGCGTCCAGCGTCGCGCCCGCGCTGCCCAGGGCGGACAGCGACTCCGCCGCGGCCGGACCCACCTCCAAGCCGTGGCGCGAAAGGTGGGCGTGGTCCGCCAGTCGCTCCAGGTGCTGGCGCAGCGCCTCCTCGACCTCCACGTAGGTCTGGTCCTTCACCTGGACGAAGCGCTCCTTGCGACGCGCGGCGTCCAACAGCCGCGCCATCTCCACGCGCTCGCCCTGCACCGCCAGCCCTCCGAGCACGCCGAACCAGTCGCGCTTGCGCTCCACCGTGATTCGCAGCGCGCTCGCCCCGCGAGAGCCCACGAGGCGAAGTGGAGAGCCACCCCACTCCAGCTCCGGCGGCGACTCCAGCGACTGACACGCGGACAAGAGCCCGAGCGCGCCCTGGACGTTGGGGAACGAGAAGCTGAACGGCAGCGCCTGCGCCTCCGCGGTGGCCAGGGGCAGGCTCGCCTGGAGCGCGTGGACCACGGCGAGCTCCTTCACGAAGTCGCGCACCGTGTGCACGGGCTCCAGGCCCCGGCGCAGGTACACGTCCCGAGGCCCCTCGCCCGGGATGAAGCTGATGCTGTCCGGGAGCGCCCGCACGCGCAGCTCCACGCGCACCGCGCTGCCGGGCTCCAGCTCGAAGCGCAGCACCGGCAGCTGGAGCGAGGGCAGCTTCTCGCCCATGACACCGCGAGGCATGGCCACGGGCAGCCGCACCGAGAGCTTCGCCAGCTTCTCCAGCAGCACGCCGTGGCTCTCGGGAGGGAAGACGTTGCCGTGGCGCTGGAGGACGGAGACGAGCGCGCGGACCTCCGGGCCCGCGTCCAGCACGGTGAGCCTGCGCGAGCCCTCGTCCCAGAGGAAGAGGGCCTCCTCCGGCTTCGAGCGGCGCACGCGGTCCACCATGGACGCGGGCAGGCTCGCGCCGTCCACGCCCGCGGAGACGACGACAGCGCCGCCCCGCTCAGAGGCGACGATGCCCACCTTGGCGCGATCCACCTGGACCAGCAGGTCCTGCGTCCCCTCCTGATAGAGCCGGGGATGGTCCACCAGCTCCAGCAGCAGCGCGCGCGAGGCGGGTGCGTCGCCATCCGGCAGCAGCGACGCGAGGCGCGCGTCGAGCGAGGAGAGCTGCGAGCCATGCTCCTGGAGCAGCTTGCGGCGACTCACCTTGGCTCCGGTGGAGCGCTGGCCCTTCTTGTTGCGCCGGTGCACGTACGGGTGGACCTCCACGCCGTAGCCCTCGATGACGTCGACGCGCCAGGAGACCTCCACCGCCGCGCCGCTGCCCGTGCCCTCATCGAGCGCGCGCTCCAGCGCCCTCAACGTGCGGTCCCACCCCGGTCGCACCAGCTCGTCGAGCGTCTCGCTGAAGCGCTCCGTCCACGGCTGGTTCAGCCACAACAGCACCGTGTCGATGGCGGCGACCAGGTGGACACACGGCGGCGCGCCACAGGTGCAGTCGCCCTGCACCACGGAGGGCGTGAAGGTCAGCCGGGCCTCGGGGAGGATGAAGCCCATCTGCGCGCCGTAGGGCAGCTCCGAGCAGCGCGTCTCGCGGAAGCGGAAGCCAGGGAGCTCGGCGTCGTGCTGGAGCGACTCCAGCTGCAGCGCGTGCAAGGGCCGCGTGGCCACGGTGGCGGGCGCGCGGGAGCGCAGGTCCAGCAACAGGCCATGGACACGGTGGGTGCGCGGGTCCTCGGGCGGCGCCAGTCGCGCGGCGAGCGTGGCGCGGGTCTCCTCCGCCTGCTTGCGCTCCTCCTCGACGAAGCGCCACGCGAGCCGGGGCAGGAGGTCCTTCATCTTCGGCGACGGCAGGGACTCCTGCGTCCAGCGCGTACGGCCCTCCTCGCTGAGCATCTCCACCAGCCTGCGGCGGGCCATCGCGGGGCGGGACTGAGGCAGCAGCGCGGGGTCCACGAAGGGCGACAGCACCGTGAGGCTCAGGCGGGACAGGTGCTCGACGCCGTGCTCGCGCAGCCAGGCGCGCAGGGCTCCTTCCGTGGCGAAGAGTGGGACAGCGGAGGAATCGGGCTGCGGGCGCTCCACGGACATGGCTCCCCGCTTCTTCGCGATGCGCGACGGAAACGCAAGCGCGACGACAGGGCGTCCGGGCAGGCGGGCTCCCCGGGCCGGCTTCCGCTTCCCCGTCATTCCGGGCCACACTGCGGAACGACGCCCGCTCGACAGGCGTCGAACCTGACATGCCGCCATCCGCCGCTGGAGTGTGGGGACTGGGAGTCTTGCTGCTCACGGGCACCGCCTGCGTGCGCGCCTCGAGCGAGGTGTCTCCTGATGCCTCGACGCACCTGTCCCAGGCGGCGCGGCCGGGCTCGCTCCCCGTCGACCCGAGCGCCGTCCGTGGGTCCGTGGAAGGCACACGGGGCTCCCTTCCCCACAGGCCGATGCGCGCGGCGGAGACGGTCGTCGAGCCGCCTGTCGTGGCCAGGTGGCCCGCGCCGGGAGCCACGCTGACGCACGTCCCCGCGAACGTGCCCGAGGGCTTCGCGCGACGTCGGGTGTACCTGGACGCGGGACACGGCGCCGAGGGGAACACGGGCAACCGCTCCGTCACGTGCGAGGACGAGGAGGTCTTCACGTTGCGCGTGGCGCAGGACCTGGCGCGGCGGTTGGTGGCCACGGGGCACTTCGAGGTGCGCATCAGCCGTGAGCCGGGACAGCGGGTGCCGTATACGAGTCGGCTCGCCGATGCGGAGCGCTGGGGCGCGCACGTGTTCGTGAGCCTGCACTCGGACTCGCGAGGCACGTCGCAGCCGTGGGCGCCCGCGGAGGGACAGTCGTGCAACCGCCAGGACACGACGCCCGGCTTCAGCGTGCTCTGGTCCGAGGATGCGCCCGCCCCCCTCCAGGGTCGCCGCGCGGAGCTGGCGCGAGCGCTGGCGCGGAACCTGTCGCGCGGCGGGTTCCTCCACTACGACGGCGTGGACTACGTGGGCCTCTACGCCACCGACACCGCGCAGCCCGGCGTCTTCGTGTCCCGCGAGCCGTCACACCGGCAGATCTTCGTCCTGCGCAAGCCGACGATGCCCTCGGTCATCGTGGAGACGCACCACGCGCTCGACTTCGAGGAGGCCGCGCGCTGGCGCGAGGAGCGCACGCTGGAGGTCTTCGCCACCGCGATGACCCAGGGACTCGTGGAGGCCTTCGCGCCGCCTCCGCCCCCGCGCGTTTCGACGCAGCAGCCCTGAACCGCACAGCGAACGCTCGACGCGATTCGCGCTTGCCTTTCATTTAACTAGTTGGTTATTTTAACAGAAGGTTAATCAAGCCATGCCGAGCGACCCACTCAGCGCCACCTTTGCCGCACTCGCCGACCCGACCCGGCGCGCGATCCTCGCGCGGCTCTCGAAGGGGGAGACCTCCGTCACGGAGCTCGCCCAACCCTTCGACATGAGCCTCCCCGCCGTGACGAAGCACCTCAAGGTGCTCGAGCGCGCGGGGCTGATCACGCGGAGCCGCGAAGCCCAGTGGCGCCCCTGCAGACTCGCGCCGGAGCCGCTGAAGGACGCGACCGACTGGCTCGAGGACTATCGCGAGTTCTGGGAGGCCAGCCTCGACCGGCTCGAGGACTATCTCGCCGACGTCCAGGGGCAGAAGCGCCCGGCGCGCGGCCGCAAGATTCCAACCCCGAAGAAGAAGGACCGAGGAGCCCCCCCATGAACGCAGCGCTCGACCTCAACGAACTCGCGAAGCGTCAGCTGGAACTGTCGCGGCTCATCAGCGCCCCACGCGCGCTGGTCTTCCAGGCGTTCACCGACGCGGAGATGATCTCCCACTGGTGGGGGCCGAACGGCTTCCGCACGACCACGGTGAGCAAGGACGTGCGGCCGGGGGGCGCGTGGAAGTTCACCATGCACGGGCCCGATGGCACCGACTACGCGAACCACATCGTCTACACGAAGGTCGTCCCCAACGAGCGGCTCGAGTGGGATCACGGCACGAAGGAAGGCGAGGTGCTGTTCAAGGCCGTCGTCACCTTCCAGGACGAGGCGGGAAAGACGCGCGTCACGATGCAGCACACGCTGCCCACCGTCGAAGCGCGCGAGCAGGCGGCGAAGTACGCCATCGAAGGTGGCCAGCAGACGCTCGCGCGGCTCGACCAGCACCTCGCGACGCGGCAGTAGGCACTCGTCGCGCGAGTGCCCACGTCGGGGCGAGGCGCCGGGGAGTCCTCAGGCGCCCTCGTTCCGTTCGTCATCCTGCCGCAGGAAGGGCTCGGAGACGTGCTTCACGATTCGCGCGGCCAGGGCCTGGACGTGCGGAGCGTGCAGCAGGGTGTAGTGGGTGCCCGGGACGTCCTCGACCTCGAGCTGCTCCGGGGCCACGTAGCGAGACCATCCGTGGGTCGGCTCCACGGAGCGCTCCCGCTTCGCGTCCTTCGCGCGCAGCAGCAACACGGGGCCTCCATAGGCACCTGGACGGAACGTGGACAGGACCCGCAGGTTCGCGCGGGTCACGTCACGCCAGGCCCGGAGGTCCGAGTCCTGGACCTCGGGGGGAAGCCACCCGGACTCCCGTGCATACGCGATGACCCGAGCGAGCTGCTCATCTTCGGAGAGCCCCGCGAGAGACTCGGGCCGGAGCGTCGACTCGACTCCCGCGGTCCGCGCGAGGTCCATCGCCATCCCCGCGAGGAGCAGCGCGTCGTCGGGTCCTTGCGTGAGCAGCTCGTCCGTGGACGCGAAGCTGTCGAGGAGGATGAGCTGTTCGACGCGCTGTCCCTGCCGCTCCAGCTCGCGCGCCATCTCGAAGGCCACGACACCGCCCATGGACCAGCCCCCGAGCACGTACGGGCCTTCCGGACGCACGGTTCGCAGCGCGGCCACGTAACGCCGCACGAGCGCGTCCATGTGTTCGATTGGGGGCTCCGAGCCATCGAGCCCCGGCGACTGGAAGGCGTAGACCGGTCGGCCCGTGCCCATCCACCGTGAGAGCAGCCGATAGGGCCCCACCGCTCCGCCGACAGCGTGAACGAAGAACACCGGAGTGCCCATGCCCTCGGCCTGCAACGTCACGCAGACTTGATCGGGACTGTCACCACGGGACACTTCGAGCCACGACGCGAGCTGTTCGACCGTGGGGGCCTCGAAGAGAGCGCGCAGTGGGAGGTCGATGCCGGTGAGTGCGCGCACTCGCGCCACCACCTGCGTCGCCAGCAGCGAGTGCCCTCCCAGCTCGAAGAAGTCGTCCTTCCTCCCGACTCGCTTCGCTCCCAGCACCTCACGGAACACCTCCGCCAGCTTCGCTTCCAGTCCCTCTCGCGGTGCTTCGTAGACGTCTTCCGGTGACGTCACCGCCTCCGGCTCCGGCAGCGCCCTGCGGTCCACCTTCCCGTTCGCCGTCAGCGGCAGCGCCTCCAGCACCACCACCACCGTCGGCACCAGGTACTCCGGCAGCCTCCTCCTCATCCCCTCCTTCACCGCCGCCCCCTCCACCTCGCCCACCACGTACCCCACCAGCCTCTTGTCCCCTCTCTCCTCCCTCACCATTGCTACCGCTTCACGCACCCCCGCCACCGCCTTCAGCCCCTCCTCCACCTCCCCCAACTCAATCCGGTACCCCCTCACCTTCACCTGCCCGTCACGCCGCCCCAAAAACTCCAGCGCTCCGTCACTCTTCCAGCGGACCACGTCTCCTGTCCGGTACAGCCTCTCCCCGTCCCCAAACGGACTCGGCACGAAGCGCTCCGCCGTCAGCTCCGGCTTCCCCACGTACCCCCGCGCCAGCCCCTCGCCCCCCGTGTACAGCTCTCCCGGCACTCCCACCGCCACAGGACGCAGTCCCTCGTCCAGCACGTACACTTCCGTGCCTTCCACCGGACGCCCAATCGGCACACCTCTCTCTCCGACGTCCGACTCCTTCTGCATCCTCCACGTCGTCGTGAACGTCGTGTTCTCCGTCGGGCCGTACCC
>NZ_JAIQDH010000011.1:0-308151 GCF_020037095.1 Myxococcus sp. XM-1-1-1
GCCCGCATCCGTGCGGAGGAAGAGCGTCGAGCCGAAGAGGCGCGACTGGCCGAAGAGGCCCGCCTCGCTGAAGAGGCGCGGCTGGCTGAAGAGGCTCGTCTCGCTGAAGAGGCTCGTCTCGCTGAAGAGGCCCGCCTTGCTGAAGAGGCCCGCCTTGCTGAAGAGGCCCGGCTTCGTGCGGAGGAGGAGCGCCGGGCTGAAGAGGCCCGTCTCGCTGAAGAAGCTCGGCTTGCTGAAGAGGCCCGTCTCGCTGAAGAGGCGCGGCTTCGTGCGGAGGAGGAGCGTCGGGCCGAAGAGGCCCGCCTTGTCGAAGAGGCCCGCCTCGCGGAAGAAACGCGACTGGCTGAAGAGGCTCGCCTGGCCGAAGAGGCCCGGTTGGCTGAAGAGGCCCGTCTCGCTGAAGAGGCGCGGCTTCGTGCGGAGGAAGAGCGTCGGGCCGAAGAGTCTCGCCTTCGTGAAGAGGAAGGACGTCGGGCTGAAGAGGCTCGTCTCGTTGAGGAAGCGCGAGTGGCAGAAGAGGCTCGCGCTGCGGAAGCGGCCCGGCAGGCAGAGGAAGCCCGCGTGGCCGAAGAGGAGCGTCTCACAGAGGAGGCCCGCGTAGCCGAAGAGGCTCGCCTTGCTGAAGAAGCTCGGCTTCGTGAAGAGGACGAGCGCCTCGCGGAGGAAGCCCGCCTCGCCGAAGAAGCCCGTCGCGCCGAAGAGCTCCGACTCGAGGTCGAGCGTCGCAGGGCCGACGCGGTCCGCCGCGCGAAAGAGGCACGTCAGGCCGAACAGGCCCGCCTCGCGGAAGAACAGCACCAGGCCGAACAGGCCCGCCTCGCGGAAGATCAGCACCAGGCCGAGCAGGCCCGTCTCGCGGAGACCCAGGCCCTCCAACTCCCTGCCCCCACGGCCTCCACCCAGGAGGACATCGGCGAGCTGATGCTCGACGTCGGCGACATCATCCCCGCCGACGACGTCGAGGAAGTCCCACCTCCCTCCTCATCCCGCGCCTCCAACGTCCCGCCGCTCGCGGCCTCCTCCCAATCCGGCCTCCCCCTCCATGGCGAGAGCCGCGAGGCCCTCCGCTCCGCCAGGGACCGCGCCCAGGCCGAGCTCCTCCACGACATGGAGGAGGCCCTTCGTCGCTCGAAGTCCCAGCCCCTCGAGCCCTGGCTCGCGGAGGAGCCGGCGCGCTCCGTCGTCCCGCCCACCCGCACCAAGGACCAGGTCCCCGTCCAGGACGAGTCCTGGCGCGCGACGCAGACCTCCCTCACCCCAGAGCCGGAGCCCGAGGACCTCCCCCTGCTCGAGGCCGAACCCGAGCCCGAGCTCTGGGCGGAGGCCGTCCCCGCCGCCGAGCCGCTCCCCACCCCGCCGCCCCGCGCCGCCTCAGGCCCCCCCGTCCTCACGCCGGTCGACCCCCCCGTTCTCACGGCGGACATGGACACCCTCATCGAGGGCTCCCCCGAGGACGCCGCCGACGACAGCCTGTGGGCCTCCCGTCCGGCCCCAGTCGCCGCGCCGCCCCCTCTGCGCCTGGGGCCCACGCCCGCCAAGAACAAGCGAGCCAGCGAGGACGACCTGTGGCGCATCGTCTCCTTCGACAAGGACGAAGCCGCCGAAACCCTCACGGCCTCCTTCGAAGCCGCCCTCCAGCAGGTGGATGCCCACCTGGAAACGCTCGTCCGCTCGGATGTCAATCAGGCGAACGTCGGCGCGGAGGAGCCCCCGGTCGAAGCCATCGTCGAAGCAACCATTGAAGCGGACTTCGAGACCTTCCCCGGTGACAACACCGGCCCAACTGGCGAGACTGCGTGGTCCGAGCCGTCTGGAGACTTGGACGACTGGGACTTCGACGAGGACGACGTGGCGGCAGACCCCTCCAATCCCGACGAGGCCGCGAAGCTCCGGCGCCAGCGCTTGCTGCGCCGTGCGATGGAGAACATGGGCGTGCTCGGAGGACGCGGGACCCCCGCCGCCCCCGTGGGCGCCGCCCCTGTCACCGAGTCCGGCCCCGCCGTGCCCGCCGCCCCCACCGAGCCCCCCAAGCCGGACGAGGCCCGTCAGGCCCAGCTCATCGAGCAGCGCTACGCCGACGTGCAGGCCCGCAAGGATCACTTCTACGTCCTCGGCGTCCCCCAGGATGCCCCCAGGGATCAGGTGAAGGCCGCCTTCCTGAGCCTGGCCAAGGTCTTCCACCCCGACAGGCTGCCGCCGACGCTGCCGCACCTGGCGCAGAAGATAACGTCCGTCTTCGAGGCCATCCGCGAGGCCTACGAGGTCCTCTACGACGACGCCCGCCGCAAGGCCTACATCCAGACGCTCCAGGCCCAGCAGTCGCTGCCCAAGGCGCCGCCAGCGCCGGGCGGGTCCTCCGGGTCCGCGCGCCCCGCACCGGGACGCCCGGAGAGCAGCCCCGATGACCTCTACAAGATGGGCGAGGTCTACTTCCGCAAGCGCGACTTCACCACCGCGTCGGAGCACTACGAGCGCGCCCACGCCCTGGACCCCAAGGCCACCTACCTGGCCGCGCGCGCCTGGGCCATCTACATGGACCCCGCCCGGAAGGCGGACATGCCCAAGGCCAAGCAGATGATGCTGGACGCGGTCAAGGCCGACCCGAACTGCGACCGCGCGCACTACCAGCTGGGCGTCATCGCCCGGGTCGAGGGCGACATGGACCGGGCCGAGCGCCACTTCCGCGAGGCGGTGCGCGCCAACTCCAAGCACCTGGAGGCCAACCAGGAGCTGCGGCTGATCGACATGCGCAAGAAGAACCCACCCAAGAAGGGCGGGTTCTTCCGCTGAGGCCGCGCTCGTAGCGCTTCACCCCGCGCCCGGGCGGCCGGGGGGCAGCCAGTCCCTCCGTCGTTCCAACCCATTGACATGCCTGGAAAGCGGGCAGGATGCTCCCCGCGCCGGGCTCTTCCGCGAATCGTCCTCCGTAGATGAAAGGCAAGTAACGTGGCCAAGCAGCACCTGCTCCTGGTGGATGGGGACGCGAAGAGTCTCCGCGTGATGGAGGTCAGCCTGAAGAAGGCGGGCTTCTCCGTGACGACGGCCATCCACGGCAAGGACGCCATCGAGAAGGTGCAGATCAGCCCACCGGACCTGGTGCTCGCGGACACCAAGATGCCGGAGATGGACGGCTTCGAGCTGTGCAAGGCGCTCAAGTCCGACGAGCGCTTCAAGTTCATCCCGTTCGTCTTCCTGACGAGTCAGAAGTCGGTCGAGTTCAAGGTGCGCGGCCTGGAACTGGGCGGCGACGACTACCTGACCAAGCCGATCTACATCAAAGAGATCGTCACCCGCGTGAAGATGATCCTCCAGAAGGCGGAGAAGGAGAGGATCGAGAAGCGGGAGACGACGAAGGGTGGCTTCGGCGGCAGCCTCGCGGACATGGGCGTGGTGGACCTGGTCCAGACGTTCGAGATCGGCCGCAAGACGGGCGTCATCTCCATCCAGGGCGAGCGCACCGGCACCGTCTACTTCAAGGAAGGCCGCGTCATCGACGCGGAGCTGGGTCGGCTCAAGGGCGAGAACGCCTTCTACCGGCTGCTCAACACCTTCGAGGGACAGTTCGACGTCCAGTTCACCTCGCTGGACCGCCCCGAGCGCATCGAGATCTCCACGCAGGGCCTGCTGATGGAGGGCATGCGTCGCCTCGATGAGTGGGGCCGCATGCTCGAGCAGCTGCCGCCGTTGGAGACGGTGTTCGAGATCGACTACCACCAGCTCGCCGACCGGCTCTCGGAGATTCCCGACGAGGTGAACGGCCTGTTGCGCTTGTTCGACGGCAAGCGCGCGCTGAGCCGCGTGGTGGAGGACTCGGACTTCGAGGACCTGGCCGCGCTGGGCATCATCAGCAAGCTGTACTTCGAGGGCCTCATCCGGGAGCTGGGCAACGCGCCGCTGGAGCCGGTGCAGAGCAGCAAGCCCGGCATCGAGCAGTGGCTCAACGCGGCCCCGCCGCCCACGCCCATCGAGCCCGCGCCGCCGGAGCCCGTCGCCCCCGAGCCCGTCGCCCCTCCGCCGGAGCCGGCCGCGCGGGTGATGCCGCCCAGCGTGCTCGCGCCGCCCGCGGGCGTCGAGGAGGAGCCCGTCACGGCTCCGCCCGAGGAGCCCGAGCCCACGCCCGCCGCCCCCGCGCACGCGGTGCCCGCCAACGTCGTCGTGTTCCCCGCGCGCCCCAAGCGCCCCCTGGGCATGGTGGACGAGACGGCGGACGCGGATGGCGAAGCGCCCACGCTGCCTCCGGCCGTCGCGGAGGGGTCGTCCTTCCTCGTGGAGCCGCCGCCGGCGCATCGCGCGACGGAGCACGCGCGCCGCAGCCTGCTGCTCGACTGGAACCGCGTGGACACCGAGGGCATCAGCGCGCCCACCACGTGGGGCCCGTCCTCCGTGTGGGCCTCGGGCCCGCGAGGCTTCGGAGGGCAGGGGGGCTCCGCGCCGCAGCCCGCGCCCGTCTCCGAGCCGCCCGCGCCCGCGCGAGCGCCCATCTTCGGAGGCGCGGCGGTGGGGCCCAACCCGTTCCCGCCCGTGCCGCCACCCGCGCCCGCGCCTCCGTCGTCCGAGGTGACGCTGGTGAGCGGCCGCGACGTCCCGGCCGTCGACGTCGACACCCTCCCCGAGGTGGAAGAGGTCCCCGCCGCGCCGCCGCAGCAGCTCGCCCTGCCGCCCTATCCGGGGCATGGCGCGCCCGAGCGCCCGGCGGCCCCCTCCATCCCGGAGGAGCCGCTGACGCCAGCCGCGCCGCCGCCCACGCTCATCACCCCCGCGACGCCGCAGTCCATCGTGGCCCCCACGCCCGTGGCGCCTCCGGTGCTCGCGCAGACGCCGAAGCCCGCGACGCCGACGCCGGCACCGCCCGTGTCCCATGCGGAGGACGTGGCGGCGGTGCGCCCGCGTCGCACGGGCCTCTATGTGGGCGGCGCGCTGCTGCTCATCGGCGCCGTGGTCGCGGTGGTGGCGTTCGGCGGCGGGGACAAGCCTCCCGCCGAGACGCCCCCGAAGGTGGACACGGTCCAGACGCCCGGGCCCCAGAAGCCCGCCGCGGTCATCGCGCCGGTGGCCGAGCCCGACTCGGGCACCACCGCCGTGGTCCAGGCCCCGGTCGACGCGGGCGCGCAGGGAACGACCGACGCGGGGAGCGCCGTCGTCCAGACGCCGCCCGCCGCCGTGGACGCCGGTACCGCCGTGGTGGAGGCGCCTGCCTCCGGCGCGGACTCGGGCACCCCCGTCGCCCCGGCGGTGGACCCGGAGGTCGAGTACGCGAGCCTCATCAAACAGGCCAAGAGCGCCACGGTGGGCGGACGGCACAAGACGGCGGCCGCGAACTACCGCAAGGCGATGGGCCTCAAGCCGGACTCCACCGAGGCCAAGGCCGGGCTGGGCATCGCCCTGGTGAACGGCTTCGAGTCCGAGTCCGCCTTCCGCGAGGCCACCAAGCTGCTGGTGGACGTGGTCCGGGACGATGAGAAGAACGCGAGGGCCTGGCTGTCGCTCGGCATGGCGTACCAGTCCATCGGCAAGAATTCCGAGGCGGGACGGGCCTACAACCAGTATTTGAAGCTGGAACCGTCGGGGGCCTCCGCCAACGAGGTCCGCGCCATGCTCAAGTCGCTCGGCAACTGAGCGGGCGGCGGACGTCCTGGTCGCTCCCGCCCTGCTGGAAGTGAAGTGAGTCGCCTTGCTCGTCCTCGGCCTGGAAACCTCCTGTGATGAGACCGCCGCCGCCCTCGTGGAGGACGGCCGGCGCGTGCTGTCGGACGTCGTCTCCACCCAGGTGGACATCCACCGTCGCTGGGGCGGGGTGGTGCCGGAGCTCGCCTCGCGCAACCACATCGTCCAGGTGATGCCGGTGGTGCACGAGGCGCTCACGCGCGCCCAGAAGACGCTCGACGACGTGGACCTCATCGCCGTCACGTCCGGCCCGGGGCTCATCGGCGCGCTGCTGGTGGGGCTGCAGGTGGCCAAGGGGCTGAGCCTCGCCACCGGCAAGCCCTTCGTCGGCGCCAACCACCTCGAGGGCCACCTGCTCGCCATCCGGCTCCTGGAGGACGCGCCGGAGCCGCCGTTCCTCGGGCTCGTCGTCTCCGGTGGGCACACCAGCCTCTACGAGGTGAAGGAGTTCGGGCACTACCGGCTGGTGGGCAGCACGCGCGACGACGCCGCGGGCGAGGCCTACGACAAGACGGCGCGCATCCTCGGGTTGCCGTACCCGGGCGGGCTGCCCATCGACCAGCTCGCGCAGAAGGGGAACCCGGAGGCCATCCGCTTCCCGCGCGCGCTGCCCGGCGACAACTTCGATGTCTCCTTCTCCGGCCTGAAGACGGCGGTGCTGCAGCACACGAAGAAGCACGGCGTTCCGGAGGGGCAGGCGCTCGCGGACCTGTGCGCGTCCTTCCAGGAGGCGGTGGCGGACGTGCTGTCCAAGAAGCTGGTGGCCGCCGCGCGCCGGCTGGGCCACAAGCAGCTGGTGCTGTGCGGGGGCGTGGCCGCCAACTCGCGCCTCAGGGCCCTGTGTCAGCAGCGCGCCGAGGAGCGGGGGCTGCGCATGTTCCTGCCGCCGGTGCGTTTGTGCACGGACAATGGCGCGATGATCGCCGTCGCGGGGTATGAGGCGTGGCGCCGCGGCTTGCGCGGTGATTTCCGCCTGGCGGCCGACCCCGCCTGGCGCATGTAGAAGAGGGACACCCGGGTGGAATCGCCGCGAGACATCCTCAAGCGCCACGGCCTGCGCGCCAAGTACAGCTGGGGCCAGAACTTCCTCGGAGACGAGGACGCGCTCAGCACCATCGCCGACGCGCTGCACCTGCGCGAGGGCGAGCCCGTTGTCGAGCTGGGCCCGGGCCTGGGCCACCTCACGCGATTCCTCGCCGCCACTGGCGCGAAGGTGACGGCCGTGGAGCGCGACCGGGACATGGTCACGGTGCTGGAGAAGGAGGCGATTCCCGGTGTGCGCGTGGTGGCGGGCAACGCCGCCACCGTGAACTTCGCCGAGGTGGCCGGCGCGCCCGACGTGGCCGTCGCGGGCAATCTTCCGTACCACCTCACCAGCTCCATCCTCTTCCAGGTGCTGGAGCAGCGCGCCCATGTGTCGCGCGCCGTCTTCACGCTCCAGAAGGAGGTGGTGGAGCGCCTGGCCGCGGAGCCTGGCACTCGCGACTACGGCCTGCTCACGGTGCTGCTCGGCCTGCACTTCGACGCGGAGAACGTGCTCACGCTGGAGGCGTGGCGCTTCCATCCGCCACCGAAGGTGGACTCCGCGGTGCTGTCGCTCACGCGCCGCGCGTCACCGCGCGCGCCCATCATCGACGAGGCCCGCTTCACCCGCGTGGTGAAGGCCGCCTTCGCCCAGCGCCGCAAGACGCTGCTCAACTCGCTCAAGTCGGACAAGACGCTGGCCACGCCCGACGCGCTCCTCGCCGCGCTCCAGACGGCGGGAATCGACCCGCAGCGCCGCGCGGAGACGCTCTCGCCGGAGGAGTTCGCCGCCCTGGAGCGCGCGCTCGGACCGGTGGCTCCCGGTCGCTCGCCGCCGTCGGTGGACCTCTCGGACGACGGCGCGGACGAGTAGGGCAGGGGGCCCGGCGCGGGCCCTACCGGCCCCGCAGCCCGAGGAGCTGACCCAGGCCGCCCTGCTGCTCCAGGAACGCCCGGAACTCATCCTCGGGGATGCGCATGCGCGTCAGCACGTCGCGGAGGATGTCCTCCACGGAGCCATCCTTGCGGCGCTTGAGCTCCAGCGCCGTCTTCAGCAGCACGACGCCATAGAGCGGATCCGCCTCCATGGGAGGTGGAGTCTCGGCCTTGGGCGTGGCGCTCGGGCGAGCCTCCTCGAGCCGCACCACTGTCTTCGCCCGCTGCCTCCCACTCATGACCGAAGGGCACCCCGCGCACACGCCATGGAATCGCGCGGCAACCTAGGGGGAGCCCACCCACAGCGTCAAGCGAGCCCTGGGATTCCCGCCGCCACCCCGGGCATGGAAAAATCGCCGGACCCCGGTGCCCAGGTTGTGTTATCCGCGCCCCCACGCGTGGCCCCGCGACCTGTTTTCCCAGGTGGAGAATCACCGGGGCCTCATCGCGCGTTTTCCGGGTCGGGAGGCCTCGGCGGATGGACTACCGGTACATCGTGGTCGAGGGGCCCATTGGCGTCGGCAAGACGAGCCTCTCCAACATCCTCTCCGAGAGGCTGAGCGCGCGCCGCGTGCTCGAGGTCGTGGAGGAGAACCCCTTCCTGTCCAGCTTCTACACGGACCGGCAGAAGTTCGGCTTCCAGACGCAGATCTTCTTCCTCCTGTCGCGCTTCCGGCAGCAGCAGGAGCTGTTCCAGCAGGACCTGTTCCGCTCCGTCACGGTCAGCGACTACCTGTTCGCCAAGGACCGCATCTTCGCCCACCTCAACCTGGACGCCCACGAGCTCGCCCTCTACGAGCGCGTCTTCGAGGCGCTCGGGCCCCGCGTCACCAAGCCCGACGTCGTCGTCTACCTCCAGGCCCGCCTCGACGTGCTGCTGCAACGCATCAAGAAGCGCGGCCGCGAGTTCGAGCGCAAGTTCGACTCCGGCTACCTGGAGGGGCTGGTCCACGCGTACAACAACTTCTTCTTCCACTACACGGAGACGCCGCTCCTCGTGGTGGACACCTCGGACATTGATTTCGTGAATAACGAGGCGGACAGGGAAGACCTGTTGGCAGCCATCCGCAAGGCGAAGCCGGGGACGCAGCACTACCTGCCCAAGGCGTCGCGGCGTCCCTGAAATCGGCCTCCCGACGGGTCGCCCGCTTGTTGAGGCCCCACGGCCGGGGCGAGGGCGTTAGAGTGCGGGGGTCGGCTTCGAAGCTTCCGGCGATCCCTGACGGGACGGCGAGGGGCCCGGGGTCGGCACTTTGCCGTATCCACCCTCACCCAACAGGAGGTGAACCGTGAAGGACAAGGTCACCATCCATTCGCTGAAGCGCCTGAAGCAGATCGGCCAGAAGATCTGCATGGTCACCGCGTACGACGCCACGTTCGCCCACATCCTCGACCAGTCGGGCGCGGACGTGCTGCTCATCGGTGACTCGTTGGGCATGGTCATCCAGGGCCATGACTCCACGCTGCCCGTGACGATGGACCAGATGGTCTACCACTCGGCGGCGGTGGCTCGCGGCACCAAGCGCGCCCACGTCGTGGCCGACCTGCCCTTCATGAGCTACCAGGTGTCCGTCCAGGAGGCGGTCCGCAACGCGGGCAGGCTCATCTCCGAGGGTGGCGCGGGCAGCGTGAAGCTGGAGGGCGGCGCCGAGTTCGCGGACACGGTGCGCGCCATCGTCCGCGCGAGCATCCCCGTCATGGGGCACCTGGGCCTGACGCCCCAGTCGGTGCACAAGATGGGCGGCTATGTCGTCCAGGGGCGCGACGAGGACCAGGCCCGGCAGCTCGTGGAGGACGCGCTCGCGCTGGAGGCCGCTGGGGCCTACGCGCTGGTGCTGGAGGGCGTGCCGCTGGAGCTGGCGCGCACGATTACGCAGAAGCTGAGCATCCCCGTCATCGGCATCGGCGCGGGGCGTCACTGCGACGGGCAGGTGCTGGTCTGCTACGACCTCTTGGGGATGAACCCGGACTTCAAGCCCAAGTTCGTCAAGCGCTACGCGGACCTGCACGGCTCCATCACCGGCGCCGCCCAGGTCTACTTCGACGAGGTCCGCCAGGGCGCGTTCCCGGACGACGACCACTCGTTCAAGGCGACCAAGACGCTGCGCGCCGTGGCGCCCGCCGTCCCCGTGCCCGGCCCGCGTGCCGAGGTGCCGGTGGCGGCCGAGGGTGAGGAGAAGATCGGCCCCGTCTACGGAATCCCGGTCTAGCGCATGGCGCCCGCCGTCCTGCGAACCGCGGAGGAAGTGAAGGCGTGGGCGGCGGGTCTTGCCCGTGAGGGGCGCCGGCTCGCGCTGGTGCCCACCATGGGCTACCTGCACGAAGGGCACCTCTCGCTCATCCGCGAGGGGCGCCGTCGCGCCGACGTGGTGGCCGTGTCCATCTTCGTCAACCCCACCCAGTTCGGGCCCAAGGAGGACCTCTCGCGCTACCCGCGCGACTTCGAGGGGGACCTGACGAAGTGTGGCGAGGCCGGAGCGGACGTCGTCTTCGCGCCCACGCCCGAGGTCATGTACCCCCCGGGCTATCAGACGTACGTCGAGGTGACGGAGGTGAGCCAGGGGCTGTGTGGCGAGCGGCGCCCGGGACACTTCCGGGGCGTGGCCACCATCGTCACGCAGCTGCTCGCGCTCTTCCGGCCGGCCGTCGCGCTCTTCGGGGAGAAGGACTACCAGCAGCTGCAGGTCATCAAGGCCTTCAACCGGGATTTGCACCTGGGCGTGGACATCGTCGGAATGCCGACGGTCCGCGAGCCCGACGGGCTGGCGATGAGCAGCCGCAATGCCTACTTGTCCACCGAGGAGCGGCAGCGGGCGCTGTCCCTGTCGCGAGGACTGCGGGCGGCGCTCACCCTTCTTCACGGAGGCACGCGGGATGCCGTGGCCCTGACGGGTGCTGTGCGGCACGAATTGGCCGCGGCGGGCCTGCGCGAGGATTACGTCGCGCTGGTGGATGCCGAGCGCCTGACGCCGCTGGACGTGGTAACGCCGGGGCGGGCTGCTCGCCTGCTCGTGGCGGCCTTCAGCGGCAACACACGCCTCATCGACAACATGGCATTGGGCGGTTAGGAGACCCACGACACGTATGGCATCGGGTGGAAAGTCGAAGGGGCCGGCGGGCGGCGAACAGGTCAGGCTCATCGCCGAGAATCGGCGTGCGCGCTTCGACTACACCGTGGACGAGAAGGTGGAAGCCGGACTGGAGCTGACGGGAAGCGAGGTGAAGTCGCTGCGTGACGGGGTGGCCAATCTCTCGGACGCGTATGCCCTGCCCAAGGGGAGCGAGCTGTTCCTGCTCAATGCCCACATCGGTTCCTACAAGTCCGCCAGCGTGTTCGACCATCTGCCCACACGCGGCCGGAAGCTGCTGATGCACCGGGCGGAAATCGACCGGTGGACCACGAAGGTGCGGGAGCGTGGGTATTCCATCATCCCGCTGATGCTGTATTTCAAGAAGGGGCGCGCGAAGGTGGAGCTCGGGTTGTGTCGGGGCAAGACACACGAGGACCGGCGCCAGGACATCAAGGAGCGGGAGACGAAGCGGGAGATGGACCGGGCCGTGCGCCGACGCTGACGTGGCGCGCCCGAATTTCTCTTCGCCGTACACCGATGGACGACAAGAAGGATTTGGACAAGAAGGAGCGGCTGCTCGCCTCGCTGGACCAGGGGATGGTGATGATCCACCTGGACGCGCGCAGGCCCGGTGTGCTCGTTCCCGCTTCATTGCGAGGAGAGGCGCACCTGCGCCTCAACCTCTCGTATCGCTTCGACCCGCCGGACCTCACGGTGGGCGAGTGGGGCGTGCGCTGCACGCTGAGCTTCTCGGGGTCGCGGTTCAAGGTGGCGGTGCCGTGGTCGGCGCTGTTCGCCATCGCCAGCCACGTGACGAAGGAGTCATGGATGTACATGGAGGACATGCCCCCGGAGCTGCTCCAGCAGCCGGTGGCGGCGCGTCCTCAGCCGCAGCCGGTGCCGGTGGCCTCGGAGCGTCCGCGCACCTTCCTGCGTGAGGTGCCCGCGGAGCCGGTGGCCGAGGAGGCCCCGGTCGCCGCTCCGCCGCCTCCGGAGGTGACTCCCGAGGGGCCGAAGGATGACTCTCCGCCGCCGCGTCGGGGGCACCTGCGTCTGGTGAAGTGACGACCGGAGGGGGCCACGTTCCAGGTGGCCCGCTTCGGACCCGGCTGCTTCCCTCGAAGTACGGACTCCTCCGCGCGCGACTCGACAGCAGCGGGGCCACACGTGCGGCTCACCGCTGCGGCGTTGCCTCAAGCCGCGAGAACTCACCTTCGAGTGCCGTGCCGCGAGCGGCCACCCGTGCGGTGTGCGGCTGACCGCTGAGCGTCACTTCGAGCCGCCCGCTCCTGCGTCCGAGGACCGTGCCTTGCGGCGGGCGGCCACCCATGTGGCTCACTTCTGGAGCGTCGCCTCGAGCCGCGCAGGCTCGCCTCCGGGGAAGGTGCCCTTCCACGGACGATAGCCCTTGAGCCGCACCTGCACGGCGACGGGGCCCTCGGGGTAGAGGTTGTCGAGCGCCAGCGGCGTCGTGCCCACTGGCTTGTCGCCAATCAACACCGTCGCGCCCGAGGGCTCGCTCGTGAGCATGAGCACGGGCGGCGGCATGGGGCGGTTGACGCTCGCCATGAGGCGATTCGCGACGGTGGTGCGGTGCGGCCACAGCCACACGCTGCCGCCCACGGCAAAGGCCACACCCATGAGCAGGACCAGGCGACGTCCCCAGCGCCGAGGCGCCGCGGAGGCGGGGACCTCATCCCAGGTGCTCTCGGGACGAGGAGCCCGCTCCTCGAGCTCCAGTGAATCACCTCGCGCCTGCGTCACGCTGGGCGCGGAGGGGCGACGAGGCGTGGCCTCGATGCTGTCCGCGAGTGACGAGGTGGTGCCCGCGCCGCTCGAAGCAGGCCCGGCACCGCGAGCATTCCTGGCAGGCGCGGCCGTCGCATTGCCCCCCCGGAGCGAGCCCGAAGGAGTGTCTCCGGGAGCCACCTGACGTGAGGTGGCCGAGGCGCCGGGTGTCAGAGGCCCGGCGCCATCCACGGCCGGGGCTTCATCGTCCGCGGCGAGTAAGGCCCCCTGAGGTGCGAAGGGAGATTCCACGGAGGTGTCGAAGGCCCCCGGAGTCGGCGGCGCGAGCCGCTCGGCACAGACGGAGCAGGGCGCGCGCGCCGCGGACAGGAGCGAGCCACACCGCACGCAGCGGTGCAGGAGCCGCCCGCTCGAACTCATCTCGATGCCTGCGGGCCCCGACGCCTCGTCCTCCCCAGCGTCCATCGCATCCAGCGCCCGCGAATCCTCATGTCCAGGCGGTGCCCCGGTTCCCGCCGATGCACCCTGAGCGAGCGCCTCCGCGAGGGGCCCCATGCGCGTCGGCGCCGAGTGCGCGGAAGGGTCGTTCGTGGCGGGGCGCAGGCTCGCGCTCGGACGCGACGGTGATGCACCACTCCTCGACCCCGCTCCTCCAGCCTTCTCCCTCAGCGTGGGAGGAGGTGGCAGGGCCTCGAGGAACGCGGTGAGTCCCTGCGCGCTCGCGGGTTCCCCCGTCTGCGCCAGCCACCTCGCGAGCACCTCACCGAGGGTCTCGGGCGTGGGGAAGCGGGCCTCGGGCGCGCGGGCGAGCATGCGCCGCACGATGTCCGCGAGGGACGCGGGAACCTCGGGAGGCAGCGGCGGCACGTCGCGCGACACGATGGCCAGCGCGACGGAGCCTCCCGACTCCGTGGTGGACGAGAACGGATGTGCGCCCGTGAGCAGCTCATGGAGCACGAGCCCCAGGGAGAACTGGTCACTCAACATGGTGGCGGGCTGGCCCTGGAGGACCTCGGGAGCGCTGTAGGCCTCCTTGCCCTTGAAGTGGCCGGGCGCGGTGTGGGACGCGCCGCTCAGCCGGGCGATGCCGAAGTCCGTCACCTTCACCTCACCCTCGCGGGACACGAGGATGTTGGACGGAGACACATCCCGGTGGGCCATGAGCAACGGCCGCCCCTCGTGGAGCTTGCGGTAGGCGTGGTGCAGCCCCGCGAGCACGTGGAGCGCGATGTGCGCGGCCAGGTGCGGCGGGAAGCGGCGCCCCAGCTTCGAGGTCTGGCGCAGCAGCACGCCCAGGTCCCACCCGTCCACCAGCTCCATCACCAGGAAGAGCCCCGAGGCGCTCTGGGCCACGTCGAACACGGTGGCGATGTTCTGGTGTTGCAACAGCGTGGCGAGTCGGGCCTCGGCCAGGAACATCCGCGCGATGTCGGGCTCCTGGGCCAGGTGGGGGAGGATGCGCTTGATGGCGACGGTGCGCTCGAAGCCCTCGGCGCCCTTCGCCACGCCGAGGAAGAGCTCCGCCATGCCGCCGGTGGCCAGGGGACTGACGAGCCGATAGCGTTCGTTCACGAGGAGTCGCTCCGGGCTCGTGGGCCCTTCAGGAGATGGGCTGCGTGACTTCTCGCAGGAGCTTCCAGGGGTAGATGCCGGTGGTGTGCCCGTCGCTGAAGTTGAACGCCAGCGCGTAGTTGCCCACCGGCTGCAGCTGCTTCACGCGCAGGTCCGCGGGCACCTTCGTCTGGTCCAGCGTGCGTTGGTTCGTCCACTCGTCCACGCAGGCCGCGCACGGGCACTGCTGGCGCAGCAACTGCGCGGTGGCGGCGCTCCGGGCACCGTCATCCCACGTCAGCTCCAGGCGGGAGCCGTCCGGAGACAGGCGGGTGTCCGTCGCGGTGGCGGCGGGAGTCGAGGGCTTGATGCGGTCCCAGAAGCTCAACGTTGCACCTTTCAGAAGCTCAACAGCGGTGCGCCCTCCCTACCATCCTTCGGGCCTGGGGAGGCGCGGGACTCACGAGGCCAGCTTGACGGGCTGCCGGTGGCCCTCCAGCCGCACGCCCTTCTTGGCCAGCACCCGTCGCAGCGCGGCCACCACCTGCGGGTCCAGCTGCGCGCCGGTGAGGGTGTCCAGAATCTCCATCGCCTTCTCCAGCGGCATGGCCTTCTGGTAGGGACGCGTCGACGTGCAGGCGTCGAAGGTGTCCGCGCACCCGACGATGCGGGCGAGCAGGGGGATGTCGTCGCCCTTGAGCCGGTCCGGGTAGCCGGTGCCGTCCCAGCGCTCGTGGTGGTGGCGCACGCACGCGCGCACCGCGCCCAGGAAGCTCACCGGGCCGATGATGGCGTCGCCGATGGCCGGGTGCTCGCGCATGATGGCCATCTCCTGGTCCGTCAGCTTCGTCTGCTTGCAGAGGATGGACTCGACGATGCCAATCTTGCCGATGTCGTGGAGGATGCCGCCGTACTGGAGCTGGCGCAGCTCGCGCTCGGTGAGGTTGAGCTCCCGGCCAATCTCCACCGCCACATCGCCCACCCGCTGGCTGTGACCGCGCGTGTACGCGTCCTTCGAGTCGATGGAGTTGGCCAGCGCGACGATGGTCTCCAGGTAGCCCTTCTCCAGGCTCTCGTAGAGGCCGCGGTTCTCCAGGTCGTACGCGAGCAACTGCTTGCTCATGTAGTTGAACGTCTGGGCCAGCTCCCCGACCTCGTTCTTCTGGGTGATCTTCACCTCGACGCCGAACTTGCCGCGCGCCAGCTCCAACGCGCCCTCGGTGAAGACCTTGAGCGGCCGGGTGAGGGTGCGGGAGAAGAGCGCCGCCAGCACCAGCGCCACCAGGATGGCCGCGCCCAGCCCCAAGAGGATGCGCCGCTCCATCGTCTCCACCTGGTGATAGGCGTGCTCCACGGGTTGCTCGGAGATGATGGCCCAGCCTGTCTCCGGGAGCACCGTGTACGCGGCCACCACCGCGTCGCGCCCCTCGCCGAAGTTGCCCACGTGGAACAGCTCCGCGTCGGGCGTGGTGGCCAGCTGTTGCAGCAGGTGGGCCACGGGGCTTCGCTGCGAGACGTCTCCGCCCAGCGCGCCCACGCCGCCTCCGCCCACGATGAGGCGCCCGCGGCGGTCCGTCAGGTACGCGAAGCCGGTGCTGCCCACGCGCTCCTGCTCGAGCATCTGCCGCAGCCCCGACAGCGACAGGTCCGCGGAGATGAAGCCCTTGACGGGCTCCCCCACGGAGAATGCCACCGTCACGAAGGGCCCGGCTCCATTCGGGGCCACGACGACGTCCGAGTAGCGCAATGTCTCCATGCCGCTCTCGAGCAGCCCCCGGCCCCGCTCCTCGTGCGAGGCGAGCGCGGTAGGGGACACGTCATGCCGAGAGAAGGCCTGCAGCCCGGGCAGCCGCTTGCCGTCCGGACCGAAGACGGTGATGGCCAGCACCTCGCGGCGCTGTGAGAGCACCGCTCCCAGGTGCATCTGCTGCGCCTCGGTGGGCAGCGAGAAGAAGTTCGGCACGCGGGCCAGGCCCAGCACCGCGTCGGTGGGCTCGCCCAGGAAGTTCTCGGCCTTGAGCCGCAGCTGCTTGACGCGCTCCTGCGCCAGCTCCTGGGCGTCGCGCACCAGCAGCTCGCGCGTATGGGAGACGGAGAGCCAGCCCACCATGAGGGTCGGGACGATGCTGACCACCAGCATCAAGAGGAGCATGGCTTTGAACAGGCGCACGGCGCGACTCCTCCAGCAACTACTCCCACGGCCCCGAACGGACCCTGACGGAGATGTTCTCGACCAGTTCGAACCGCCGCGCCCCGGAGGGCTCCGAGCGGCCCGAGGCGCTCACGGCTCTCACCGTCCACCGATACCGTCCTGCCGGCAGCCGCGGCAGCTTCAGCTCGGCCACGGTGGAGGACAGGGTGAGCACATTGGCGCCCGGCGCCTCCCGCGACACCTCGACCTCATAACGCTCGACGCCCGGCTGCGCCGCCCAGGAGAGCTTCACGGGCCCCAGGCCCACGCCCTTCGTGTCCGCCGGGTATTCGAGCCGCGCGCCCTCCGCGGGCTTCTCGGGCTGGGGCACGCTCGGCGGAGGGAGGGAAGGCGGACGCCCCTTCTCCACGAGCACCGTCTCGCCGGGGGCGACGGGGAGGGTGACGCCCTCGGCCTCCACGCGCACCGGTGGGCCCCGGGTGACGCTGACGGTGGTGGTGCCCGCGTCGGGCTCCACCTGGACACTGAAGGTGGAGGGCTGGGGCGCATGCCGCTGCGCCACCAGCGTGCCCGCGGCGTTGGCCGCCTCGGAGGCCTGCGCGTAACGCGCGGTGCGGAAGTGCACCTCCGCCTCCTTCAGACGGGTCTCCGCCTCCGCCGGTCCACCCGCGCTCCGGGCCCGGGCCACCAGCGTGCGCGCCGTCTCCAGCGCCTTGAGCGCCAGCGCCCGCTCCTGACCGGGCAGCTTCAGCCGCGTGCCGGGGGAGACCGCATCCGAGGACAGCGCGTTGAGCGCGCGCAGCTCCGCGGTGGCGCTCGCGTCTCCCAGGGCGCGCTCGGCCACGTCGCGCAGCGACTCCTGCGGCCCCACCACGGTGGTGTCGGGAGGCGCGGCGCACAGCCACGCGAACAGGAGCAGGGTCGTCCTCATTGGAAGACAATCTCCCTTCCCGCCTGGATGGTGGCCCCGGGCGTGGTGACGGATATCGAGTGCTCGGCGGGCTTCGGCAGCTCCGTGTCGATTCGGCCGCGCAGCACCGTGAGGTCCGTGCGCGAGCGCCCCGGCCTGGGCCGCGTCTCCGCGATGCCGATGAGCGAGTCGCCGCCCAGGTGCACCGTGCTGCCGTTGGCCGTGAAGACCAGGTCCGCGCCCGCGCCCGCCTCGGTGCGGACCTTGTCGTTCTCGAACAGGGGCACGCCGTCGCTGGCGGTGCTCCACTCGTCGGCCGTGGCGCGCTTGAGCTGGACGTTGCCCTTCAGTCCCCGCAGGTGAGCGCGCGGCACGGGCGCCGGCGCGAGCGTCGCCGCGGGCATGGCGGGCGCGTCCTCGGCGGTGCAGCCGAGCGGTGAAGCCGGGAGCGCGAGCACGAGCAGCATGGGCAGCCAGGGTCGACCATTCACGAGAATCCCAGGCTAATCCAATCGGCGGTGTCGCAGGCAGGGCAGGTCGCGTCGGATTCGTTTCAGGAGCTCCGGGTCGACCGGCGCCACGGCCAGTCCCTCGCCCTCCGAGGCGCGCGCCGTCACCAACCCCCACGGGTCCACCACCATGGCGTGGCCATACGTGAGCCGCTGCGCCGAGTGTCGGCCTCCCTGGGCGGGCGCCAGCACGTACGCCTGGTTCTCGATGGCCCGGGCTCGCAGCAGCACCTCCCAGTGGTCCTTCCCGGTCATCATCGTGAAGGCCGCCGGGACGGCCAGCAGCGTCGCCCCGTCCTTGGACAGCCGCCGGTAGAGTTCCGGGAACCGTAGGTCGTAGCAGATGGACATCCCCAGCCGGCCCACCGGTGTGTCCGCCGCCACCACCTCCGTCCCCGGCGCCACCGCCGCGGACTCCTGGTAGGTCGCACCATCGCCTACCTCCACGTCGAACAGGTGCATCTTGCGGTAGACGCCCAGCCGCTCACCCTCCGGGCCGAACAGGACGCTGGTGTTGTAGAGCCGACCGCCAGGGGCTCCGGCCTCCAGGACGCTGCCGGACAGGAGCGTCACGCGCAGCTCCCGGGCCAGCTGGGCCATGCGGGACAGGGTGGGGCCCTCGAGCGTCTCGGCGGCGCCGGGGCGCTCGGCCTCGGGGCCCATCCAGGCGAAGTTCTCTGGCAGGCCCACCAGCCGGGCGCCCAGCTCACTGGCCCGTCGGACCAGCCGGGTGGCGACTTCCAGGTTGTGGGCCTTGTCGGCGGTGGACACCATCTGGGCGGCGGCGATGAGGTGCATGGGCCCGTTATAACGCCCGTGCCGGGCGCGGAACCCCTGGGAATTCCTGGCCCTGTTGGGCAGGTTTCAAGGGGCCCTAGAGGGAGCGTCCTTCCTTTACACCCCTCTGGGGGGTGTGTTACGGACGCGCCCGACATTTTTCGATGTGCACCTCGAAAAGTGGGCCGCCGTGCCCGCTTTTCGCGTTTTTGGAGTCTGGTTTCCCGGTTATGTCGGAGAAGAACCTCAAGCAGACGGTGGAGGAGCGGGCGAGCGCGGTGCTCGACCCCATCGTTGCGGGCGAGGGCCTGGAGCTCGTGGACCTGGAGTTCGTCCGGGAACGCGAAGGGTGGGTGCTGCGGCTCTTCATCGACAAGCCAGGGGGACGGGTGGGACTGGACGAGTGCAGTCAGGTTTCCCGCGCGGTGGACCCCATGCTGGACGTGGAGGACTTCATTCCCCACGAGTACAGCCTGGAGGTCTCCAGCCCTGGTGTGGACCGGCCGCTGAAGAAGCCGGCGCACTTCGAGCGGGTGGTCGGTCAGCGGGTGAAGGTGAAGACCTTCGGACCGTTGGGCGAGCCGCCGCGCAAGAACTTCGCCGGCAAGCTGGCCGGGGTGGCGGGCGACGGCATCTCGGTGGAGGTGGAAGGCGCCGGAACCTTCCACATCCTCTTCAAGGACATCGCGAAGGCGAACCTGGAGTTCGAGTTCTAGACGTCGACATACAGGGCACCCTGCCGCGCGGGGGGCCCGTGGCCCATTCAGGAGAAGACCATGCCCACGCAGCAAGCCAACCCGAGCGTCAACCTCAACCTCGTCCTGGACCAGGTCGCCAAGGACAAGGGCATCGACCGGGCTGTGCTGATTGCCACCCTCGAGGATGCGATGAAGACCGCGGCCAAGAAGCACTTTGGCCAGGACCGCAACCTCGAGGCCAAGTACGACCCCGAGAAGGGCGTGGTGGAGCTGTTCCAGGCCATCACCGTGGTGGAGGAGATCACCGACCCCGTGCAGGCGGTGAACCAGATCACCCTCGGTGAGTCCCACAAGAAGGGCATGGAGGTGGAGCCCGGCGACGAGCTCGTCTTCCAGATCTTCTACCGGGACGAGGACGCCAACGAGGCCAAGGCCCAGGACGACCAGTACGGCGACATCCTGCGCCTGAAGACCTTCCGCCGCGGCTTCGGCCGCATCGCGGCGCAGACGGCCAAGCAGGTCATCCTGCAGCGCACCCGCGACGCCGAGCGCGAGAACGTCTTCAACGAGTACAAGGACCGCAAGAACGAGATCGTCACCGGCATCGCCCGCCGGTTCGAGCGCGGCAACATCATCGTGGACCTGGGCCGCGCCGAGGCCGTCCTGCCGGTGCGCGAGCAGGTCCCGCGTGAGACGTACCGCCCGGGCGACCGCGTCCAGGCCTACGTGCTGGACGTGCTGCGCGAGTCCAAGGGCCCGCAGATCGTCCTGTCGCGCGCGTCCGTGAACCTGCTCACCAAGCTGTTCGAGATGGAGGTGCCCGAAATCGCCGAGGGCATCGTCGTCATCGAGGCCGCCGCGCGCGAGCCGGGTGGCCGCGCGAAGATCGCCGTCTCCAGCCGGGACTCGGACGTGGACCCGGTGGGCGCGTGCGTGGGCATGAAGGGCAGCCGCGTGCAGGCGGTGGTGCAGGAGCTGCGCGGGGAGAAGATCGACATCGTCCCGTACGACGAGGACCCGGCGCGCTTCGTGTGCTCGGCCCTGGCCCCCGCGGAGGTCAGCCGCGTCATCATCGACGAGGCCAACCACGCCATGGAGCTCATCGTCCCGGACGACCAGCTCAGCCTGGCCATCGGCCGGCGCGGCCAGAACGTGCGCCTGGCGGCCCAGCTGACGGGCTGGAAGCTGGACATCAACAGCGAGAGCCGCGTGCGGGAGATGCGCGAGTTCGCCAACCGCTCGCTGGGCGCGCTGCCGGGCGTCAACGAGATGCTGGTGGAGACGCTCTACGCGCACGGCTTCCGCCAGGCCCGCGACGTGGCCGAGGCCAACGCCGAGGTGCTGGCGCAGATCCCCGGCGTGGACCCCGCCCGCATCCCCTCCATGCAGGAGGCCGCCCGGAAGCGGATGGTCGAAGACCAGGCGGAGCTGTCCCGCATGGATTATGAAAGGGAGCAGGCCCGCATCGCCGAGGCGCGCCGCCACCCCGACGAGCTGAACCAGTCCGAGCGGATGGCGCGCGTGCGCGGCGTTGGCGAGAAGACCATCGAGCAGCTGCAGTCGTCCGGCTACCGCACGGTGGAGGACATCGCCAACGAGAAGGACCTCGCGAAGCTGGGCGACGTCCCGGGTGTGGGCATCAAGAAGGCCCGCCAGCTCAAGAGCGCGGCGGAGAACTACCTTGTGGAGGAGGCCAAGCTGCGCGCGGAGCTGAACGCCGAGCGCGGTATTTCGGCGGCGACCCTGGACGGTGGCGCGGAAGCCACCAAGTCGCCGTAAGCTAGAAGAGGAGAGGGGACGTGGGGCGCCCGACTGGCCGCTCGGAGCCAGCAGCAAGCGCGGAGTCAGGCCCGGTCCGGATGTGCGTCGGATGCGGGTCCAAGCGACCGCAAGCAGAGCTCACCCGGTTCGTGGTAGGCCCCGGGGGCGCCATCGTGGTGGACAGGGAGCGGCGGCTGCCCGGACGGGGCGCCTACCTGTGCGGTGTCGGTTGCATGACGGCAGCGCTGAAGCGGAAGGCATTTGCAAGGGCCTTTCGCGGGAAGGCGGGGTTGTTAGACCCGTCGCAGCTCGGGTAGGCAGAGCAGCCTGCGCCATGAGGGCGGAGGGGTGTTGGGGGGGAGTGGGTGTTAAGGACCACTCGCACACATTTTCGGGTTTGAGCTAGGGTGCTGCGCCCCGGAGTCGCCGGGTGTGGCAGGCCAACAAGGGCAATATGTCGAAGAAGCGCGTCCACGAAATCGCCAAGGAGCTCAAGGGCCACGGCATTGAGCTCGACAACAAGGAGGTCGTAAACGAGCTGTCCGCGCTCGGGTACGACGTCAAGAGCCATTCGTCCTCCCTCGATGACGACCAGGCGACCGCCGCCGTCCAGAAGATCCTGGACAAGCGCAAGCCGAAGCAGGCCGCGCCCCCCGTGACGGCGAAGGGGTTCGTGGTGCGCCGCAAGGTGGGCCCCCCCGCCGGCGCGTCGGGTGACGCGGGCATGGAGTCCCAGTCGGCTGACGCCGGGTACGAAGGTGTGCCCGAGTCCCTGCCGCCCGAGGCTCCGCCCCAGGCCCCAAGCCACACCATCGAAGCGGCCCCGCCGACCGTCGAGGAGCCCCCTCGCCACGTCGAGCCGCCCGCGCCCGCCGTCGAGTCGGCCCCCGCCCCCGTGGCGGAGGCGGCTCCCGTCGCCGCCGCGCCCGTGACTCCGCCCGCCTCCACGGTGGCCGAGCCGCCCGCGCCCGTCGCATCCCCTGTCACAGCCGAGGCTCCCAAGGCCCCGGTCGAGGCGCCTCGTGCGCCTGTCGCCCCTCCCGCTGCCGCCGCGCAGCCGCGTCCCCCTTCTCAGGAGAGTACCCACTTGCCCCAACCCCCTCCGCGCTCGCCGGTTCCGCCGACTGTCCGGACGCCTTCCTCCCCGTCTTCGTCCGCGACCGTCGTGTCCCGAGGCCCCGCGCCGGGCTACGGGCAGCGGAGCGGTCCTCCGGGCAATCGCCCGGGTGGCCCCGGGGGGCCGGGTGGACGTCCCGGGGGGCCGGGCGGTCCGGGTGGACGCCCCGGTGGTCCGGGCGGTCCCGGTGGTGGGCGTCCGGGTGGTCCCGGCGGCCCGGGGGGGCGTCCGGGTGGCCCGGGGGGGCGTCCGAGCTATCCGTCGTACCAGGGCCAGGGCGCGCGTCCGGGCCAGGGTCCGGTGCGGCCCAGCACGTCTCCGTCCGCGCAGGCCTCGGCCGGCGGCACCGCCGCGCCGCAGGGGCCCACCATCATGGTGGGCGGTGTTCCCCACGCGCAGGTGACCCCCACGGGTGGCCAGGCGCGGCCCACGGCCACGCAGGCCGTCGTCATCTCGCGCCCGCTCATCCAGGTGCGGCGCGTGACGCCCACCGCGGGTCAGGCCAAGCAGTACCCCATGGCGCCGGGCCGCGCGGGCATCCCCGAGCGGCGTGAGTACAAGGTGGTCCCGGACCACCTGGGCCGTGGCCGCGAGCTGGTGGACGTCTCCAAGAACAAGGAGCGGGGCCAGCGCAAGCGCACCAGTGGCGATACGACCAGCGTGTCCAAGCAGGAACTGACGGACATGGTCTGGGGCCGCGTCACCATCCCCATCCGTGGCAAGAAGCGCAAGCCCACGAAGAAGGGCGCCAAGACGCAGATCACCCAGATGGCCGAGGAGAAGAAGGTCATCAAGCTGCAGGAGGGCATCTCGGTGTCCGACCTGGGCCAGCGCATGGGTGTGCGCACCGCGGAGATCATCAAGAAGCTGATGGGCCAGGGGAAGATGGCCACGGCGAACCAGATGGTGGACGCCGACACCGCCGAAATCCTCGCCACCGACTACGGGTGGAAGGTCGAGCGCGTGGGCTTCGAGGTGGAGGACTACCTGCCCGAGGTGGAGGCCCGTCCCGAGGACGAGCGTCCGCGTCCGCCGGTCGTCACCATCATGGGCCACGTCGACCACGGCAAGACGAGCCTCCTGGACGCCATCCGCAGCGCCAACGTGGCGTCGGGCGAGGCGGGCGGCATCACCCAGCACATCGGCGCGTACAGCATCACCACCGCGCGCGGTGACGTCACCTTCCTGGATACCCCGGGTCACGAGGCCTTCACGTCCATGCGCGCCCGCGGCGCCAACGTGACGGACATCGTGGTGCTGGTGGTGGCCGCCGACGACGGCGTGATGCCGCAGACGGTGGAGGCCATCAAGCACGCGAAGGCGGCCGAGGTGCCCATCGTCGTCGCCATCAACAAGATGGACGTGCCGGGCGCCAACCCGGACCGCGTGAAGAAGGACCTGGCCAACCACGAGCTCACCCCGGAAGAGTGGGGCGGCGACACCATCATGGTGCCCGTGTCGGCCAAGACGAAGCAGAACCTGGACCTGCTGCTGGAGAACCTGGCGCTGCAGGCCGAGGTCCTCGAGCTCACGTCCAACCCGAACCGTCCGTCGGTCGGCGCCATCATCGAGGCCAAGCTGGACCGCGGCCGTGGCCCGGTGGCCACGGTGCTGGTGCAGGAGGGCACGCTCAAGCTGGGTGACGCCGTCGTCACCGGCTCGCACTACGGCCGTGTCCGCGCGATGAACAACAGCCGCGGCGAGCAGGTGAAGGAAGTCAAGCCGGGCTACTGCGCGGAGGTCATCGGCCTGTCCGGTGTCCCCAGCGCGGGCGACGCCATCAACGTGGTGGCGGACGAGAAGGCGGCCAAGCAGATCGCCGAGCACCGCAACATGAAGGAGCGGCAGACCGAGCTGTCCAAGGTCAGCCGCGAGTCCCTGGAGCAGCTGTTCGCCAAGACGAAGGCGGGCGGTGGACCCAAGGAGCTGCGCGTCGTCATCAAGGCGGACGTGCAGGGCTCGGCGGAGGCCGTCAAGCAGGCCGTCCAGAAGCTGTCCACGCACAAGGTCAAGGTGGAGATCGTCCACACGGGCGTGGGCGCCATCACCGAGGGCGACGTGATGCGCGCGGCCGCCTCCAAGGGCGTGGTGCTCGGCTTCAACGTGCACCCGGAGTCCGGCGCGGAGGCCGCGGCCAAGGCGCAGGAAGTCACCCTGCAGAGCTACTCCATCATCTACGAGCTCATCGACGGGGTGCGCACGCAGATGGAGGGCCTGCTGGAGCCCATCCGCACGGAGAAGAAGCTGGGCCGCGCGGAGGTCCGCAACACCTTCAACGTCCCCCGCCTGGGCACCATCGCCGGCGCGGCGGTGCTGGATGGTGTGATGAAGCGCGGCGCCTTCGTGCGCCTCATGCGCGAGAACAAGCAGCTGTTCTCCGGCAAGATGGCGTCGCTGCGTCGCTTCAAGGACGACGTCAAGGAGGTCGCGCAGGGCTTCGAGTGCGGTATCGGCATCGAGAGCTTCAACGACCTCAAGGCCGGCGACATCATCGAGGCCTACGAGATCGAGGAGACCCGGCAGAGCCTCACCTAGTCGTCGCTCGACCGAGTCCTCTTCGCCTCCGGGAAGGCCCCACCTTCCCGGAATGGTTTCGCCCGGGAGACCTCGCGACTTCGCGGGGTCTTCCGAGGCCGGGGGATTGGCATGTTCGTGGGTGTCGCACGTCTGACCCTCCAGATTCCGGAGAGCGGCTCGCTGAAGTCGAAGCGGCAGGTGCTCCGCCGGGTGATGGACCGGGTGAAGGCCCGCTTCAACGTGGCCATGGCGGAGGTGGAGGACCAGGACCTCTGGCAGAAGGCCACGCTCGCTCTCTCGGTGGTGGGCAACGAGCGCCGCCACGTGGACGAGCAGCTCGAGAAGGTCATCCACTTCATCGAGGAGATGTACGTCGCCCCGCTGATGTCGCGGGAGACGGAGATACTCGCCTTCGGAGACCAGCTCTTCGCGGGAGGCCCTTCGCAGGCTTCCTCGCTCGGGGCGAAGTCCGCGCGGCAGGTGTTGGACGAGGAGGACGAGGCGCTGTCTCCGGAGGAGGCGGCGGCCGAGTCGGAGGCGGCGATTGCCCGCTTCCTCAGGGGTGAGCGGGCTTCGTTGGCGGAAGCCGAGGGGTTGGGAGATTGGGAGCGCCGTCATGACGGCGACAACGACGGTGGCCCCGGTACGGGCCGCCCGTCTCCGTCGGGCGGTGGACGGATGACGCTGGACGAGGCACGGGCTCGCGCCCGCGCCCTGCGCAACCCGCGAGACTGGGAGAAGAAATGACGACGCATTCCCGACCCGAGCGAGTGGGGCAGGAGATCCAGGCGGCGCTGGGGGCCTTGCTGGCCCGTGGCGAGCTGCGGGACCCCCGCATCGGCTTCATCACGATTACCGGCGTGAAGGTCTCCCCCGACCTGCGCGTGGCCCGTGTCTTCTATTCGATGATGGGCACGGCCGAGGAGCGCTCCGAGACGCAGAAGGGGCTGGAGGCGGCCAAGGGCTTCGTGCGCCGCGCCGTCACCGAGGCCGTCAACCTGCGGGTGTCGCCCGAGGTCTTCTTCTCCTTCGACGAGTCTGTCGGCGAGGGCGACAAGATCGACCGTCTGCTGCGCGAGGTCCGGAGCAAGGAAGGCTGGTAGTTCTGGCGCCAGCCCCACAATATTGAGCGGACATGGACGGCGTCCTCGTCATCGACAAGCCCACCGGCCCCACGTCCTTCGACGTGGTGCGACAGGTGCGCTCGCTGCTCAAGCTGAAGAAGGTGGGCCACACGGGGACCCTGGACCCCATGGCCACCGGGGTGCTGCCCCTGTGTCTGGGCGAGGCCACCAAGGTGGCGGGCTTCATCACCGAGGGCGACAAGGCCTACGACGCCACGGTGCGCCTGGGCGCGGAGACGGACACCCAGGACGCGGAAGGGCAGGTGACGGCCCGGGCGCCGGTGCCCGCGCTGACGCCCGCGCTGCTGGAGGCCGCGCTCGCGCGCTTCCGGGGGCCCTTCGAGCAGGTGCCGCCCATGTATTCGGCGGTGAAGGTGGCCGGCAAGCGCCTGTACGAGCTGGCCCGCGCGGGTGAAGAGGTGGAGCGCGCCGCCCGCCAGGTGACGGTGTACGAGCTGGTGCTGCGCGACTTCTCCGCGGACCGGCTCCACCTGTCCGTGCGCTGCTCCAAGGGCTTCTTCGTGCGCACCCTGGCCTTCGACCTGGGCCGCGCGCTGGGCTGCGGGGCGCACCTGGAAGCGCTGCGTCGCACCTCCAGCGGGCCCTTCACGCTGGCGCGGGCGCTGCCCCTGACGGACGTGGCGTCCCTGGCGAAGGAGGGCCTCCTGGCCCCGCGGCTGGTGTCGCTCTCCGACGCGCTGGTGGACATGCCCGAGGTGCGGGTGAACGCGGACGAGGCGCGCCGCGTCTCCCACGGTGTTCCGGTGGAGGTCCCCGCCTCGCTCAAGCCCGGCCGCGTGCGGGTGATGGGACCGGACGGCGCGCTGCTCGCCGTGGCCGAGGGCGTGGGCGGGCGGCTGCGCTACCTGCGGGTGCTCGTCTAGGCGCCCCTTTGCGCCGGGTTGTGCGTCTTCTCACGCTCCCAGGCCTGGGGGGCGCACGGGCAGGCGTCCAAGGTTGACCCTGGGTAGGGCGAAGCTTATAAGCCCCCCGCTCGTTAGAAGCATGAGCATGAGACCCGGTCTGTACCCCTCCGCGGACCTGGGTGACTCAAGTGGTATCCACGCCGGAGCGGGACAGAAGGACGAGAATCACATGTCGCTGCATCAGGAGCGCAAGTCGGAGCTGGTGACGAAGTTCAGGACCCACGAGTCTGACACCGGGTCCCCCGAGGTGCAGGTGGCGCTGCTGTCCGAGCGCATCAACATGCTCACCGAGCACTTCAAGACGCACAAGAAGGACCACCACTCCCGCCGCGGTCTGCTGAAGCTGGTCGGTCAGCGTCGTCGGCTTCTGGACTACCTGAAGTCGAAGGACGTCACCCGGTACAAGAAGCTCATCGAGGGCCTCGGCATCCGCAAGTAGGCACCTCGGCAGCAAACGGGGCGCTGGTTCAACCAGCGCCCCGCGCGTTTGAGAAGGACGAAGCAGTTCGAGTCGCGGTGGGTGGTGGCGGGCGAGGGAGTGGTGCCGTCGGAGGTTTTGGTTTCCGTTCGGACCGGCTGACCTGGGGTGTGAGGTCGGCCGGTGCGATCAGGGATCAAAAGTTCCGGGACATCCCTCCGGCGCTCCGCAAGCGCCCTTCCGCAGTACAGGCTGGCGGTTGCCTGTCATGTGCCTTTTCGGGCCTTGGCGACCGCTCATACACCCCGAGGGCCCTCCCGGGGTGCCGGGTCCATTTGTCCTGGACCGGGTGCGTGCGGTGGGGTCCTCGCCCGAAGCAATACCGAGGCAAGGACATGTTGAAGAAGAGCGTCAAGATTGGCGAGAGCGAGCTGAGCATCGAGACGGGCCGTCTGGCCAAGCAGGCCGATGGCTCCGTGGTGGTCCGCTATGGCGACACCATGCTGCTCGTGACGGCGGTGAGCGCGCGGGAGAAGAAGGACATCGACTTCCTGCCGCTGACGGTGGAGTACCAGGAGAAGCTGTACTCGGCGGGTCGCATCCCCGGCAGCTACTTCAAGCGCGAGGGCCGGCTGACGGAGAAGGAGACGCTGGCCAGCCGCATCGTGGACCGCTCCATGCGTCCGCTGTTCCCGGAAGGCTACGCGTACGAGACGCAGATCATCGCCAGCGTCATCTCCGCGGACCCGGAGAACGAGGGCGACGTGCACGGCATCACCGGCGCCTCCGCGGCGCTGTGGGTGTCGGACATCCCGTTCGACGGCCCCCTCGCGGGCATCCGCGTGGGCCGCGTGGGCGGTCAGCTGGTGGCCAACCCCACCGCGAAGCAGCGTGAGCAGAGCGACCTGGACCTGGTCATGGCGGTCAGCCGCAAGGCCATCGTCATGGTGGAGGGTGGCGCGGAGGAGGTGTCCGAGCCCGACATGGTCGCCGCGCTGGAGTTCGGCTTCCAGTCCGCCCAGCCCGCGTTGGACCTGCAGGACGAGCTGCGCCGCGCGCTGAACAAGCAGGTGCGCTCGTTCGACAAGCCGGCCTCCGTGGACGAGGCCCTGCGCGGCAAGGTGCGCGAGCTGTCGATGGACGGCATCAAGGCCGGCTACGCCATCAAGGAGAAGGGCGCGCGCTACGAGGCGCTCTCCAAGACGAAGAAGGAGACGCTCGCCAAGCTCAAGGAGCAGCTCGCGGAGGCCTACACGCCGCTGGTGGAGAAGCACGCCAAGCAGGTGGTGGAAGACCTCAAGTACGAGCACATGCGCGAGATGACGGTCAACGGTGGCCGCATCGGCGACCGTGGCCACGACGTGGTCCGCTCCATCACGTGCGAGGTGGGCGTGCTCCCGCGCACCCACGGCAGCGCGGTGTTCACCCGTGGCGAGACGCAGGCGCTCGTGGTCGCGACGCTGGGCACCAGCGAGGACGAGCAGCGCCTGGAGATGCTCGGAGGCATGTCCTTCAAGCGCTTCATGCTGCACTACAACTTCCCCCCGTTCAGCGTGAACGAGACCAAGCCGCTGCGCGGCCCGGGCCGTCGTGAAATCGGCCACGGCGCGCTGGCGGAGCGCGCGCTGCGCAACATGGTGCCCAAGAGCGAGTCGTTCCCGTACACGGTGCGCCTCGTCTCCGACATCCTCGAGTCCAACGGCTCCTCCTCCATGGCCTCCGTGTGCGGTGGCACGCTGGCGCTGATGGACGCGGGCGTCCCCATCAAGTCGCCGGTGGCCGGCATCGCCATGGGCCTGGTGAAGGAGGGCGAGAAGATCGCCATCCTGTCCGACATCCTCGGTGACGAGGACCACCTGGGCGACATGGACTTCAAGGTGTGCGGCACCACCAAGGGCATCACCTCCATCCAGATGGACATCAAGATCACCGGTCTCACCACGGAGATCATGAGCCGCGCGCTGGAGCAGGCGCGTCAGGGCCGCCTCCACATCCTGGATGAGATGCTCAAGACGCTGGCGCAGCCGCGCAAGGAGATCAGCCAGTACGCTCCTCGCATCACGACCATCCAGATTCGTCCCGAGTTCATCAAGAACGTCATCGGGCCGGGCGGCAAGGTCATCAAGGACATCATCGCGCGCACCGGCGCGGCGATTAACATCGAGGACTCCGGCCGGGTGGACATCGCCAGCGCGAACGGCGAGGCCGTGAAGGCCGCCATCGCGATGATCCAGGCGCTGACCCGCGAGGCGGAGATCGGGAAGATCTACACGGGCACGGTGCGGAAGATCGCCGAGTTCGGCGCCTTCGTGGAGCTGTTCCCGGGCACCGACGGCCTCATCCACATCTCCGAGCTGTCCGACAAGCGCGTCAAGAGCGTCTCCGACGTGCTGAAGGAGGGCGACGAGGTGCTGGTGAAGGTCGTCAGCATCGACAAGACGGGCAAGATCCGTCTGTCGCGCAAGGAGGCGATGGCGGAGCGCGCGGCGGCCCAGCAGGGCGCGGCCGACGCGGTCGCCGCCCAGCCGTCTCCCGAGGCCACGCAGCCCAACGCCAAGGCGTGATGCCCCTGGGCACCCGGGCCCGCTCGTAGGGCCTCCGGGCAGCCTCGCACCCCCTTCCGCCACTCGCGCGGGAGGGGGTGTTTTCGATTCCAGGGAGACTGGCTTAGACCTGGACGGGGGGCGCGTGCGTTGGAGGTGCGAGCCCCGCTTCCCGGAGGCCCTGTTGCCGCCTGCTCCACCGCCCAGCTCCACTGGATTCGTCACCGACGTCTCGCGCCTGTTGGGGGCCTTCCGGTGGGCGTTCATGCCGCTGGGGCTGCTCGCGCTCGTCGCGGTGGGCGTGCACGCGGCGGCCGACACGCTGGATGACCGGCTCTTGTCGCTGGTGGACCGCGCGGACGCGGCCTTCGACGGGGTGGTGGGCCGCTACGATTTGACGGCGCCCATGGTGGAGTGGGTGTCGCTGGAGCTGCGCACGGAGATCGCGCGGGCCCTGGCCCTCCTGTGGGAGCTGGCCGCGGACCTGGTGCTGGCGCTGCCCGCGCTGGGCTACCGCGAGGCGGCGGCCGCCAGGCCCGCGGAGGCGTGGCGCGTGGCGCTGGAGGGGAAGCAGGCCCAGCCCTCGTGGCGCGCGTTGTGGCGGCGGTGTCTGCGTCAGCCCACGCCCATGCGGTGGCTCCGGCCCCTGTCCACGGCGGCGGTGGTGGTGGCGGGCGCGTGCACGGTGGCGCGGCTCCTCCAGGGCACGGTGTACCTCTCCTGGCGCGAGCTGATGGGAGACCGCGTGGCGGACGGGGGCGCGCGCGGACTGGCGCTCGTGGTGCTCGTGGGCGTGCTGGCCACGCTGGGCTGGCGCGCGGTGCTGCGAAACCTCCAGCACGCGGACGAGGCCTGCGCGAGCGTGTCCGGACGCAAGGCCTTCACCCGCGGCCTGCTCGGGTGCGCGGTGGTGGCGCCGCTGGCGGTGGCCGCGGTGCTGGACGCCTCTCCACTGCTGTCCTTCCTTCGCTAGGGGCCCGACATGTTTCCGCGCCAGGCCCGAGGCCTGCTGGACTTCTTGATGGCGGTGCTGTGCGTGTGGACGGCGTACCACCACACGCCCGCGGGCGCGCTGGTGCGCAAGGCCTCCGCGTGGGCCTTCTCCACGAAGAGCACCGCGCGCCCGCTGCTCGCGTACTACGACGGCGTGACGGGCACCTCGCTGGCGGCGCCCGTGCTCGTGCCCGAAGTCTCCATCGTGCGTCCGCTGACGGACGCCGAGGCCCTGGCGTGGGGCACGCACCTGGCGCTCAAGGGCCTGGATGCGCGGGCGCGCGAGCCCTCCTTGACGCTGGCCCAGGAGCTGGGCATCCCGATGGCGACGCTGCTGGACCCGGTGGAGGGCCCTCGCGCCGCGCGCAGGCTGCACGCGGCGCTGGCGGGGGACTTCCCCCAGGAGGAGGCGCGGCTGGCTGCCCTCTTCGTCGGCCGGGTCCCCGCACGCTACGCCGTGGAGCGGGTGGCGGCGGAGGGGCGCGCTCCGACGCTGGAGGCGCTGAACCGTCAGCTGCCGCCGGGCTTCGAGGGGGCGTCCGTCGGCGCGGCGCAGGCGCTCGCCTTGTCCACGACGTTCGGCCTGGGCTGGCCCGTGTACGAGAGCGCCCGCGTGACGAGCCCCTTCGGCGAGCGCCACCACCCCGTGCTGGGCACCCGGAAGCTGCACACGGGCGTGGACCTGGGCGTGCCCGTCGGCACGGAGGTCTCCGCGGTGGCCGAAGCCGTGGTGCGGCGCGCGAGCGAGGACGCGGTGAACGGCCGCGTGCTCGTCCTGGACCACGGGCGCGGGGTGACGACGGCGTACTGCCACAACTCGGAGCTGCTGGTGCGGGTGGGCGAGAAGGTGACGCGGGGGCAGCTCATCGCCCGCTCCGGCAACACCGGGCGCTCCACCGGACCTCATCTGCACTATCAGCTCGAGCTGGCCTCCCGGCCCATGGACCCGCTCAAGTTCCGCGCCACGGTGCGCGCCATGTCCCAGGACACCGCGCCCTGAGCGCGTCCGGGCCGGGCTTCCGGACCTGGAAGCCTGCCCGAGCCTGTCGTCCCTTCCGGGGACAACCCGTGACGTCGGCGCGGGAACTGGAGACGGGGCAGGCGTGTGGTACATCCACGCCATGGCCTCGCCCTTGATTGTGCAGGTGCGCCGTGTGCGGGCGCATCCGGAGCCCTTGCCGCTTCCCCGCTACGAGACGGAGCTCGCCGCCGGGCTGGACCTGCGCGCCGACATCGACGGGGAGCGGGTGCTCCGGCCCCTGGAGCGGATGGCGGTGCCCACGGGGCTCGCGCTGGGGTTGCCCCCGGGCTACGAGGGGCAGGTGCGGCCCCGCTCCGGGCTGGCGCTGCGCCACGGGGTGACGCTGCTCAACGCGCCCGGGACGGTGGACGCGGACTACCGGGGGGAGGTGCAGGTCCTGCTGGTCAACCTCTCCAGCGAGCCCTTCACCCTGCGTCGGGGCGACCGGGTGGCCCAGCTGGTGGTGGCGCCGGTGACCTCCGTCGGCCTGTCGGAAGTCGAGGTCCTCGACGCGACGGCGCGGGGGGGGAATGGTTTCGGCTCCACCGGCCGCTAGGCCGTTCGTCGGAAGGCCCCGGCATCGTTCCTTGATGACAGGGGAGCGTGCAGAATAAGAGGCCTGGACCGCGTCCCCGCCTGCGGTCCCCCTCGACCGGCCCCTGGAGTCCGACTGCTTTGCTCTGCTACCGCTGCGGCAGCCACGTCCCCGAGACGACCGACACCTGTCCCACCTGCGGGATGAAGTACGACGCGACCGCTCGCCAGGCGGCCGGCGTCGCTCGCAAGCGTGGATTGGAAGGCGCCCCCTACAAGCCGGGGGACGTCCTCGCCGGCCGCTACGCCATCCAGGAGGTGGTGGGCTCCGGCCCCATGGGCTTCGTCTTCCGCGCGCAGGACCAGGAGATCGACGTCGAGGTCGCCCTGAAGACGGTGCACCCGCGCCTGGTCCAGCAGCCCGAGGAGCGCACCCAGTTCTCGTTCTCCATGCGGGTGGGCAAGAAGCTCAACCACCCGAACCTGCTGCGCGTCTACGAGGAGGGGCTCGACGGCGAGCGGCCCTTCTTCACCATGCAGCTCCTGGAGGGCATGACGCTGCGGCGGATGATGGAGCAGCGCGCCTCGCGCGGGCAGCTCTTCTCGCTCAAGGACGTGGAGCCGCTGCTCGCGCAGATGGCGGCGGCGCTCGACGCGGCCCACCGCTTCGGCCCGCACTCCGACCTCAAGCCCGAGAACGTCATCGTCCTGCCGGACCTGCTGAAGGTGACGGACTACGGCCTGGGGCTCGCCGTGCCGCAGCTGCCCTTCGTCCAGGCGCAGAAGAGCCACCGCGCGGAGGTCTACATCGCTCCGGAGTACGTCGCGGGCGGTGAGCTGGACACGCGCATGGACGTGTACTCGCTGGGCGTCATCATGGGCGAGATGCTCACCGGCCTGGTCCCCACCGAGGGCGTGGTTCCGGGGCTGACGTCGCTGCACCCGGACCTGCCCACCTCCTTCGAGGCGCTCTACCGCCGCGCGCTCAACATCAATCCGCTGGCGCGGCCGAAGTCGGCCGGCGAGCTGCACGCCGAGTTCGCCAGCATCCTCTCGCGCTCCCCGCCCGCCGTCGTCACGCGCGTGCGTGGCGTGCCTCCGCCCTCGGGCTCAGCGCAGGCCGCGGCCATCCGCATGTCGGCCCGGCCTCCGCCGCCGGTGCCCACGGGCATGATGCCGGCGGCCACGGGCAGCGTGAGCATCCCGCCCCGGGCCACGTCGCACGAGGAGGAGCCGCCTCCGCCGGACGCCACCCAGCCGCTCGACGCCGCGACGCTCGCCGCCATCATCGGCGCCAATCCCACCGCGTCCCATCAACACCTCACCGAGCAGGCGCTGCCGTTCATCACCGCGTCCGCGGCGAAGGCCGCCACGGAGTCCGCGCGCGCCGATCCTCCCGCGGGTGCCCGGGGCTCGCCGGAGTCCATCATCTTCGCGCGCTCCCCGGCCGCGGAGCCGGCCCCCGTCGCGGGGGCGCGAGGCGCGTCGGAGCCGGTCATCTTCGCGCGCTCGTCCGCCGCGGAGCCCGCCGCTCCGGCGGGTGCACGAGGCTCGCCGGAGTCCATCATCTTCGCGCGCTCCCCGGCCGCGGAGCCCTCGCAGCCGGGCCGCTCGGAGCCCTCCGCGCGTCCGGCGCCACGGGGCTCGGGGCAGGTCGCCTCGGCCCAGCCCCGCTCGTCGCAGAAGGCGCAGTCGTCGGGGGAGGGGAATGAGCCCGGGCCCTCCGACTCGGGGCCTCGCTCCGCGCCCGCGGGCAGACCGCTGGCGCGCACGCTGGACGCGGCGCCAGCGGTGCCGGTGCCGAGCATCCGGACGGCCCGCACGTTGGAGACCACGCCCGCGATGTCCGGCGCCCGCACCGCGCCGCGCTCCCTCGATGGCTCCCCGTCGATGTCGGGCGCTCGCACGGGGCCGCGTATCGCGCCCACCCAGCGCGCCACCCGGCCCCAGAAGTCCTCGTCCGCGCGGCGTCGCTCCATGTTCGTGTGGATGGCGGTGCTGATTGTCGGCGGGCTCGCGCTGGGCGGTGGCGGTGGCTTCCTGTTCCTGCGCTACTGGGAGGCGCGTCAGGCCGCGAAGGCCCAGGCGCCGGTCCCGTCGGCGCTCGCGACGGGGAACCCGGGCACTGACGTGGATGCGCCACCCGTCGTCGCGCTCGCGGACAAGTGTCCGCCGGAGATGCGGCTGGTGAGTGGTGGCGCCTTCCGGCGAGGCAAGTCCAAGCTGGACAACCTGGCGAAGGTGGACGAGCCCGACCAGGAGAGCGTCCAGCTGCCCTCCTTCTGCATCGACGAGTTCGAGCACCCGAACCAGTCGGGCGCGCTCCCCACGGTGAGCGTCACCTGGGAGAAGGCCAAGTCGCTGTGCGAGGCCGGGGGCAAGCGCCTGTGCAGCGAGGACGAGTGGGAGAAGGCATGCAAGGGACCGGGCCACGCGCGCTTCCCGCACGGCAACGATTACGTTCAGGGCACGTGCAACGCCAAGGTCAATCGGGTCGAGTCGGAGACGGCGCTCGCTCCCTCTGGGGCACACCCCGGCTGCGTGTCGGGCTATGGGGTGGTGGACCTCTCCGGCAACGCGGCCGAGTGGACCTCGGCCCGAATCGGGCAGAAGGGGGTCGTCCAGCGGGGCGGCGCCTTCAACCAGCACTACGAGGAGTCGCGCTGCAGCGCGCGCGCCTTCGGCCCTCCCGAGAAGGCCTCCGCCACGGTGGGCTTCCGCTGCTGCACGAGCACGCAGCCATGAGCCGCCTGGCCCTCGCGCTCCTGCTCTGTCTGGCGCCCGCGCTGGCCTGGGCCCAGAAGGGCGGCCGTCCGCAGGTGGTGGCGGTGAAGTCCGCCAACCTGGCGCCCTACACCTCGCTGCTCGCGGGCTTCTCCGCGGAGGCGCGCGCCGAGGTCCAGGAGATGACGCTCGACGAGAGTCCGGGCGCGGCCGCGCGCATCTTCAAGAAGCTGGCGGCGCAGAAGCCGGCGCTCATCCTGGCGCTGGGCCCGCTGGCCGCCAACGCCGCCCGCCGCTCGCTGGGCGAGGACGTGCCCGTCCTCTTCGCCATGGTGCCGTACTACGAGAAGTACGGCCTGGAGGGCCCCAACGTCACCGGCATCTCGCTCACCAGTGACCTGGGGCCGGAGCTGGAGGGGCTGCTCGCGGTGGCGCCCAAGGCCAAGCGCGTGGGCATGGTGCACGACCCGCGCTTCTCCGCGAGCACGGTGGCGCTGGCGCAGGCCGCCGCCGCCGCGCGGGGCCTGTCCATCCTCGCGCTGGAGGTGGACTCGCCGGGCAAGGTGGCCAAGGCGCTCGAGGGCGCCGCGGGCCGGGTCGACGCGATGCTGATGGTGGCTGACAAGACGGTGGGCAACGCGGCCGTGGTGCAGGAGCTCATCGCCTTCACGCACGCGAAGCGGCTGCCGCTCGTCGCGCTCACCCCCAGCCAGGTGAAGGAGGGCGCCACGCTGGCCCTGTCCCCCAGCCCGCTGACCATCGGTCTGCAGGCGGGCCGGCTGGCCAACCGCATCATCCACGAGAAGGTCGACCCGGGAGCGCTGGCGGTGGCGCAGCCCGAGGGGTTGGACCTGTCCGTCAACCTCAGCACCGCCAGGAAGTTGGGTCCGTCCTCCGAGTCCGTACTGGAGTTGCTCCGGTTCGCGGCGCGGAAGGACTTTGCCGTGAAGGTCTACGAGTGATTCCGCGATACAGCCGACAGGAGATGTCCAACCTCTGGTCCGACGTGGCCCGCTACCGCCGCTGGCGGGACGTGGAGCTCGCCGCGCTGGAGGGGATGGTGGAGGCGGGGCTGGCCCCTCGCGAGGCGCTGGAGGACTGCGTCGCGCGCGCCGGGGACTTCACCCCCGAGGACGCCGCGCGCATCGAGGACATCGAGCGCACGACCAAGCATGACGTCATCGCCTTCCTCACCTTCATGGAGGAGCGGGTGGGGCCCAGCGCGCGCTGGCTGCACCTGGGCATGACGTCCTCCGACGTGCTCGACACGGCGCTGGCGCTGACGCTGCGCGACGCGGTGGACCTCATCCTCCAGGACCTGGAGCGGGTGAGGGCCGCGGTGGAGAAGCGCGCCTTCGAGCACAAGCACACGCTGCAGATGGGCCGCAGCCACGGCATCCACGCGGAGCCGGTGACGTTCGGCCACAAGCTGGCCATCTGGTACGACGAGCTGGGCCGCGCGCGCACGCGCCTGCTCCACGCGCGTGAGAGCATCGCCGTGGGGAAGATCTCCGGCGCGGTGGGCACCTTCGCGCACCTGCCTCCGGCCGTGGAGGAGCGCGTCTGCGCGAAGCTGGGCCTGAAGCACGCCCCCGCCTCCAGCCAGGTGGTGCAGCGTGACCGGCACGCGGAGTTCTTCACGGCGCTGGCGCTGCTCGGCGCGAGCATCGAGAAGTTCGCGGTGGAGATCCGCCACCTGCAGCGCACCGAGGTGCGCGAGGCGGAGGAGCCCTTCACCGCCGGGCAGAAGGGCTCCAGCGCGATGCCGCACAAGCGCAACCCCATCCTCTCGGAGAACCTCACGGGACTGGCGCGCCTGCTCCGCGGCTACGCGGTGAGCGCCATGGAGGACGTGGCGCTGTGGCACGAGCGAGACATCTCGCACTCGTCCGTGGAGCGCGTCATCGGCCCGGACGCCACCATCCTCGCGGACTTCATGCTGGTGCGCTTCGCGCGGCTGATGGAGGACCTGCGCGTCTACCCAGAGCAGATGAAGAAGAACCTGGAGCTGCTCGGCGGCGTGGTGAACTCGCAGCGGCTGCTGTTGGAGCTGGCGCGCAAGGGCATGGACCGGCAGGCCGCCTACGTCATCGTCCAGCGCAACGCGATGAAGCTCTACGAGCAGGGCGTGGACTTCCGGCAGGCGCTGCTCGCGGACGCGGACCTGCTGAAGATGATGACGCCCGAGGAGATCAACGACTGCTTCTCCCCGGGCTACCACACGCGGCACATGGACGACATCTTCCGCCGCGTCTTCGGCCGGAGCGAGTAGGTCGCTCCCGGCCGCGCGCTGGAGGGGCTACTTGAGGTAGCCCTTCTGGCGCAGGTTCCGCTCGATGCGCTCGTGCACGTTGCCCGGCTCGAGCGTCAGCGACGTGCCGGTGATCTGCTCGAAGGCGGCCACGTACTTGGTGGCCAGCTCCACGCGGACGTCATCGGGGATGGGCGGCGGCGTGCCCTGGCCGGAGAAGCCGCGCTCGCGGATGAGCCACTGGCGGATGTTCTCCTTGTCCAGCATGCGCTGGTCCTCGCCCTTGGCGAAGCGGGCCTCGTACTCGTCCGCCACCCAGTAGCGGCTGGAGTCCGGGGTGTGCATCTCGTCGATGACGAAGATGTCGTCGCCCACCTTGCCGAACTCGTACTTGGTATCCACGAGGATGAGGCCGCGCGTGCGCGCCCACTTCTGGCCCTCCTGGAACAGGCCCCGCGCCGCCTCGGTGATGCGCGCCCAGTCACGGGGGCTGGCGAGCCCGCGCGCGAGAATCTCCTGCTCGGAGATGGGCTCGTCGTGCTGGCCGTACTCGGCCTTGGTGGACGGGGTGATGATGGGCGTGGGGAAGGCCTCGTCCTTGCGCAGGCCCTTGGGGAAGGGCAGGCCGTAGGCGGTGTGCGTGCCCTTCTCGTAGTCGCGCCACAGGCTGCCGGTGAGGTAGCCGCGAATCACCACCTCCACCGTGAAGGGCGTGCAGGCGCGCGCCACGGTGACGTTGGCGTCCGGCACGTCCAGCACGTGGTTGGGGCAGATGTGCTTCGTGCGCTCGAACCAGAAGGCCGCGAGCCGGTTGAGCACCTCGCCCTTGAAGGGGATGGTGGTGAGCACGTGGTCGAACGCGGAGAGCCGGTCCGTCGTCACCAGGACCAGGCTGTCGCCCTGCCGGTACGTGTCACGGACCTTGCCGCGGTAGTGCTGGCCGAGCGCCGGCAGATCCACCTGCCGGAGCGTGAGGGGAAGCTGAGCGTGAAGTGCGGAGGTATTCAAAGGCGCCTCGCGGCCCGCCCCTCGGGAAGGTGAAGTCCAGCAGGGAGAGGGGGCTGCTTCGGGCGCGGGACTCTACTGGAGCGCGGCCGGCATGGAAGCAGGACCGTAGGCCGCCGCCAGGTAGAGGAAGGCCGGGTTGATGCGCAGGATGCCGTCCACGTAGGCGACCGCGTAGGGCGCTCCGGACGCGCGGTCCACCTGCACCGCACTCTCGGGCTGGATGCCCCAGTGCGCGAGCAGCGTGCGGGCCACCAGCTCCGCCGCCTCCCGCTCGGACAGCCCCTGCAGGCTCTCGCGGCGGTCTTCCGGCCAACGCTCGCCCGCCCGGGCCTCCAGCACCAGCTGCAGCCCCTTGCCCGCGTCCGGCGCCTGGAACAGGTCCATGCGCGCGTCGAAGCCCGGAGCCGCGAGCAGCTCGCCGTCCTGGCTGATGGGGAAGAGCACCAGCGCCTGCGCCGCCTGCCCGGCCTCCAGGTCCGACTGCCTCGCCACCTCGCGGAACATCTCCAGGCGCGTGGCGGGGGACTCGAACTCCATGAACTCGGGCGGATGCGTCAGGGCCTGACGGACGCTCATCGTCGCGCGCGCGGGTGTCCCCGCACCGCCACAAGCGGTGAGGACCGAGACGAGCGAGAGGAGCAACCCAGGGAGCCAGCGACGCATACGGGCGGGAATATACCGATCTGCTTCAGGATCAACCAGCGAAACTCGGCGGCATGCGTCCAAGGGAGCATCTCTCCGGTGTCGTGCTCCCAACGTGCCCGCCAGGGAATCTTCCCGCCTCGTTTCCCGAGGACGGGTCACTGCCGCCCCGCCCGCACCGCGGAGCCACTCCACCGTTCGCCATGACGCGATGTGGGCGCTCGACGCCCGTCGTCAGGCGTCGTCGCTGCGCGCACCTCGAGAGGCGGGTGTACGAGGACGGACACCACCGGGCGCACCCGGGTGACGCGGCGCGCGTGGACCTCACGACACCGGGCTTTCGGCGCGCGCGGACGCGAGCCCTGAGGTCCGAGGTGTCCGGCGGAAGCCTCTTCGGGATGCTGTGTGGGATTCGGTGCGGCGGACCCGGTGCGAGGCGGAGCGGAGCTCACGTCCTTCCAGCACGACGAGGCCGCGGTGGCGCGGGGGACTGCTCCCTGCATGAGAGGGAGACACGCGCCCCCGGCGCCGGATGCGGACGACTTACGCCGCGTCCTTCTTGAACGTCTCGCCGTGGTGCTTCTCGCACAGGCCGGCCTTGAACGTCTTGATGCGGCACTCCGGCTTGGAGCAGGTGCGGTAGCGCGAGTGGGGCAGCTCGCCCTGGCGCCACTGCTTGAAGTGGAAGAAGCAGTAGTTCTTGGCGCGGTAGGGGCGCTTGCAGCCCTCGATGGTGCACGCCTTCTTGCCGCCGCCCTTCGCGGTGCGCGGCCAGTGGGTGAGCTTCTTCTGGGTCGTCGGGGTGGCCTCGGCCATTGTGGAACTCTCCTGCGAAACGATGCGAGAACCGCGGCGCCACACGGGGTGGACCAACCGCCGGGTACGAAAAAGGCGCACTGTCTAGCGCCCATGCCACCCGAACGCAAGGACACGCGGGAAGACCCGTGTGGGCTCGGGGCGGCCTCAGGGCGCCGGAGCGCCGTCTTCGGAACCCCAGCCGTCCGGCTCGACTTCCGGCGCCGCTGGCGGCTGCACCTTCTTCCGGGGCACGGGCGACAGCAGGTCGTCCAGCACGGACTGGGCCCCGGCGGGCCGGCGTCCCTGACGGTGGGCGGCCAGCGCGGTGGCGGGCTGCTCGGTCGGCATCTCCTCCAGCTTCACCTTGAGGTACAGGGGCTTGCCCAGCCGGTTGACGCGCAGCCGCACGTCATGGCCCACGCCCCGGGCCGCCACCTGCCAGCGCAGCGTGTGCGCGCGCTTCACGCGCCGGGTGTCGAGCCCGACGATGACATCCCCGCTGTGCAGGCCGGCGCGCTCGCCCGGGCCGCCCTCCACCACCTCCGTCACCACCACGCCCGGGCCCTGGCGGAGGTTGAACTCCTCGGCCACCTCCGGCGAGAAGTCCTGCACGCTGATGCCCAGCCAGCCCCGGCGCACACGCCCGTGGGCCTGGAGCTGCGGAATCACCGTCTTCGCGATGTCGATGGGGATGGCGAAGCCGATGCCCTGGCCCGCGACGTTCACCGCGTTGGCCACCGCCACCACGTCGCCGTGCAGGTCCAGCACGGGGCCGCCCGAGTTGCCCGGGTTGATGGAGGCGTCCATCTGCATGTAGTCGAAGTCGCCGTCGCGCCCGTTGGGCGTCACGTCCGTGCGGCCCATGTAGCTGACCACGCCCACCGTCACCGAGTGGGACAGGCCGAACGGATTGCCGATGACGACAATCCAGTCCGCCGAGCGCACGTGCGACGCGGAGGCGAGCTTGAGCACCGGCAGCCGGCGCGGCGCCTCGATCTTCAACAGCGCGCAGTCGGTGCGGTTGTCCTCGCCCACCACCCGGGCCAGGTACTCCTCCGCGTAGCCGCGCGGGTGCATGACGGAGACCATGACCTCGGAGGCGCCCTCCACCACGTGCGCGCTGGTGAGGATGTAGCCGTCCGCGTGGATGATGAAGCCCGAGCCGATGCCCTTCTGGGGCTCCTCGCCCGCGGGCGTCTCGTCATTGAGCTGCCGCGTGGTGATGGAGACCACCGAGGGCATGGCCCGTCGGGCCACCTCGCTCAGGGTGGCTCGCTGGTTGTTCAGCGAACGATTCTGCGCCTCGAGCCACAGCCGGCCGCGACCGGCGGCCTCCGCCGGTGTGGCCAGCGCGCACACGAGCGCGCCAAGAATGACGAATCTGTTGAAAGGAGCCCCGTTCATGCCCCACCTCCGCCCCGACGCCGCCCATCCACCGGGTGCAACCTAGGGAGGGGAGTCGTGTCGCGGAAGCGGGCCTGTCCGCCAGGCTACTTCTTCTGGGCGATGATTCGGTTGACCGCCGCGCGGTCCTCCGCGGTGATCCGCTCGCGCGGGGCCGCATCCGTCGACCGCGAGACAGCGCCCTTGGCGTCCTCGTACGCGTCCTCCAGCCCCTCCTTCATCCGATCAACGGTGTCGGGCTTCACGGCGCGCTTCCAGGTCCGCTCCATGTGCTGCAGCGGCGTCCTGCCGTCCACCTGCCCCGAGGACAGGAAGATGCCGAGCCCCACCGCGCAAGCCGTCCAGACGATGAACTTCAAAGCTCCCATGCTCACAGCCTCCCACGTCGTCTTACATGAGGCGGCGGTGCGTGGCCAGTTTCCGACCGGGGGTGTGTCATCCGCGCTGACAGGGGGGCGGACGGCACTTAATGTCCGCGGGCTTGCAGCCCGAAGAACTCTTCCAGGCCGCCCGGACGCGGGCGGCGCAGATGGACGTGGGACGTGGAGACGCGGTGGTGGAGCGTATCCGGGCGTCCGCGTCGGCGTTGTTCACCCGCATCCCCGAGCCCCCCGTGTACCGGCGGGCCGAGGACCCTTCGCGCAAGGCCGCCCAGGCGTTGTTGCCGGAGATGGAGAAGGTGTTGGCGGAGGCGCTCGCCGCGGGGCGTGAGCCCTCGATGGCGCCCGCGCTGGAGAAGCTGGTGGCGGCGCTGCTCGCGCACGGCGAGGCCCTGTGTCACACGGCGGGCGGGCGGCTGGAGGCGGCGGAGACCGCGTGGCGACGCGCGCAGGAGCTGGAGCGCGCCGCGCATCCGACGCGGCACCTGGTGACGTCACCGCCACGGCCTCCGCCGGTGTTCGACAAGACGTCGGGAGGCTCGCGGTACGACCCCCGGCCCGCGCCGCAGGCGAGCGTGAAGCTGGTGTGCCCCAACACGGGGTGCAAGCGGGTGGGGGACTACGCCTTCCTGACGAACCACGCGTACAACCGCTTCGTGTGCCCGGTGTGTGGCACGCCGTTCCTCGCGTACTTCGGGGAGCTGCGCGGGTTGGAGGTGGAGGTCCGGCGCAGCTCGAAGCGCTACTTCTTCACGGTGGACGAGGTGGGCTCCACCAACTCGTCGCGCATCGAGTTCGAGGAGGCGAGCGGACAGGAGTTCCCCGCGGCGCGCAGGGATTTGCTCGGCTTCTTGTACACGGAGGCGCGGGAGCTGAAGGTGGTGGTGAACCTCACCAACCAGCGGCTCATGTGGGTGAGTCCGGCCTCCTCGTGTTTCGTGGCGACGGTGGCGTTCGGTGAGGGGGCGCCGGAGCTGGTGGCGTTCCGGGCGTACCGGGACGACGTGCTCAGGAAGAGTGTGCTCGGGCGCGGGTTCATCCGTGGCTACTATCGCTTCGGCCCGGACGTGGCGCGGTGGGTGTCACGCAGGCCGGTGGCGCGGAGCGGAGTGCGCTGGATGTTGAGGCAGGTGCATGACCGCCTGACCAGGAGTGGATTTTCGTGACGCAGCAAGGAATCGGCGCGCCGCCGCCCATGAAGCCGACGGGCGTGGGGACGAAGGTGTTCATGGCCCTGCTCGCCGGACTGGGGCTGGCGGGGGTGGTGTACCTGGGCGTGCTGGAGGCGCGGCGCTCGCAGCTCGTGCCGGATGGCGCGGCGGCGCCCTCGTTCGAGATGAAGCGCCACGAGGGCGGCGTGTTGAAGCTGGAGGAGCTGCGGGGCCAGGTGGTGATGTTGGACTTCTGGGCGACGTGGTGTCCGCCGTGTCGCGAGGAGATGCCGGCGCTGGTGAAGCTGGCGAAGGAGTACGAGTCGCAGGGGCTGGTCTTCCTGGCGGCGAGTCGTGACGACGGCGACATGGCGCCGAAGCTGGTGGACAACTTCATCCGCCGTCACCTGCCGGACCTGAAGCCCTACGTCGTCTACGCGGACGACGACATGGCGCGGGCTTTCGAAGTGAACGCGCTGCCGACGCTCTACTTCCTGGACCGCGAGGGCAAGGTGACGGACGCGCAGCGCGGCGCCCTGTCCGAGGACGCCCTGCGCCGGCGCATCGAGCGGGCGCTCAAGCAGCAGTAGCGGGGGAGGGCCTGGCGTCCCTCGTGGATGCCTCGACGGGCGCTGGCTGGGGCGCGGCGCTCAGCGTGATGCCTCACGCGCGCAACACGCGGATGCGCGAGCAGGACCGCAATGCTCGGGACGAACGCGCCGATGAGGGGGCCACGAGCGGATGTGTAGGCAGGACCGCGGCGCTCGGGACGACGAGCCCACGTGGATGTAACGAGCGGATGCGCAAGCAAGATTGCTGCGCTCGGGACGACGAGCCCACGTGGATGTAACGAGCGGATGCGCAAGCAAGATTGCTGCGCTCGGGACGAACGCGCCCACGCGGAAGCAGCGAGCGGACGCGCAGGCAGGACTGCGCTGCGGCGCACGGGATGAATGCGCCGGCTCGGATGCATCGAGCAACGTCCCTGAACACGCGGCGCACCGCGAGACGCTGAGGTCTCGCGGCGCCGCGAGTGAGGCGGGTTACTTCCCTGGAGTCGCCGGCTTCGGGGTGCTCTCCGGTGCCTTGGTCGCCGGAGCCGTCTTCGAAGCATCCTCGGGAGGCTTCGTCGCAGGCGGAGCCGCAGCCGGCGCCGTCTTCGCCGCAGGAGCCGTCGCGGGCGCAGGCTTCGAAGAACTCTCAGGAGGCTTCGTCGCCGGAGCAGGCGCACTCTTCGCCGCACTGTCAGGAGTCTTCGTCGCCGGCGGAGTCGCGGGCGCGCTCTTCGCGCCACCCTCGGGAGGCTTCGTCGCCGGAGCCTCCTTGCCCGCCGGAGGCTGCTGTCCCGCGGGGACGACGGTCTCCCGACCCTCGGTCTCCACCTCGGAGCGGATGAGGCGGAAGTCGACGCGGCGGTTCTTCGCGCGACCCAGCGCGGTGTCGTTCGTCGAGATGGGCCGGTCGAAGCCGAAGCCCTCCGAGCTCAAGCGCTTGCGGTCGATGCCCTTGCCCACCAGGTACTCGAGCACCGAGCGAGCCCGCTTGTCCGACAAGCCCATGTTGAGCTGCCGCGAGCCGCGGTTGTCCGTGTGCCCTTCGATGAGCACCGGCCCGAGCGTGGGATTCTTCCGCAGGACCGTGGCCACCTCGTCCAGCAGCGGATACGAGCGCTTCTGGATGACGGCCGAGCCCGTCTCGAACAGCACGTTGCCCTTGATGCGGATGCGGTCCGACTCGACGAACACGTACGGCGGCGAGTCGAACGGGCAGCCGTTGTTCTCCGGCGGGCCGAACATGTCGGGGCAGTCGTCCTCGTTGTCGGGCACCTCGTCGCCGTCCGTGTCCGGGCAGCCGTCGTAGTCCTTCGGGCCGGGCTTGTCCGGACACTTGTCGAACTGGTCGGTGATTCCGTCGCCGTCGGTGTCCACCTCGGGGCAGCCCTTGAGCTCCTTCGTCCCCTTCACGTTGGGGCAGCTGTCCTCGCCGTCCACGATGCCGTCGTCGTCGTTGTCCGGGTCCGGGCAGCCATCGCTGTCCATGAACCCGTCCTTGTCCTCGGGCTCGTTGGGGCAGCGGTCCCGGTTGTCGGGCACGTTGTCTCCATCCGAGTCCACGAAGCTCTGGTCGTAGCGCAGCCCGAACATCACGCGCAGCGCCTCGCGCCCGTAGCCCGTGGTGAGGTTGATGCCGCGCCCCACGTTCAGCTCCAGCCCCCAGTTGCCCCAGACCTTCGTGCGGGCGCCCACGAGCACCTCCCACGGCGTCTTGAGCGTGTCGGACTGGTCGAAGTTGAACGGGCGCACCAGCGGCGTGGCGATGTGCATCTCGGCCGTGGCCTGCACGTCCGTGAAGCGGCCCATGTTCGGCAGCTCCGCGATGACACCACCGCCGAGCGTCAGCTCGTCATCCACGAGCAGGTTGAGGTACTGGGCCTCCTTGCGGATCCGCACGCCCGCGTTGCCGACGACGCGGATGGGGATGGGCAGCACCTCGAAGCGCTGCTCCACCGCCAGGCGCGGCGCGAACAGGAAGCCGCGCTCACCCGTGAAGCTGTCCGCGGAGCCGGTGGGCGCGCGGACCTCCGCGATGAGCGACAGGCCCACCGGGAACTTCTCGCGGTCCAACAGGTGCACGCGAGGCACCACGCGGATGTCCCCGAGCGTGGTGCGGCTGACGCCCGCCGCGCCCGGGAAGTTCGGCGCGTCGAGCGCGTCCCGCAGCAGCTTGAAGTTGTCGCCCTGCAGGAGGGTGACGGGCAGGTCGACGCCAATCTCCAACCGCTCGTGGAGCTGATAGGCGAACAGCAGGTGCGCATCGAGCCGGTACGGCAGCAGGTCGCCGAGCTTCTCGTCGCCGAGCTTCAGGGCGAGGATTCGCCAGTTGAAGTCGAACAGCAGCGCGCCGCGGAAGCTACCCACGGGCTCACCGCCGTAGGTGCCCTCGAGCGCGATGCCGCTGTTCTGCGCGGTGGTCGGCTTGTTGGGCACGGCGTCGAAGCCGCGCGTGAAGGGGTCTGTTTGAGCGTGGGCCGCTACCGAGGCCAGAACGAGGCCGAGCAGGGCGAGTCGGGCGACGGAGCTGCGCAGGGGCCGCCACCAGGAGAAAGGGCCGGAGCTGGTGCCTCGCATGATGGCAGCTCATACCATCGGCTCCCGAGGGGCGGAAACAAATGACCCACCCCTCGGGCCGAAATACAGCCTCGCGCTACTTCTCCATGAATGACTGCGCGGGAACGATGGTGACGGCGTCCGCTCGGACGGGGAGCTTGAAGGGGACGATGGACTTGTCCACTTCCAGAAGCTCGGGCGACTTGTCGGACGCGTAGGTGATGGGGGACGGCGGGCTTGTGCGCAGCGCGTCGGCGAGCCCCTGCGCATCCTGGGTGACGAACGCGAAGGACAGCGCGCTGGGGTGCAGCCGGCGGCGCAGCACCTCCTGCACGGACTGGGGCGTCATCTTCGTGAGGGCCTGGCGGTACTGCTCCAGGTAGTTCGGCGTCCCGTAGAACAGCGAGTCGATGGCGTAGCCGAGCCTGCGCGGGTCCGTCTGCTCCCACAGGCGCGAGTAGCCCTGGAGGAAGCCGCGCATCAGGTCGAAGCGCTCCTGGGGGATGGGCTCGTTGACCAGCTGCTCCAGGTAGAAGACGGCGCCGCGCGTGGCGAACATGCCGTTGGCGGGCTCCACCGGGCGCAGCCACACGGTGAGGTCCTGCTGCGTGCGCGCGATGTTGGTGCGGTTGTAGGTCGTGCCCGGGTCCTCGATGAAGTGCTCGGCGTAGGCGTAGTCGCCGTAGTTGAGGCCGCGCTTCTCACGCAGCTCGGTGAAGAGCAGGCCGATGGACTGACGGTGCTCCCCCAGGTGCGACAGCGCGAAGGCGAGCGGGAAGAAGTCCGCGTCGCCGCGGCGCACGGGATTGACGTAGCCCATGCTGACCGCGGTGGAGAGCGTCTGCTTCTGGATGATGACCGCGCGCCCGGCGGTGGAGGGCACGGTGGGCAGCGTCACGCGCGGCGCACCCGAGGCGGGCAGGCCCCCAAGACGCGACAGGAGCGAGTCCTTGAGCGCATCGTCCACCGCGCCGGCCAGGCCGACGACGAGCCGGTCCTGGGTGAAGACGCGCTGGGCGTGGGCCTTCACGTCGTCGAGGGTGATCGCCTTGAGTCCCTGGACGGTGCCGCCGGTGTAGTGGGCGTAGGGGTGGCCCTCGTAGAGGAGCGCGTCGAGGGCGACCTTGCCGAGCCCCTCGTCATTGGCGCTGCGCAGGCCGTTCTCCACGTCGCTGATGGCGTTGGCGCGCAGGCGCTCCAGCTCCGCCGGGTCCAGGCGCGGCGCGAGCAGCACGTCGGTGAAGAGCTCCAGATAGCGCGGCAGGAAGTCCTTGTGGACGCGGCCGGAGAAGGTGGTGAACTCCTTGTCCGTGGCGACGTCCAGCTCGGCGGCCATGGGGAAGAGCGACTCGAGCAGCTGCGCGGAGGTGAGCTTCTGCGTGCCGCCCTCGGCCATCAGCGTGGCGGTGAGCGCGGTGAGGCCCTCCTTGCCCTTCGGGTCGTCGATGGAGCCCGAGTGGAACACCAGCCGGAACGTGACGATGGGCGTGCCAGGGCGCGCGAGGACGACCAGCTCCAGGGGCTTGGGCTGCTGGAGCGGAACCGCGGGGACCTCGGTGGGAGGCGTGCTCGCCGCCTGGGCGGGGGCCTCGGGCGCGGGGGCCTCGGTGGTGGGCTGAGGCGCCTCCGGCACGGGTGAGGGCTTGGGCGTGGACGCGCAGCCGACGAGGGACGCGAGGGCGACGAGGGACAACAGGCGAGGAGTCTTCATCACTTCGTCCCTCCGGCGTCGGAGACCTTGGGGGTGAGGCTGAGCAGGGTGAGGTTGGTGGCCTTGAGGTGGCGCTTGGCGAACTCGGAGAGCTGCGCGGGCGTCACCTTGGCCAGGTTGGCGAGCTGGCGCTGGAGGCCATCGGGCGTGCCGAGGATGCCGGCGTACCAGCCCAGCTGGATGCCCACGTCGCGCGGCGTCTGGAGCGCCATGAGCGCGCCGTAGCGGGCGTTGTCCTGGATGGCCTTGACGCGCGCGGCGTCGACCTTGCCCGCGGCGAGCCGGCTGACCTCCTGGAGCAGGGCGAGGCGCACGCGGTCGTAGTCCTTCTCGTTCTTGAGCGTGGCGGTGAGCGAGAACAGGTGCGGGTCTCGGTGCTCCACGTAGTCGCTGCCGATGGCCTCGACGAGCTGCTTGTCGAGGACGAGCTGCTTGTAGGCGGGGCTGGTGGGGCCGACGAGGTAGGCGACGAGCACCGTCTGGAGCGCGGAGTCGGAGGTGTTGGCGGAGGCCGCGGGCGTGTGCCACGCGAGGACCAGGCGCGGCTGGGTGGGCTGGGGCCAGTCGACGTGGGCGGTGCGCGGCTGCGTCTGGGGCGGCTCCTTGGGGACCTGGATGGAGGCCGTCTTGCGGTCCCACGGGCCGTAGTGCTCGCGCACGAGCTTCATGACCTGGTCATCGTCGAAGTCACCGACGATGAAGAGCATCGTGTTGTCGGGGGTGTACCAGCGCTCGAAGAAGTCGCGGCTGTACTGGTAGGCCTCCGGCATGGCCTTGATGTCGTCGTAGAAGCCGAGCGTGGTGTGGCGGTACGTGTGCTTGGTGAAGGCGGCGGCGTTGAGGGCCTCCTCCATCTTGAGGTACGGGGCGGCGGCGTTCTTGTGGTACTCGCCGAGCACGGCGAGGGCCTCGGTGCGGAAGGACGGCTCGGAGTACTCGAGGTTTCGGAAGCGGTCCGCCTCGATGTCGATGAGGAAGGGCAGGCCGGCGCTGGGGCCGTACGAGTAGTAGAGGGTGATGTCGTCGGTGGTGAAGGCGTTGTCGTCGAAGCCGAAGGTGCCGAGGATGCGCTCGCGCTCGCCTTCGGGGTGACGCTTCGTCCCCTTGAACATCATGTGCTCGAAGAAGTGGGCGAAGCCCGTCTTGCCGGCCTCCACCTCGTTGCGCGAGCCGACGCGGACGACGGTGACGTACGAGACGATTCCCTGGGACGGGTAGGGCACGCGCACGACGGTGAGGCCGTTGGCGAGCTTCTCCGTCTTGAGGGTGTAGGGGAACGCCTGGGAGGCGGCCTGGGGCTGCGCGAGCGCGGGGAGCGCGGTGCCCAGGAGCAGGAGGAGGAGGGGTAGGAGTCGTCTCATGCGGTGTCCTCGAGGGCTCGGGCGGCGCGGGTAGGGCGCAGGCCGAGCGAGGGGGCGACCCTACGCGGGTGCGGCGGGAGGGGAAGCGACTTCGAGGGTGAGTGTCCGTCCGCGTGCGGGAACGTGGGCTGGTGGACGCTCAGGAGGATTGACGAGGGCGCTTCAGCGGTTAATGTGGAGAAGACGCGGTCGACGTGGTGACCGCCAGTGGAGCAAGCAGTCAACTACCGGGGGCGACCTGGTTTCGACGGGGGCAAGGAAGTTCGAGACGCGTGCCGAGCTTGTCAGGTAGCTCGTAAATCCAACCCGGCAAAGACACAAAAGCCAACGACAACGTTGAGCTCGCGCTGGCTGCCTAAAAACAGCTCTTAGTGCGCGGTCCCCCAGCTCTCGGCCCGTGGGGTTGGGATCGACCGTCATAATGCGGGCTGGCTGCCGAGGGTGCCTGGACCCGAGGTGGCGAGACCTATCCAGGACCGGCTCCAGGAATCCCGTCCGTGGGAGTCTTGGGGACGTAGCAAATCACGGACTACGCACGTAGGGTCGAAGAGCGGAAGGCTTTCGGACGCGGGTTCGATTCCCGCCGCCTCCACTGAGAAGAACGAACCCCGTGGCGCCAGCAAGGTGCCACGGGGTTTTGTTTTTCCTGCGGCCTCCAGCGGAATCCGAATGAGCTGGCCGCGCTCATGGTGCTGCACCGGGAACCTGGCCACCCACTGCGCAGTGTGGACATGTCCCGGAGCCTTCTTCTGTCTAGGCGGGGGAGTCGCTCATCTGGGCCGTGGCGACGAATTCTCCTGAAGGCGCGGTCGCCATGGGACTGGTGCAGGAGAGGCTTGGTGCCGAGCCCATGCGCCGTCCTCCGCTGCTGATGAATCCGAGGCCATCATCCGCGCAGGTCCAGACTCGGGCTCAGCGGAACGCAAACCTCGCGGTAGTTCTCCGGGCGCGGCAGCTCTACCAGCAGCGGCTCAAGGAAGCGCAGGCGACGTACCCCAACAGCCTGGGGTATGAAAACCACCACTTGATTCCGATGTATCTGGGAGGCCCGGCAAACGGCCAGACGTATCGGTTACCCACCGCATACCACAAGGCAATCACCCAGGCGTTCCGCAGGAAATGGGAATATGGCCAGGGCAGGAGGCCTGAGCAGCAGAGGCTGCAAGACATCATGATAGAGGTCTATTCGCAGTACCCGATTCCCCAGCTCATCGGCATCGAACCGTAGCCATGCGTGAGACCATCGAGTTCCGAATCCCAGAGCGTCATGCGGCGAGGCTCCTGGAGCCCGGGCTCGGCGTCCGACTGGATGAGAGTACGCGCAAGGTGGTGCTCCCTATTGCAGACCAACGGGTCCAGGCGATTGGTCGGATTGAGCGTAGTTTCAACCAGAAGGGAACGTCTTTCTTTCTGGGGTGGAGCATTCATCGCCGATACACGGAGGATGAGCTTCAGTCCGCAGAACTACTGAACCTGGTCATCCGGGCGTATTTCGAGCCGCCAGGCTCCATGTGTGGCACCGAGTATGATGACGCAGTCGCTTGCCAGCACTGCGGCGCGGGGGCACCGATGAAGACCCCGCTCATCCTCAACACCCGCCGCGTCCCTAAGAACAAGGATATCGCCCAGACCATCGCGGGAGAAGTCGTCGTGTCGCCGAGGTTCGTGGCTGCCTTCCAGGAGCATGGCCTTCTTGGAGCGGAGTTTCGCCCCGTCCTCCATCAAGGACGCAAAGGGCCGCAGCCCTCCGAACTCTCCCAACTTGTCGTCACCTCAAGGCCGCTGAAGCTGACGAGCAGGACGGTCGCAGGCAACAACCCGTTCGACCTCGACGCGCGTAACGAGCACCGATGCCCGAAGGGTCACCTCGCCGGGCTCAACCAGCTCTCCGAACTGTACGTTGAGCACGCCAGTCATGATGGCAGCGACATCTGCCTCACGGACAAGATGTTCGGCGACAGGCGAGGCGAACTGCGGCCCGAGCCCCGGCTGCTCATCTCACCAAAGCTGCGTGATGTGCTCACACGAATGCAGGCCAATGGCTTCCTTCTGGAGCTTGCCCATTTCGAGTAGATAGGAACGCCGTTGTGTTTGCCCCAACCAAGGCCGAGCCTATACCGGACATGATAAGCCTGTTGAAGTTGCTTACGGACATTGGGGCGTTTCCAGATAGGTGGTGATCACTGTCTTTGTATTGGTCAGGCGAATATGTGCAGCAGGCTCATCTGGAGGGGCTTGTTGGTTGGCCGAACTCGCCCCGACCGGGTTCGCCGAACTCTGAGGCCCAGTGTCGCCGCGCTACGGCCGTGAAGGAGCTGCCGCCATTCGCCGAAGCCGGTGCGAGTGTATGTGGCAGCTACCTTGACGCTCACCGGTAGCGCAGCAGGGAGACCTGCTGCGCAGCACCTGCCATGAGGGTGACGTGTAGGCGTCCACGATGTCTCCATCGGGGCCGTGGGTGACCCAGCGCAACTGCTCTTTCCTTGCGCTGTCCTCCAGTGCGCAGTTGATGAAGGTCCGCCGTGCGTCGTGCTGCCGGCGCGGCCGCAGGCCGAGCTGCTCCAGGTCCTTGATCAGCTCGTCACGCCAGACCAGCCCGAGCGTGGCCTCGGGGCACGGGGCCGGGTTGGACCTCCCCTTCCGCACCACCTCAAGCCCCCCAGGCGCCCATGTCCTGGCGCACGCGCAGCACGCCCCGCCAGTTCGGCACCGCGCCCGCGGCGAGCAACAGGTGGCGAGAACTATGGCTTGGTGGCGGGAGATGGTGCCCGCTGATAGGTGAGGACGAACTCACCCGAGGCGACTATCCGCGACGCGCCTCCAGGGCCCTCCAAATAGAAGGTCTGGACGTAACTGCTGGCGTACCTCTCGCCGGCATCCCTGTCGAAGTCGACCACCGTCCAGACGGGACCATCACTTGCTCCGGCCTCGACCCATTTGGACCCAATGGACACGGACGTGACGCTGGTGGGGTTCATGCCTTGGAGTCTACCCAGCCGGACCTCCGGGAGACACCGCCGCTTCTCGCGGGCATGAACCCCTCGATGGAGACGGCTGTCCTCGCCTGACTGTGAGTGGATGCCTGGTGCCCCTGCTCAACGGGTTGTTGGCCCTGTACCGCACCGGATTGTTGAGAAACCAGGTTGGTCGTAATCAGGCCGATTGCCTCGACTGCATCAACGCTCGCCGAGCATCCCTGGTACCGGGGCAGGACTATCCGAGGCGAGCCCATTGAGCTCACCAGCCGGGAGAAGACCTCCGACATCAAGGCCTCGAAGAGCCGCCTGGAGCTCACACACGGCCAGCCCCAGAGCATCGACGTCGTGCTCGCCAGCAACATGCTCTCCGTCGGCGTGGACATCGACCGGTTGGGGCTCATGGTCGTGGCGGGACAGCCCAAGACGACCAGCGAGTACATCCAGGCGTCCAGCCGCGTGGGCCGCAAGCTGAACAATCCCGGCCTCGTGGTGACGTGCCTCAACGCGGCCAAGCCCCGGGACCGCTGCCACTACGAGCGCTTGCAGCCCCTAACAAATGTCAGAGCAGAGGCGGCGTAGCAGCATGATGCAGCCGAGGACGAGGAAGCCGAAGTGGACGTCGTCCCTGAGTTCGTCGCGGACTCGAAGTCGGCGGAGCTGGTTCTTCCAGGCCAGGGTGCGCTCCACCACCCAGCGGTAGCGTCCCGGTCGCTCCTTGGATTCAACGCCCGGACGCGCAATGCGAGGAGCAATGCCGCGCAGGCGCAGCCCACGCCGGTTCCTCCTCGATGCGTAGGCCTTGTCACCATGTAGCTTCCCCGGACGGAGCCGGCGCTGGCCTGCCGGCATCCTCACTGCGGGCACGGAGTCGAGGAGCGGGAAGAGTTCGTGGGTGTCATGCACATTGGCTGCAGTCACCGATTCGGTGAGCGGCAGGCCGTGGGCTTCTACGAGAAGATGATGCTTGCTACCCGCCTTCGCTCTATCCGTCGGGTTTGGGCCTGTGAGGGCCCCCTTTTTGACGCCCGGACGGACGCGGAGTCGATGGAGGCCCGGGAGAAGTCGACCTTGCCGCGCAGGCCCAACTCGTAGAGCAACCGCTCCTGGAGGCGTTCCCACACCCCAGCTCGGGTCCATTCCTCAAGCCGGCGCCAGGCCGTCATGCCCGACAGGCCGAACTGCTTGCGGGGCAGCATCTCCCAGGGGATTCCACTGCGGAGCACAAAGACGATGGCTTCCAGCGCCGCTCTGTCGTCCGCTCGAGGACGCCCCAGCTTCTTCTTGGGACGAGGCGGAGGCAGCAAGGGAGCCACTCGCTGCCAGAAGGCGTCAGGGACGAGTTCGCGGGCCATGCCCCTCAACCTGGAGATGGTCCTTCCCTGCGACCAGCCCATCCCTGACTTTCGTTAGGCGCTGTAAACTCGAGGAGAGAAAGTTGGGTTGGTCGAATCGGTGAGGACGGCTTTGGTGTAATTAGGTGGGCGAGCCGGATAGAGAGCCATTCGATGCCCTTCCCGGTGACGAGCGTCTGACCGAACTTCCTTTTAGTGATGCCGCGCTGCTGATGCAGAGTCACAAGCGTGGCGTGATTTCGGAAGAGGCCACGGTCAACGTACTTGGAGTGGGCGATAAGCCGCTTCTTTTGCCGGCCCGCCTTAGACGGGCGCCGGAAGCAGAAGCTTTCCTCTTCGAGTGCGCCGTAGAAATCCCTGGGGCGGATGCGCAGGTATGTTGCGGCATCCAGAAGACAGAAATCACCCTCAGAGTCGGCGAACTCCTCGTAGAACTTCACGGCTGGGGCCTGTGCGGCAATGTGCTTGCCCTGCTCCTCAACCTTGTCGGTCAGATCTGCGCAGAGGCGGAAGAGAGTTGACCGTGACATGGTCAGGAGTGCTGGAAGGTCTGGGACCTTCGTAGCACCTGCCACGGAGTTGGAGCCCGTCTTGCGAATGGAAGGAAGCACTTCCTTCCGAAGCCAGCTGCGGAACCGCGCTGCCCCTGGCTTTCGTCCGCTTGGTACGAGAGCGTAGACGCCCGACTCGCTGATGGCCGTGATTTCCTGGGGGCCTCTAGGCGTGTCCACTACCACTAGACGCTCTTCATCATCCTCCAGTCGAGCAATGGCAGCTCGGTGTTTGATGATTCCGAGTATCGCGCACACGTCCGTAGCGACAAACCAGGGCTCACCATCGTCTTCGAGGACGACTCGAACAGGAGCAGTGCCCTCAAACAGGAAGGGCACTAGCGGAGCGGGACTGCGGTTGCACGTCATGGGGACCTCCAGCGGCGGGAAGAGGCACTGATGCGAGGGAAAGGCACTCCCTCTCCACGAAACTGTGCGCACCGTGGCCGGGCGCGGCTGATCGCGCCGACGCCCTAATCCCTGGCCTGCACGGGACCGTGTCACAATCACATACGTGCCCATTTGTGAGCGCGCAAGTCCAGTGTGTTGAGCGAAGCGTTTTCGGAGGAGAGGACTGTTCGGGTGTGCAGTATTTCTTGCGCCACCCCGAACCGGTGGCCGAACCGGCGGAATTGGGTGAGCCAACCACACCTGGACGCCGGATGTGAAGTGCCTTCTCGGTCAGTACCGGGGGCTCTCCGCATAGTCTCCGCGCAGCATCCGCAACCGCCAGCCCCCCTGTCGCGAGAGCACGCCGCGCAGTTGGTCGATGATGAGCCGGAGCTCTCTGGCGTCTCGCAGCCAGTACCGCGCGCTCCCACCAAAGGAGTAATCCCCATGCGCGTCGTACACCTCGAGGTGCGGCGCGCGTCCTGGCCCCTGCGCTGCGCGCAGGCCCTCGGCCTGTCAGAGAACCTTGGACATTCCCCCCTGTGTTAGGAGAGTTGTCGCCGCCGCGCAGCGGGCCTCGCACGGGAGCGTGGTGTGGAGGCGGGTCATTGCCCCGCCAGTGCCGCAGCCCGGCCTAAACCACTCACGGCGTCCGTTCCTTCTTCTCTTCCACCTTCGCTGCGGACTACGAAGGGCTCTGTGCTGCGTGGATAAACGTATCGGCGCTCTCAGTGTATGTGGCTGGATGACGCCGTTACATACCACCGGGGAGTGATGGCTCTACCACCGGAGGGTGATGGCTCACCACATGCCTGTAGCGGCATGTATCTCCCGTGCCAATCGCTCCCATGCCGTGCGCGGGTGATATCGCGCAGGTCCGCCACCGTCAGTATTTGGTCGACGAGGTCATCGCTCCTTCGGATGTCCGGGAGCAACACACCCTCGTCCGGCTCACGTGTCTCGATGATGACGCACAGGGACGTCCCCTGTCTGTCTTGTGGGAACGTGAACTCGCTGCTCGGGTCATCCGACCGCACCAGGGTGGACTGGGACCTCCCGCGCGCTTCGACGAGCCGCGTCACTTCGCCGCGTATCTGCATGCGCTCAAGTGGAGCTCCGTCACCGCCACCGATGCCCGGCTCTTCCAAGCGCCGTTCCGGGCGGGCATCCACTTGATGAATCATCAGCTCACGCCTCTCAAGAAGGCGCTCGAGCTGCCTCGGGTGAATCTCTTCATCGCCGATGACGTGGGGCTCGGGAAGACCATCGAGGCGGGGCTGGTGTTGCAGGAACTCATCCTCCGCCAGCGCGTGGACCGTGTCCTCATCGTCTGCCCGGCGTCGGTGACGCTCCAGTGGCGCGATGAAATGGAGAAACGCTTCGGCCTGCGCTTCGAAATCTTCAACAGCGAGTTCGTCTCCCGCCGCCGTCAGGAGCGCGGCTTCCAGGTCCCCGTCTGGGCCACGCACTCTCGCTTCATCGTGTCGTACCAGACCCTGCGGCGCAGCGAGTGCTTCGAGCCGCTGAAGACCCTCCTGGAGGAGAAGGGACACCACAAGTCCTTGCTGGTGCTCGACGAGGCACACGTCGTCGCGCCCGCCTCGGCCAGCCGGTACGCCATCGACACGGAGACCACTCGTAGCATCCGCTCCCTGGCGGAGCGCTTCGAGCACCGGCTCTTCCTCTCCGCCACGCCCCACAACGGCCACTCCAACAGCTTCTCCGCGCTGCTGGAGATGTTGGACCCACAGCGCTTCACCCGTGGCACCCGCGTCCGCGAATCACAGCTGGCTCCCGTCATGGTGCGCCGGCTCAAGGGTGACCTTCGCGCCCTGGGCAGCTCACAGCGCTACCCCGAGCGACACGTGGTGGGCGTGCGCCTGACGCATGACTCGGGGCGCTGGCACGCCGAGTGGCTCGCCCCGGACGGAAAGACCGTCGAGGAGCGTGTCGACCTGGGCGAAGCCTCCGCCCCGGAACTGGAGCTGTCCCAGAAGCTGGCGCGCTACACGGAACTCATGGCGCCCGGCACGAAGCAGGGGCGCCTGGTCTTCATCAACCTCCAGAAGCGCCTCCTCTCCAGCATCGAGGCATTCCACCGTACCCTCTCCGTCCACGCGGCGGCCTTCGGCTCGGGGACGCGGGTTCCCGACGGCGGAGCGCTCACTGGCGACACGGCTCCCGAGTCCGAGGAGCACGGCGAGACGGACGATGCACTCGAGCTGTCGTTCGCGGAGACCATCCGCGAGCACAGTCAGCCTCTGTCGACCAACGCCCAGGCTCGCAAGCTCCTGGAGGACATGCTCCAGCTGAGCGCCCGGCACCGCTCGGCCCGGGACGCGAAGCTGCGGGCCCTGCTCCACTGGATTCGCGAGCACCAATGTCCGCTCACCAAGGGCGCTCCGTGGAAGCCCCGTCGGGTCATCCTCTTTACCGAGTATGGCGACACGCTCCGTTATCTCAAGGAGCAGCTCACCGCCGCCTTCGAGGGGACCCACCGGGGGGATGAGCGCATCCTCACGCTGACTGGTGGCATCGATGACGTGAAGCGCGCGGAGGTGCAGGCCGCCTTCAACGGCTCGATGGAGGAGTTCCCCGTGCGGGTCCTCCTCGCGACCGACGCCGCGCGCGAAGGCATCAACCTGCAAGGCCACTGCGCGGACCTCTTCCACATCGACGTCCCGTGGAATCCCTCACGCATGGAGCAGCGCAACGGCCGCATCGACCGTGCCTTGCAACCCGCTCCCATCGTGCGCTGCGGCTACTTCGTCTACGCCCAGCGTGCCGAGGATGCGGTGCTCGACACCCTCGCTCGCAAGGTGGAGACCATTACTCGCGAGCTGGGCAGCCTGGGCTGTGTGCTGATGGACCAGATGCACGATGCCCTCGCCTCGGGCATCTCGAAGGGCACGCTGGAGCGCGTCTCCCGCGCCGCGACCTCGACTCGCACGGAGGTGACGAAGCGGGAACTGGAGTCCCAGCGCACGCTCCAGTCCCTGCGCAAGGAATTGGATGCGATTGGAGAGCTCCGCGAGCGCAGCGGCAAGGTGATGGACTTCAATTCCGTCCTGCTGCGCGATGCGCTGGACGTGGGGTTCGAGCTGGCCGGTGCGGGCCGGTTGGAGCGGGAGACCCTCACGGAAGAGGGCCGGACGCTGGAGGCCTGGAGGGTCCCCGCGCTTCCCGCTTCTTGGAGCACGACCCTGGATTCCATTCGTCCGCGCCGGGCGCACGACGAGGCACCCTGGGAGTGGCGCAAGCGCCCCCTGTCTCCCGTCGTCTTCGAGGCACCTCCGGGCGTCTCCAGCAAGCTCGTCCACCTGCACCTGTCCCATCCGCTCGTCCAGCGGGTGCTCCAGCGGTTCCTGGCCCAGGGGTTCTCCGCGAACGACCTCAGCCGTGTCACCGTGGTCCAGACCCAACGCGACGCCGTGGCTCGCGTCATCGTCTTCGGCCGGTTGTCTCTTTTCGGCGAGGGCGCCGCGCGGCTCCATGACGAGGTGGTCTCTGTCTCAGCCAGGTGGCTGGACGGCGGCGGCCGAGGGCACCTGAAGCCCTTCGCCGATGAGGCGGACCGCAAGGTCATCGACCAACTGGAGACCACGCTGGCGGAAGCGCCCGCGCTCTCCTCGATACCGAAGGCCGTCCAGAAACGCCTGCTGGCCAGTGCCGAGTCCGACTTCTCGAAGCTCTGGCCCGCCATCGAGGAACAGGCCTCGGCGCGAGAGCAGGGGGCTCGCAAGAAGCTGGCGGCGCGCGGCGCATCCGAAGCCAAGGCGCTGACTCAGATTCTCCGCGAGCAGAAGGAGGCCATCCAGGAGGCACTGAGCGCGCAGCTCGAGCTCTCGCTCGACGCCCAGGCCGAGAAGGACCAATGGAGGAGGGACAAGGTGCACCTCGAACAGCGATTGGCGGCACTCGGCAGGGAACTCGTCGAACAACCTGAATCCTTGAAGGCCACCTACGCCGTGCGGGTCGCCCGCCTGGTTCCCGTGGGCATGGTCTACCTGTGGCCGGGGGCTCGCTGATGAACGGTCAGAGCCTTGGCGGGGATGTCGAGCGTCGCTATCACCAGACGTGGATGGGGATGGCGCAGCCCATCGAAGGACTGGTGGTCTCCATCCCGGTCCTCGAGGACGCGCAGTGCATGCAGCGCCTGCCCGTGTCCGCTCAGTCGCGCTTCGTCCTGTTGGCGGGCCGGGAGTCACCTCGCGTGACGGATGTCCCGCGCTTCCTCCGCGAGGTGCTGGGCTACACCGAGGAGGATTTCACCACGAGGTTTCCGGAGGACCTCCAGCTCGATATCGAGGAGGGGCAACAGACCCTCAAGCCCTCGCGGGGGCTGTTGCGACGAGGGCCTCCTCCCTCGAAGCCGGAAGGGTTGCCGGATGACTCCACGCCCATCAGCCGCGCCGCGGAGGGCTTCGCGCTCCTGACCTGGGAGCTGCCGGCCGGGCTGGACCTGGACAAGAAGGAAGACACCACGGGCGCGTGGTTCTACGAGCCCACCGCCAAGTTCGACCGACTGCTGCGGGCGGCCCGTGTCCCCATCGGTCTGCTGTTCAACGGGGACTCCGTGCGCCTCGTCTATGCGCCCCACGGAGAGACCTCCGGGCACATCACCTTCCGGTTCAAGGACCTCGTCACCGCCAGCGGTCGTCCGCTGTTCGACGCGATGGTGATGCTCCTGCATGCGCGCCGCTTCTTCGGCGTGCTGCCTGAGCATCAGCTCCCCGCGCTCCTGGAGCAGTCACGCCGCCGGCAGGCGGATGTCACCGACGAGCTGGCCGACCAGGTCCTGGAAGCGCTCGGCATCCTGCTTACGGGTTTCGAGACGGCCGCGGAACGGGATGGCTCTCGGGCCCTGGACGAGGCGCTCTCACGAGGTGAGGAGCATGTCTACGGCGGGCTCCTCTCCACGCTCTTGCGGCTCGTCTTCATCCTCTACGCGGAGGACCGGGGCCTGCTCCCCGTGGACCAGGAGCCCTATCGCGATGACCTGTCGGTGAAGGCTCTTCACGCGCAGCTCGTCGAGGACTGCTGCCAATACCCCGATTCGATGAATCGGCGCTTCGGTGCGTGGCCTCGGTTGTTGGCGCTCTTCCGGTGCATCTACCTGGGGGCCTCGCACGACAAGCTGCGAATGCCGGCACGGCGTGGGGAACTCTTCGACCCTGACGCATTCCCTTTCCTGGGGGGAGTGGGCTCCTCCGAGGAGGGCACGGATGCGCGGGTGCCTCCCATCGATGACGAGACGGTCCTGCAGGTCCTGGAGCGGCTCGTCTTCCTCAATGGGCAGCGACTGAGCTTCAAGTCGCTCGACGTGGAGCAGATCGGCTCCGTGTACGAGGGCCTGATGGGCTTCCACGTGAAGCGCCTGACCGGGGCTGGAATCTGCCTCAAGCCCTCGAAGGTATGGGTCTCCGTGGACGAGGTGCTGGCACAGCCCTCGAAGCGGCGTGCGGCTTGGCTGGAAGAGCAGACGGGCCTCGACGCGAAGGCGGTAAAGGCCCTGTCGAAAGCGCTGGAGCAGGCCTCTACGCAGCAATTGGTCCTCACCGCGCTGGAGCCGTACCGCGCGAAGGGGACCGAGGCACGGCGCGCATCCCAGCTGGTGCTGCAACCCGGCGACGAGCGGCGACGGACCAGCAGCCACTACACGCCTCGGAGTCTGTCGTCCCCCATCGTCCGCCGGGCGCTGGAGCCCTTGCTCAAGACCATGGGGCCGCAGCCGTCTTCCGAGAGACTCCTCAACCTGAAGATCTGCGACCCGGCCATGGGGTCGGGTGCGTTCCTGGTGGAGTCCTGCCGCTTCCTCGCGGACCAGGTTGTCGCCGCCTGGACACGTGAGGGCGTGCTGAAGCGTGACAAGCACGAGGACGAGGTGATGCGGGCACGCCGGCTGGTGGCCCAGCGATGCCTGTACGGTGTGGACAAGAACCCATGGGCCGTGAAGCTCGCGAAGCTGTCGCTGTGGCTCGTGACGCTGGCGAAGACGGAGCCCTTCACCTTCCTGGACCATGCGCTCAAGTGCGGGGATTCGCTGGTCGGGCTCGACCTGGAGCAGCTTCGAGCGTTCCACTGGGCCCCAGCCCGCAAGAAGCAGTCGGAGTTGTCCTGGGCGTTCATCTCGAAGGCGCTGAACTGCTCGCTGGAGAAGCGGGAGAAGATCCTCCAGCTCGCGCTCGACCTGGAAGGGCCGGACCGCAAGCCGCTGCAACTGGACCTGGAGCCCGGTCGAGTGAAGGAGGGGCTTCTCCGGGATGCGGACGAGGCGTTGGGGGACATCAAGCACATCGCGAATGCGTGCGTCGGGGCCTTCTTCGCCCAGGGGTTGGACAAGGAGCGGGAGAGGGAGCGCGTCCGCCGGTTGGACCTGATTGGGGCGTGGCTGTCCAAGGCGAAGAATGGGGTTCCGCCTCCCATTCCGGCGGACATCGCGGCCTTCTCCGCGCCGTCGTGGACGTTCCACTGGCCGCTGGAGTTCCCGGAGGTCTTCCATGGGAGCCGGCCAGATCCGCTCGACAATGAGCAGCCGAACAAGGCTGCGTGGATCGATGGGTTCGTGGGGAACCCGCCGTTCGCGGGAAAGAACGCCATCATCGAGACGGGTGGTGAGAACTACCTCCCTTGGCTCCAGGCGGTTCATGAGGGGGCGCACGGCAACGCGGATCTCTCCGCGCACTTCTTCCGCCGTGCGTTTCATCTTCTGGGTGAGCACGGCAGCTTCGGACTCATCGCCACCAACACCATCGCGCAGGGGGACACGAGGGCCACGGGGTTGAAGTACCTGGTGGACCACGGTGGTCACCTCTACGACGCCGTGCGCTCCATGAAGTGGCCGGTGGCTGGCGCCAATGTCTCGGTGTCTGTAGTGCATCTGGCAAAGGGGCACGTCTCCGGCCTGATTCTAGAGCCTCGCTTGGATCGCCTGCCCGTGAAGTGCATCAACTCTCGGCTTCGTGGCAAACCCGAGCGATTAGAGCCCGTGGCGCTCACTGCCAACATGGGGAAGAGCTTCCAGGGAAGCATCGTCCTTGGAATGGGGTTTGTACTGAGCCCTGAGCAGCGCTCGACTCTTGTCTCGAAATCATCAAAGAACGCGGCGCGCATCTTTCGCTACGTGGGTGGCGAGGAGCTCAATTCCGACCCGAGTCCTGAACTCGAAAGGCACGTCATCAACTTCGGGCAGATGGAACTACAGGAAGCGGAACGCTGGCCCGACCTCATCCGTACCGTACGGGAGTTGGTGAAACCTGAGCGAGACAAGGCCAAGGACAGAGGCGCGAAGCAGTTCTGGTGGCAGTTTATCCGGCCGCGTCCTGAGCTCTATGAAGCGCTCCGTCCATTGAGTCGTTGTCTTGCGACCTCTCGAGTCTCGAAGCACCTAATGTTCTCGTGGCAGTCGCCGTCTGTCGTGTTCAGCGAGCAAGTCATTGTCGTTCCTGTCGAGCAGGCCCACTGGTTGACGACCCTGCAGTCACGGGTGCACGAGGTCTGGGCACGTCTGCTGTCATCCTCCATGCGCAACGACCTTCGTTATGCGCCGAGCGATTGCTTCGAAACCTTCCCCTTCCCGGTCTCCGCAAGAGCCTCCGCGCTCGATGCGATAGGCGAACGGCTCCACTTCGAGCGCAGCCAGTACATGCAGGCCCACAGCATCGGCCTGACGACGACTTACAACCGGCTCAAGGACAAGTCGGTCACCGACGCCGCGACTCAGCGTCTGCGGGACCTGCATGTGGCCGTGGACCAGGCCGTCCTGGATGCCTATGGCTGGAAGGACATCCAGGTTCCTCCGTACTGCGGAGCTACTCCCAAACAGCTCGAAGCCTTCGAGGACGAAGTTCTCGACCGCCTCTTCGAGCTGAACGAACGCCGCGCCTACGAGGAAGCGCATCCCACCGTCCGCCGTCCCTCGAAGTCCCGCGCCCAGACCGCTTGAGGTCTCCCATGCATGCTTCTGACACGGGAGCGGTCCGCTCCCACCTCATCGATGCGCTCGAAGCGGACCTCGTCGGTCCGTTCCACAAGCCTCCAGGGGCTCCCGTCTCGGACGCCTCGGAAGTGCTCCGCACACCACCGTCCCGCTGGTACCTGACGGGCTTCCTCGTCCCGCTCGACCAGGGTGTCATCGAGGATGACCCCGATGACGAGGAAGACGACCTGGCCGCGGGCAATGACGAGGACGACGAGGAATCTTCCCGACCCGACCCGACCGCCAAGAAGGTGCGCCGCCTGCCCGCGTCCATGGGCCTGTCCGTCTTCGTCCCCGCGGGCACGTCCCAGCTCACCGCCCATGTCTGCTGGGCGGACTACCAGCGCATCGATGCAGAGGGGCGCAAGCAGTGGCGCCGCACCTTCCATCAACGCACCGTCACCCTGCACCTGAACGACGCGACTCTGCGGGAAGGACTGTACGTCCAGGACAGCGGTGGCCTGCGCCTGGAGGGCCATGTGGAGATGACGCGCGAAGGCGAGCTCGCGGTCGCCATCTTCCTCGTCAACGCACGCCCTCCCACCAGCACCTCCGCCGACCGGGACGAGGCCTACGTCTTCCAAACCCACCTCGCCCTAGAATGTGCGCAGGGCTTCGTCAGCCGACAGGACTCCAGCGACGCCAGGAGCGAGGACGAAGACGACCTCGTCAACGACCTCCAGTTCCGTGACCGCCAGCGGTGGGCCGTGGGCCATGGCATCTCCGTGCGCATCCCATCGACCTCCGTCCCCGTCACCCGCGTGGAAACGGACTGGCTGCCACGCGTCGAGGTGCTGCCTGTCGAAGCGCGGCAGCTTGACGAGGTCACGGTGAGCATGGAGGAACTCGCCGCGTTCACGACGCCCTCGGAGGCCGTGGCGGCCCTGCTCCCCCTGGTCCGAACCTACCGTGAATGGGTGGCCACCCAGGCCAATCTCGCCGTCGGCAGCGAACGCCGCGAGGAGACACGGGATGAACTCATACGCAGGGCTCGCCGTGCGGCTGACCGCATCGAGGACGGCATCCAGCTCCTGGCCCGGGAACCTCTCGCCTTCGACGCCTTCCGCTGGATGAACAGCGTCATGGCCCAGTCGGAACGCAAGGTCCGGCAGGACGAGGCTCCCAAATGGCGTCTCTTCCAGCTCGCGTTCATCCTGCTGAATCTCCCCTCCGTCGAGGACGAAGGCCATGCGGACCGTGAGCTCGTGGAGCTCATCTTCTTCCCCACCGGCGGCGGAAAGACGCAGGCCTACCTGGGACTCATCGCCTTCACCTTGCTCCTGCGCCGCCTCCGAGGGCAGGCCCACCTCCACGGCGGCCTGGGCGTGGCCGTGCTGCTTCGCTACACGCTGCGGTTGCTCACCCTCGACCAGCTCGGTCGCGCCGCGACACTCATCTGCGCGCTCGAAGGGCTCCGCCAGCAAGAGCCCCAACGCCTGGGCGCCGTGCGCTTCTCCATCGGACTGTGGGTCGGCCGCTCCGCGACCGCCAACACGCTGGAACAGGCCTCCACACAAATCACCGAATACAAGAACGACAACAGCGCCCGCGCGCAGTCTCCGTTCCCGCTCGCCACATGTCCCTGGTGCGCCACTCCGTTCGAACGGGAATGCTTCATCCTCCGCCCCTCCAAATCCAGACCGGAGGAAGTGCTCGTCGGCTGCGCCAACATCGCGTGCGCCTTCAACCTCGGCCGCAACCCGGAAGGGCTCCCCGTCCTCTTCGTCGACGAGCAGATCTACCGGGAGCTGCCGTGCTTCCTCGTCGCCACCGTGGACAAGTTCGCCATGCTGCCGTGGCGTGGAGAGACGGGCTCGCTCTTCGGTCGTGTCCTCGGTCGTACCGGCAAGCGCTTCGTCGGTCCATGCAACGATGCCGCGGATGTGAAGGCGGCGCTCGTGATGCTCCCGAAGGGACTGCTTCCCCCGGAGCTCATCGTGCAGGACGAACTGCACCTCATCTCCGGCCCGCTGGGCTCCATGGTGGGCCTCTACGAAGGCGCCGTCCTGACGCTCGCGCCCCGGGCGAAGCTGGTGGCCTCCACCGCCACCGTCCGCCGCTCCCGGCAACAGGTCAGTCGCCTCTATGGACGGGACGTCGCGCTCTTCCCTCCGCCCGGCGTGGATGCCTCCGAGACGTTCTTCGCCTCCGTGGGCAAGAAGGGCGCGCGCCAGTACTTGGGCGTGGCTGCACCCGGGCGGCCCATGAAGGCCCTCCTGCTGCGCGTCTATGTCAGCCTGCTCGCCGCCGCCGCGCGCGGAGAACAGCTCCACGGCGCCGTGAGCGCGGACCCGTACCTGACGCTCGTCGGCTACTTCAACAGCCTGCGTGAGCTGGGCGGCATGCGCCGGCTGGTCGAGGACGAGGTGCGCCGACTGGTGATGGACCGCGTCCGCCGTCGTCCCGAGGACTTCAGCAAGGACGCCGAGCATCCCTGGTACCGGGGCAGGACCATCCGCGGCGAGCCCATCGAGCTGACCAGCCGGGAGAAGACGGCCGACATCAAGGCCTCGAAGAACCGCCTGGAGCTCACGCACGGTCAGCCCCAGAGCATCGACGTCGTGCTCGCCAGCAACATGATCTCCGTCGGCGTGGACATCGACCGGTTGGGGCTCATGGTCGTGGCGGGACAACCCAAGACGACCAGCGAGTACATCCAGGCGTCCAGCCGCGTGGGCCGCAAGATGAACAAGCCCGGCCTCGTGGTGACGTGCCTCAACGCCGCCAAGCCCAGAGACCGCAGCCACTACGAGCGCTTCGGGACGTACCACGAGTCGTTCTATCGCTTCGTCGAGGCCACCTCGGTGACTCCCTTCTCGGCACCGGCGCTCGACCGGGGGCTGGCGGGCGTGGTGGTGGCGCTGGGCCGGCTGCTGGACACCGCCATGACCGCGCCCCTGGAGTGGAAGTCCCTGCAGGCGCACCGGGACCGGCTGGAGCAGGCGCTCGAAGCACTGGCGAAACGCGCGGGCCGAGAACTGCCCACGGAGGAGGCGGAGCGCGCCAGCGACATCGTGATGCAGCGCGCGCGAGGCCTGCTCGACTCGTGGCGCAACATCATCGAACAGGCGAAGAAGGACGCCGCCCAGCGCGCGTACTCTCGCTACGACCCGGAGGGGAAGGGGCTCAAGCCCCTGCTGCACGGCTTCCTGGACCGGACCGACGACCTCACCCAGGACGAACTCAAGTTCGAGGCACCCACGTCCATGCGTGACGTGGAGTCCTCGGTGCACCTGTGGATTTCACGTCAGCCCCTGGGTGGCTACCGCGCCCCGAAGGCCGCGACGGAGGAGGTGGCGCATGACGAGCCGTAGGAAGTGGACCCGGGCCCGCTCGACGCGGCCGCCGGATGGGCGCGTGCGCCAGAGCCAGGTGGTCTCCACCTTCGGCCCCGGCAGCATGCTGGACCTGCTGAATGACGCGGTCCTCGTGGGCGGCCTGGACTTCTGGCGCCTCAAGGGGCAGGGCGAGGTGGTCAACGAGCCACGGCTCTTGGAAATCGTCGAGCCGCTCTACCACCGCAACAAGTGGCCGCTCAGCAAGGAGGCTCCCTTCCGCAAGCCTCCCGCTGGAGACGAGCGGGAGCCGACGGAGTCCTGCGGCATCCAGGTGTATGAGTTCCCGCGCTGGTTCGTCTGCCAGAACCCCCACTGCCGCACGCTGGTTCGGGCCAACAGCCTGGAGCGCGTGAACCAGGAGTACCGCCACCGCTGCGCGGGTGGGGACGCGAAGCCCGAGCGCTGCGTGCCGGTGCGCTTCGTCTCGGCCTGTCCTCGTGGGCACCTGTCGGACATCGACTGGACCTGGTGGACACACGAGCGCAAGCCTTGCGACGCCCCCCAGCTCAAGCTCGAGGAGGGCGTGAGCGGTGACTTCAGTGACATCGAGGTCGCGTGCTCGACGTGCGGCAAGCGCAGACGACTCATCGACATGACCCACAAGGAGCAGCAGGACCGCTGCGACGGGGAGCGGCCCTGGCTGGGATTGGAGGCGAAAGAGCGCTGCGACGAGAAGCAGCGGCTGCTGGTCCGCACCGCCAGCAACGGCTACTTCGCGCAGACCACCAGCGCCATCACCATCCCTGAACCGGAGTCACTCCGGCGCAAGGTGCAGTCCGCGTGGAACATCCTCCAGTCCGCCACCGCGGAGACGCTGCCGGCCTTCCGGACCATCCCCCAGGTCCAGGCGGCGCTCGGCTCCGCCTCCAACGCGGAGGTGCTGGCGGCCATCACCGCGGAGCGCGAGCACTCGCCCGAGGCCGTCCCGGAGATCCGCACCGCGGAGTGGCTCCAGTTCCTCGCACAGCCCCAGGAGAAGCCTGGCGAGATGCCCAGGGACCGCACCGAGGTCTTCTGGGCCCGGCGCATCGCTCGGCCCCAGGGACTGCCCCCGCTGGTCGAACGCGTGGTGCTGGCGCGACGGCTGCGGGAGGTCCAGGCCCAGGTCGGCTTCACCCGGCTGGAGCCCCTGACGAAGGACCTCCAGGGGCGCTACGACCTGGACGTGGCGCTCGCGCCGATGTCGCTCCACCGGGACTGGGTCCCCGTCACGGAGATGCAGGGCGAGGGAATGCTGCTGGTGCTCGACGAGCCGCAGGTGCACGCCTGGGAGCTGTCCGAGCCCGTGCTGCGGCGCGAGGAGGTGCTCCGGGCGGGCTATGAGTGCTGGAAGCAGGGCTCCGGCTCGAAGCTCCCTTTCCCGGGCGTGCGGCTCTACCTGCTCCATTCACTGGCGCACCTGTTGATGACCCAGGTGGCGCTGGAGTGTGGCTATCCCGCGAGCTCCATCCGCGAGCGGCTGTACTGCGCGCCGCACAGCGACGCCGTCCCCATGGCGGGCATCCTGTTGATGACGGGCACCACGGGCGCGGAAGGCACGCTGGGCGGCCTGGTGGAGGAGGGGAGGCGACTGGGGCAGCACCTCGCCCGGGCGCTGGAGGACGCGCGCCTGTGCTCCAACGACCCCGTCTGCGCGCATCACGAACCCACGGGCCGTGACGACCGCGACCTGGAGGGCGCCGCGTGCCACGGGTGCCTCTTCCTCCCCGAGTGCTCCTGCGAGCGCTTCAACCAGTACCTCGACCGAGCGCTCGTCGTGCCCACGCTGGGCCACGAGGACGTCGCCTTCCTGAAGACGCCGTGGACCTGAGCGGCGAGGTGACCGTGGACCTGGGGCGACAGAACGCGGGGGCGCATCCTCTCGTCGGTCCACGGACACCTTGCGGCCGGGGGCAAGCTCGCGTCAGGCCCGGGCTCCAGTGACAAGGAGAACTCGCAACCCTTCAACAACCCGTTCCGGCGCCACAAGCTCTGACGTCGGGTGGACATTGGGCGCAACGCGTCAGGAGGGCGACGCTTGACCCAAGGTGCGGGCCCGCCGTTGGATTCGAGGGCTACAACTGCAACGGGGTTTCCATCATGGTTCGTCGTGTACTGGCGTTCGCGGCTTTCGTTTCCATCATTGGCTGTGGCGGAGCAGAGGTTGCGGAGGGCACCGAGACCGGCACCCCTCCCGAGCAGGAGGTGTCCGCGCAGGCTGTCTCCTGTGAGGCCCGTCAGGGCAAGGTCTGCAGCCCGGAGACGGAGATCAGCTGCACCTGGGCCAATGGCACCTGGGGTTATTGTATGTGTCAGGCCATCCCCCACAACCGTTGGGTCTGCCTGACCGACTGAGAAGCCCGGCCGAGCCTGGAGAGAGCGCTGCCCGCGACGCTTGAAATCGAGGTGGCGGGCAGCGTCCAGTCCCCGTCCTCAGAGCAGCTTCGTCACCACCAGCGTGACGGGGCCCGCCACGTCCGTGACTCCCTGTGCCGTGAAACACCCCAACACGTCCGTGTTGAGCAGCGTCAGCGTGCGAATCACCGTCGCGCCCAGGAACCGGCCGCTCACCACCGTCCCGGTGAGCACGATGACGTTCTCCCCCGCCGGCTTCGCGTTCACCACGGTGGTGCCCGACACGACGCTCACCGTGTCATCGCTCCACTTGATGTGGATGGTCGAGGCCGCCTGGCCGAACCCACAGCCGAGGATGCCATCGGCCTCCGTGGTGGCGATGGCGGAGGGAAGATTCAGCGGCAGCCCCGCACACCCGTGAGTGCCGATGGCGGAGATGTGGGTCGGCCTGGCGTCGTTGGTGAGGCCTGGCTCGAATTCGGTGACTTCCGCTCCGACACACGTGAGGGCGACCGTCTCCGCTCGGGCCTCCCTCGTGACGAACAGGGCCAATACCAGGAACAACGCAGATGCGGACTTGAAGAGGCTGGTGGATGTCATGACGACTGCTCCCGTTCGAGGTGACGAAGCCCCACGAAGGTGAGGCCCATGACGGAAGCGTGCGAGTCAACTCACGTTGTCTCTTCACTCCCGTCTATTGAAGCCTACGGAGCAGGCGCAGCGTCTTGCCCATGCGCCCTGAGTCATCGTCCGTTGAAACACGTGACAGTATCTTCATCCGTCACCCCCTGGATGCTGTCCTGGCTCAAAGGTACAGGCCCACATGCCCCGCACTGACACCGTCTGTGCGGCTTGGCGGCAGGACGGCTCGCGCTCGATGAAGTCCCCAGGTACTCGGCGCGAGCTTGTCCTCGATGGAATCATGGAAGCTGGACCGAGGACCCCAAGATCGATAACCCAGGGGAGTGAACCACTCGATGGATGCCTGCCTGGAGATCTGGATACCCGAAGTACACCTGGGCGGGGGTGTCTCCCGGAAGGTTCGAGTTGTCTCTTGGGGAGGCGAGGAGTTCACCGAGGACCTTGGTGGATGGACTTCACCCGCTGGGGTCGAGCTGCTGGAGAGGGAGCCCCCGGCGCACATCGTGCGCTCGCTGCCGGCCGGTTTTGTCACGACGGGGTGGAAGTACCTCCGAGTCGAGGCCGCTGAATGGGAGGCGCTCAAGAGCATGCTGTCCGAGCAGTTGAAGCCAGGCGGGCCTTGGGTGGTCGTCTTCGAACCGCACTGCGACCAGCTCGACCTGGTTGTCGAAGCGGACCTCGAGCAGGTGTTGCGCCTGCTCGGGCAAGGCGTGCGCAGAGAAGAATCGGCGCTGGGGTTCGTGGCCTACTGTCGTCCGGCCGTGTAGCAGCACGCCCGGGCCGCGTGGCTCACGGCGCGTTCAGGGCGAAGCTCCAACTCTTGGCGATGCCCACCAGTGGGTCCTGAGACGAGAGCACCACGCGGTGGAGCCCTGGCGCGGTGGTCGTCACGCTCCGGGTCCTCGTCACCGCGTCGTAGATGACAGGAACGTTCGCGCCCCCGGCGTCGAACAGTTGCACGGTCGCTCCGTTGGAGGACACGACGTAGGTCGTCCCTCCCTCCAGCGTGACGGCGAGCTCGTCGAGGTCCGAGCCCAGCTCGAACACGCCCTCCAGGCTCACCGGGAGCGTCACCACCGTGGCGTGGGCCGCGTCGTCGCCATGGTCATCCGTCCCCACCCGCTCCACCCGGAACGTGAAGGCGTAGGGCGCGGAGCGCGAGTCGATGATGAAGGTGACGAGCGTCGATGCCAGCAGGTGCGCCTTCCAGACGCCCTTGCTCGAAGTCATATGCATGCGGAAGGGGAAGGTGCTGCCAGGCGTACTCGCGCTCAGCGAGCAGTCGGGCGTGCAGGTGACCTGATAGACTCCGTCCGCATCCAGTTGCAGCGCGATGGCGTCCAGGTCGGTGGAGCTGTGGATGAGCCCCTCGACGACCTGTCCGACCTCGACGCGGGTGGCGGTCCCGGGCGTGTCGCCGTGGTCATCCGGTCCGAGGTCCTGCAGCTCCACCTGGAAGTCGCTCCACCAGGGAGTCTCCTTCAGGGCACGCGCGAAGACGAAGTAGCGCCCCGTCGAGGTCGCTTCGAGGACGATGCGCCCCCAGGCGGTCTCGGTCAGGACCGTGCCCGCCGCGTCCGTGAGCTGGATGAGGCGCTCGCGCGCGGGGGAGTCGCCGAGGGTGTAGACGTGGCCCTGGGTTGCCTCGAAGGAGAAGACATCCACGTCGTTGCTGCCCTGCAGCCGCGCCGTGACGGGGACTCCCATGGGGAGCGGGGTGGCGCCGAGCATCCCGTTCGCGTGCTCGTCGGGCCCCAGGTCGTCGAGCTGGCATTGCGTGTTGAACACCTTGCTGCCCTTGTAGACGCGCACGTACCAGGTGCTCGCCTCCTGGCTCAGCTGGCCCACCGAGGTGCGCCCCCCGCTGCCCTGCACCTGGGCGCCCGCGCTGTCCCATAAGGTCACCGAGACCTCGGCCTCGCAGGAGAACCGGAAGCCGCGCCCCGGCTCGGTGCGGAAGGAGAAGACGTCGCTGTCCTCCGCGAACTCGAGTGCGACGGGGAACGGCGCGCTCGGCACCGTGATGGGCGTCGCCGTGGCGGGCGTGTCGCCGTGCGCATCCTTGCCCAGGTCCTCCAACCGGTAGGCGTACGTCCCCGCGCCCTCGCGGCCCGTCCCGGAGGATACCGCGATGAACCGGGGCGCCTCCGGCGTGGAGACGAACTCCAGGACCTCACCCTCCGGTGCGCGGTAGGAGCTCACGTGGACCCGCCGCTCCTGCGCATCCAGCACCTCAATGGACACCGCGGTGAGCGTGCCGGGACGCAGGGTGACGCGGAAGCCATGACCCGCCAGCGGGGGCACGGCGAAGACATCCCGGTCCACCTTGTTCCGGAAGACGGGATGGATGTCTGCCTCCTGGAAGTCCGTCGTGGGGGCCAGGAGGGTGGCGGCTTCCACCGTGTCGCCGTGGTCGTCCGAGGGGCGGAAGGCGGCGATGGTGCAGGTGAGCCCGGCGGCTTCCTCGAAGGCGCTACAGCGGCACACGGGGGCTCCGTCCTCGGAGACACAGCGGCCGGCGGTGCACTCCACTTCGGCGCAGACGCGCAGGTCCTCCTCGGCGGAAGGGCCACCACAAGCGCTGAACAGGACGACAGCCACCAGCGTCATCAGACGCGTCACGGATGAGGAGCGAAAGGGAGACACCGGGAGCCCTGGGTTGACGACCGTCGAGCGACCGTAATAACCCGGCGCCCACCCATGCAAAAGCTCTCTCGTCCCACCGCGCGGATGCTGGCCCTGGTGTCACTGCTGGTGTCCTCGATGGCCATCGCGCAGGTGCCCACGGAGGGTAACCCAGACTTTCCGCGCTGGCTGGGGCTCTCCGTGCGTGCGGGCTATCTCATGCCGGGAGGGCAGATGGATGGCTCGCCGGACCCGTTCTATCTGTATGAGGTCTACAAGGGGCTCTTCGCCGCCATCGTGGAGCCCACCGTGCGAATCGGCTCGAACGTCGAGCTCGGCCCCTGGCTCCAGCTCTCCCATGCGCAGATGCGCCTGCGCTGCTCCAGCGACGACATGTGTCCGGGCCGCCACCTGCGCTTCGGGCTCCAGGGGAACTACCACTGGATTCCCTCGGGGCCCTACAACCCCTGGACGGGCGTGGCGCTCGGCTACGAGCGGGCCTCGTTCAACGTGCGAGGAATCGACATCGCCTACTCGGGACCGGACGTGACGCTCCAGGCCGGGTTCGACAGGAACTTCGGTGGGAGCTTCTGGGCGGGGCTCTTCGTCAGCTGCTCGGGCGGGCGCTATGACTCGCTCGAGGTGAAGATGAACGGCCGCACGGGCGACGAGAGCCTCCGCGAGCGCACCGTTCATCTGTGGCTCGGCTTCGGCGTCCGCGTGCGGATGGCCGCGCCCGCCTCGACGGCCCATCCCTGAGCGCGGATGCGGCGCGCATCGGCGCGGCGGACGTCCTCACTCCTTCAGGCGGGTGAACTCCATCACCCAGTTGGTCTCCCAGCTGCGGCCTTCGTCTGGCGAGAATGCCTGCTCCCAGCGCGCGGTGTCCTGGCCCAGCCGGGTCCACGTGAAGCGGACGCGGATGGCGCGGCCCTCGAAGGTGTCGTTCGTTTCGAACTGGCCCACGTCGCCCACGAAGCCGCCCAGCACCGGCGGGTCGACGGTGTGGTTGCGATTGTCCACCCAGGAGATGGACCACTGTTTCGTCGCCGGGTTGTAGACCCGGGTCGCCAGGCCCACGAAGCCGGGCCAGAACTCACTGCGATACGTCTCCTGATTGCCGAGCCCGCCGGGCAGCGGATGCTCTTCCGCGGTGGCCTCGAAGGGCAGCCACTCCGTGCAACCCGTCAGCCGCTCCTTGCGCCGACGGTTCTGGACCCGCCAGCGTCCCATGAGGAAGTCAAAGTCCCGCGCCCCGTCGTTCTGTCCCTGCTCACTCATGCCATCGGCTCCGTTCAGGAGGTCGAGGGCCCGGCTCGGGCCCCTGAACGCACACGATGGAGGGGATATAGGGCGAACTTGGACCTGATTCGGACAGGCCCTGGAATCACTCCTTGACCCTGACTTTCCAGCGAAACCGCTGGGGCCGCGAGGACGCCTGTCTGCCTTGAGGCTGCTGCAGGCGTCCCCCGTCGTGGCGGCTACTGGAAGGCCTGGGTGTCATCGGTCCCCGGAGAAAGAAGTCGCTCCATGGGAAGCTCCACGCCTTCGCGCGCCAGGTAGGTGACGGTGACGATTCTGTCGTCGGTCGAGTCCTCACCGCGCACCGTCACGAAGGCCGCGTTCCACACCTGTCGCTTCGGATCCATGAACGCCGCCTGCACGAAGGTGAGGGATTGCTCGCTGTCTCCATGTTCCGTCTCGATGCGGCACAGGCTGCCCCTGCATTCGACGGACCTGAGCTGCGAGGGGTCTGGCAGCGCGGCCCTCACGCCGTCCTTCGCGTGCTGCTCGGCGCTCCGAGCCCAGGCGGGGTCGAAAGGCTCATCTCCGAAGTAGGCCTCGAGGCGCTGTCTCAGCTGCGCCGTGGACACGGGCGAAGGGGGTGGCGTCACCGCGGAATCGCGTGGCGGAGAAGCAGGCTCGGGGGCCGTGGGCCCGGGGGCCAGGGGCGGAGGGACGGCGGCCTCGACGCGCGCCTCGCGCAGGCGGATGGGCGGCGTGGGCTCGGGAGCAGGGGCCGGCTCCTGTCGTTGGGCCGCGAGCGGCTCCGCCGTGGAGGCGCGCTGAAGGAGCTCGTCCCTCTCGTGTCGCTGGTAGACGAACAGCACGGTGGCGCACGCGCAGGCGAGCGCGCCGCCCGTCAAGAGTTGCCGGGGCTTCATGGTCATGACCTCGGAGGATTGAGCCGCCGCCACCTGGACGGCGGATGGCGGCGGCTCGAGGCGACTACTGGAACCAGCTCACGCTGTTCACGCGTCCGCCGGGGCTGAGCGTGCACGCGACGTTCAGGGTGCCGCCGGAAGGCGCGTACACCGGGCCGAGCGAGATGTTCTGGTTGGTGCCGAAGCTCGGGAGGTAGGTGACGGGCACCGAGTACATGCCCGTCGCATCGCTGGTGAGGCCGAAGAACCGGCAGCCGACGTTGTTGGCGGTGGTCGCGCCATAGGCGTTCACGACGAGCCGGTAGTTACCGGAGCTGTCGACCGTGGTCGGGAAGAACAGGGTGACGGCCCGGGTGCAGTTGTTGGTCTGCGTGGTCCAGGACTCGCCCATGCAGGCGCCGTCCACCTGGAGCTGCGGCTTGCCGTGCCACCCGGCCACGGAGCGGGCGTTGGCGGTGCCGGCGACGCTGGCGAGCGCCAGCGCGGATGCAACGAGGGTCTTCATGTGATGGGTCATGGGTTCCGCTTTCTGGGAGTGGAGATGCTTCGAGGCACGTGAGTGTGTTTGCCGGAGCCGGCCTCTCGGCTCGGCGGCATGAGCGTGGGTGTGTGGAGTTGAGGCGTCCGTCGTGACGCCGTCTCCATGCATCCGCGTCGGGTGCGAGGGATTGCAGCCCGCGTGCCTGGCCGGATGCCGCGGTCTCCAGGGGCCTCTCCCTCTGGTCCCACGCGACCGTCGGCCTGTCGGGCACGGCCCAGGCACAGCACCGAGCGGTGCCGGGCACACCGTGCCCGGATGGCCGGGGCCGTGCGCCTGGGGCGACCGCCATGGGCTATCCTGTTGCCAGGGGGAACACGTGGACGATGACCGGGAGGATGTTCCGGAGGCGGCGCAGCCCACCGCGGAGCGCAGCATCGCGCCGGGGGCAGGGGAGACCGGGCTCCAGGGGGACTCCTCCGTGGGCCACTACACGTTGCTGGCGCTGCTCGGCCGCGGTGGCATGGGCGAGGTCCACAAGGCCTGGGACCGGCGGCTGGGCCGCACCGTCGCGCTGAAGTTCGTGCGAGGCGCCGACCCGGACCGGGTGATGCGCTTCCTCCAGGAGGCCCGGGCGCAGGCGCGAATCGACCATCCGAACGTGTGCGCGGTGTACGAAGTCGGCCACGCGGAGGGCCGCGACTACATCGCCATGCAGCTCATCGAGGGCCCACGGCTCGACCAGGTCGCCGGAGGGCTGTCGCTCCCGGAGAAGGTCCAGGTGATGCGAGAGGTCGCCGCCGCGATGCATGCGGCGCACCGGCTGGGCGTCATCCACCGCGACCTCAAGCCGGCCAACATCCTGGTGCGACGGCGGGAGGACGGGCGCTGTGTCCCGGTGGTGATGGACTTCGGCCTGGCGCACGAGTCCGGCCTCGAGCAGGGCCTCACCCGGTCCGGCGCGGTGATGGGGACCCCCGGGTACATGTCACCGGAGCAGGCCCGTGGAGAGACGCGGGCGGTCGACCGGCGCTCGGATGTCTATGGCCTGGGCGCCACCCTCCATGAGCTGCTGTCCGGCGCGCCTCCGTTCTCGGACACGACGCTCGTCGGCACCCTCAACAAGGTGCTCCACGAGGAGGCGCCGCCCCTGCGCACGCTCGTGCCGCACCTGCCCGGTGACCTGGAGGTCATCGTCCTCAAGTGCCTGAGCAAGGACCCCGAGCAGCGCTACCCCTCGGCCCGCGCCCTCGCCGAGGACCTGGGGCGCTACATCGACGGAGAGCCCATCCTCGGGCAACGTCCGGGCCTGCTCTCCCGACTCTGGCGCCGCGCGCGCAAGCACCGGGCCCTGGTGGCGGTCTCCGCCGTGTCGCTCGCGAGCATCCTCCTCCTGGCGGTCCTGGGCGTCACCTCCCGCCTGGAGGCACGTCATGCCCGACTGCAATCGGAGGGGCGTGCGCGGATGGCCGAGCAGCTGGGCCAGCAGGTGAAGGACATCGAGTGGTTCCTGCGCATGGCCTACACGGTTCCCCTGCACGACACCGGTCGGGAGCAGCAGCTCGTGCGCGAGCGCATGGCGCGCATCGCGGCCTGGAGGCACACGCTGGGGGAGCCTGGGGACGCGCTCGTCCAGTACGCGCTGGGGCGGGGCCACCTCGCGCTGCACGAGCTGGAGCAGGCCCACGAAGCGCTGACGCAGGCGAGACAGAAGGGGTTGGACTCGCCGGAGCTTCATCATGCGCTGGGCCGGGTCCTCGGTGAGCGCTACCACCAGGCGATGGAGGAAGCGCGGCGCGGTGGAGACCCGACGTGGGTCGCGGCGCGGCAGCGTGCCGTCGAAGAGCAGTACCTCCAGCCCGCGCTCCAATCGCTCGAGCACAGCCGGGTGCTGGAGCTGGAGTCCCCCCGGTATCTGGAGGGCCTGATTGCCTTCTATCGCCGTGACTACGACGCGGCGTCGCGGGCCGCGCTGCTCGCCGAGGCCGAGGCTCCGTGGTTGTACGAGGCCCGGAAGCTCGCGGGAGACGTGGCGCATGCGCGGGCGATGGAGCAACTGGAGCGGGGCGAATACGACAAGGCGCGCTCGGGGTTCCACGAGGCCCGTCGCCTCCATGAGCGCGCCGTGGAGCTGGGACGCAGCGACGCGCGGAGCTACGAGGCGCTGGCGGAGGTGGGGTTGCAGGAGGCGGAGCTGGACCGGCGCCAGGGCCAGTCTCCCCGCGCATCGCTGGAGAAGGCGCTGGCCGCGGCGGAGCAGGGCCTCCTGGCCGCGCCGTCTCGCGGTGCCGCCTACACCCGCAAGGCCTTCATCCTCCTCAATCGCTACCGCGCCGCGAATCCCGGAGGCGAGGGGCCGGACCCGAAACGAATCCTCACCGACTGCCTTGAGACCGCGGCGCGCGCGGTGGCGCTGTCTCCTCGGGACATCCAGGCACATGACATCCTGGGGGTCGGCCATTTCTTCCAAGGGCTCCAGGCCTCCTGGGAGGGACGAGACCCCGAGCCCGCCTGGGACGAGGCCATCTCCCGCCTGGGCCGGGCCCTGGAGCTCCAGCCCCAATACCCCTGGGGGCTCAATGACTTGTCGCTGGTGCATCGTTGGCGAGGCAATCGCCAGCGTGAGCGCGGAGAGGACCCGTCCGCCGCCTATGCCGAGGCGGAGCGCCTGCTGCGTCTGGCCGTGAGGTACGACCCGAGATACGTGTTCGGGTACTCGAACCTGGCGGAGCTGTACAACGCGATGGCGGCGCAGGGCCTCTCGCGGGGGCTGGACCCGGAGCCCGAGGTGCGCAAGGCCCTCGCGGCGGGAGAGGCCGCGCTCGCCATCAACGGCAACTTCCACTCCGCGCTGAACAAGCTGGGGCTCTCGGAGCTGCTTCGCGCGGAGTACCTCGTCGCCTCGGGGGCGGATGCGCGGGCGCCGCTGGAGCGTGCTTCCCGCTGGTTCGAGCGCTCGCTCGCCATCAATCCGACCCTCGGGCGGACCCACTTCTCCCTGGCCATGGGGCACCTGCTCTCGGCGACCCAGGCCGTGGGAGAAGACAGGGACCCCGGTGCCGCGCTCCAGGCGGGCCAGCGAGCCCTGGCGGCCGCGTCGCGCGGGGATGCGAGCTGCGCCGACTGCCAGGTGCTGCGCGCGCGGCTGGCGCTCGTGGAGGCCACCTGGGCGCGACGCAACGGGGGCTCCGGACTCCAGCACCTCCAGCGCGCCCGCGCCGAAGCGCGCAAGGCGGTGGACATCCAGCCCTACAACGACTCCCACCAGGAGCTGGCGAGGGCCTGTCTGCGTCTGGCGGAGGCCGTGTCACCCCGCGAGGCCCCTGGCTTCATCTCCGAGGGGCTCGCGCAGGTGGACCTGTCGCTCACGCTGGACTCGAAGCTGGCCTCGGCCCACGCCGTCCGCGGAGGGCTGCTGTTGCTCCAGGCACGGCTGGCACGCTCGGAGGCGGAGCGCGCCGAGCCGCTGCGTCGGGCCCGTGAGTCACTGGTGAAGGCCCTCACCCTCAATCCACTGCTCCGACGGGAGCACGCGGCCGCGCTCCGCGAGGCGGGGCTCAGTCCGGCGCCGGGGTGAGCCTGCCCGTGGCGAGCTTTCCCGCCGGGGTCCACGTGGGGGGCCTGGGGCATGGCGGTATCCCGTGCAGGCCTTCGGGCAGGGGCATGTCGGGGACCCGGCGATTCTCCGCGTTGAGGCAGACCGCGCCCCGGGGACTCCAGAGGGCCTCCAGCGTGCGCAGCTCCTCGACGTGGTTGTTCGCGCTCCTCCCCAGGCCGAACTCGTCGCGCCTGGCGATGCGCGTGCCGTTCCGGGTGTAGCTCGCGAGGTCTCCGCGGCCGACGAAGTACGCGGCGCGCTTGGCCTGCAGGCACGAGCCGAAGACATGGCCGCGCAGCACGTCGTAGCCGCCCGTGTCGGGGCTCCAGGGGGCGTAGCCCCAGTCGAGGCAGGTGACGATGGCGCCCGACTCACAGCCGATGGTGGTCCACGCGGGGACGGGCTCGACGGCCGCGTTCACGCTGTTGATGCGCAGCCCCTGCAGGAACGAAGTGGGGTCCCTGTCGGGGGCGGTGATGCCCCGCGGCGCGCAGTGATTCAGCCAGGGCAGTCCGGTCCCGTATTCCCGATAGAGGACGTCGTACGCGTGGACCCGGGCCGACGCATCCGCGCGGGGTGTCACGGCCAGCTCGAGGATGACGGCTCTCCTGGGCCCGCCGCCGTCGTCGGCTGGGAGCAGCATCACGAGCTTCAGCTGGTGGAGCTCCTCGCCCCTCAGGGAGCGGACCCCGGTGGCGCTGTCCAGGCAGGGGCTTGACTGGGAGCAGTAGTTCACCGTGAGCTGGGTGCCCGTGGCCTGGATGCTGTGAATCCGGACGCCCTCGCCGCCGCCGGGAGCCTGAGGGTTCTGAATGAGCCCGCTCACGGTGTGGGCGCCGAGCCGGTCCCCTCGCCGGGTGGGGTCTCGGCCCATCAATCGGACAGAGGGTTGGGGGAAGCTGGCCGAGGCCGGAACGTTCTCGAAGGCTTCGGGACAGAAGCGTGGACTGCCATCCACCACGAAGCAGTAGTTTCCGCCCTCGATGACGTAGATGCCCAGTCCGTTCGTCTCGGGAGGTTGGCAGTTGGGTTGTCCCGTCGGACATTCCCAGGGAGTCAGGGGCTGGGCCCTCCCTCCGAGCTCACAGGTCTCCACGCTACAGTCCCGCACGGGCAGGCTTTCGTTGGGGTCGGGCTCTCCGGGAGGCGGCGTGGGTTTCACGCAGGACTTGCTCCCGGGAAACCATGCACAGCAGCCGCTGACCCCTGGGACCAGGAACAACATCAAGAGACACAGCAGCCGCGACCGCGCGCGCGAGTCGGACACGGAGGGGCAGGGGGCTTGCTTCAGGGGCATGTCCATTCCATCCAGGCGTATGGCTTGTTTGGCGAATCCCACGCCATGAGACGGCGAGGACCCCGAATTCTTGAGGCCTCCCTGGCCGCCCCGGAAGGTCAACGGTGGTGCCACCTGAAGTGTGCCGTGACACAGGCATAGGATGGCCGTCATGGAAACGGAACAGGAGCGGTCGACGCTGCGCGCGAGCCGCGGGGGCGCTGGTGGGGGCACGGACGCAGAGGCGCGTGTCCCGGGCCTGATGCGCCTCTTTGGTGGGGGCAGGGCCATGGCCGTGGCGCTGCGCCTGAAAGAGGGCGCGCTGGAGCTGGGGCGAGGCGTCGCCGCGCTGGGAGAGGTCCAGGACGCGAAGATGTCGCGGCGCCATGCCCAGGTCCGCTTCGATGGGCAGCGCTTCTGGGTGACGGACCTGGGGAGCCAGAACGGCACATTCGTGGATGGAGCGGCCATTCCCAAGGGGACTGCCCATGAGGCCCGGCGCGTGGTGCGCATGGGAGACTCGCTGTTCGTTCCCAGCCTGGACCTGCGGCCGCTCGAGGCGCACGGGGTCGAAGTGGTGGAGCAGTTCGTGCGAGGGCCCGCGATGCAAGGCCTGCTCAGGGAGATCGCCCAGGCCAGCCTCGGCCATTCCCTGTACATCCACGGAGAGAGCGGGACCGGCAAGGAGGGGGTGGCGCGCGCCTTCCATTCCCTCTCCTCTCGGAGGAGTGGCCCCTTCATCGCCGTCAATTGCGCGGCCATCCCCGAGAGCCTCGCGGAGCGGTTGCTGTTCGGTGCTCGGAAGGGGGCGTACTCGGGGGCCGACGTGGATGCACAGGGCTATCTCCAGTCCGCGGATGGCGGCACCCTGTTCCTCGACGAGGTCGTCGAGCTGGACCTGGCGGTGCAGGCGAAGCTCCTGCGCGTGCTGGAGAACCGGGAGGTGACTGCGCTGGGCGCGTCCAAGGCGCAGCGGGTCGACCTGCACGTCTGCTGCGCGAGCAACAAGGCGCTGCGCGCGCAGGTGGCGAACGGACGGTTGCGGGAGGACCTGTACTTCCGCATCGGCCGACCGGACGTCACCCTGCCGCCGCTGCGCCAGCGCCCCGAGGAGATTCCCCTGTTGCTCGAACGAGGACTGTCACCCGGGAGGCGCCTGCACGTCTCGCTGGTCGAGGAGTGTCTGCGCAGGCCCTGGCCCGGCAACATCCGGGAGCTGATGTCCGAGCTGGGCGTCGCCGAACATGCGGCGCAGCGGAAAGGCGCATCGCGGGTCGAGGGCGGTCATCTCAAGCCCGACGCCGGAGTGGCCTTCGGGCAGGCCTTGTCACAGCCCGCCGAAGCGCCACGCGCACCGCCTCGGAAAGGCCCCTCGAAGGCGAAGCCTCTGCCCGCCGACGAGCGCACCCGCATCGAACACGCCTTGCGCCAGCACGGAGGCAACGTGACCGCCACGGCGGGCGCGCTCGGGATGCACCGCACCCAGCTCCGGAGGTTGCTCGACCGCCAGGAAATCGCCGTTCCCGACACGGACGCGCAGGAGTGAATCGAAGACGCTGTCGTCAGGAGGAAGACCATGAGCACCGCTCGTGCCGTCATCCCGCTGTCCATGCTTCACCGGGGGCGCCCGGGCCATGCGCGGCGAGGACTCTGGACGGCGCACGCTGCTCGTTGCGGGGATGGCGGACCCCGACATCCACAAGGAGCACGACGAGCTGTTCTTCCTGTCCGGCACCGGCAACGGGTGGCAGCTCCCCATCCATGAGACGCGCGACCTGACGCACCTCCACCCGCACCGCCTGCCTGCCCCTGGGCTGCAACCGGAACATCCGTATCGACGCGGCCACGTTCAATGACACGTCGGGCCGCTGGTTCTTCGATGTCTGGGTCGACCGGGACGGCTCGGTGATTGGCCCGTGCCTCTCCGTGGCCACCCTGGGACAGGCCAACAAGGTCGTCTTCGACGGGGTGTGTCGCAACGCCGGAGACCGCGTGGTGACCCAGGGGGACATGGCCGCCTTCCGTCTCTTCTATTCAAACCTTCATCGGCGCCCGGCGAGCGCACCCGGCCGTTGCGCACCATCGGGGGGCGGGAGTGAGGGCCCTGTCCGCCGGTTGGAACAGCACGCTGGCCTCGAATCCCTCCGTCACCGCTCCCCCCGCACCGGGCCGTGATTCGACATCCATGACGCGACGTGTCACTGTCCTCGCGGAGGTGATGAATGGCAAGTGTCGGCAAGGTCGACGTGGCGCTCGGTGTGCTCAATGGCGTGCTGGGGGATTATCTCCACCGTCAGAACAACGCGCTCGCGACGCCCATGGGGCTCTATCACCAGGGCCTTCCGCTCCCCGTCGAGCGCGAGGCCTTGCGCGCCGCGCATCCGACCTCCACGGGGCGCGTGGCCTTGTGGGTCCACGGGCTCGCCGTGACCGAGGCCGTCTGGGCCTTTCCCTCCGAGCCCACCACGGACTACGGCACCCTCCTGGAGCGTGACGCGGGCTTCACTCCGCTCTACCTCCGCTACAACACGGGCCTGCACATCTCCGACAACGGAGAGACCCTCGCGCACCTGTTGCAGCGACTGGTCGCCGAGTTCCCCGTCCCCATCGCCGAGCTCGTCCTCGTCGGCTACAGCATGGGCGGCCTCGTGTTGCGCAGCGCCTGCCACCTCGCCGACGAGGCGGGTCTGCCCTGGCTCTGCCTCGTGAGACGCTCCTGCTCCATCGGCGTGCCCCACTTCGGCAGCCCCCTGGAGCGCATGGGCACCGTCGTCGCCCAGGTGCTCCGCGCCGTGCCCAACCCCTACACGCGCCTCGTCGCCGACGTCGTCGACCTGCGCAGCAGCGGCGTGAAGGACCTGGGCGTCGCTCGACTCCGCCGACAGGACTGGGAAGACACCTCGACGCCATGCACGCCCCTGCGGCCTCCGCAGGGCATCGCCCACCACCTCATCGTCGGCGCGCTCGGGCAGGAGGGGCGGTGGGTCTCCGCCCTGTTCGGTGACGGCGTCATCTCGCTGGCGAGCGCCTCGGGTCGTACCGGGCCTCGGGATTCGAGCCCGCTGTTTCCTGCGCAGAACGTCCAGGTGGTCGCGGGTATCGACCACGTCACGCTCGCCCACCACGCGTCGGTCTACGAACGGCTGCGCGCGTCGCTCACGATGGAGGCCTCATGAATCGCCTGCGTGGAGTGAAGGACCTGGTCCGGGACGCGGTGGAGCAGGGCGCCACGGCGGTGGAGCGCATCCACCGCTCCACCGCCGCGAAGCCCTTCCAGGTGTTGCGGTTCATCCCCGCGCTCGACGCCCCCCTGGGCGTCCTGCAGTCCCTCCAGGACACGACCCTGGCCGGTACGTATGGGATGGTCCGCTGGGTCAACCGCGCCGTCGACGGGACGCTGGACGTCGCGCTGGACCTCGTCGAGCACCACCAGCGCTCCCGGACGAACGAGGCTCAGCAGGCCTTGCGCGACAGCACCCGAGTCCCGTGAATCAGTCGAGGGAGGACGAGGGCTCCGTGAGCAGGGTGAGCGCCCGTTGACCGGCGGAGAGGTACTCCGGCCGCCGCTGAGTCTGCCCGAAGGCGAGGTCCGCCACCGCGCGGCAAGCGGCGAACCATCGTGCTCGCGCGAGGACGGTGGGGCTCACCGCGCCATACGTCTCCATCGCGGAGGCCAGCATGGGCGCGCCGCCCCAGTGGAGCAGCCCGGCGAGGTCCCTCGCGGGGTCTCCCATGCACGCGTCGCTCCAGTCGATGACGCCAGTGAGGGCACCCCGGGCATCCACCAGGACATGCTCGGCCGCGAAGTCTCCGTGGAGCAGCCGGGGCGCGCCGCGTCCCTCCGTGGGGCGCTCCAGGAATCGCCGCTCCCACGCCGTGGCCTCCTGGGCTCCGACATGGCCGTGTTCGACGGCGACATGCAGCTCCTCCACGGCGGCCGCCGACCAGGCTTCGAGCTCCGGGTCGTCGTCCTCCGGGACCTCGAGCCGCATGGCCTCGGCCGGCCCGAGCGCATGGAGCGCCCCCAGGAAGGCCCCCAGCTCACGTCCGAACCTGGACAGTTCGAGCCGACCCGCGTCGACGAGCAACGCGGGTCTTCCGGGCAGCTTCTCGTAGCCCCCGAGGCCCGGTGTGAGGCCCTCGGCCGGGCCATCGAGGAATCGATAGAGGGGGACCGGCAGGGGCAGCCGGGGCGCCAGCCACGCCGTCAGGCGCGCCTCCCAGGCCAGGTGTGAGGCGGCTTCGTCGCTCTTGGGGAAACGGAAGACGAAGCGTCCATCCACCTCGAAGGCCTGATGGTCCAGGCCCTCGCCCAGGTGGATGACCTGCGCCGTCGCGAGCGAGGGGAACCCCTTGTGGATGCGCGCGGCGGCCTCCGCCTCCGTGAGGGCTGGAGCCGCACCCACCTGACCCGTGTAACCGGGATATTTCCGCTGCGTATCACCCATGAACCCACCCACCCCGGGAGCGGACCATGGGACTTTCGCTGTCGTCCATCAGCAATCCGATCAGCAACGCCTACAACGCCACGAAGGATGCCGTGACGGAGACGGTCGACAACGTCGTCGACGTTGGCGAGGAGGCGCTCGACACGGCGACGTCCCAGGCCACCGAGGTCTACGAGGGCGTCAGCAGCTTCGTCGAGTCCGCGCCATCCCCTTCCGTCCTGCTCGACCCCTTCGCCACGGCGCGCGACCGGATTGTCGAGACCGCCGAGCAGGGCATCGACTTCGCCCAGGACGTCGGGCGCAGGGTGATTGACGCGGTGGAGGACCAGGTCGACTTCCTCGCCATCGAGAAGCAGCTCGACGACCTGGGCCCGGGGGACAGCTACCAGCTTCGCGCGAGCCTCGATGGCTCGGTGTATGGCATCGGCGGGCGGCTCGAGGGCACGCAGACCCTCACCAAGAACGAGGACGGCTCGTTCACGCTCGCCGTCGCGGGTGAGGCGGGGGCGGGGCTGATGGGGAGCCTCCAGCAGAAGGGGAGTGAGGTCACCGGTGGCGCCTTCTCGAACACCGGTGGCACCGTCGAGTTCACCTTCGACAGCGCCGAGGAGGCGGCGGACGCGGCCCGGACCTTCCTGGGCCCCGTCGCCGGCGGCGTCTCGGGGTTGCTCGATGGGGGCATCGACGGGGCCCTCGACGGGGCGACGCCGGACTACGGCGCGCTGCTCGACAACGTCTCCGCGCTCGAGCTCAACCCGAACTCGTCCACCGAGCTCGCCGCCAGCCTGAGCGGCGGCCAGCAGGCCTCGCTCGGAGGCGGCGTGAACCAGGAGTATGGCGCGAAGGTGCGCCTCGAGTTCGGCGACGGCCCGCCCCGGGTGGTGCTCAGCCAGTACACCAACATCTCCGCCGAGGTGGCCGGCGGCATCCCCGGCCTCAAGGGGGAGCTCGGCGGGGACGTCAAGCTGGAGGTTCAGGAGAGCTTCGAGCTCCCCGACGACCTCAGCGTCAGCGACGTGATGCGGAACCCGGGCAGCCTCGTGAAGGACCTCGCGTCGACGGCGGTGAGCACGGGGGAGGTCTCCGTCTCGCTCACCGCGGACGTGAAGGCGCAGGGGAATGTGCCCATCGCGGGCACGCTCGGCGGCCAGGCCGAGGCCCGGCTCGCGTTCTCCGGTGGTGTGGACGAGGTCTTCGGCTCGGGCGGCATCGAGTCGCTCCTCCAGGGCCGCTTCGGCAAGGCCTTCAACCAGTTCGCCGGGGTGACCCAGCTCGAGGCGAGCCTCACGCCGTACGAGACCGACGTCACCGAGTTCTCCCAGGGCTTCGGCCGGGGGCTGGGCTCCCTCAGCGGCGGCTTCTCCGCGACGACCACCGACCGCAAGGACCCCGCCTTCGAGTACTCGGGCTCGGTGGCGGACGTGCGCGACCAGCTCCGCGACCAGGTCAACCGCTTCCGCCTCCAGGCGCGCTACGCGTAATCCCTCTCCGCCACGGAGGGCCCTCCTCGCCACGGGCCACGAGCGCCCTGGCGAGGAAGGGCGGGCGCGTCAGTACACGAAGATGAGCCGGCCTTCGGAGTAGACGCAGTACAGCTCGCCGGTGGTGTCGCCGGCGCAGCAGGTCTGGGCCTCGCCCTCGTTGAAGCAACGCTTGTTCACGAGCGAGCTGCACGCGGGATGGCCCGAGCACGCCAACTGGGAGAGCGCCGAGTCCTGGCTGCTCTCGGGCACGGCCTCGGGCTCGCTGACCGGACCGCCACAGCCCAGCAGGGAGAGGCTGAACAACACCGCTGTCACAACAAGAGACTGCTTCATGAGGTGCCTCGTCGGGTGAGTGGGACGAAGCCAGCCTAATCCAAGGCGAGCCCGCCTCGATGGGCACCGCACCGCATCTCATGAAGGGGAGGGTGCGACGAGACCTCGAAGCCGCCTCGTTCAACATGTGACGCCGATACCAGGGTAACTCCGGTGTGGATGAATCCGACTTCAAGTGAAGCGACTTCGTCCAGGCCGGATCGGGCGTCTGGACGAAAGTGACGGATTCGAATCGGCTGAGGATGTCAGTCGTGCTTGAGCGCGATGATGGGGTCCACGCGCGAGGCCCGGAGTGCTGGCAGCCACGTCGCCACCAGCCCCACCGTCAGCAGCACCAGCGGCGCGGCGATGAACGACAGCGGGTCCAGGGCGCTGACGCCATGGATGAAGCCAGACACCAGCCGCGTCAGTGCCAGCGCGCCCGCGCACCCCAGCACCACGCCGCCCGCCACCGAGCCCAGGCCCTGCCGGAGCACCAGTCGCACCACCTGGCCCCGCGTGGCGCCCAGCGCCAGGCGCACGCCCAGCTCCCGCGTGCGCTGACCCACCAGATAGGACAGCACGCCGTAGATGCCCACCGCGGCCAGCAGGAGCGCCAGCGCCGCCATCATCGCCAGCAGCACCATGTTGAAGCGCTCGGAGCCGAGGGAGCGCGCGACGTGGTCCTCCAGCTTCAGCGTCTCCATCACCGGCTGCTGCGCGTCCACCGTCCACACCTCGCGCTGGACGGCCGCGACCACCTCCGCGTGGCCTCCTGGAGCGCGCACCAGCAGGTTGCGCGGAATCATCCGCACGAGCAGGGAGGCGATGCCCTGGGACATCTGTCCGGGCGCCACGTACATCACCGGAGGCGGCTCGTCGTTCAGGCCATCCTCGCGCACGTCCCGCACCACGCCCACCACCGCGCGAGGCACCTCGTCCCGGAGGCTGGGCACCGAGTGCGCCACGCGGATGCGCTGGCCCAAGGGGTCCTCGCCCGGCCAGAACCGGCGCGCCGCCGTCTCGTTGATGACCACCACCGGCTCGGAGCCCGCCACGTCCGACTCCGTCAGGAGCCGCCCGCGCACCAGCCCGATGCGCAGCGCCTGGAAGTAGCCCGGTGTCACCGGGCGGTACTGTCCCCAGCCCGCGCCGGGGCCGTTGTCATCACCCGTGTATCTGCCCTCGATGGAGAACGACATGCTGGGGCCCGCGCCCATGGGCAGCGCGGAGGTGGAGCCGACCCCCTCCACGCCGGGCAGCGCCCGCACGCGCTCCTCCACCTGCGTCTCGAAGCGCTCCAGGGCCTCCAACGTGCCGTAGCGCGCCTCCGGCAGCGACATCCGCAGCACGTGGACTCCGCGCGGGTCGAAGCCCGGCTGGACGTTGCGCAGCGCGAAGAACCCCCGGATGAGCAGCGCCGCGCCCACGAGCAACATCACCGCCAGCGCCACCTGGCCCACCACGAGCAGCGCGCGCGTGCGCCCGCCCGTGGGGCCCAGGCTCGTGCGCTGGGCCCCTTCGCGCAGCGCGGTCTCCAGGTCCGTGCGCGACGCCTGCCACGCGGGCAGCAGCCCGAACAACAGGCCCGTGAGCAGCGACGCGCCCAGCGTGAAGCCCAGCACCGTGCCGTCGATGCCCACCTGCGCGCCGTCACCGGTCAGCAGGGGGGACGTGTCGGGCGCCAGTGACAGGAGCCCGGGCAGCGCCGCCGAGGCCAGCAGCACCCCGAGCCCGCCGCCCAGCACGGAGAGCAGCAGGCTCTCGGTGAGCATCTGCCGCGCGAGCCGCCCCGGGGCCGCGCCCAGCGCCGCGCGCACGACCCACTCGCGGTTGCGCGAGGCCGCTCGCGCGAGCTGGAGGTTGGCCAGGTTCACGCATGCGATGAGCAACACCAGCCCCACGGCGCCCAGCAGCACCCAGAGCGCCAGTCGCAGGTCGCCCGCGAGGAACGTCCTGAGCTCCACCGGGACGTAGTCCTGGCCCTCGTCGAGCAGGCCTGGGCTCTGCGTGCGCACGCGTCCACCCAGCGTCCGCAGCATGGCCGTCGCGCCGTCGAGGGTGATGCCCGGGCGCAGCCGTCCGGTCACGAAGAGGAAGTTGACGTCGGCGTGGTCGGTGAGGTCGAGCTGGAGTGGCGTCCACAGGAGTGCGCCCCGGGGATGGGCGAACGTGGCGGGGGCCACGCCCACCACCGTGTAGGGCTCGTCGTTGAGGACGATGGAGCGGCCCACCACGTCCGGTGCGCCACCGAAGCGCCGCTGCCACAGCCCCTCGCTGAGGACGACCACGCGGGGGCCGCCCACCACGTCCTCCTCCGGAAGGAAGCCGCGTCCCAGCGTGGGCCTCGTGCCGAAGGTCTCGAAGAAGCTCCCGGTCACCCGGGCGCCCGGCAGCCGCTCCGGCAGACCGTCACCCACGACGCTGAAGCCCGAGAGCAGCTGCTCGTGGGCCGAGACGCGCGAGAAGGGTGAGCCCTCCGCGGTCATCCACGTGTAGGCCGCGATGGACTGTGACGCCGAGCGCCCGTGGTCCTTGTTGATGCGCACCACCTGCATCAGCTGGTCGGGCTCGGGGTAGGGCAGCGGTCTCAACAGCACGCCGTTGACCACGCTGAAGAGCGCGGTGTTCGCCCCGATGGCCAGGGCCAGCGTCAGGAGCGAGACGAGCGTGAAGCCCCGGCTCTTGAGCAAGAGCCGGACGGCGAAGCGGACATCCTCGAGCAGCGCGGGCACGGGGGAACCTCGGGGGCGAGTGCCGTCCTACGGCGCCGCGCGCGGGCGATTGCACGCGCGGGCTCGCCCAGGACTCCGGGTCTCAGCGCCGCTGGAGTCCCGGTGCGTGCCCAGCGGGACACCGGGGATTCCCTGGCGGGCGACCTCAGCGCCCGCCGAACAACCCTCCGAGGCCTCCCAGCCCGCCGCCGCCGGAGGCGCCGCCGCCGGTGAGCAGGGGGAGGACGGAGAGGATCTTGCCGACGAGCGCGGGGTCCAGGCGCGACTTGAGGAAGTCGAGCAGCAGCGGCGCCACGAGGGTGGCCTTGCTCGCGTCCAGGTTGAAGCGGCCGAGCAGCGAGACGACGGCGGCCACCTCCGCGCCCTGCGCCGCGGCGCCGCCCAGCGCGCCCAGCAGCCCTCCCGCGCCGCTCTGTCCGCCCATGAGCCCGCCGAGCGCGCCCATGAGCCCGCCACCTTCCGGCTCGGCGGCGGGCGCGGCCTTCTGCCACGTGTCCATCTCCGGGATGGCCTGGCCCAGCTGGTTCGCGGTGTCCGCGCCGAGCTTCTCCTTCACCGTGCCCTGCACCAGCTTCAGCAGGCCGCCCGCCAGTCCCTGCGCCTGCGTGCCGTCGACTCCGAGCTGCTGGGAGAGCTGTCCGATGAGGTCCATGTCATGTCCCTTCGTGTCCGCGAGGAGCCCTGCTTCGTAGCCGACCTGGGGCCGCGCGTGTAGTGGCCTCGGTTGTTCGCGCAGGACGTCCGACGAGGACGCGCGCGCGTCCGGGGTGAACGCGGACCTCGGGGACCCGGGGCGCCACGGAGTGTTCGCTCCCTCGCATCTGGCGACGTCAGGTGTTGCGGCATGGCACCTGCAATGCATTTTCGGAAAGTCGCCCGCTGTGGCACCGCGAGACATCGCGTCGTGCCGCTCGGGATTGGCGCAGGCCCCCCTCGTGCCTGCCCTGCGCCAGGGTCGACACGAAGCTCCCGCATCAACCTCATGCGCGAAGTCCTCGGGATGGAGCCGATACATGTCTTGTGCAAGTTGTGGGAAGCCTCTGGCTGGAGCCTCGAGCGCGCAACCTGTGTTCTGCGCCACCTGCACGGAGGGGCTGAACAAAGCACGCGTCCCTCTCGGATGGGCCGCGAGTGAATGCAACCGGTTCAAAGGCAAGGTGTTGGTGAGCGTGGCGATGCTCACCGGGTTGCACAAGAAGTCAGCTGCCCAGTCGGCCGCCGGCTCGGGCTCCGCCCCGACGTCCAAGGCGCGCAAGAAGGCTGTCGGGAAGAGTCCCAAGGAGGCGGCAGCAGCAGCAGCGGAGCCCTGCGCGCCGAGCAAGTTGACGGCGCTCCAGCAGAAGAAGATGGATGAGCCGTATAGAAACCTGGACATCCCGCACCTGGACCTCTTGGTCCGCTCCGCGAATCAAAATGGCCTCGGTGACCTGATCAACGGCCTGCAGACCTGCAGGATGCTCATGGTGGGCACGAAGTGGACGGTCGCCATCGACTCCAACCACCCGGACCTCGCCACGATGCTGTCGAGCTTCGCCGGGGTCGAGAAGGGCGCTCTTGAAGACGAGTACCACGAGGTCGCCTTGGAGACTCCCGGCATGGTCGGCACGAAGGACCGGCTGGTTGTCACGGAGTATGGCTACCGCACGGCGAAGGAGCTGAACGAGTACACGCGCAGCTCGGGGCTGCGTGAACACGAAATCGGTATCATGAGCAACCTGGCGCTGAGGCAGCCGCTCGCGCTGAGCAAGCTGGACCTGTCCCAGCCACACCTGCGAGAGGTGCTCCCGAAGCATGGCCAGGAGTGGCGGTTCTTCTTTGGTTATGGTGCCGGCCAGAAGGAGAGGGCTCGCTACGACCTCCTCCTGGATCGAGTCATCTTCGACCCGAGCATCACCCAGGCCATCGTGCTCCCCGTCAACCATCACACCGTGGGGGAGGACAGCAAGAAGAGTCGGCTTGGAATCACGTATCTTGAGCGATACCTCGAGCAACGGAAGGGCCCCTTGGCCCAGCTCAAGAGGGGCAAGGCCGTTGAGTTCGACACGCTGACCGTCGAGACCCTGAGTCTGGGCAACAGGGTGTTCAAGGTCGTGGCCATGAAGCCCAAGCAGGTGATTGCCTACTCTGACATGCAGCAGCTATGGCGCGCCGCGGACAGGTCTTTCACCATCGCGGAAGGAGATCAGTCCTTCAGTGAGGCCATCTCGGCCGGCATTCCCATGGCCTATCAGCTTTGGCGCACGAAGGGGACTGCGCACAAGCAGGCGTTGTACGACAGCTTCGTCAAGCAGGCAGGGAACATCGCCGAGTTCATCGTCCGGTGCGCGAACTACCCCGAGAATGAATTGAACCCTGGCGAGCTGGCGAAGATCATCGAGGACTGTAACAGCAAGCAATTCCTGACGCAGTACTCCGAGTTCGCGGCGGGGCTTGCGGAGACATACGACATCGCGCCTCGCCTCCGGGGATTCGTCAAACGATACTGGGTACGGATGAACCGCCACGCACTGGCCCAGGAGTTCCCTGTCTTCGGGGAGAAGTTCGGGGGCATCAGCGCGCTGGAGGCCGCCGGCCGTTTCGACGAAGCCTATGCGAAGACTCTCGATATGCTTGGGAGTTGTGGAGTTCACCTCGGCCCATTCAATGCTCGGCGGAAAAAGTTCGGGAGGCAAGGGGCTATCAAGGCAGGGATAGGAGAAAGCCTCGAGCGCCAGGCCATGCCACGCGAAGTGTTTGCGTTGATCTACCAATACGATGATTCGGATTTTTCGGAGGGTCAGCCCGCCGCTCCTCCCGCGGGGGCGACAGGTGCGTCGACAGCGACGGCGGCGGCAGGCACCGCGCCCGTGGGAGCCTCCGCCGCCGCTGCCGCGGGCGTGGCTCCGGCTGCTCCGAAGCCACCTACCTTGTGAGCGGGTCGCGCCCTCAGTCCTCGAGCACCGGAGGTGTCGTCTGGGTGAGCACCGCCGGGGGCTCGCCGCGGGTCATGGACAACAGGCCCTTGAAGCAGCGCACGGCGAGCAGCCAGTTCTTGGGGGAGCGCATGTCCAGGCCGCCCAGGAGCTGCTTGAGCATGCTGAGCGTGTCGAAATAGACGCGCTCGCAAACGAGGGTCTCCGACGCATCGAAGATGAAGAACCCCGTCATGCGCACGCGGAAGCGGCTGCCCGTGGGCGGGATGTTTCCCAGAGGGCCCAGGTGGGTCCCCATCAGCCAGAACTCGACGATGACCGCGTCGTCGCTGTGCCGCAGGGAGATGAGCTCGTGGTGCTGGTCGGGGAACGCGACGCGGGTGTTCCGGTAGTACTCGCGCACCGCGGAGCCGCCGTCGTGCACCGTCATCGTGGGGACCAGCTCGTAGTGGGGATGAGGGAACGTCGACAGGACGTCGTCCCACTGCTGCCGCACCTCGTCGCGGAAGTGGTCCAGCACCAGCTTCTGACGGGCCTTGCGTCGAGTCTCGGGAGTCATGCTCGCCTCGGTGGCGCTCCCTCGAGCGCACGCTCCAGGGAAGCAGGGCGGGAAGATAGCGTGCCTGCCGGTGGAGGTTCAGGCCGGAGTTCGAGCGCGTCCGACGGCGGAAACGACGAATCGCCAGCAGGAGAGGACCTCCCGCTGGCGACCCGAGTCGTCATCGCCCGGATGAGGGGCGAGCGGTGCTACGGAATCTGCTCGTAGGGGTTGTTGGGGTTGTAGGGCCCGACGATGATGACGCCACCACCGCACGTACGGGGACCACCGCGAACCTTGGTCTTGATCTGCATGGTCTGCTCCTGACGGGTGCTGCGTGAGCTCCAGTCTCGCGGTGACCGGGTGAGCCGCTCGCGGCTGGAGGGCGGGATTCAATTGCACCTGTAATCAGCCGTCAAGCGACTGAACCGATGCACAGGCTCGGTGATATGGGTTCGAGTGATTGATGCGACATGTCACGGAGCCGGGCTCGGCCCGCAATCCCTGACGCTCCACGGTTGGGATGTCTCGGGCGAGTGCGTCAACAGTCTTTGTCACACGGGGTAGGGCGCGACACCAACCCCGCAAGGCGGGCGTATCTGTTTCCGAGACCTGTGGGTCATCAAGGACGCCGGCAGGGGGCCATCGCCTGATAGCGTCATCTCCCCGGGAGGGTGCATGCGCAGGTCATCCGTGGTGGCAATCATTCTGGGGGTGCTCGCCCTGGTCGTGGCCGGGGCGCTCTTCTCCTTCAATCGTCCTGCCGCCCTGCCCACCGTGCCCGAGGTTCGCGAGCCGTCCACCGTGACACGGCCCGACGAAGCGCCGTCGACCCCGGGTCCGTCCGAGGCACCCTACGATGGCGGAACTCCGCGTCTTGCCCCCGCTGTCCTCCTGGAGGGGGTCGTCCTCGACGAGGACGACCAGCCGGTGACGCGGGCGACGGTGGCCGCGATGACGCCGCCCCGACTGATGAAGGATGTCGCTCGACCTGCCGGTGAGCCGGACCTCGTGGAGTTGGCCGGAGGGGTGACGCAGCGGTTCGGAGACTACGTCTCCGACCGGTTCGAGACGGAGGTCGACGACGCGGGCCACTTTGTCCTCGAGGTGGCCCAGGCGGGGCCCCACTTCCTTGTCGCCTCAGCAGAGGGATACGTCGTCACACGCGTGGACGTCTCGGCGCCCGCCAAGGACCTCCGGCTCGTCTTGCGCGCCGGTGGGCAGGTGGTGGGCAGTGTGGTCAGCACCTCGGGAATCGTGCTCCCGGAGGTGAATCTCTTCCTGTTCGTCGAGGGCAAACAGACCCATGTCGCCGAGACCACGAGCGATGAGCAGGGGCGCTTCCAACTGCGCACCGTGCAACCCGGCCGATACACGCTCAAAGCGGTCTTCGACACGGGCGCCCCGCATCGGATGTCGCGCGTCATCGATGTCCGTCCCTCGGAGCCGACGACGGTGACCTTGCGGATGGACACCGGTCGCTCCGTGTCCGGCACCGTGGTGGACGAAGCCGGGCGCCCCGTGGCTCACGCCGAGGTGTCGGCCCGGTCGGACCCGGAAGCCCACGCCGAGCGGTACGAGCGAGAGCATGGTCACCGCGTGTCGGATTCGTCCGCGCGCACGGATGCCTCGGGGCGGTTCACGGTCCACCACCTGCTACCGGGCAACTGCCTCCTCTCCGTGGAGAAGCCTGGCTACGTGCAGCGTGAGCACGATGGCGAGGACTCCCGGCGCACCGTCCTGGCGGGCGCGAAGGACGTGACGCTGGTGATGCGCTATCAGGGCAGCATCCTGGGACGACTCCGGCGCTCGGACGGCACGCCCATCACCCGCTTCACCCTCAACGACGAGCCCTTCGAGCACGAGGACGGGGCCTTCCGGTTTCCCATCCAGCAGCCGGGCGTGACCTGGCTGACGTTCGACGCCCCGGACCTGCTGCGCACCCTCCGCGAGGTGCGAGTCGAGCCCGGTCAGGACGTGGACCTGGGCGACCTCATCCTCGAAGGTGGGAAGCGGATCCGCGGACGGGTGCTGGACACGAGGACCTCCGCTCCCATCGAGGGCGCGAAGGTCGCCGTCCAGCACACGCAGGCGGGTTCCGGGGGCACGGAGGCCCCGGAGCTGGCGAGCGCGAGGACGGACGCGACAGGGGGCTTCGAGCTCGCCCCGGTGGAGCCCGGCTCACTGCGCCTGGATGTCTCCCGCTCCGGCTACCTGCCCCTGCGAGGCTCGCTGCGTGTGAGCGAGGAGCCGCTGGAGCTGCGCCTCTCCTCGGGCGCGCGAGTGTCGGGCACCGTGAAGGACCGCGAGGGGCGGCCCGCGGACGTGGTGCTGCGAGTCTTTCCCCTGGGGGACCACCAGGGCCACTCGCCCAGCATCCTGCAGGTCCGGGATGGGAGCTTCGACGTGGCGGGGCTGGAGCCCGGGGAGTACGTCTTCAAGGTCCTCTCCGTGCACGACTCCCTGGGGAATGCCTGGTCGGAGAAACGCTCCGGCCGCTATGTCCCACGCAGGGTCACGCTGGCGCCCGAGGAGCAGCGGGTGCTCCAAATCCAGGAGCAGGATGGGCGCTCCTCGCTGCGTCTGCGCATGCCCCGCTTCACGGGCGTCGCTCCCGAGGATGTCGCTCCTCACGCGGCGGTGCTCATCCCGGGGAGCGTCCCGCAGGTGCGCACCTATTCAGGCTTCGAGCGGCTCATGCGAGAGCAGGGCGTGCCCGCTCCGCCGAATCCGTCCTCTCCCGAAGTCGTCTACGACGCGCTGCCCGCGGGCCGTTACACATACCTGCTCGTCGGAAAGCGCCCCCAGGGAGGCCCCTACCTGGTGCACACCGAGGTGCTGGTGGTTCCCGAGGCCCAGAGCGTCACCCGGGACCTACAGCCCGTCTGGTCACCCATCACGCACATCATCCTCTGAATCCGTGGGGGCGCGAGCGGACTGGCTGCTCGTGAGCTGTGCGGGCGGCTTGATGGCTCCTCGTTGTCAGGGAAACCCACCAGCCGTGTGGTGTTTGTTGGCATTGAACTCGGAACTCCTCCGAAATCGGAGTTTCTGCGGGCTGTCATGGATAGGGTCCGTACTGACTCAATTGCAGACGGATTTGTTCTTTATGTAAAGTCTGTGGTTCCCAGAGGTCATGAGTGGGGGGGACATGCAACGGATTCCGACGCAGAGGTGGGCGTACGCCGTTCTGCTGCTTTGGGCCGCACTTCTTTCGGCTGGCTGTGGTGCCTCCAAGTTCCGGGTAGCGAAGGGGCAGAGCACCAAGGATGGCAAGTTGTTGCTCACGTGTGAGGGCGAACCCCGTCGTATCTCCATACGAGACAAGGGATACGTCGTTCCCGTAGGGGCCCTGAGTCTGGAGTGCACGAAGTCGACGGGCCAATGCACGGCGAACGCTGATGGGACCCTGGAGGTCTCGGCGGGGACATGGGTTGCCGTGAAGGCTGGACGTGCCTTGGTGGCGAGCCACGCGGAAGGTGCCCTTTGTCTCAAGTCTTCTGGGGCGACGAGTTGCGAGAGTGATGACGAGTACGTCCTGGATGTCGCCATCGATTGTAGTGACTCGCCCGTGGATCTTCTCTATCGCGAGGATTCAATGGTGGAGTGGCTGCCCATGCGTGGGTCGGTTTTCGTCGCCTCGCACGAACGCGGACTTCGACTCAGGGCACTTCGTGAGGTGAACTTCAGCTACCGGCAGGATGGGGAGTTGGTTGAGGAACTTCTGAAGGCGGGCCAGGAGAAGGAGTTCGTCCCAGGGGGAAAGTTGCCAGAGGAACTCATCATGCGTGCCGTCGCCAATTCGATGCGCGTCATCCTATTTGAGAAGCGAGTGTCGGATAGGCGGAATCCCTGACGGAGACGATCCTCTATGCACCTTCGCGTGATGGGGATGGCTCTCGCGTGTGCGCTGGTCGCGTCACCTGCACGAGGAGTGGATGCTCCGCAACCCGCTCCTCTCCAGTTGAGGCTTCTGCTGATGTTCGACCTCTCTGGCTCGATGATCGGGCAGGGAGGGAAGCCTTCTGCGTATGCCCTTGTTCGGGAGAAGTCTCGAAGGCAATTGGATCTTGTGGCTCAGTGGGCACGTGACCTTCCGAGGCACTGTTCTATCGGAGCCGAGGTCTGGGGGTTCTCATCAATTCAGCCGGCGGCGATAGGAAGCCCTGATGCGGCTTGGGAGGCTTCTTGTCGGACAGGTGACGCGGGGGCTCGGTTCCAGCCGATGGTTGGAGGACGGTTCGGCACGGCGAAGACAAGCGAGGACGCGCTCTTGGAGAAAGACTTCGCCGTCGACGTTCGGGAGTTGCTGCTTCCTGTCACAGGCCCGGATAAGAGGTACGACACGCCACTGACCCAAGCGCTTCAGTTCGGCAGGATGCGACTGGGCCAGAGCGCGAAGCAGGGGGACCCGGCGGTGCTGGTCATTGCTTCGGACGGAGTTCCCGATTGTTTCGTCGCTGGGGAGAGCCGCGTCGAGCCTGCTGACTCGGAATCCCGTCGGGGGCGCCTGAAGGAACTTCGCGACCAGTTCCTTGCCGAATGGCGTCAGGGTACGGATGGGATAGCTCAGTTTGTGGTTTTCGATGCTGATGATCCGGCGCGACATCCAGGGCCCGCGCTTCCGAATGCTGGATGTGGGAGGGAAGGAACCTGCTTGCCCGATGCTCGGTTCACGGCGGTCCTGCAGCAGTTCAGAGACCAATGCGAATGCAGACGTGATTGCTCGAATCCGCACTACGAACCAGAAGAGGTGACTTGTGACGGAGTGGATAATGACTGCGACGGAGAGATCGACGAGGCTCCATGTCTGCCCGTCTGCGATGGGCGCGACTCGCTGGCGGACATCGTCGCGGTGGGGAGCGCCGCGCGATGGCAGTGTTCAGGTGTCCTCCTCGAGCCGGATATCGTCCTGACCGCGGCACACTGCCTGCCTGCTTACCGGGTGATGGTGGGAGACTCCATTGAAGAGGTCCAGATGGTGGTTCCCGTCGTGGAGACCGAGCGACATCCGGACCCCTCGGTCGACATCGCACTGTTGCGATTGGCTCGCCCGTTGGAGAGCCCACGACATGCGCGACGCCAGTCCAAAGATGGCACGCCTCCGAGTCACATCTTGTCGCATGCCGGATTTGGAGCCTCTTCGGTCAATGGTCAGTCCGGGTTCGGTGCGAAGCAAGAGGTCTTGTTGGATGGGGATGGGTGGGGTTGTAGCGCCGAGCGTTCTTTCAGGGAGGGATGCAATCCTCGGCACGAGATGCGCGTAGGCGGAAGCCCTGGGCGTGATACGTGTTCGGGGGACAGTGGGGGTGGGCTGTTCGAATTCATGCCGAGGGTTCCAGCATGTATTGCTCGGACGTACTGTGCTGACCCGGAGAATTTCCCCCTCATGGGGGTGGAGCGCAGGCTCATTGCTATCACTTCGCGCTCCACGGCGGGGGCTCGCGTGCAATGCGGGCAGGGAGGAATCTATACGCGAATCGATGCCATCCGGTCATGGCTCGATTCGCGCCTGTCGACTCTGGCCCAGACCGGGCGCAACGAGAAGGGACGGTAGAACGAACATGAGGCTTTGGCGGGGAGCTTCACGACTCGTGTTGCTGGGACTCTTGATTCCAAGTCTGGGGTGGGGAGGCGCCGCTCCTATGGCAGCGGAAGGGACTCCTGATGCTGGGAGTGTGGCGGCGACTCAGGGGGAGATTGTCGTGACGCGCGGTGATGCCCATCTGGGAGGAGGTGATGGAGGGATCGCAGGGGATACCGGGCAGGGAAAGGGGCATCCGGCTGAAGGCACAGCCCTGTTGAGTCAAGGTGTGATCATCGTCTCTAGAGAGTCGGTGCGCATCACATTGTTGCCGGCGAGCCTTCCTCCGTCGACGACTAAGGCCAGCTTTGACAGGTTCAAGACGGAGGACAGTGGTTTCAATGGCGCCGATGCTGGAATCGTCCGGCCCCTCGACGAGGACTATGCGGGAGATCACATCGAGGTTGTTTGGGACCCCTCGATCAACTCTCCTCTCGCGAAGTCGGTGGTCCTCGGAGTGGGGACCTGGCAGCTTTCCTTCTTCGCGCATGCGCTCCAGCATCCAAGCATTCCGTTCGCAGATACGTCTTGGTCTCAGTTCGGGTTCGTCAATTACAAGGATCGACTGGTCAGGGAAGGCCAGAAGGAATTGTTCGCCTGTGCATTTCGGAAGACCGGGAATACACAGAAAATGCCTTTGATGCGTTCGGGGCAGAATGATACCTGCCCTGCTGCGGCTGCTGGGGATGACTTGGCTGCCGGGTGGAGCAGCATTCCCATCTACATAATGGCGGGACCATTGCTCTCGCCCCAGCAATTGCTGAAGAACTTCGGACAGCGGGGGGAGGTCGCGGTTCCGCTGCCATCGAGTGGGCGAAGCTTCGAGGACAGCGCTATTTCAGCGACTTCCGAACTCTTCCAGGCCGTCGCGGATGTTGCATTGGAGCGGGTGGAGATTGCCGCGCTGGAGGCCATTCGTGAGCAGATTCTCGCCAAGTTGTGTGATGCCAGTCTTGAAGACCTGGTGGATCAAGCATTCCAGGGCGTGAAGTGGGAGGCTCGAGGGTCGCCTCAGCCGGTATTGCACCGGACCTGTGAAGCACTCAAACGGGTTCGTCTCCAAGAGTTGGCAACAGCGAGCGCGGGGCTTCAAGTCGCACTTAAGCAGGATATTGCAGATTTCGCGGCAACATTGTTGGCCCTTCCATTGAAACAAGGGATGTATGGAATGAGACAGGGCACGGAAACCCATGCGCTGATTGCGAGGGATCCGAACCAGGGGCTCGCAGCCATCGTTGGAGGGCTCGCGCTGTTGGTCAAGTTCTCACTGGAGCCTGAGTCCACGGGGAGTAGCATCGCCGCCGCACAGCTGGTGGTCCGGCAGTTCGTGGAATCCATCCGAGAGGACAGCCTGCACCGTCTGCAGGAGGTGGGTGGCGTGCCCGACTCGCTCATCATCAGGGGTGGGCTTGTCGTCGCGGCGACGGTCATCGCCGCGTGCCATGTCGAGGGGGATTGTGACAGCCATCTGGTCCGCCGTCATATCGAACACCCCGAGTTGTTCATGTCTCTGAAGAGTCATCCATTGCTGAAGAACCTTGGAAACGACCCACGCTATGTCGCCCTTCAGGGGCGGCTGACGAGCATCGTGGCCCACGGGATTGCTGTGATGTCTCCGCGCAGCCAGCAGGACAGCCGCCGAACCGCTATTGAGGCCGCGGCGATGTCGTTCGAGACACTCGAGCTCCTGGTGGAGGCAGGAAACGACACGCCAGAAGTGCGGCTCCAGCGGAAGCGCGAGTTGCGTGCGTATCGTGAGATGTCCGAGGCCATGCTCAAGCAGAACTTCACCCTGGCACTGGTCTCCGCTGCGGGTATCGCCGCGGTGAAGTTGACGGGAGATCCTGCGGAGAAGTTCGACCGGAAGATGCGTTATGCCAGCGCCTTCGCGAACTATCTCCAATCCTATCCCTCATTGAATGCGCTGGGCAGCCCAGGAGTCGAATTGAGCCTGGAAGAGCAACGTCGACTGCGGAGACAGAGCATCAACACGTTCGTGGACCTGGCCAGCGACCGAACGCAGCAAGTGGGAGATGTCGCCGTGGCGCTCACGGTGACGCCTGGAATCAGGGCCTTCAGGTGGGCCTCCACTCGGGTGAATGATTTCCCAGCAGGGACCCATCTTGCGCTACCCCTGGGGGTCAACGTGGAGTTCGGCCTATCGGACCATGTTGGGCTGGGAGGGAATGTGTCTGTCTTCGACCTGGGACAATACGCGAGCCTCAATGTCTCAGACAGGGCTGCGCAGGCGGTCAAGCCCGAGCCGATGACGGCCTTCGCTCCAGGACTCGGAATCAGCGCGAGCTACCGGAATTGGAACCTTATTCTGGATGCTCGCTATGCACCACAGTGGAAGTTCAACGAGGAGGCCAGTCGACGAAACGTCTCCTTTGGATTGAGTCTTGGCTACCGGGTGCCGCTGCTCCAACTGCACTGACTTGCTGCTGCTTGGGTCGATGCACACATGACTCGGTGGCCCACCTTCCGTTGGGCCACCGGGTCCTCCCGCTTGGGGCCTGACCGAGTCCAGACTCATTCACTCCCGCGCGCCGGTGAACTCCGGCAGCAGGTACTCGTCCACGGAGGGGGCCTTGTCGATGAGGCCCAGCTCCACGAGCTGCTGGGAGAGTTGCTCCCACCGCTCGCGCTTCATCGCGCCCAGGCCCCGGGCCTTCGTCTCCTCGGTCTCGATGAGCGGCTTCTGGGTCTCGGCCCCCGCGGCGAAGGTCTCCGCGTCCATCGTCGTGTTCAGCTTGCCCATCACCGCGTTGGTCGGACCCGGGTTGTCCAGATACGCGCGCCAGCCCTCGCGCACCGCCGCCACGAACGCCTTCACCTGCTCGGGGTGCTCCTTCCAGTACTGCCTCCGGGTGATGACCACGGCGATGTACGGATTGAAGCCCTCGTCGGCCACCAGGAACACGGCCGGCGTGGCGCCCTGCCGCTTCGCGGCGATGGGCTCGGCGGTGACGAAGCACTGCTGGGCGAAGTCCTTGTCCGCGAGGAAGCGCGCCACGCCGCCGTCGTAGGGCACCACCTTCACCTGGTCGAAGCTGTACTTCTTCTTGAGGAAGGCCACGTAGGAGAGGCCCGGCTCCAGCGCCACCGTGCCCGAGGACAACACGTCCTGGATGCCCTTCGCCCCTCGAGACGCGTGGGCCATGATGGCGTGCGGCGACGTCTGGTACACCGCGAACAGCGGAATCACATCCAGGCCCCGCGCGCGCGCGGTGATGATTTCATCCGCGCCGCTGATGCCGAACTCGGCCTTGCCCGTGGCCACCATCTGCTGCACCGGCGCGCCCGCGCCGCCGCCCAGGATGTCCACCTCCAGGCCATGACGGGCGAAGGCCCCCGAGTCGCGCGCCGCATAGAAGCCGCCGAACTCGGGCTCCGGCACCCAGTTGAGCGCCAGCTTCACCTTGGCCAGAGCGGCCTTCTGAGGCGCCGGGGTGCCCGCCTGGGCGCCTGGCTGTGGCTCCTCCTTCTGGCGCGAACAGGCGCTCGCGACCACCAGCAGCCCCACGCACCCCAACAGCTTCACGAGACGTCCGCTCACGTTCTGCCTCCCTCCCACGTGACTCAATTCCCCTGCGCCGACGGGTGCCAGCGCCGCAGCAGCCGCGCCCCCGTGAGGCTCACCGCCCCGAACAACACCAGCCCCAACCCCGACGCCGCCAGCACCGCCGCGAACAACAGGTCCGTGCGCAGCTGACGGTACGCGGCCAGCACCAGGATTCCCAGCCCCGCCGAGCCCTCGGAGAAGCCGGCGACGAACTCGCCGACGATGGCCCCGATGACCGACAGGCCCGAGGCAATCTTCAACCCGGTGAACAGGTGCGGCATCGCCGCGGGCAGCTCCAGCTTCCACAGCGTCGCGAAGCGCCCGGCGCCATACAGCCGGAACATGTCTCGCAGCGGCGGCTCCACCGAGCGCAGCCCGGTGAGCGTGTTGGCGATGACCGGGAACAACGAGACGATGAAGGAGGACACCGCGACGGCCCGAGGGCCCGGGCCGAACCACAGCACCAGGAGCGGCGCGATGGCCACGATGGGCACCGTCTGCAGGAAGAGCGTGTACGGGTAGAGCGCGCGCTCCACCATCCGCGAGGACGCAAGCGTCACCGCCACCAGCACGCCCAGCACCGCGCTCAACCCGAAGCCCACCAGGGCCGCGCGTCCCGTGGTGAGCGCCGCGCCCAGGAGCGAGCCCGCCTCCCTCGCTCCCACCGCCCCCACCGCCGAGGGCGGAGGCACCAGCCAGACCGGGACCTCGAAGAGGCGCACCGCGGCTTCCCAGAGCGTCAGCAGCACGACGAGCGCCACCAGCGGCGGCAGCGCCGCGCGAAGGGCCGTGCGGTTCACCAGCGCTCTCCTTGCTCCAGCGCCTCGTGGAGCAGCCGGGCCTCGCGGGCGAAGGTGGCCTCGGTGCGCAGGGCCGCGCCGCGCTCCGTGGGCAGCTCCAGCGTCCGGTCCAGCACCACTCGCGCGGGGCGCCGCGACAGGACCACGGCGCGCTCGGCCAGGTAGGCGGCTTCGGAGATGGAGTGGGTGACGAAGAGCACCGTCATCCCCAACTGACGCCACAGCGCGCGGAGCTGGTCATCCAGCCGGCCGCGCGTCAGCTCGTCCAGCGCGGCGAAGGGCTCGTCCAGGAGCAGCAGCCGGGGGCGGGTGACGAGCGCGCGCGCCAGGGACACGCGCATGCGCATGCCGCCGGACAGCTCGGCGGGATGACGGTCCGTGGCATCCCCCAGGCCCACCTGCTCGAGCACGGCGCGAGCGGCGGCCCGTCGCTCCGATTCCGGCACGCCGGTCAGCTCCAGCGGCAGCGCCGCGTTGTCCAGCACCGTGCGCCAGGGCAGCAGGTGCGCGTCCTGGAACACATAGGCGATGGGGGCGCGCTCACCGGGCGTGCGCTCCAGCGTCGGCGTGAAGGTGATGTGCCCGGCCTCCGCGCGGTCCAGCCCGGCCACCAGCCTCAGCAGCGTGGACTTGCCGCAGCCGGAGGGCCCCAGCAGCGCCACGAACGCGCCAGGCGCGACCTCCAGGTCCAGCCCCGACAGCACGGCGACGTCACCCGGGAAGGTGCGGCGCAGGCCCTCGACCTTCACGCGGACACCCCCACTTCCGGAGACGGGGGGCAGGGGAGCGGGGGGAGCGAGGCCGGGAGGCGCCATGGAAGGGGTGTTTCTAACCGTCCTGCCCGCCCGAGGCGAGCGTGGATCTCGCGTCCAGGGCGTGGGCGGGGGCGCCCCGTGGCCCTTCCGCCGAAGGGCCTGAGTGATGCTGCAACAGTATCATGATGACTGATTAAGTCGGAAATTCATGTAATTTGTGCTATATCTGAATACTATGATGGTGAGCCAAGGAGGGTTCTCCATCATGCGTCTCTCCCGCCGGGCGATGCCCGGACTTCCCATGTTCGCGGTGGTCTCACTGCTCCTCCAGGCCTGGGGCGCCACCGAGGCCGAGGCCGCCGAGCGGCGCTTCCTGGTCGACTTCGGCGACGGTCCCACCGCCACGCCCGGGTGGAACAACCTCCACTTCGGCTCCACCGGCTCATCGCTGAGCAACCTGGTGGACAGCGCGGGCGTGGGCTCGGCGCTGTCGCTCCAGATAACAGACGGGTTCTGGCAGGGCTGGACGGGCGCCTACAACGGTGGAGGCACCACCGCGAGCACCGTCTATCCCGCGTCGGCCACGCGGGACACGTTCTTCATCGGCACCAACGAGGGGACGACGGACACGCAGGCGCAGGTCCGGCTCTCCGGGTTGGCCATCAATGGCACCTACTCGCTGCGCTTCTATGCGTCGCGGATGGCGGGGGACTCGGCGGACCGGACGACGCGCTACACGGTGGGCGCGCAGACGGTGGAACTGCAGGTGACCAACAACATCGACGGCGTGGTTCAGCTGACGAACCTGGTGCCCTCGAACGGCGCGCTGGACATCACCGTGACGATGAAGCCCGGCGCCCTCTTCGGCTACCTGGGCGTGCTCGAGGTCATCGAGCAGGACGGCGGCGTGGTGGTGAACCAGCCGCCCGTGGTGAGCGCGGGGGCGGACCGCACCGTGCCGCTGCCCACCAACACGGTGGCGCTCCAGCAGTCCTTCTCCGACCCGGAGGGACAGGCCACCACCTTCGTGTGGTCGCAGGTCTCCGGTCCCACCACGGCCAGGCTCTACCAGAACCCCTGGACGCCGCTCGTCGCGGGCAACCTGGAGCAGGGCACCTATGTCTTCCGCCTCACGGTGACGGACGCCCTGGGCGCGAGCGCGTCGGATGACGTGAGCGTGTCGGTGGTGCCGAGCACGGGGAGCGGCACGCCCACCCTGCGCACCCTCACCTCGAAGTCCGTCACGGCGAGCGGTAAGGTCATCCACTATTACGAGTCCCTGCCTCGCGGGTACGACACGGACCCGAACCGCAAGTGGCCGGTCATCATCTTCCACCACGGCGTCGGCGAGAAGGGCAGCACCCCCGAGTCGCTGCCGAGCGTCCTGGGCAACATGACGCTCGTCCGGGACAACGTGCCGCTGGAGTTCGACATCAACGGCGTCACCGAGTCCTTCATCGTCCTGATTCCGCAGCTCCACGGGAACTACGGCGACTGGCAGGACTTCTTCACGCAGGCGATGATCGACTCGGCGAAGGCGAACCTCCGGACCGACGCGGACCGCGTGTACCTGATGGGCTTCTCGCTGGGCGCGTTCCACACCTGGAGCTTCCCGCAGCGCTCGGACACGAACGCTCGCCAGATTGCCGCCATCGTTCCCTTCTCGGGTGGGCGCGTCTACAGCGTGAACGGCGTGTCGCAGATCTGCCGGCTGGCCACCGAGGACGTGCCCGTGTGGGCCTTCCACGCGGCGGACGACGGCACGGTGCACGTGAGCTACACCGACGCCGCGGTGAACGGGCTCAACGCCTGCTCACCCGCGCCGGATCCGGCGCCGCGCTACACGCGCCCCGCCACGGGGAACCATTGGATCATCGGCTCGGGGGCATCGCCGACGCAGCCGCCGGCCAACAACATCTACCACTGGATGCTCTCGCACCGGCGCGTCAGCACGCCGCCGCCGGTGACTCAGCGCACGCTCACGCCCAGGGTGACCACGGTGCCCAAGCTCTGGAACGGGCAGATGGGTTACTACGAATCCCTGCCGCGAGGGTATGACGCCAACCCGAGCCGTCAGTGGCCGCTGCTCATCTTCCTCCACGGCATCGGGGAGCGTGGCAACGGCACGACGGAGCTGCCCCGGGTGCTGAGCCATGGCCCGGCAGCGCAGATCAACGCGGGGCACCCGCTGGAGTTCACCATCAACGGGGTGACGGAGTCCTTCGTGGTGCTCATCCCCCAGCTCGGCGAGGCCGGCGCGAGCTGGCATCCCTATCAAATCGAACGCCTGCTCGACGTGGCGCTGGCGGGCCTGCGCATCAACCCCAAGCGCGTGTACCTGACGGGCCTGTCGCTGGGCGGCTTCGGGACCACCGCCTTCGTGGAGTTCTCGCTCGCCAACGCGCAGCGCATTGCGGCCATCGCGCCCACGGATGGGGCCCACTACGGCGGCATCATCTGGACGCCGGACCTGGACAACGTGACGACCAACGCGTGCTACCTGGCGCAGGCGGACGTGAAGGTCTGGCAGTTCTACGGCGCGGATGACGCCAGCTGGGGGAGGACGGCCACGGACTTCGTCGCGCGACTCAACGCCTGCTCCCCCCCGTCGGCGCCGGTGGTGACGCGCTACGAGAACGTGGGGCATACGGCCTACGGCCGGGCCTACGCCACGGACCACACGTACCACTCCCCGAACCTCTACGAGTGGCTGCTCGCGCAGCAGCGCCCGTAGTGATGTCCCGCGGCCCCGCTGCTCGCACGGAGCGGGGCCCTGGGCCTACTGGACGCGCCGCAGGTACGCGCCCGGAGCGCACGTCCGCAGTCGTCCGAGCTCCGCCACCGCGCCCTCACGGGGACGGGCGCGGCGCTCATGAGCAGCACGGCGGTGGCGAGGACCGCGCCCGGACGACGGCGCGGCGGCTTGGGAACAGCGGGAACGGACACCGGAGACTCCGCGTGAGGCACTTCCCCCGGAGTCTGCACGGCCTTGCCCTCGCTCGCACCCCTCATGCGCTCGTGGACACCACGGTCTCCTGTCGAGGCATGCAGGGGCAGCAGGACACCCCGGCCCGCGGGCGGCTCGGTGGTCGCGGCTCCCGACCTCAATACACAGAGCCTTCTTGCGCGATGTGCATCACCAGCACATGGCGCATGGTCTTGCCCATCCACTCATCCAGCTCCGCGATGAGGCCGGTGATGACGTTCATCCCTCGCGGATTGATGGCCGGATAGATGAGACCGTGCCAGGGAATGTTCCGGACGTGGAGGGGCGGGCCCCACGCTCCCACGATGGGCACCTCCCGGAAGATGAAGTCGAGGATGGCCCGCAGGCGTCTGGGAGAGGGTGTGACGTCGGGGCAGCGCCAGGCCAGCAGCTTGGCGGCGGCGACATCCATCATCTGCCGGACCTGGGGTTGCGTGTCGTACATGTCCTCGACAGTCCGCGTCTTGTCGAGCAGTTCCGCGGTCTCTATTTCATTCCAGCGGAAGATGTGGGTCCGCTGCTTCAACGCCTCGCTGCATTCCGACAGCGCCAGGGCGAACAGTGATTCGAAGTGGTCTCCATAGTCCAAGGCAAGTGCCCGGGCCTTGGGCTCGGACATGTTCATGGCCATTTCGTTGAACTTCATCACCTCGTCGGCGATGAAAATCCCCAACTGGCCCGAGGTCTTGCCTTCGAGCTCTTCGAGCAGCTGTCTGGCGATTCGAGGCGTGATGAGCTCCTTTGCCTTCCGATTGCAGCTGATGGCCACCAGCATGTTCTTCTGGTCCGCGTCGGCCAGCGAGTTGAAGAACAGCAGTTGGGGAAATGGGGCGCCTGGGGTTTCCATGGAGTCTCCTTGGGCGTCTGGGAGACGCGCCACGGATGCCGAGGTGAGGGGAGTATTGAGTATGTCTATTGGCTGATGGCGTGGATGACAACTCTTCGAGCGTGTCATCCACTCAGTGCCGTGCCCGCATGGGGATGTTTCTGCGGGGTGGGGTCCAGCTCAGCTCGTGCTTCGACCCGAAGCCAGCCGGGGCAGCACGGCGATGAACGTCGTTCCCTGGCCGTCCTGGGACGTCACGTCGACGGTGCCCCCGTGGGACTCGACGATGTGCTTCACGATGAAGAGCCCCAGGCCGATGCTGCGCCCCGTGTTGCTGTCCGCCGTGCGGGCGCGCTGGAGCGGACGGAAGAGCCGCTCGCGGGCGTCGTCGGGAATGGGCGGTCCCTCGTTGTGGACGGACAGGACGACGCGCGGTGCTTCGCCTTGGACACGCACCGTCACGCGCGAGCTGGCGGGGCTGTATTGAAGCGCGTTGCCCACCAGGTTGCCCAGCACCTGGGCGATGCGGTCCGAATCCCACTCACCGAAGGCATCCCCGTCCGACTCCACGCGCAGCTCCCGCTCCGGGTGGCCCATCTGCAGCTCCTCAATCACCTGCTGTGACAGCTCATGCAGGTCCACGGGCCGCCGGTGGATGGGCAGACCTCCGCCCAGGCGCACCTGGGTGAAGTCCAGCAGGTCATGCGTCATCCGCACCGCGCGCTCCGCCGAGGCCTGGATGCGCAGCACCGAGCGCAGGTTGCGCTCGCTCAGCTCCTCCCGCCGGGCCAGCACCGACGCTCCCAGCTGAATCGCGCTGAGCGGGTTTCGCAGGTCATGGCTGACGATGCCGATGAGCTGCTGCTCGAACTCCGCGCGCCGGCGCGTCTCGGCCTCCTGGCGCTTCTGCTCGGACAGCTCGTGCGCGATGACGGCCACGCCCACCGGCTGGCCCGTCCGGGCGTGGGTGAGGGTGGAGATGGCGTAGCGCACGGGCAGCCGCGCCCCCGTCCGGAGGTTTCGCGCCTGCAGCTCCCCCTCCCAGCGCCCCTTCGTCGCCACGCCGGGCAGGAGCGTGTCCTGGACGAAGGGACGGTCCTCCTCGGGGAAGTAGTCCAGCAGGGACGTGTGGCGCGCCGCTTCCTGTCCCGGGACGCCGAGCATCCGCTGGCCGGCCTCGTTGAGATACGTGATGCGGCCCTCGGTGTCCGCGATGCCAATCGCATCCGAGCTCTGCTCCACCACGACGGCCAGGGCCTTCCGCGCCTGCTCGACCTGGCGCTTCTCCTCGCGTGCCCTGGCCACGGCGAGGTTGCCCTCCACGCGCGCGAGCAGCTCCCGCGCGGAGAAGGGCTTCACCAGATAGTCATTGGCGCCCGCCTCCAGCCCCTCGACGGTGGCCTCCTCGCCCGCGCGGGCCGACAGCAGGATGACGGGGATGTCCGCCGTGACGGGCGAGGCCCGCAGCGCGCGCAGCAACCCGAAGCCATCCATCCCCGGCATCATCACGTCGCTGAGCACCAGGTCCGGCCGTCGGGCCCGCGCCTGCTCCAGCGCCTCATGCCCGTTGGCGGCCGTCTCCACCGCGTAGCGTCCGCCCAGCAGGCGCTGGACGTAGTCGCGCATGTCCACGTTGTCATCCACCACGAGCACCGTCTCGCTGGCGTGGGACGTCCGGTCTTCACGGCGCGCAAGCGGGGGCGCCTCGTCGTCGGTGACCTCGATGGAGGCCGGAGCCTCCAGCCACGTCCGCGCTTCGCTCACGAAGGCCCGGAGGTGGGTGGTGTGACCTGGCTCCTGGGGCTTCAGGTGCCCGGCGGGCAGGTGCGCATGGCCCAGGGGCAGCCACACGGTGAAGGTGCTGCCATGTCCCTCCACGCTGCGCACGGCGAGCCTGCCCCCGTGCAGCTTCACCAGCTCCTGCACCAGCGCGAGCCCGATTCCGCTGCCCTCGTAGCTGCGCCCGTGCGCGCCCTGCACGCGGTGGAAGCGCTCGAAGATGCGCGGCAGCTCCGCTTCGGGGATGCCGGTGCCCGTGTCCGTCACCGACACCTCCACCCCGTCGTCCTTCGCCGCGCACGCGACGCGAATCTCCCCGGCCAGGGTGAACTTGAAGGCATTGGAGAGCAGGTTGAGGATGACCTTCTCCCACAGCTCGCGGTCCACCCAGACGGGCTCGGGGAGGGGCTCACACGACACGACGAGCCTCAGGCCGGCGCGCTCCACGGTGGAGCGGAAGGCGCTGGCCAGGTCCGCCGTGAGCGCGCCCAGGTTCGTGGGCGCGAAGGAGGCCCGCGTCCGGCCCGCCTCGATGCGCGAGAAGTCGAGCAGCGTGTTGACCAGCTTCAAGAGCCGCAGCCCGTTGCGGTGCACCGTCTCCTGGCGATGCCGCTGGCGCGGCCCCAGCGGCTCCTCGGCGTCGCGCAGGCCGTCCTCCACCGGGCCCAGCATCAACGTGAGCGGCGTGCGGAACTCGTGCGAGACATTGCTGAAGAAGGTCGTCTTGGCCCGGTCCAGCTCGGCCAGGGCCTCCGCGCGGCGGCGCTCCTCTTCACGGGCCCGCGCGGTGGTCACCGCCGTCGTCACGCCGCTGGCCACCAGCTCCAGGAAGCGGCGATAGGCCTCGTCCAGCGCCCGACGGGGGCTGATGCCCAACACCAGGAAGCCCAGGGGCAGGGCTTGTCCGGGACGGGGCATGGGCAGCACCACCACGGACGTGGTCGCCTCGGGCCAGGGGCCACCGGGCAGCGGCCCCAGGGACTCGGGGAGCTGCTCGAGCCGCAGCGACTCTCCGGTGTGTGCCACGCGGGCCAGGGGCCAGGTGTCCGGGCGGGGCTCCTCGTCCAGGAGGATTCGGGCGGGGGCCGCGCGGCTGTCCGACGGCAGGCCGCTGAGCGCCACGAGGCTCGCCGTGCGCTCCGCGTCATCGGTGAGGTAGAGCAGCGCGAGCGGCACGTCGTTCAGGTTGCCCGCGAGCACGCGCGCCATCTCCCGGCACGTGAGCGCCGGCGTCGCTTGTCCCAGGGCCGCGGCGCTCAGCTCGGAGAGCGTGCGCAGCCTGCGCTCGTTGAGCACGCGCTCGGTGGTCTCGGTGAGCGCGGCGAAGATGCCGCCCACGCCGCCGGACTCGTCGCGGATGGGGCTGTGGCTGTAGGAGAAGTAGCACTCCTCCACGTAGCCGTTGCGGTCCAACGGCATCATCAAATCTTCCACGCGGATGGGCTCGCCGGTGGCCTGGATGCGCTCCCAGCCGGGGGCGAGCATGGTGTCCCACACCTCCGGCCAGGTGATGGAGGCCTCCTGTCCCAGCGCGGCGGGGTGCTTCGTCGCGCCGCAGATGGGACGGTAGGCGTCGTTGTACATCTGCACGTAGCGCGGGCCCCACGCCAGGTAGAGCGGGTAGTTGGACGCCAGGACGATTCCCACCGTGGTGCGCAGGGACTGCGGCCAGCGCTCCACCGGGCCCAGGGGCGTCTTCTCCCAGTCGATGCGTCGGAGCAACGCGCCGCACTCGCCGCCGCCGCGCAGCACCTCCTCCACGGCTCGGGGGCCCCTCATCGCGCCAGTCCTCCCGCGGCGCTCTCACCCGACACCCGGCAGGGCAGGTGCACCGTGAAGGTGGCGCCCTGGCCCGGCGCGCTGCGCACGTCGATGGTGCCCCCCATGGCCCGGACGTTCTGCCGGGTGACGTACAGGCCCAGGCCCAGGCCGCCGTAGTGGCGTTCGGAGACGGCGCGCTCGAACTTCTCGAAGATGCGGTCCATGGCCTCCGCAGGGATGCCGATGCCTTCGTCCCGGATGCTGAACCAGGCGTGCTCCGCGGTGCGTCCGGTCCGCAGGTGGACGGGGTGGCCCTCGCCGTACTTGAGGGCGTTGGCGAGCAGGTTCGACACGGCCTGCTCCAGCCGCGCGCGGTCCCACTGGCCCACCACTTCGCCCAGCTCCGTGTGGATGGGGGTGCTGGTGCGCTGGGATTCGGCGTCGAAGCGCAGGGCCACCTCGTGGAGCAGCGCGCCCAGGTCCACCGGCTCCGGCTCCAGGCGCAGCTGGCCTCCGCTGATGAGCGTGACGTCGAGCAGCTCGCCCACCAGCGTCGACAGGCGCTTCACCTGTCGCTGCATGACCTCCAGGTCCGCGGGCAGCCGCTCCAGCAGCTGCGGGCCGCGGCCTTCCTGGGCCACCCGGGCCAGCGTCTGGAGCTTCAGGTGGAGCGGCGTCAGGGGCGTCTTGAGCTCGTGGCTGGCCACGGCGAGGAACTCGTCGCGAATCCGGATGGCCTCGTCCATGGCGACCAGCAGTCGCTCTCTTTCCTGTTCGACCTGTTTGCGGGCGGAGATGTCGATGACCGAGCCGATGTAGCCCAGGAACTCGCCCGCCGATCCGAAGCGGGGGCTGGCCGAGTCGATGGCCCAGCGGTACCGGCCGTCCTTGTGTCGCAGCCGGTAGTCGAGCTGGAAGGGGAGGTGGTCGGCGTTGGCGGCGAGGAAGACGGTGCCCGCGCGCTCGGCGTCGTCCGGATGCACGGCGCCGAGCCAGCCGAAGCCCAGGCTCTCGGCCTCCGTCTGCCCGGTGAACTCGTACCAGCTGCGGCTGAGATACAGAGAGCGGCCGGTGACGTCCGTCACCCAGAGCATGACGGGGGCGTGGTCCGCCATGTTCCGGAAGCGGGCCTCGCTCTCCTGGAGGGCGCGTTGGGACGCCTTCTGGGCGGTGACGTCCCGCATGGTGACGAAGACCCGGTCGCTGTGCTCCGGCGAGGGCCGGGTCAGGGTGAGCATGACGTCGACGTGGCGGCCTCGCAGCGTCTTGAGCACGGTCTCCAGCTCCAGGCGCGTGCCGCCTTCCCAGAACATGACGAGCTCGTCGGTGAATGCCGCGGCCGTCTCCGGGAGGAAGATGCGGGAGAGGGACAGGCTGCCCATCACCTCGTCACGGCCGCGCGCCTCGAGCAGACGGGCGGTGGCCTCGTTCACGTCCAGGACCTCCACCCAGCCCGCGGCCTCCATCACGAAGCCGGGATGCTCCGCGAGCCAGGCGCGCAGGTCCGTGACGCCCGATGCGCGCAGGGCGTCGAGCGCATTCGTCACGGCGGTGAAGTCCTCCACCCAGAGGGAGACATCCACTGCGTCGAAGAGCTCCGCGTCCCGTGTGCCCCTGGCTGTTCCAGCCCCACCCAAATGTGCCTCCTCGGTACCCCGCTCGCGTGGCCCTGGGTTATCAGCCCGGCCGGGTCGGCCGTGTCACAAAGATTCTGGAGTCGCCAGGAGTCAACGAACAGGCATCTTCCGGGCGTCCACCGCTCGGACGCCTCCTCGGTGGGCCGGCGCCGGACGCCCGCCCGGACGCCCGGGGGGCCGGGCCTGGCTCCGCGTGGCGCGGAGGCGCACGGGCGATGCCATGCGCGTGCGCTCCCGTGTCCGGGACGCGGTGGGATGACTTGTCATTGATAGGGATTGGAGGACGAGGCTGGAGTGGGCAGGGGCCTGACCCGCCGCTGGTTTCGGGTGACCCCCGTGGCGCGAGGCACTAAGAGGGGCCTCCATGTCCCGTCCCTGGGCGACATACGCGCTGCTCTTCCTGGGCTTCTTCGCGGTGCTGGCGGCGTTCCCCGTCTACACCCCCTTCGATTCCAAGCTGACGCTCCCCACCACGCTGTCGCTCCTGCGCGAGGGGAACATCGCCCTGGACGAATACGCGCCCACCTTCCAGGTGCACCAGAACGGCCTCTTCGAGCGCGACGGCCACTACTACAACTACTTCCCCCTGGGCCCCTCGCTCGTCGCCGTGCCCATGGTGGCGCTGGTGGATGGCTTCGTGCGGCTCGTCACCCCCGTGGGCGGCCTCCACCCGTCACTGGGCAAGTCCCTGGCCCACTGGCGCCACCTCCACGACACCACCGGCCTGGTGGACCTGAACGCGTGGAACGAGCCGCAGCGCTACTTCGCCTCCGCGGTCACGGCCCTGGCGGGTGTCGCCATGTTCGTGCTCGGCATGTCGCTGAAGCTGTCCCGCCGTCGCGCGCTCCTGCTCGCCGCCGTCTTCGTCTTCTGCACGCCGCTGCTCTCCACCGCCAGCCGCGCCCTGTGGCAACACGGCCCCTCGCTCCTGTTCCTCACCCTGACGCTCGTCTGCCTCGTGCGCGCACGGGACAATCCCGCCGTCGTCGGCTGGGCGGGCCTCCCGCTGGCGCTCGCCTACGTGATGAGGCCGACCAACGGGCTGTCCGTGCTGCTCTTGTCGCTCTACGTCGTGTGGACCTACCCGCGTCAGGCCTGGAGGTTCTTCGCGAGCGCGCTCCTGGTGGCCATCCCCTGGGTGGCGGTGAACCAGGTCCACTACGGCTCCGTGCTCGCGCCCTACTACGAGCCGCAGCGCCTGGAGTGGTCCTCCTCGCGCGTGGCCGAGGCCCTGGCCGGCAACCTCGTGTCCCCCGGCCGCGGGTTGTTCGTCTTCACCCCCGTGCTGCTCTTGAGCGCCTGGGGCCTGTGGCTGGACGTGCGCGCCCGGACCTTCACCCGCCTGCACGCCGTGCTGCTCGCGGTGGTGGCGCTGCACTGGTTCTCCATCTCCACCTTCCCGCACTGGTGGGGAGGGCACTCGTATGGCCCGCGCTTCTTCACGGACATGGTGCCCTACCTCGTCTTCTTCCTCGTCCCCGTGGTGCGCTCGCTCCAGTGGAAGGGCCCCGAGGCCCGGCGCGGACTGACGGCCACCTTCGCGGTGCTGGCCACGCTGAGCCTGCTCATCCACATCCATGGCGCCAGCTCGCGCGCCGTGTATCGCTGGAACAGCCTGCCGCTCGACGTGGACGAGCACCCGGAGCGACTCTGGGATTGGACCGACCCCCAGTTCCTCGGCCGCCGCTGAGACACGGGGCCTCCGTGCCCTGGTTGGCTGGGGGGCGCTGTCCTATCCTCGCGCGGTGCATCCCCGGTGCACCGCACCCTGTCCCAGGAGCCCCGCCCGTGCCGACGTCCGCCCCGCCCCGTCGAGAGCCACCCCAGGGCCCGTGGGCGCGCTTCCTGGACTTCATGGAGCTGACCTCCCCCGAGGGGAAGTGGGGGTGGGGCCTGGTGCTCGGCCTGCTCGTCATCGGCTTCTGGCCGCTGGCGCTGCTGGGGGTCCTGGACGTGAGCGGGACGCCGCGCAAGGTGCTCGTCGCGCTGGGGCCCGCGTCCATCTGTCTGGGATTGGCCCTGCTCGTGCTGGTGTGCGGCTACCGGTATGGCGAGTCGCTGCGCATGTCGCGCGGCAAGACCTGGGGCCTGGCCGCGCTGTTCGTGGGGCTGGGCCTGGCGGGGGCCGCGGGCCTGTGGTTCAGCGAGAGCTGAGCCCCGAGGGGGCGCTCAGCCCGCCTGGTCCGCGCCCTCGAAGGTGACCTTCGCGCGGTTCATCACGTACTCCACCGCGAGCAGGTACCAGCCCATCTCCGCCAGCCGCTTCGTCGTCTCCGGAGACTCGCGCAGGGCGGCGTGGGCATCCGCGGCGGTGAGCCCGAAGGGCTCCATCTGGAGGGCCACCAGCTGCTCGAGCTTCTCCGGCGTCAGCTGGAGCTTGTGCTCCTCGGTGACGGCCTTCAGCACGATGCCGATGTGCAGCCGCCGCTCGACGTCCGCGCGCGTGGTGTCGTCCGTGAGCCAGCCCTCCAGCGCCTCACGCTGCTCGTCCACGTCGAACTGGTGGTCGACCAGGCCCTGGCCCTCGGCCTGGACCCAGCGGCGGCGCAGCTCCTCGTCCACCAGCGCGCGCGGCAGCTCCACCGGGGCGCGCTGGATGAGCTCGTCCAGCACCAGGTCCCGCGCCTGCACCCAGAGCTCGGCGGCTCCCTGGTCCTCCAGCTCCTCGCGCAGGTGGTTCATCACCTCGTCCAGCGTGGCGCCCATCCCCAGCTTCGCGAGGAACTCCGGGTCGCTGTCCGGCAGCGGCGTCACCTCGTGCGCTCCCAGCACGTCCACCAGGAATCGCGCGGGCTTTCCCCGCAGCGACTCCACCGGGTAGGTGTCCGGAAGCTCCAGCGCGACCTGCAGGGACTCGCCCACCTTGCCGCCCTCGGCCAGCGACTCGCTGAGCCCGGGCAGCATCTCGATGGGCGCCAGCTCCGTCGTCAGGCCGAAGCGCGAGGAGAAGGGGATGAGCCGGCCATCGCAGTAGCCCACGATGTTGAGCTTCACCTCGTCGCCCAGGGCCAGCGGCTCACCCGCCTGCCGCTCGCGCGAGGGGGACACGGCGCGGTGCTTCTCGTGGAAGGCGCGCAGCAGGTCCTCCTCCGTCAGGTCCGGCGGCGTGGGGACCAGCACGGAGATGCCCTCCAGGGAGGGCGCGCTCACGGTGGGCAGCTCCAGCGCCTTGGCGGACACGAGGCTGACCACCGGGCTCATCTTGAGGAGCCGCTCGACGCCCTGACCTGCTCCTTGAGACCCTTGCTTGCTGCTCACGAATGCTCCCGGGAGATAGGCCTGCCAGCGTCCGCGCCAATGGGGGGAAAAGCGACGGCTCGGCATGGACCAGGGCATAGTCCAGCCGAGCCGCTCTGACAAACCCCGCGATGGGGTCGCTGCTCTAGAAGAAGGCGCCCACGATGCTGGACACCGTGGAGACCGCGGCGCCCACCTGGCTGACGATGGGGATGTTGGTGGCGGCGGCGATGGAGCCCACCGCGGTGATGACCGACGTCACCTTCTTGCCAGTGCTCGCGTTCTTGTCCATCAGCGTCGCGCCCGCGTTGGCCACGTCGACCGCGGCGATGGCCACGTTGACGCCCGGGGCGAAGCGGCCCAGCGTCTTGGCGGCGGTGCCGGCGGCGGCCTTCGCGCCCTGCTTGAGCGCGGCCTCACCGACCTCGGAGCCCGCCGTCTTCAGCAGCGCCTTGGCGGCCGTGCGCGGACCGGTGCCCAGGCCCTGGGCCAGGGTGCTGGTCGCCTTCGCCGTCTCGGAGGCGGCGGCCTTGACGGCCCGGCTGACGCCCTTGGCCGTGCCACCCTCGAACAGGCTGGTGGTGGCCGCGTTCTTGACGGCCTTGAGCACGTCGTCGCTGGCGTTGGGGAGCGTCTTCCTGAACGCGTCGACGGCCTTCTTGCCCGCCTCCAGCTTCTCCTTGAAGACGGTGCCGCCGAGCACGCCGCCCATCACCTTGCCGCCCAGGATTCCGCCCGTCGCGGCCGTGATGCCTGCCTTGGTCGCGTCCAGCGAGGAGCGCGTGGCGGCGAGGATGTCGTCCTTGCTGCCGGTGCGGATGGCCTGGCGGATGTCCTTGATGGCCGTGGCGCCCGACATCACCGCGCCGGGGATGCCCGCGTAGCGCGCGGCGGCCTTCATGCCGGCGCCCAGCTTCGTCAGGCCCTTGAACTCACCCGCCTTGTAGGTGGGGTTGCTGACGAAATCGAGGTTCTTGCCCGTCAGCAGGCCCTCGGCGCCGTTCTTGATGTTCTTGATCTGCTGGAAGGCGTCCTTGCCGTACCCGAAGGCCTTCGCGCTCTGGGTGGCGACCGCCGTGGCGCCCTTGATGAGCTCCTTGTTGTCCTCAACGGTCTTCTTGACGTCCTGCACCGTCTTCTGGACGTTCGTGCGGACGGTGTTGATGGTCTTCCGGATGTCGAAACCCATGGTGGGGCCTCACGAATTCAAAAAAGAAGGAACTTGCCGGGATTATCGCGATCAGCCCGCGGGAGTTGCGTCGGGGTCGGTCCGAAAACCATATTGAACGGATGGTTTTTTATCCTGACTCCGTGTAAAAGCCGGAACTCCACAATCACCCTCATTGAGCACGTGTCCTGGTGCCCCCCGGCCCGGGCCGCGGCAGGGAGCGGTATGCGCAAGCTGTCCATGGTGGGCGTCATGTTGTGCGGAGCATGGGTCTCAGGCTGCGATGGCGGGCTCCAGGAGCCCATGTCCCAGCCTCCTTTGGGGGGCGCTGGTGGCACCGCGGCCTCCGTCTCTTCCAACCGCCAGGCGGTGGTCTCCCCCGCGCTCGAGGCGGCGCTCGCCTGTGTCGAGGGGTACGTCGCGGCGGGGACGTGTGATTGGGCGCACTGGAGCGAGATGTGGGAGACGTGCAGGACGTACGAGCACGCGGAGCTCGAGGACGGCCTGTTCCTGGAGGAGGTCCAGTCGGACGCCTGCACGGCGGACAACTGGGCCGCGCTGCGCGCGAAACTGCTCGCCCCGCGTCTGGCGCCCGTGGTCCTGCGCGACGACTGTCACGGCGACTCGACCATCCTCCAGGAGTCCTCGGCCAACGGTTGTTACGCGCTCCCCGCCGGGGCGGGGGCCTCGTACGTCGACGTGGCCATCGGCAAGGCGGTGACGCTGCATGCCGGGGCGGACTGCTCCGGGGACTCGGTCACCGTCGAGACCAGCGCCAACCTCTGTGAGACCTCGTTCGCGAGCGGCGCGAGCGCGAACGACGGCGTGCGCTCGTACCGGGTCCAGGACGTGGAGGCCCCCGCCTCGCCCTACCGGTACACCTGCTCCGCGTCGGAGCCGGCGTGCGTCGAGAACCACAACAAGCGGCTGGGCGCCATCAACAAGAAGCACACCGTCAAGGTCGTCCGTGTGACCTACGCGGGGCGGAGCACCCCCTCGCTGTCCGACATCCGCAACAACGTCCGCGACCTCTACTCGTTCTTCGGCGTCGCCTCGGGCGGGCAGGTGGGGCTGGAAATCACCGCGTCGCAGACGGTGGAGGTGACGAGCGCGAACTGCTCGAAGGCGAAGAACCAGGCGGTCCAGAAGGCCCGCTCGAACGCGTTCCTGACCGTGTACTCGATGCCCAGCGGCATGTGCTCCGTCTCGAACGCGGGCTCCAACCGCGTCTTCCTCAAGGGGGGCCTGTTCCGTGACTATGCCCACGAGGTCGGCCACGTGCTGGGGCTGGCGCACGGCAACACCCGCAACCCGACGACGGGTGAGGTGGACCACTACGGTGACTCGAGCACGTACATGGGCAGCAACGGCTCGGACAACTACAACCTCCCGCAGCTGCACTGGCTGGGGTGGACGAAGAAGGAGGACCTGGTCCAGGTGAACTCCGTCGTCGACAACGGGGGCACCGTCGACATCACGCTCCGGCCGGTGGGGCGCAACGCCGAGAGCAGCAACCCCCACCCGCTGGGGGCCGTCTGGGACATCCCCGGCACGGACCAGCGTTTGTTCATCGCCGTGCCGAAGCCGCGCCTCAATGGTTCGAATCAAATCGAGGGCGGCACGGTGTTCGTCTATCGCGCACCCAAGTGCGTGGGCTGCACGGGCATGGCCATGGGGACCATGGTGATGGCGCGGTTCGGCGCCGAGTCCGTCAACGAGCACGAGGTGCAAGGCCTGTTCATCCGGCCGGTGCCTCCCAATGATGACTACGTCGTCATCCGCGAGGACGGCAAGAACATCAAGGTGTTCAACTCCGTCACGCTGCGCATCCGCAGGTAGCCGAGGGGGCGCGGCCGGGACGGGGGCGTCTGGTTCGTCCCTCCGTCCTGGCCGTTCTCGGGAACAAAGTCGTTCCGGTCCGTGTCGATATGTACGAACGTACACATGCGGGAGCTGTCCCGTGTGGGGGGCTCGTTCGAACCTTCGATTCACGCTCCGGGGCGCTCACGTCGAGGCCCTGCCGTGGCAGGAGTCTCCGTGGTGAAGCGCCGCAGTGACCCGGCCCGACGCGACCGCATCATCGACGCGGCGCTGGAGGTCATCGCCGAGGGAGGGGTGGCGGGGACGTCACACCGGCGTGTCGCCGAGCGGGCGGACGTGCCGCTGGGGTCGATGACCTACCACTTCACCAGCATGGATGAGCTGCTTCGCGAGGCCTTCACCCGCTTCGCCGAGCGGGTCAGCGAGCGCTTCGCGGCGCGGCTGTCGGCGGTGGAAGACCGCGAGCAGCTGGCGGCGGCCATCGTCGAGCTGGTGCACGAGGACCTGGTGGCGGGGCCGGATGACCTGGTGCTCACGCTCGAGCTGTACACCCTCGCGGCCCGGAAGCCCGCCTTCAGGCAGATCACCCACGACTGGATGCGCCGCAGCCGCGCGGTGCTCGAGCGCCACGTCGACTCGCGGACGGCCCACAAGCTCGATGCGCTGATCGAAGGGCTGTTCATCCACGTCAGCCTCGACGCCACACCGCATGGCCGCGACGTCACTCGCGACGCCGTGCTCCGATTCCTCTCCCCCTAGAGCCGCCTCATGAACTCCTCCCTCCCTCCGTCGGTGCCTCGGGCGCACCGCGCGGCCCGCGCCGCCGTGGCGGTGCTGTTCCTCACCAACGGCGCCATCCTGGCCAACCTGCTGCCGCGCTATCCGCAAATCAAAGCGGACCTGGGGCTCACCAATGCGCAGTACGGGCTCGCCATCGCGTCCTTCCCCTTCGGGGCGTTGATGGCGGGGCTCGCCGCGGGAGCCATCATCCGTCGCTTCCGCTCGTCCCGGGTCGCTGTCGCCGGCACGGTGCTCACGGGGCTGGGCCTGCTGCTCGCGGGCCTCGCGCCCTCGTGGGCCGCGCTCGCCGTGACGTTGTTCCTGGCGGGCAGCATGGACGCCATCACCGACGTGGCGCAGAACGCGCATGGCCTCCGGGTGCAGCGCCTCTATGGCCGCTCCATCCTCAATTCGTTCCACGCGCTGTGGAGCGTGGGCGCGGTGGTGGGCGGGCTCATGGGCGGGCTGGCGGCGGGGCTCGCTGTTCCACGGGGCCTCCACCTGGGGCTCTCCGCGCTGCTCTTCTCCGGCGTCTCGCTGACGGCCTTGCGCTTCCTGTTGCCCGGGCCCGAGCCCACCGAAGCCTCCGGGGCCGCCGCGCACGCGGAGGGGGCTTCCGTGAAGCGGGGAGCGGGGCGACTGCGGCTCGTGTTCTCGATGGCGGCGCTGGTCCTGATTGCAAGCAGTGGCGTGCTCGTGGAGGACGCGGGGATGACGTGGGCGGCGGTCTATCTCTCGGGCACGCTCGGGGCGAGCGTGGCGGTGGCTTCGTTCGGCTACGTGGCGCTCGTGGGGGCGCAGTTCATCGGGCGGCTGTTCGGGGACCGGCTCGTCGACCGGTTCGGACAGCGGGCCGTGGCGCGGACGGGCGGCGCGCTCGCGGCGCTGGGGATGGGGGGCGCGCTGTTGTTCCCCTCGGTGCCCGCCACCATCGTGGGCTTCGCGTTCGCGGGCTTCGGTGTGGCCACGCTGGTGCCCGCGGCGATGCACGGCGCGGACGAGCTGCCCGGGTTGCGGCCCGGCACGGGCTTGACGGTGGTGAGCTGGTTGATGCGATTGGGGTTCCTGCTGTCGCCCCCCGTGGTGGGGCTCATCGCCGACGCGGTGGGGCTGCGCCTGGGGTTGCTCGTGGTGCCGCTCGCCGGGGGGCTCGTGATGGCGCTGGCGGGTGTGCTGTCGGCCAGGCGCGTGACAGCGCCGCGAGGCGGAGGCTGAGCCGCGGGCCCGCATGAGGGAGCGGCCCACTCGGTGGAACGCAAGGCAGGACCCGGGGTGTCTGAAGGCGACGCCCCTGGAGACCTCGAGTGCTGACCCTCGTGATGCTGACCCTGCTGGCCGCGCCTCCCGTGGAGGTCGAGGTCTTCGTCCCGCTGTGTGACAACGCGTTGATCGAGTGTGGCCGGGCTGCCGCCGGGGCTCCGCGCGCGCTGGAGACGAACCTCTACTGGGGCGCGATGTACGGCGCGGAGCGGTACCTGTCCCGGGCTCCTGGCTTCAAGGTGATGAGCCGCGAGCCGGGGCCCGAGGGGAGCGTGGTGCTGCGTGAGCTCATCCTCGAGCGGACCCCCGCGAAGGGGGAGCGACCCGTGCGGCTGAAGCTGCTGGCCTACGCAGGCGACGCCATCGACACGGCGCTGGAGGACTTCCTGCGCGCGGCGGCGGGCGCCAGTCGCGCCGACCTGCTGGTGTGGGCCGGGCATGACCGGCTCATGGACCGCGAGCCTCCCCAGGTGAAGGTGCCACCGGGCGCCACGCCCCGGCCCGTGGTCGTCCTGGCCTGCATGAGCGAGCAGTACTTCGGCCCGGTGTTGAAGGCGCTGGGCTCGACTCCCATCGCGCTCACGCGGACGTTGATGGCGCCCGAGGCCTATCTGCTGGAGGCGCTGGCCAGCACCGTGGCGCGGCATGGGCCCACGGAGCCCACCGCCCTGCGCACGGCGCTCGTGGAGGCGTATGCGCGGTATCAGCGCATCTCGCCGCGTTCCGCGGGCTCCGTCTTCTCGAAGCCGCCTCCGACGAAGGCCGCGCCATGAGCGCGCAACAGGCGAGGTCTCCCTGGCCCAAGGGCGCCACGTTGAACGCTTCGTGTGCGGGAAGGACGGTCACGCCGGTGGAGTGACTCGCTGGCGCCGTGCACGCGGTCATCCAGGAGTCTCGACTCCCGATGGACCGAGGGGCGCTTCAGCGAGCCACCTCCGGCTCGCTCCTCACCGGGCGCGCTCGACTCGGGCGGGCGGAGAACTCCCAACCGGGCAGGGCCCGGAGGCGCTCATCAGCGAGCCACCCCCGGGCCACGGCGCATCGGGCCGCTGTGACGACTACGGACTGGTGGAGAAGCTCCCCGCCCAGGCCCCGTAGGACAACGTGGTGATGCCGTTGCGGGTGCTGGCCGTGTAGCTGCTCTGCCCGGGTCGGATGGTGACCGTCATCGTGCCGCCGCTGGAGGCAATCGCCCCCGCGTGCACGCCGGCCGCGCAGGCGTTCGAGTCATCCGTGTAGATGTCCGTGCCCCACACCGTCCCGCTGCTCGTGGCGGGGCAGCTGCAGCGGATCTGCGTCCCGTTCTGCCCGCGGTAGGACGTGAAGTCGTAGGTGGAGCAGGCCTGCACCGGCGTCGTGTTCGTGAACGTGAAGCTCCCCGGCCAGGCGCCGTAGGAGAGCGTGGTGATGCCATTGCGGGTGCTGGCCGCGTAGCTGCCCTGGCCCGGCTGGATGACGACCGTCACCGTGCCGCCGCTGGAGGCAATCGCCCCCGCGTGCACCGCGGCCGCGCAGGCATTCGAGTCGTCCGTGTAGATGTCCGTGCCCCACACCGTCCCGCTGCTGGTGGCGGGGCAGCTGCAGCGGATCTGCGTCCCGTTCTGCCCGCGGTAGGACGTGAAGCTGTAGGTGGAGCAGGCCGCGACGCCGCCGGTGCCGTAGAGGGCGTCCAGCGCGGTGATGTCGGAGCTGGTCCACTCGCCCGTCTCCGTCGAGCGGAAGCAGGAGTTCATGACGGAGCCGCCCACGGTGGCCGTGGTCGGCGTGCCCGGGATGTGGATGGCGCCCACGCCCGCGTCGCCCTCGTCACCGCCTGCGCCGCAGCTGATGCTGCGGTTGTAGTAGTCCGAGTGGCGGAAGCCGATGGCATGCCCCAGCTCGTGCGTGATGACGTGCTCGTTCACGTCCGCGCTGTAGGCCTGCAGGCCCGTGCCGATGTTGATGATTCCGTAGGGCAGGCCCCCCGAGGGGAAGCCCGCCGAGCCGCCCGTGCCCGTCGTCGTCTGCGCGGTGATGTTCGCCGTGCAGCCGGTGGTCGGTCCGCGCGCGAAGGTGAGGCGCAGCCCCCGCTCGTTGTAGTTGGCGATGGCCAGGTCCAGGCCCTGGCTCAGCATGCTGTAGGTGTTGAAATCGGGCGTGGGGTTGACGCAGATCTTCGTCACGCCCGTGCCCACCTGGTTCGTCGTGCGGTACTGCTCCGAGCTCTCGTCCAGGGACTGGAGCATCTCCCGGGAGGCCTCCAGCGTGACGTGCGCGTCACGACCGACGTACACCTTGCCGTCGGCGATGAGGAGGTCGTCGACGCGGAAGCCGGCCTCCACCAGGTTGGAGACGATCTCCTCGTTCTCCATCTCCGGGTCGACACCGCAGCCGACCCACAACGCACCACAGCTGACAGCGAGGACTGCTGCCTTCTTGAACATGGGGCCCTCTCATCTCTGACCGCGGGGAGCGCGCCGCCGGCCTGGAGTCCCATGCCACCGGGCGACGCTCCGGGAGCATCTCTCCGGCCTAAACAGTAAATAGCTGTAAAAATTGATTAGGTTGAATATTGGATTCTCGGGGAGGTGCGAGGGATTGCTAGAGTCGAGACATGCGTCCGAGCGTGCGGTGGTCCCGGGGAAGCGTGTCGCGAGTGCTGGTCTGGTTCGTCAGCCTCCTCGTCGTGCTCATCGTCGTGGCCCTGGTCGCGTTCGACCTGTTCATGCGCTCGCGATACGAGCCCACGCTGGACGCGCAGCGGCAGGACGTCGTCGCGCACCTGGACCTGTTCTGCCGGGAGCAGGAGAAGCTCGCCGCCGACCCGTGGTTCCGCGAGCCACGCCCTGACGGGGACGCGGGCCCCGTGCTCAACGCCTGGGTGCACTGGGAGAGCCCGGGCCCCGCGATGCCCGCGGACTCACCGCTCCAGCTTCCCGCGCACCTCAAGGAGAAGAAGACGCTGGAGGAGTGGTTCGCCGCGGACCCGGACCTGTCCTCGCTGCGCTTCGAGTGGATGCGCGAGCTCCAGCGCTTCGACCGGTGGGACCTCGCGCGCAACCTCCCGTTCCGGCATGAGGAGCCGTACAACATGATGACGGCTCCGGTGCCCCACTTCATCGCGCTGTTGGAGTGGTCCAAGCTCCGGCTCCTCCACGGCGTGAAGACAGGGCAGCCCCTGGAGGCCGCCCGGGACGTGCGCCACCTGGCGTGGCTGTCGTATCGGACGGACACCCTCATCGGCGCGATGATTGGCAACGCCCTGCTGGGGCAGGAGCGCCAGGCGCACGCGTTGATGAAGCAGCCTCCCGCCGAGTGGACCCCGATGAGCCAGGCGCAGGGCGACCGCATGCGCGCCGTGTTCTGGGCGAGCACGTCGTTCTCCAGCATCGTCGCGCCCGTGGACGTGGCCCGCAGGGCCCGAAGCTGCGGCTCGGCCATCACCCGCTGCACGGGACTGGTCGAGGCCAGCAACTCGGCGAGATACCTCCAGCCCATCGCCGAGCCGTCGTATCGCGCGGCCTACGCGGAGCTCCAGCAGGAGCTGGCCACGCCCTGTCCCACCTCCATGCTGACGATGCTCTGGGAGCGCGGCGTCACCATCGACGACCGCCAGTCCACCGGCGGCGCCATGCCCGAGCAGCCGACGTGGATGCGCGGCCTGCCCCGGCGGCATGCCAGCAAGTACATCGCCGGAACCCTGCTCGCCATCGGCGGGCCGAACATCGACCTGCTCAAGAAGCTGCCCCAGGCGCCCGCCGCGCCGGGCTCCGCCGAAACCCAGCCCTGAGCCGCGTGGGGCTCCAAGGTGGGGCGGACACAATCCATGACGTCCCCGCGCGGTGACCTCGCGGTGTCTGGCTTCTCCGAGGAGGGGCCGATGCCAGGGGTGGGGGCGCACGCGCGGGTTGGGTCGACCTGGGTGGTGTCTGATGTGTCATTGATGTCACCTCGAGTGCTCGCCGAACCGTGACATTCTCAGGGAGGTTGAAACGCGTGTGTCTCTCCGCGCTACAAATTCCACCCTCGTGAAAGGCCATTTGTCCGAGGGGAGGAAATGAACGGAGGGATTGATCTGCCTGAACAATCTCGTCTACCTTGTAATCGAGGGGAGGGCCCGTGCGCTTGCGACAAGGCATTGGCCCGGCGCTCGCCGAGCGCATCCATTGGGGACGTCAGAGGGTATTCATGGAGGAGCGCCTTTTTCGGCCGATTGCCATTGTCGGCATCGGTGCCGTATTCCCAAAGGCATCCAATCCCCAGGCGTTCTGGGAGCGGGTGCTGACGGGGCCCACGGCCATTCGGGAGCTGACCGGGCGTGAGCTGCGGTTGGACGGGTACTACGCGGCGGACCGCACGGCCGCGGACCGCACCTATTGCAGGCACGCCGCGCCGTTGGACGAGCTGACGCTCGACTATCGGAAGTACCGCATCCCTCCGAAGGTCGCGCAGGACATGCACCGCACGCAGCTCGCGTTCCTGGAGGCGACGGCGCAGGCGCTCGAGGATGCGCGGGGCGTGATGGACACGGTGGCTCCCGAGCGCGTCGGCTTCACCCTGGGCTCCCTGGGCGGAGGGCTTCGTCCGGACACGCGCGTGCGCACCCGCTTGCTGGACATGCGGGAGTGTCTCTCCCGGGCCCTCGCCGAGGCGGCGCTCCCGGCGTCCCTGGCCTCCGAGCTGCTCGAGGCCACGTCCCAGCAGGTCGAGCGCGAGCTGGCGGGCATCACCGAGGACGAGGCCATCGCCTCCTTCAGCAGCGTCTGGGTGGGGCGGGCCGCCAAGCTCTTCAACCTCCGGGGGCCTCACGCGACGGTCGACGCGGGCTACGCCTCCGCGCTGGCCGCCATCCAGACCGCGTGCGACCAGCTCAACGCGGGCGACTGCGACGTCGCGCTCGCGGCGGGCTGCAGCCAGCTGCTCACCCCGCATGACCTCATCGCGTTCAGCAAGCTGGGAGGGCTGTCCGACTCCACGCTGGCTCCGTTCGACCGCCGCGCCAACGGGACGCTCCTGGGGGAGGGCGTGGGGGTCTTCGCGCTCCGGCGCCTGGATGACGCGCTCGCGCGCGGCGAGAAGGTCTACGCGGTGCTGCGCGGCCTCGGCGCGGCCTCGGATGGCAAGGGCAAGTCGCTGATGGCGCCCAACTCGCGGGGCCAGGTGCTCGCGATGCGCCGGGCCTACGCGCAGGCCGGCTATGCGCCCCAGGACGTCCAATACGTGGAGTGCCACGCCACGGGCACCAACCTGGGCGACCTCACGGAGTTCCAGAGCCTCCAGGAGGTGTTCGGCGCAAGCGCCCCGCGGGGCGCCATCCGACTGGGCGGCGTGAAGGAGCTGACGGGCCACCTGCAGGCGGCCTCGGGCGCGGCGGGGCTCATGAAGACGGCCCTGGCGCTGCACCACAAGTTCCTGCCGCCGCAGCACTCGTTCCGGGAGGCCGCGGAGGGCATCGACCTTTCGCGCTCCGCCTTCCACATCTCCAACCAGGGGCGGCCGTGGCCGGAGGTCCAGGAGGGGCCGCGTCGTGCCTCGGTCAGCGCGTTCAGCTTCGGCGGCATCAACTACCACCTGACCCTGGAGGAGTTCTCGCCCGCGTACCACCAGGCGCTGGCGCGCACGCTCCGGGCGCCGCAGGTGGCCGAGCCCATCGCCATCGTCGGCCTGGGCGGCGTCTTCCCGCAGGCGGAGAATCCCGCCGCGTTCTGGGAGAACCTGCTCCAGAAGCGCTGCGCCATCGGTGAGATTCCGGACGAGCGCGCGCCCATCGACCGCTACCTGGACCCCACGCGGCAGAGCAAGGTGCGGCCCTACACCAACCTCGCCGGCTACATCGTCGACGGCGCCTGGCCCCAGGCGCGCATCCGCGTGCCGCCCAAGATGTCCTCGCAGATCGACCGGGGACACAGCTGGACGATGAAGGCCGCGCTCCAGGCGCTCGAGGACGCCGGGGCGACGCGGCAGCAGGTCGACCCGTCGCGCGTGGGCGTGGTGATGGGCTACCTGCCGCCGCTCGAGCGGGAGTTCCAGACCCAGGCCCGCGTGTACTACGCCGAGTTCGACGCGCGCCTGGCCGAGCAGCTGGAGCGCCACGGGGTCGACGCGGCCACGGCCACGAAGCTCCGCGCGTCCGCCGAGGCGCGCTACAAGAGCGAGCTGCCGCCCATCACCGAGGACACGCTGCTCGGGTACCTGGGCAGCCTGGCCGTGGGACGCGTCGCGCACCACCTGGACTTCCAGGGGCCGATGCTCATGGTGGAGTCCGCATGTGCCTCCAGCCTCGCGGCGCTCGACATCGCGATGAACCAGCTGCGCACCCGGCAGTGCGACCTGGTGCTGGTGGGGGGGATGTACGCGTCGCTCGGCGTGGATGCGCTGAGCCAGTGCTGCTCCTTCGGCGGTCTGTCGCAGAAGGGCTCGTTCCCGTTCGACGCCAGGGCGGACGGCTACATCACGAGCGAGGGCGCGGCGCTCATCGCCGTGAAGCGCCTGTCGGACGCGGAAGGAGCGGGGGACCGCATCTACGCCGTGGTGCGCTCGGTGGCCGGGGCCACGGACCCGAAGAACGCCTCCATCTGGGCGCCTTCCTCGGAAGGACAGGTCCAGGCGGTCCGCAGGGCGGTGGAGAAGGCGGGCATCCGCGCCACCGATGTCCAGTACGTGGAGGGCCACGGCACGGGGACGCCCGTCGGTGACCCCATCGAGGTCCAGACGTATCAGGCCGTCTACGGCCGGGCCGCCTCCGAGGGGAAGCTGTTGCTGGGCTCGGTGAAGTCGAACGTCGGCCACCTGAACTCGGGCGCCGGCGCCGTGGCGCTGACGAAGGTCGCCCTGGCGCTGCACCACCAGCAGGTGCCGCCGAACATCGGCTTCGAGACGCCCAACCCGCGCATCCCCTGGTCGCAGGTGTCCTTCGAGGTGCCCACGGAGGTCCAGCCCTGGGTGATGGATGGGCCGGGGCTTCGTCGCGCGGGCGTGACGTCCTTCGGCCTGGGCGGGACGAGCTTCCACGCCGTGCTGGAGGAGTACCCGCGCAAGCCCGCGCAGGACGCGGTGAAGGTGACGAGCGCGGAGCCGACGCGGCCTCCCTTCCTCGCGCTCTCCGGTACGAGCCGCGAGCACCTGTGTCAGCAGGTGGCGCGTCTGCTCCAGGCGGTGGAGCGCGAGCCAGGGATGGACCCTCGGAGTGGGCCCAGGGCGGATGCGGCCCTGCCGTGCCGACTGGCGATGACGCTGCCTCGGGGGCAGGGGGCTCGCAAGGCGCTGGAGCGCGCCCGGACGTTGCTGGCGGGCACGGGCTCGCCGAGCCTTCCGGAGCAGGGCCTCTTCTTCTACGACGTGCGCGACGCGCGCCAGCTCCACGTGGGGAAGGTGGCGGCGGTGTTCCCGGGGCAGGGGCCGCAGTACGCGAACATGCTGCGCGAGCTCGCGGTGGAGTACCCGCTGGTCGCGAGCACGCTCGCGCAGGCGGATGCCGCCTTCTCGGCGATGACGGGGCAGTCGCTCTCGAGCACCTTCTGGGTGCCTCCTGGCACGGAGGAGGGCTATCGCCAGGACGACGACACCGTGCACGCCGCCGTCTTCGTGGCGAACGTGGCGCTCTACCGGCTCATCCGCGCGCAGGGCATCCGGGTGGATGTGCTGTTGGGACAGAGCGCGGGGGAGTACGCGGCGCTGGCCGCGAGCGGGGTGCTCTCCTTCGAAGAGGCGCTGCGCGCGGTGTACCGGCGTACCCGCGCGGTGACCGGGCTGCGCGTGGAGTCCCCCGGGAGGATGCTCAGCGTCAGCGGGGACTTCGACCGGCTGCGCCGGGTGTTGCCCGAGGCGGGCGGCTACGTGACGGTGGCCGCGGAGAATGCTCCGGGGCAGGGAATCGTCGCGGGCGAGGTCGAGGCCGTCGAGTTCGTCGCGCGCTGGTGCCGCGCGAACGGGTTCGAGGTCCGCGTGCTCCCGGTGTCGCACGCGTACCACTCACGCATCATCGCCGGCGCGGTGCCGCTGCTGCGCGCGGAGCTGGAGCAGCTCACCTGGAATGCTCCCCAGCTCCCGGTCCTCTCCAGCGTTCATGGGCGCTACTACGCGCCCGAGACGGACGCGCGCTTCATGGCCCGGCACCTCGCGCTGCAATACGTGCTGCCGGTCCACTTCGGTCAGCACGTGCGGCGGCTGCACGACGAGGGCACGCGGCTGTTCATCGAAGCCGGGCCCAAGTGGTCGCTGACGGCGTTCATCCAGTCCACGTTGAAGGGTCTGCCGTACCTGGCGCAAGCCAGCAATCACCCCAAGCTGGGCGAGGTCGAGCAGTTCCACCGCCTCCTCGCCTTCAGCTACGCCCACCATCTGCTCCGCGAATAGGTCTCTCGAGATGAACGTCTCCCATCAGGAAGCAGTTCAACAGCAGCTCGTGGCCGCGTTGGTGGAGAGGACCGGGTATGTGCCGGAGCTCTTCGCGCCCCATGTCGGACTCGTGGAGGACCTCGGGCTGACGCCCTCGGAGGTCCAGGACGCGGTGTCCTCCGTCGAGCGCAAGTTGCAGGTCCCGGTCGGCGCGCGCGTGGACGGCACGACGGTGGCGCTGCTCGCCAAGGGACTCTCGAAGCACCTGGACAAAGGAACGACCGTGGAGAGGGACGTGGAAGTCTCGTTGGAGCAGGTGCTGGCCTTCGTCGATGACTGCGCGGCTCGAAGCGACCGGCCCGTCCTGGAGACGGTCCTCGTGGAGACGCGAGGGGCGCTCGCCCGGCTCGATGCCGCGTCCGCGCGTCCCGCGCTCGCCATCGCCGAGCCCGTGAAGCAGGCGGGCGGAGTGGATGGCGAGGCGGTGATGAAGCTGCTGGTAGGGGCGTTGGTGGAGCGGACGGGGTACCCGGCGGAGATGCTCGAGGCGGAGCTGGACCTCGAGGCGGACCTGGGCATCGATACGGTGAAACAGGTGGAGGCCTTCGCGATGGCGAGGGTGTACCTGAACGTGGAGAAGGACGAGAACTTCCGGCTGCGGGACCACAACACGCTGCGGAAGATGGTGGAGTACCTGACGAGCAGGGCGCCCGCCGCGGCGGCCCCCGCGCCCCAGGCTCCCGTGGCTCCGGTGTCGAGCGCGCCGAGCGCCGACGCCATCCTTCTGCTGCTGCGGGACGCGATGGCCGCGAAGACCGGCTACAGCCTGGACATCCTCCAGCCGCAGCTGGACCTGGAGGTGGACCTGGGCATCGACACCATCACCCAGGTCGAGGTCTTCGCCCACGCGCGCATGACCTACGGGGTGGAGCGGGATGACAAGTTCCGCGTGCGTCACTACAACACGCTGCAGAAGATGGCGGAGTACCTGGCGGGCAGGGCCGCCGCGGTCGCGGGGCCTGTGCCTGCGAAGACCACGCCTGTCGCGACGAGTGCTTCCGTCGTGGTGCCACCCGCGCCGGTGGGAGAAGCCGCGAAGGCTTCGCCTGATTCCTCGCGGTCCTCCGTGGCCTCCACCGTGACGGCATCCGCGCTGGAGGGCGGGACCCTCAAGGCTTCGTCCGACACCTCGCGGGTGCCCGCTGCCTCCACGGGGGCGGCCTCCGCGCCGGTGGGAGAAGCCGCGAAGGCTTCGCCCGACGCCTCGCGGTCGCCCGCTGCGTCCGTCTCCGGGGCGCCGCGCGCCGCGTGGGGGGAATCCGTCGGCTCATCGCCGCCGGTGCAGGCTGCGAGGTCGTCGACCGAGGACGTGAAGCCCTCCGCCTTCGTGACCGAGGCTGCGCGAGCGCCCGTGGTCGCTGCGTCCGCTTCCGCCGTGTCCCAGCCGGTGGCGTCTCCGGCGCCGAAGGCGAGCACCGTGGATGCTGACTCGGTGATGAAGCTGCTGGTGGGTGCGTTGGTGGAGCGGACGGGATACCCGGCGGAGATGCTCGAGGCGGAGCTGGACCTCGAGGCGGACCTGGGCATCGACACGGTGAAACAGGTGGAGGCCTTCGCGATGGCGAGGGTGTACCTGAACGTGGAGAAGGACGAGAACTTCCGGCTGCGGGACCACAACACGCTGCGGAAGATGGTGGAGTACCTGACGAGCAGGGCGCCCGCCGCGGCGGCCCCCGCGCCCCAGGCTCCCGTGGCGATCGCTGCTCCCACCCCGGGCCCCACGGTGCAGGAGGTGCAGTCCTTCCTGGTCTCCGTGCTCCAGGGGAAGACGGGCTACAACATCGAGCTCATCCAGCCCGACCTCGACCTGGAGGTCGACCTGGGCGTGGACACCGTCACGCAGATTGAAGCGTTCGCCATGGCCCGCGAGAAGTTCGGCGTGGCGCGCAACGAGAAGTTCCGGGTCCGCAACTACAACACCGTGCGGAAGATGTCGGAGTACCTGGTCGCCAACGCCGTGGTGGCGCCCGCGTTATCGGAGGCGGCTCCCGCCGCGAAGCAGGGCACGCTCGGTCTGGATGACGTCCGTCGCTTCATCGCCCGCTGCGAGGCGCGCGGGGACACCGCGTCGCTGCGGCGACTGGCCGAGCACCTCGAGGGGCGCCTGAAGTCCGCGTCGCAGTCGGTGTCGGCGCCCGCCCAGCTCGCGGGCAAGCGCTACGAGGTCCACCCCGTGGAGCTGGCCCCGCAGGTCGATGCCCCGAGCGTCGCGCACCTGAAGGGCAAGACGCTCGGCATCTCCACGGACGCGCATGGCGCCTACAAGGCCCTGGCGCAGATGCTGGAAGCCGCGGGCGCGCGGGTCGTCATCCTGTCCTCCGGCCCCGCGCCGGAGCAGGGCGTGTCCCTGGACTGGCGTCACCCCGAGAGCGCCGGCCGCGCGCTGAAGGAGCTCCAGGAGAAGCAGCCGCTGGATGGCCTCATCCTCCTGCACACCACGGCGCCCACCGCGAAGCTGGACGAGCAGGAGGCCTCTGCCTGGGCGTCCACCGTCAACACCTTCTCCCTGGGGCTGTACCAGAGCGCGCTCGCCGTCTACGACCGCATTGGCGCGCTGCCCGGGGGCGGCTGGTACCTGGTGGCCACGGCGGGCGGAGGCCTCTTCGGTCACGCCAATGCGCAGGGCCGCATCCCGCTGGCCGGCGCGGCGGGCGGCTTCGTCAAGTGCCTGCGGCGGGAGCTGCCCGGCTCGCGCTGCAAGGTCGTGGACCTGGATGGCCAGGACGCGTCGCAGTGGGCGCGGCAGGTCTGGAACGAGCTGGTCAGCGCGGACCTCGATGTCGAGGTCGGCTACACCGGCGGCCGTCGCTACGTCTTCCGTGACATCGAGACGTCCTTCCCGAAGGAGTCCGCGCCGGTGTCGCTCCGGCCCGGCTCGGTGGTGGTCGTCTCGGGTGGAGGCCGCGGCGTCGTCTACCCGTGCGCGAAGCTGCTCGCGAAGTCCACCGGCGCCCGCGTCATCATCACGGGCCGCACCGTGCCGCCGAGCGGCAGCGAGGAGTGGCTGAAGGTGCCCGAGGCGGAGCTGCCCGCCTATCGGATGTCCTTCATCAAGCGCTACCTCGCGGAGCACCCGGGGAAGACGCCGGTGCAGGCGCGGCGTGTCTTCGACTCCGACATCGCCAACCGGCGTGAGCTGCACCGCAACCTCGAGGACTGCCGGAGCCAGGGCATCTCGCTCGAGTACAAGGTCTGCGACATGACCGACGTGGGCGCGGTGCGGGCCCTGCTGGCCGACGTGCGCCGCGAGCACGGCCGCATCGACGGCATCGTCCACGGCGCCACCATCGAGGAGTCCAAGAGCCTGCCGATGAAGTCCTCGGACGCGTTCGTCCGGACGCTCGCGTCGAAGGCGCACCTGTGGCAGGTGCTCGCGCAGGAGACCTGGAACGACGACCTCCAGTTCTTCATCAACTTCGGCTCGGGCAGCGGTCGCTACGGCAACAAGGGGCAGACGGACTACTCGCTGGCCAACTACCTCGTCGCCAAGGCGGGGCTCGTCTACTCCACGCTGCGGCCCGGCGTGCGGAGCGTGACCGTCGACTGGCCGGTGTGGGTGGGCGCCGGAATCGTGGAGAACAACGCGGACTACCTGGAGCGCCTGCGCGCCATGGGCATCTGCGTCATCCACGTCGACGAGGGCGCGTACTGGTTCGTCGGGGAGCTGCTGTACGGCGGCTCGGCGGGCGAGGTCGTCATCGCGGACGAGCGCACCTTCGAGACGCTGAACCTGCCCCGCCACGACAAGGAGGCGCTCCGCGTCGTCGGCAAGGAGGCTGGCGGAACCCGCTATGCCATCTGATTCGTCCGCATCCCTCCCGTTGGTGGTGCTGTCGGGCCGGCCCCATGAGGTCGGCCGGCAGTACGGCGCCCTCATGCGGGAGGAGATCGCCCACGCCGTCTCCATCGAGGACGAGTCCATCCGTCCCATGCTGGAGAAGCTTGGCGTGACGGAGCAGGCCATGCGGGAGCGCATGGCGGCGCTCGCGGCGCTGTTGCCCGAGGACATCCACGAGGAGGTCCGAGGCGTCTCGGACGCGAGCGGCTTCCCGAGGGAGACCATCCTCTACCACACGCTCGTGCTCGACATCCTCTCGGGCGCGCCCATCGGCTGCTCGCAGTTCGCGGCCTTCGGGCGCGCGACGACGGGCGGGAAGGTCCTCCACGGTCACAACCTGGATGTGCCGTACCCGTCGCTGGCGAAGTTCCTGCGCCCCACGTGTGTCGTGTACCGCCTGGAGGGGCGCATCCCGTACGTGTCCGTCACGTTCTGGCCCGCGGCGCTGGGCGTGTGCTCGGGGATGAACGCGGCGGGCTTGAGCCTGGGCGTCAACGTCCCCGTCGCGCCGCTGGACCCGCGCGTGTTCTATCCGCTCACGTTCCAGAACCGGGAGGTGCTGTCGCGCGCGCACTCGCTCGAAGAGGCCCGCGCCGTGCTGGATGCGACTGCGCGCGGTGGGAGCTGGAACCTGATGCTCACCCATCGCTCGGGACAGGCGATGGTCTGGGAGCAGGTGGGGGCGCACTCCGGCCAGTACACGGCGCCGCCGGAGCAGGACTTCGTCGTCTCCACCAACCACCTGCGCGTCGCGCACAAGGCGGCTCGGGGCCACGAGGCCGTGGCGCTGGAGATGCTCCAGGACATGCAGGAGGACTCGCTCCATCGCTATCGGCGCCTGGAGCACCTGGTCCGTGAGCGGCGCGGAGACCTCACGCTCGACACCGCCGTCGACTTCCTGCGCGACAGCGAGGGCGCCACCCCGTCGATGAAGTCCATCTGCCGGGCGGACAACGCGCTGAGCATGGCGTACGAGCCGGAGTCGCTGACGCTGGACTTCGCGGCGGGGGCCATCCCGGCCGCGCTGGCCACGCGGCGACGCTTGCAGCTGGGGCCCTTGTTCCAGGGCGCCGCGCCCGAGGCTCGGGAGCAGGGCGGCTTCCCGATGCTCGGGAGCGCGCGGGAGCAGGGCTGCTGGGCTCGGACGTTCGCGCTCCAGGAGGACGTGTACCTGAAGGAGCATCGGGTCAACGGCATCCCCGTGTTGCCCGGCGCCGCGGCCATCGAGTGGCTCGCGGAGGTGGCCGCGGTCGCGGGTGAGGGCGACGTGTGCGAAGTGCGCGACGTGTCGCTGGAGAAGTTCATCCGCGTCCGGCCCGAGCGTCCGACCGAGGCCTGTGTCCGGGCCGTGCGCCGCGACGAGGTGTGGGAGGTCTGTGCGTACGCGGACCTGCTCAATCCCCGAGGCGCGGTGTTGCGCTCGGACGTGCTGCACTACCGCGCCCAGGTGCGACTGGGGGCTCGCCACCCGCGGGTGATTCCTCCCGGCTTCGCCAAGGCGCGCGGCGCGGAAGGGGAGCTGCCCTTCAGCCGCTCCTACGTGAAGGACGCCTACTTCCACGTCGGGGCGCCGTTCCGCATCGTGGATTGGATCAGCTACCCCGGGCCGCGCGACGCCGTCGCGAGCCTGCGGGTCCCCGAGCCGACGGGCTACTTCGCCTCCGTGCCGAGGGCCCGCTTCTGGCTGGACCCCTTCGTCCTGGACGGTTGCTTCCAGCTCGCGGGGACGCTGGGCATCCTCCACAACCTCCGGGCTCCGGTCCCCAAGGGCGTGCACCGGCTGGTGCTGGGGCGCACGCCTGGGGCGGGTGAGCGGCTCGGCGTTCGCGCGCGGCTGAACCGCGAGGTGGGCGAGCTGCTGTTCTACGACTTCACCGTCTGGGACGAGGCGGGACGCATCTGCCTGGAGGCGCACGACTACTGCTCCATCAGCGTGGACGCGTACACCCCCGAGCAGAAGGTGTACCTGCGCACGTCCCTGGACCCTTCCGGTGGGCTGCATTCCTCCGAGCCGAAGGTGCGCGCGCATGCCAGCTGAAGCGCAGGAGCCCATCGCCATCATCGGCATGGGGTGTGTCCTCCCGGACGCCCATGACGTGCCCACGTTCTGGCAGAACCTCCTGGCGGGACACGTGGCGGTGCGGCCGCTCACCGGCGCGCGCTGGGACTGGAGCGCGTATGGCAGCGACGACCCGAACGCGGTCGACCGGACGACGTCCTTCCTCGGCGCGCCCGTCGAGGGGCTGAAGTTCGACTGGAAGAAGTTCAAGGTCCCGCCCATCGAGACGCGCCTGCTGCACACCATCGAGATGATGGTGCTGGAGTCCGCCGTCCAGGCGATGACGAGCGCGGGCTACACCCCGGAGCGCGAGTTCGCGCGGGACCGGGTCGCGGTGATTGCCGGCTCCAGCGGCATGGGGCGCAAGAGCAACCTGGGCTTCAACACCAAGTGGCGGCTGCCCGAGTTGCTGCGCGCCGCGAGCCAGACGGAGGCCTGGAAGGAGCTCTCCCCGGAGCAGGCCGGACTCGTCGCTCGGCAGGTCCAGGAGGAGCTCGTCCGGCAGCACATCGACGGCTCGGACGACTGGGCCTTCTGGGGCTTCATGAGCCCGGTGCTGGGGCGCGTGTGCAGCCTCTTCGACTTGCACGGGCCGCACTTCTGTGTGGACGCACACGCCGCTTCGGGGCTCGCCGCGCTGGAGACTGCGGTGCAGGGGCTGATGAGCGGGGAGTGGGACATGGCGCTGGTGGGCGCGGCCAGCCCCGCACTGTCGCCCATGGAGTATGTGCTGCACGACAAGCTGCGCCGGCTGTCGAAGCGCGGCGTGTTCCCGCTGGACGCTCGGGCGGATGGCACCGCGCTGGGCGAAGGCGCGGTGATGTTCCTGCTCAAGCCGCTGGAGGCCGCGCGCAGGGATGGTGACCCCATCCAGGGCGTGCTCCGAGGCGTGGGCGGAGTGAACCGGGGCGCGGGCCCTTCGATGACGGCCACGGACGCGCAGGCGCATCGCAGGGCGGCCGAAGAGGCGCTCCGACGCGCGGCGGTGGCGGCCGACTCGGTCTGCTTCGTGGAGACGGGCGCCACGGGTGTCCCCTCGTGGGATGCCCACCTCGTCGAGGGCCTGTCGGACGCATACAGGGGCTCCAACGGTGTATCGCTCGGCGCCATCTCCGAGTCGGTGGGGGACCTGCAGACGGCGTCGAGCCTCGCCGCGATGCTCAAGGTCCTGTTGAGCTTGCGTGAGCGGACCCTCGTTCCGCAGCGCTCCTTCCGGACGCTCCATCCGGACGTCGCGCCAGGTGGCACGTCGCCGCGGGTCCTCACGGAGCAGGCCGCGCTGACGCGAGGTCCACGCCGGGCGGCCGTCCATGCGGCGGGCTTCGGAGGTGTCGCGTGGCACGCGGTGGTGGAGGCATATGACGCACAGGCGCCCCAGGTCCGTGGCCGCGCGCCGCGTCCTCCGGCGGAGCCCATCGCGATGGTGGGATTCGCGTGCAAATACCCCGACGCGCCGAGCCCCGAGGTCCTCTGGGAGAACGCGCTGAAGGGGCACTGCGCGGTGGGCGACATCCCCGAGTCGCGCTGGCCGGTGTCGCTCTACCACGACGCCTCGCGGGCCTGGGGTGGGACGAGTCGGGAGACGTTCTTCCGCGTGTACTCGCCCAAGGCCGCGCTGGTGGCGGAGGCGTCGTTCCGCTTCACGGAGTTCGGCATTCCTCCGAACGCGGTGGCGCGCATGGACCCGGCGCAGCGCTGGACGCTGGAGGTCGCGAAGGCCGCTGTCGCCGACGCGGGTCGTGCGTTGCCCTCGGAGCGCACGGCCGTCATCGTGGCCACCACGCCGGGCAACCTGCAGGAGATCGCCGTGGAGACGCGGCTGGCGTTCCCGGAGCTCGCGGGCGTCTACCGACAGGTGCTGTCGCGCTCGGGATTGCCCACGGACCGCGTGGAGCGCTTCATCACGCAGGCGCGCGAGGCCTTCCAGGGACAGCAGCCGCCCATCTCCTCCGATTCGCTGCCGGGCATCCTCAACAGCGCGCCGGCCACCCGCGTGGCCCGGGCCCTGGATGTCCGAGGCCCCGCGTTCACGGTGGAGTCCGCCTGTGCGTCGACGCTCACCGCGCTGAGCCTGGCCATCCAGGGGCTGCGCGATGGCCGGTGGGACGTGGCCGTGGTGGGCGGCGTGTGGTCGCAGATCACCGCGCCCTACTGCGTGAACATGTGCTTCGTCGGCGCCATCTCCCCGAAGGGGCGGATGCGGCCGTTCTCGCAAGAGGCGGACGGGTTCGTGCACGGCGAGGGCTGCGGCATCTTCGTGCTGAAGCGGCTCTCGGATGCGAAGCGGGACGGCGGCCGCATCCACGCCTTGATTCGCGGCGTCGGTGGTTCGACCGACGGTCGCGGCAAGTCCATCTTCGCGAGCCAGGCTCGCGGCCAGGCGCTGGCGATGCGTCGGGCCCTGCGGGACAGCGGCGTCGGCGCGGAGAGCATCCAGTACGTCGAGGCGCATGCGACGGGGATGCTGGAGGGAGACCTGCCCGAGGCGGGCGCGCTGGTGGAGGTCTACGGCCGCGAGGCCCGGCCGGTGCGGATTGGCGCCATCAAGCCGCACATCGGACATTCCTACATCGCGTCTGCTGGAGCAGGTGTCCTCCGCGCGGTGCTCGCGCTCCAGCGAGGCGTGTTCCCTCCGCTCCTCACGGGGGCCGAGCTGAACGCGCGGCTGGCCTCGTGCGAGGGGCCCTTGTCCTTCGCTCGCGACGCCAGCCCCTGGCAGGTGGGCGACGCGCCCCGACGCGCGGCCGTCAATGCGTACGGGTTCGGTGGCACGAACTACCACCTCATCCTCGAGGAGTACCGTGACACTCCCTGACCTCGACTGGGAGCCCGCGAGTGGCCCTGTCGCCGTGGTGCTGCCGGGTGGGCAGCGCGTCACGTTGATGGTGGTGCCGCTGGCGCACGTGCGCCGTGCCTGGCCCGCGCGGCCCGATGGGCTCATCTCCCGCGTCCTCACTCCGGCGGAGCTGGCGGTGAGCGGGATGCATGTGGTGCTCGCGCGGCGCGTGGCGCACCTGGCGGGCCGCATCGCCGCGAAGCTGGCGCTGTGCGCGCATCTGGACGCGCAGGGACACGGCGTGTCACCCCAGGACGTGGGCCTCACGCAGATGCTGGCCGGGCCGGAGCAGGGGCGCCCCGTGGCGCAGCTGCCCCCTGGCGTGCCCGCGTGTGACGTGTCCATCACCCACTCGCGCGAGCTCGCGATGGCGGTGGTGACGAGCCATGGCCGCGTGGGGTTGGACCTGGAGCGCGTCGTGCCTCGGGGCGCGGCGTTCCAGGACGAGGTGTTCATCCGGGATGAGCGCGTGTGGCTCGAGGCGCGGGCCCGGCTCTGGCAACGGTCGCCGGATGAGCTGTGGAACCTGGGCTGGTGCCTCAAGGAGGCGCTGGTGAAGTGCACGGGACAAGGGCTGAGGGCGGCGCTGCAGCAGGTGACGTTCTCCGGCTGGAGGGAGGCCGAGGTGGAGGAGCTCCGGCTCGCGCCGCTGACGGGCGGGGCGGATGCGCTCGTCCGCTCCATCCATCTGGACGTCCCAGGGCGGCGGGAGCAGGCCGTCTCCGGAGTGCTCGTGGCGGGGCAGGGCTATGCGCTGGCGGTCCTCCACGACACGCGCGAGGACTGGCGTCGGGTGGGGCAGGGGTGGCGGCTGGCCCCGGGAGCGGCCTCGACATGAGCGCGCAGGGGCCGACGCTGGGGGAGGTGAGCGCCACCGACGGGAGCTGGCGCTTCGAGCGCGGGGTCGACATCCGCACGGACCCCTATCTCCTGGACCATGTCGTCGAGGGCGCACCGGTGTTCCCCGCCGCGTATCTGGTGGGGCTGATGACGCAGGCGGCGCACCGGATGCAACCGGAGCGGCAGGTGCTCGGCGTGCGCGACGTGCGCTTCGTGCAGGCCGCGCGCTTCAAGGACACAAGGGCGCTGCAGTTCTCCGTCACGGCGGAGGCCGCGGAGGCGAACCGCGTCACGGTGGGCATCTCCTCCAGCATGGCGCCGCCTCGCGAGGGCTTCCCGCGCATCCACAGGACGCATGCCTCGGGTGAGGTGCGGATGGGGGAGCGCGCCGAATCGCCCGCGCGCTTCCGGCCTTTGGACTTCACGGGTGCGGAGAGCTACGAGGCGCTGTACCGGCTGCCTCGTGAGATTCAGCACGGGCCCACGTTCCTGGCGGGCCTGCGGTATCGGCGTCCCGCGCAAGACCAGCTCCTCGCCGTGGTCGCGCCGCCGGGCCACTCCAAGTCCGGCTGGCAGGAGGACCCGAGGGCGCCGGGTTGGCCCGCGGCCCTGCTCAACGCCATCCTGCACGTCGCCTTCTCGCTGGGGGTGCTGTGCCGCGAGCGGACGGTGCTCCCGTTGGAGCTCGCGTCCGGCGAACTGCACGCGATTCCGCGCGGAGAGGTCCAGGTGTTCGCGCGGAGGACCTCGGCCCACGATGACCTGCAGACCTTCCACGTCGTCGCGTGGGACGAGCAGGGACGACGGGTCGCGCTCTTCCGCGGGTTCTCCGTGCGGGAGGTGCCATGAGCGCCCCTCGCTTCAGACCTGTCGCCATCGTGGGAGTCGGCTGTGTCCTCCCGCGCGCGAACGACGTCGAGTCCTTCTGGACGCAGGTGATGACGGGGGCCTCGGCGCTGGGCCCGCTGGACGCTCGGGAGTTCCCGTCGGAGTGGTACTTCGCGGCCGAGCGCTCGGCCCCGGACCGCACGCACAGCCTCCACGGCGCGCTCGTGGAGGAGCCCCGGCTGGACGCGAAGAAGTACCGGATTCCGCCCAAGGTGCTCCGGGACATGCACCGGATGCAGCTGGCGTTCATCGAGGCCACGGCGCAGGCGCTCGATGATGCGCGCGCTGGGCTCGGCGCGGTGGCTCCGGAGCGCATCGGCCTGGTGTTGGGTTCTCTGGGCGGTGGCCTTCGCCCGGGCTCGCGGGTGCAGGCCCGGCTGGTGGACATGCTGCGCTCGCTGGCTGCGTCGACGACGTTGAGCGCGCGTCACCCAGGGCTCGCCTCCGAGCTCGCGGAGGTGCTCACCCGGCAGCTCGACGCGGAGCTGGGCGGCACCAGTGAGACGGAGGCGACCGCGTCCTTCAGCAGCATCTGGGCAGGGAGGGCCGCCAAGCTCTTCGACCTGCGTGGCCCGCACTTCGCCGTGGACGCGGGGTATGCCTCCACGCTCGCGGCGCTCCAGAGCGCCAGTCAGCAGCTCAACGCCGGTGACTGTGACGCGGTGGTGGTGGCGGGATGCAGCCAGTTGCTGACGCCGCATGACCTGGTCGCGTTCAGCAAGCTGGGCGGCCTGGGCACGACCGTGCTGGCGCCGTTCGACCGTCGTTCGAGCGGCACGCTGCTGGGCGAGGGCGTCGGGGTGTTCGTCCTGCGCCGCCTGGACGACGCGGTGTCGGCGGAGGCGAAGGTCCACGCAGTCATCCGCGGCATCGGCGCGGCCTCGGAGGGACATGGTCCATCGCTGGTCGTGCCGGAGTCGAAGGGGCAGGTGCTCGCGATGCGCCGGGCCTACGCCCAGGCCGGTTACGCGCCTCGTGACGTGCAGTACGTCGAGTGCCATGCGGCGGGGATTCCCAGCGAGGACGCGACGGAGTTCCAGAGCCTGCGCACGCTCTGGAGAGATGAAGCGGGTGCCGCTCCCGTCATGCTGGGAGGGGTCAAGGAGCTGACGGGCCACCTCCAGGCCGCTTCGGGTGCGGCGGGGCTGCTCAAGGCCACGCTGGCGCTGAGCCGTCAGGTGCTGCCTGCGCAGCGCTCCTTCGAGGCGGGCGCGGAAGGAATCTCGCTGGAAGGCACGCCCTTCTACTTCGCGAAGCAGGGCACGCCCTGGCCGGCGGTGGCGGGTGGACTGCGGCGGGCCTCCGTCAGCGCGTTCGGCTTCGGCGGGCTGAGCTTCCACCTGACGCTCGAGGAGTTCTCCTCCGAGACCCACTCGAGACTGGCGCGCACGCTGCCGCCTCCTCGGCCCTCCGAGCCGGTGGCCATCGTGGGCCTGGGCGGTGTGTTCCCTGGCGCCGCGAACGTGGAGCAGCTGTGGAGCAACCTGCTGGCGAAGCACTGCGCGATTGGCGCCATGCCGCCGGAGCGGGCGGAGACCGCGCGCTACCTGGACCCCACGCGCAAGAGCAAGGCCCGGCCCTACACGAACCTCGTGGGCACCATCGTCGACGGGAGCTGGCCCCAGGAACAGGTCCGCATCCCCGACGAGGTCGCGGCGCAAATCGACCGGGGGCAGAGCTGGACGATGCGGGCCGCACTGCAGGCGCTCCAGGACTCGGGGACGGTCGACGCGAAGCGCGTGGGGCTCGCGATGGGCTACATGCCTCCCCTGGAGCGCGAGTTCCAGACGCAGGCGCGCGTGTACCACGCCGAGTTCGACGGACGCCTGGCCGAGCATCTGCGCCAGCGCGGCGTCGACGACGCGACGGCTGCGCTCATCCGGGGCGAGGTGGAGCGGGACTACAAGAAGGACCTGCCCCCCATCACCGACCAGACGCTGCCCGGTTACCTGGGCAGCCTCGCGGTGGGACGCGTCGCGCACCACCTGGACTTCCAGGGCCCGGCGATGATGGTGGAGTCCGCGTGTGCCTCCAGCCTCGCGGCGGTGGAGCTGGGCGCTCAGTGGCTGAGCACGGGGGAGTGTGACCTGGTGCTCGCGGGCGGCATGTATGCGTCGCTCGGGGTGGATGGGCTGGTCCAGTGGTGCTCATTCGGAGGACTGTCCCAGAGCGGCTCGTTCCCCTTCGATGCGCGCGCGGATGGCTACGTGACGAGCGAGGGCGCCGCGATGCTCGCGCTGAAGCGGCTCTCCGACGCGGAGGCCGCGGGGGACCGCGTCTATGCCGTGATTCGCGCGGTGGCGGGAGCGACGGACCCGAAGAGCGCCTCCATCTGGGCGCCGTCCTCGGAGGGACAGGTCCAGGCCGTGCGCCGGGCCGTGGAGAAGGCGGGCGTCTCGCCAGACGAGCTCCAGTACCTGGAGGGCCACGGCACGGGGACACCCGTGGGAGACCCCGTCGAGGTGGAGACGTACCGCGCCGTCTACGGACAGGGACGCGTCGGGGGGCCGGTGCTGCTGGGCTCCATCAAGTCGAACCTGGGCCACCTGAACTCGGGGGCCGGCGCGGTGTCGCTGCTCAAGGTCGCGCTCGCGCTGCACCATGGACAGGTCCCACCCAACGTGGGCTTCGCGACGCCCAACCCGGCCATCCCCTGGCGGGAGCTGCCCTTCCGGGTGCCGACGGACATCGAGCCCTGGGCGGCCTCGGGCGAGGGGCCGCGTCGCGCCGGGGTCACCTCGCTGGGCCTGGGAGGCACCAGCTACCACGCCGTGGTGGAGGAGTTCTCCCCGCGTGAGTCGATGCCGCGTCCGCGCGACGGGCTGCTCGCGCGTCGGGTCGCGTGGGTGTTTCCACATCGAGGCGCACGCAGTGCCGCGATGCTGCGCGAGCTGTCCGCGCGGTTTGCTTCCGTGAAGCAGACGCTCACGGAGGTCGGCTCCGCCTTCGAGTCGCTGACGGGGCAGCCTCTCCATGCGGCCTCGCGGGCCGAAGACGCCTTCTTCGCCGACGTGGCCGAGGTGCTCGCGGGCGTGGCGTACTACCGCCTCCTGCGCTCGTACGGACTGCGTGTCGATGTCCTGCTGGGGGAGGGGACGGGCGAGTACAGCGCGCTGGTCGCGAGCGGGATGCTCTCCGCGAAGGACGCGCTGAGCGCGCTGCGTCTGCGCTCCAGCCTCGGCGCGTCCGCCCACGCCATCGAGGGCCTCCCGCAGCTCCGCTCGGAGCTGACCCGCTTCACGTGGAGGGCTCCCGAGGTCGCGGTGCTCTCCGCCATCCATGGTCGGTACTACGAGGCACCGCTGCCCGAGGCGTTCCTCGCGCGGCACCTCGCCCTGCTGGACACGCAGCCGTCCCGCTTGGGCCCGCACGTGCGCCGCCTCCACGACGACGGCGTCCGGGTCTTCCTCGAGGCCGGCACTGGCGAGGCGCTCGGGGCATGTCTCCAGGCGCTTCCGGACGTGGTCCGATTGGGGCACCCGGCCTCGACGGGTGAAGTCGCGCGCTTCCATCGCCTCCTGGCGTTCAGTGATGTCCACCGCTTGCTCAACGAGTCCGTGAGATGACTTCGCATCCGCAGTCCGCCAACCGGAAGTCCACGCCCATCGCCATCATCGGGGCCTCGTGCATGGTGGCGGGGACCGAAACGCCCGAGCAGCTCTGGCAATACATCGTCGCCGGGACGCCCCGGTTCGCGCAGGTGCCCGAGTCGCGCTTCCGGTGGGAGAGCTTCTACAGCCAGGACGCGTCCGACACGGAGAAGGGCGAGGTCTGGAGGGCGTCCTTCTTCGGCGAGCTGGAGCTGCCCTGGCGTGAGTACAAGGTCGGGCCGAAGATGCTCGACGAGCTGCACCGGTGCGAGCTGTACACCGTGGAGGCCATCCGGCGCGCGCTGGCGGATGCTCGCCTGCTGGAGCGTGAGTTCGCCCGGGAGCGGACCGCCGTCATCATGGGTGGTTCGGAGATGGGCTACGACTCGCGCATCACCCATCCGTTCCTCTGGCACCTGCCGCAGTTGATGGAGGCCATCCAGAAGGCCGTCGAGGACTCCGGGCTCCCCGAGGAGGCGCGCCGTCGCATCCTGGAGTCCTCGGAGAAGACGTTCCGCGAGGTCAGCCACCGCGAGTTCACCCGAGGCACCGTGTCGGGCATGAGCCTGGCCCTGGGGCGCGCCTGCTCGCTGTTCGACCTGAAGGGCCCGCACTTCGTGGTGAACTCGGCGTGCTCGTCCGTGCTCCTGGGGTTGGAGAGCGCGGTCAACGGGCTCTCGCTGGGGGACTACGACGTCGCGCTGGTGGGCGGCACCAGCCCGTACCTGACGCCCGCGCCCTTCGTCACCTTCGAGCGCATGCGCCTGCTCACCCGCGAGGCGCAGCCCCGGCCCTTCGACGCCAACGCCTCCGGGACGCTGCTGGGCGAGGGCACGGGCTTCTTCGTGCTGCGGCGTCTGGATGATGCGCTCAAGCAGGGCGACTCCATCCTCGGCGTCATCCGCGGAATCAGCGGCGCGAACGACGGCCGCCGGGGCGCGTTGATCAGCCCGCCCGTGGAGGCGCAGGTCACCGCGGCCCAGCGCGCCTATGAACTCGCGGGATACGCGCCCGAGTCCGTGCAGTACCTGGAGTGCCACGCCAACGGCGTGGAGTTCCTGGAGGCCTCCGAGCTGACCGCCATGGGCAAGGTGTTCAACGGCCATGCGCCGGGTGGACTCACGCTGGGGTCGACGAAGAACATGGTGGGCTACCTGCTGTCGGCCTCCACGCTGCCCGGCATCGTCCGCACGCTGATGGCGCTCAAGCACCAGACGCTGCCGGCCCAGGCGCACGTGCGCGAACTGCGGGACGAGCTGCGCGTGGAGGGCGCGCCGTTCCAGGTGCGCTCGCGGCCCGCGCCGTGGGAGGCGCCCGCCGGCGGAGTCCCGCGTCGCGCCGGAATCAACTCCCTGGCGATGGGAGGACAGGCCTACCACCTCACGCTGGAGGAGTACCTGCCCGAGTACCACGCCCAGCTCGTCGCGAGCCTCGGTCCTCCGCCGAAGCGGGAGCCCGTCGCCGTCGTCGCGTACGGCGCCCTCGCGCCCGGTGCGCGCGACAGCGACACGTTCTTCGAGAACGTGATGGCGAAGCAGGACTCCATCATCCGGATTCCGAAGGAGCGCTTCGACATCGACCGGTACTTCGGACCGGAGGGCGTGACAGGGAAGATCTATTGTCCGCTCGGCGGCTTCGTCGAGGACTTCACCTTCGACGAGAAGGCGTTCCTCATCCCGCCGACGCTGGCCGTCCAGCTGGACCGCTCACACGTCTTCGCGCTGACGGCCGCGGCGGAGGCGCTCCGCAAGACGACGGCGCCCCAGAAGGCCCCGAAGAGGACGGCCGTCTTCATGGCGGACATGCCGGGCCGCCTGCGCGAGCGCGAGGTGGAGCTGCGCATCGCCTACACGGAGATGGATGGGTTGTTCCGCCGCGTGCTCGAGGAGAGCGGGCTGGCCGCTGGCGCCGTCGATGGGCTCGCCCGTCGCGCGGAGGGGAACTTCAAGGCGCACATGGCGCCCATGACGCCGTATACGCACGCGGGATACGCGGGCAGCTCGGAGGCCACGCTCATCGCCCATGTGTATGGGTTCAAGGGCGCCACCGGCATCTACGAGAGCACCTGCGCGTCCTCGCTGGCGGCCATCGAGGCGGGGGTGGCGAACCTCCAGTTGGATCTGGCCGACGTCGTGCTCGCGGGCGGCTCCTTCGCGGACCTGGCGCCGGAGCTGTATGCCATCAACTGCACCTTCCGGGGCATGAGTGGAACCGGGAGCCGTCCCTTCGACGCGGACGCGTCCGGCTTCATCCCGGGTGAGGGCGCGGGCGTCGTCGTGCTCAAGCGACTGAAGGACGCGGAGCGGGATGGGGACACCATCCTCGGGCTCATCAAGGGCATCGGCTCCTCCAGCGACGGCAAGGGCAAGTCGCTGCTCGCGCCCAACCCCGTGGGCCAGGAGCTGGCGGTCCGCCGTGCGCTGGAGCGCGCCGACGTCTCCCCTGCGTCCATCCAGTACATCGAGTGCCACGGCACGGCGACGCCGGTGGGGGACTTCACGGAGATCTCCACCTACTCGCAGGTGATGCAGGGGCGCGCGCCGGGCTCGGTGGGCATCGGCTCGGTGAAGTCGATGATTGGCCATCTGCACTCGGCCGCGGGGGTCATCAACCTGGTCAAGGTCTTGAAGAGCCTGGAGCACAAGGTGATGCCGCCGCAGCTCCACTGTGAGCGCCCCAACCCGGACATCGCCTGGGACACGGTGCCGTTCGAGGTCATCACCGAGCCTCGTGCCTGGGCTCCTCCCGCGGATGGAGGGCCGCGTCGGGCGGGCGTCAGCGCCTTCGGCATGGGCGGCACGAACTACCACCTCGTGGTGGAGGAGTACCGGGGGCGCCAGGACGACGAGGCGCTGAGCCCCGAGACCTTCCCGATGGTGGGCGCCGTGCTGGAGCGCACCCAGACGTCGCTGACCGCGCTGCGTGAGCTGCGTCTGGAGACGGACCCGTACCTTCGCGAGCACAAGGTGAATGGCGTCGCCGTGCTGCCGGGCACCTTCGGAATGGAGCTGATGGCCGAGGCGGCCTTGTTGCTGAGGCCAGGGCTCCAGGTGAGGGGACTGGAGTCGGTCCGCTACCACCAGGCCGCGAAGGTGTGGGAGGGCCGGAGCACGCGGCTGCTCGTCGATGCGCGGGCAGGGGGCGCGGATGCGTTCGGACGCGTGGCGGTGACGGTGCAGGTGGACATGGAGCTGCGGCCGCGCGCGGACCTGCCGCCCCTGCGACGCAAGCTCTACACGGGGACGGTGCTGCTCGGCGCGCGGCAGGACGGGGGCGACGTGACGGTGGAGGCCAGCACGGCGGCGCTCTTCACGGCGGAGGGACGTCAGGACTTCGGTCCATTCTACAACCAGGGCGAGGAGGCCTACCTGGGGCCTCGCATGCAGGGCTGCCGTCAGCTCCGGTTCGTGTCGGCCACGCAGCAAGCGGCGTGGGTGAAGGAGATGGGGACGCGCGACCTCTTCTCGTTCACGAGCACACCGCGCCTGCGGGTGTCACCGCTCGCGCTCGATGCCATCAACCACGCGGCGGGGATGACGGCGTACTACTCGCTGGAGTCGCTCGTGCTCCCGGAGGGGGCCGACAGCCTGCGGCTCCATGCTCCGCTCCCTCAAGGTGAGGAGGTCGCCGTCCTCAGCACGTACCTGGGGATGCAGGATGGAATCGCCAGGCTTCGCGTCGTGGCCTTCCACCCCCGGACGCGTCAGGTCTACGTCGAGGTCGAGGGGCTGCGCTTCAGTGTGCTGGGACATCTGGGTCCGGTGCTCAAGCCCCTCCTCGATGGTCGCCAGAAAGGAATGTCGGGACGGGTGTAGCCCCTCGGCTCCGTCATGACTCGCCCCATGTCCTCCTCTTCGTTCTTTCAGACGCCGTTCGTCGTGGGTACCCGCGCGGCGGGGCTGTTGTTGTGTGGGCTCTCCGCGTGGCTCGGTGGGTGGGCCTGGCTCGGCTTCGCGGTGGGCGCGCTGAGCTTGTTGCGCGTGCCTCGGCGGGGGCTGCTCGTGGAGCTGGCGGTCGCCTCGGCGTTGTTGTGGCTGGTGATGCCCGCGTGGCCTCCGCTGGTGGCCGCCGCCTTGATGCTGCTGGTGATTCCGCTCGCGCCCGAGTCGGGGGCGCTGAAGCTCAACGGCCTGGACCGGTACTTCTACCTGCAGGATGGCCCTGGCTCGCGGATGAACTCGCACCACTTCGTGGACACGGCCACGCCGCTGGAGCGCGAGTCGCTGGAGCGCGCGGTCGCGGCGGTGTTGAGCGAGCTCCCGTTGGCGCGCTCGTTCGTGCGTGAGGCGACGCTGGGCGTGGCGAGGTTCGTCGCCCGTCATCCCTGGGTGGAGCCCTCGCGGCTGCTGTGCTGGTCCGACGCGCCGGTGGAGGCGGAGGACTCACGCCTGCTGGATGCGCCCATGGACTTGAGGAGGCTGCCGCCGTGGCGGGTGATTCATGCGCCACGGCCCGAAGGGGGTTACCGGCTGTGCCTCACGGTGCACCACTGCGCGGTCGACGGCGAGGGTGGGTTGCTGATGCTGGACCTGCTCGTGCGTCGATACAACGAGCTGCGCGCGGGGCGGCCCCTGTCGCCGCGGCTTCCCGTGCATGGGGGACAGCGGCTGCGGGAGCTGTTGCGGCCTCGGGGCTTCGCGGGGATGTGGAGGCTGGTGCGCCGTCACTTCTCCATGGGGGACACGGACAAGGGGGCCTCCGCGGTGCTCGCCGATGACGCGGCCGCGCGGCCCACGCACACGCGGCACCACCTGCTGCGGATTCCGGCGGACACGTGGCGGCGACTCAAGGCGGTCTCCACGGCGGAGGGCGTGAGCCGCAATGACCTGCTGGTGGGCGCGGTCTTCCGGGCCGCCAGCGCGCTGCGCCGCGAGCGGGGCCAGGCGGAGCTGCGCTTCAGGACCTTCGTTCCCACGAACCTGCGGAGCGCGTTGGGGGTGCCGTCTGGTTTGGGGAATTACCTGGGGATGTTGCAGGTGGTGGCGAGCCCCGAGGACCTGCGCTCACCCGCGCTGGAGAAGACGCTCTCGGAGTCCATCCGGAAGCTGAGGGAGCCGGACGAGGCCGTGAGCTTCATGGTGAACATGGGGCTGCTGACGCTGATGCCCCCGGGGATGTTCCGGGCGGGGCTTCGGAGCAACGACGCGGACCCCTCCGCGTTCAACTACTCGCTGCTCGTGAGTACCATCCGGCAGCCCGAGGAGCTGGCCCTGCCCGAAGGTGTCGAGACGGAGCGGGTGCTGGTGCGTGGCTCCCTGACGGGTCGACCCTGCTTCGGCGTCGTCATCATCCACTCGGGGGGCGAGGTGCACGGCGTGCTTGAGTACCTCTCGCCGACGGTCCGCGACGAGACGGCGCGTGAGTTCGCCGAGCGCTGGGTGGCGGAGGTGGAGCGGATGGCGATGGGCCCTGGTGTCACGGCGGCGGTGGGCTGACATGAGCGACACGGCGTGGGCGTGGCTGTTCCCGGGGCAGGGCTCCCAGAAGGTGGGGATGGGGCGGAAGATGCTGGAGCGCTCCGTCGCGGCCCGGAGGGTGTTTGACGAGGCTTCGGAGGCCATCGGCGAGGATTTGAAGCGGCTGTGCCTGGAGGGGCCGTTCGAGCGGCTGACAGCGACCGAGAACGCGCAGCCCGCCATCGTGACGGTGAGCGTGGCGTGCCTGGCGGAGCTGGAGGAGCGGGGGCTGAGGCCCTCGGTGGTGGTGGGGCACAGCGTGGGGGAGTTCTCCGCGCTGGTGGCGGCGGGGTGCCTGCCGTTGACCGCGGCCGTTCGCGCGGTGCGCAAGCGTGGGCAGTTGATGGCGAGCGTGACAACGCCGGGCGGGATGCTGGCCGTGATGGGGCTGGACGGGGTGAGGCTGGCGGAGCTGTGTCACGACGCGGCGAGAGAGGGCGTGGTGGTGATGGCCATCCACAACAGCCCGAGGCAGTTCGTGTTGTCCGGGGACCGGAGTGTCCTGGAGCGGTTCAAGGATGTGGCCCTGTCGGCGGGCGCGACGGAGTGCGTGTTGTTGGACGTGAGCCATGCGTTCCACTCGCCGCTGATGGGGCAGGTGGAGGAGGCGTGGAAGTCCGTGGTGGCGGGCCTGCAACTCCGGATGCCTCGATGTCCCGTGCTGCTCAACACGACCGCGAAGCCGGTGAAGACGCTGGTCTGCATCCGGCGCTCGCTGCTGACCCAAATCACGGGGCCGGTGCTGTGGACGCAGTGCATGCAGGCGCTCGTCGAGCAGGGCGTGACACGCGTGCTGGAGGTGGGGGACAGCAAGGTCGTCTCGTCCCTCGCCCGGAGGACGGCGCCGACGCTCCAGACGCTGACGTTCCTGGAGCCGACCGTCCTGGCTCAGCTCGACGCCTGAGCCACGAAGGACGCCAGCGCGTCCTCGAACCGGGGTGTCGCCTCCATGAAGGGCACGTGGCCCACGCCGGGCAACCACGTGCCCTGACCCGAGCGGGCGCACGCCAGCACCACCTCGCGGCTCATGGCGGGGAGCACCACCTGGTCCAGCTCTCCGTGGAGCGTGGCCACCGGTCGACGGCAGCGCTCGAGCTCCACGGAGTAGTCCTCCGCCCGGGATAGCAGCGCGCGTCGGACATTCACCGGCACGCGCTGCATGGCTCGCACGCTCGCGTCGACTCGCGATGCGTCGAGCGTGCCCGCCGCGCACGCCTCGACGAAGGCCCTCGCGGAGCTTTCATAGGTCGCGCCGTCCTCCGACATCAGCCCCCGCGCGTTGGACATCATCCCCGGGCCGAACAGCGCGCGCGCCGGCTTGCCCGTCTTGAGCGACGCCGCCACGAAGAACAGACCGCCCAGCGCCTCGTCGCCGTGACGCCGCAGGTAGTCGCCGACGACGACACCTCCGTAGGACCAGGCCACGACCACGGGCCGTACCAACCCGAGCTGCTGGATGACCGCTTCGAGATCCCCAGCGAAGTGGACCCCGTCCACATAGGGCCCATCGCCCTCGGGCTTGTCGGAGTCCCCGTGCCCTCGCAGGTCGATGGCGACCAGGCGATGACGCTCCGCCAGCCGCCCCCGCAGCACCTCGTCCCAGCTCCCACGGCCCTGGGCGAGCCCATGCACGAAGAGGATGCTCGGCGCACCCGATGCCGGGCCCGACTCATCCACCGCGAGCCGAACCCCTCCTGAACCCTCGACGAAGCGCGTGCGTACCATGTGCCTCCGGCCAGTACGCGCGGCCGCGCCTGGCGTCAATCCCTCGCGCGAGGCCGCCGGGTTTTTGTCGGCAAAGGCTTCTGGGCCGGGACGGACACCGCGCGCAGCCCGGGGTGGCTCGCGAGCACCCGCTCGGTCGTCTTGGCGATGTGCTCCGTCAAGAGCGCGCACGCCCGCTCCGCGTCCCGGTCCAGCGTGGCCTTCACCAGGGCGGCGTGCTCGTCCTCCACGTTCCGTCCCGCCTTGCCATGGGCCAGGGAGAGGCGCCGGTAGCGCTCCGTCTGGTCGAACAGCATCGCGTGGAACTTCAGCAGCCAGGGCGACTGGCAGGCGCTCAGCAGCGTCGCGTGGAAGCGCGCATGCTCGAGCTCCCAGGTGTCATCCAGCACGCCGCTGCCAGACGCCGGAGCGCGGCGCTGCAGCCGATGGAGCGCCGCTGTCACCTCTCCCTCCCAGGTGATGTCCCCCTGGGCGATGGCGCCCCGCAGCGCGAGCGTCTCGATCTGCTGCCGCGTCCGCGTCAGGTCCAACAGGTCCGCCCGCGAGATGGGCGCCACCCGGAAGCCACGCTGGTCCTCGATGGTGACCAGCCCCTCCGAGGCCAGTCGGCAACACGCCTCGCGCAGCGGCGTGCGCCCCACGCCATAGCGCGGCGCCAGGTGCTCCAGCCGCAGCTTCTCTCCCGGCGCGAGGCCACCTTGCAGGATGTCCGCTCGCAACCGGTCCACCACGGTCGATGCGAGCGTGGGTTCCGACACGGGAACCCGGATGCGGGACGGGGCGGCCATCGATTTCCTCACGGACAGGCGACCTATACGTCACGCCGCGGATTTGACACAAGGTGTCACGCTGGATGCAAAACGAATTTTGTCGACAATCGGTTGAGCGAGGCCTTCCATCTGGCTAGCCTTGCGCTCGCACGAGGGAGACCGGCGACCATGCGGATTGCATCGATTCTGGTGAAGGGGGAGCCCGCGCTGGGTGTGCGCACGCCCCGGGGAATGCTCAACGCGACGGCGCTCGACGCGGGGGTCGGCACCTCGCTGCGAGGGCTGCTCGAGCGGGGGCCGGACGTGCTGGCGGACCTGGCCCGGCACGTCGCGAGAGCGCCGGTGCTCTCCGACGAGGAGTTCACCTATCGGCCGCTCGTCCCGGAGCCGAGCAAGTTCCTGTGCCTGGGGCTCAACTACGTCGCCCACGCGGCGGAGGCCACGTACGAGGCCCCGAAGCACCCGGTGGTCTTCTCCCGCGTGGCGTCGGGCCTGCTGGGCCACGGCGAGCCGATGGTGGTGCCCGCCTGTTCGAGCCAGCTCGACTACGAGGCGGAGCTGGCGGTGGTGGTGGGGCGCCCGGGGCGGCACATCCCCAAGGAGCGCGCGCTCGAGTGGGTCGCGGGCTACACGCTCTTCAACGACGGCTCGATTCGCGACTACCAGAAGCGCGCCCACCAGTGGACCGTGGGCAAGAACTTCGACGCCACCGGCCCGCTGGGGCCCGAGCTCGTCACCCCCGACGAGCTGCCCGCGGGCGCGCGGGGCCTGCGCATCCAGATGCGCGTCAACGGCGAGGTCCTCCAGGACGCGAGCACGTCGGACATGATCTTCGACGTCGCCACCGTCCTCGCGGACCTCTCCGTGGCCATGACGCTCCAGCCTGGCGACGTCATCGCCATGGGCACGCCGAGCGGGGTGGGCGCCGCGCGCAACCCTCCTCGCTTCCTGCGCGAGGGTGACGTGTGTGAGGTCATCGTCGAAGGCGTTGGCGTGCTCAAGAACCCCGTCGTCCGTGCGCCGTGAGCTCGAGTCGTTGAGGACCAACCCCTGGGAGGACCCATGTCCACGCAAGCGAAGCTGCCGAGCCGTCTTCACCACACGGCCTATGTGACCAAGGACCTGGAGGCGACGCGGAGGTTCTACGAGGACCTGATTGGACTTCCGCTGGTGGCGACCTGGTGCGAGTCGGACGAGCTGTTCGGCGCCATGCGCACCTACTGTCACACCTTCTTCGAGCTCGCGGACGGCAGCGCGCTCGCGTTCTTCCAGTTCGAGAAGCCCGAGGACCAGCAGCTCTTCGGGCCGGAGATTCCGTCCTCGCCGTTCCACCACATCGCGCTGAACGTCGACGTGGAGACGCAGCAGGGCATCGAGCAGCGCCTGCGCGCGGCGGGCTACAAGGAGCCGGACACGTATGTGCTCGAGCATGGCTATTGCCGCTCGCTGTACGTGAAGGACCCCAACGGGATGATCGTCGAGTTCACCCACGACAGCCCCCAGGCCATCACCCAGGACCTGCTCCAGGCGCGCCGCGCGAAGGCCCACCAGGAGCTGAAGCGCTGGCTGTCCGGGGACCGCACGTCCAACAACGTGTTCCGGTGAGCCTGCTCACGCTGTCGTTCGACAACGGGCCCGACCCCGTGGTGACGCCCCGGGTGCTCGACCTGCTGGCGTCGCACGCCATCCCCGCGTGGTTCTTCGTGCTGGGCAAGCACCTGGGGACGGACGAGGGACGCCGGCTCGTGGTCCGCGCGCGGGACGAGGGCCACCGGGTGGGCAACCACTCCTTCTCGCACGCCACGCCGCTCGGCGAGGACACCCGTCCTGACGCGGTGGAGGCGGAGATTGCCGCCACGGACGCGCTGCTCTCGCCCCTGGTCTCCACGGCGAAGTGGTTCCGTCCGTTCGGCGGCGGCGGCAAGCTGGGGCCGCACCTGCTGAGCCCTCGCGCCGTCGAGCACCTGGTCCGTCACCAGTACACGTGCGCGCTCTGGAACAGCGTGCCCGGGGACTGGCTGGATGCGAAGGGCTGGCCCGAGAAGGCGCTCGAGGACTGCGCCGCGAGGCCTCACACGCTGATGGTGTTGCACGACATCCCGGAGGCCTGTCTGGACGGGCTCGACGGGTTCCTCCACCGGGCCCGGGAGCGAGGCGTGCGGTTCACCCAGGAGTGTCCCCCGGAGTGTCTGCCCATCGTCGACGGACGAATCGTGCTGGACCTCACGGGGCTCGTCGCGGGCGGCTGAGCCGTCGCGCGTGGCGTCACGAGGGCGCCGGGACGCGGGCACCTTCGAGCACGACCTTCAGTCCACACGGCTCGTTCCGGCTGAAGTCCAGGGTGAGGTGGGCGCGCTGACACAGCTCGCGGGCAATGGCGACCCCCAGCCCGCTGCCGCGCGGGTCCCGCTCCCGGGCGCCGCTCGCCCGGAACAACCGCTCGCCGAGCCGCCCCAGGTCCTCGGGGGGCACGCCCGGGCCGTCATCCAACACGGTGAGGCGGAAGCGCTCCGGGGCCGGCTCCTCGAGCACGGCCACCACGTGGCCGCCCGGCGTGCCGTGGGCGATGGCGTTGTGGACCAGGTTGCTCACCGCCTGCTCCAGCATCGTCGGATGGCAGCGCGCCCACAGCTCGTGGTCCGGGCGGGCGACCTCCAGCGTGAGCTGCTTGCGGCGGGCCAGCAGCGACAGTCGGCGCGCCACGCGCTCCACCAGCATCCCCAGCGCCGCGCGAGGCTCGCCGTCCAGTGGATCCACGCCCTCGCCCAGCTGGCAGGCCAGCCGCAGGTTGTCGACCAGGGCGGTGAGATAGACGGTGTCCTCGAGGCCGCGCACCAGCAGCTCGGGCAGCTCCTCCGCGGGTGCGCTCGACGCCAGCTCCAGGGCGAGCTGCAGCGACGCGATGGGCGTCTTCAGGTCATGCGCCACGTTCGACAGGAAGCGCTCCAAGGCCTGCTGCTGTCCCAGGATGCGCGCCGCATCCGATTGGACCCGCGCCTGGGCCACGTCCAGGACGCGTGACAAGTCTCCCAGCTCGTCGCGCGCGGCGTCGTTCGTGGAGGCGTAGGCCTTGCCGCCCAGGCCGCTGGCCGCCGCGTGGAGCCGCCGGACGCGCTTGAGCAGCGGGGAGATGACGGCGAACGTGGAGGCCGCGGCCAGCAGCGCGGTGAAGGTGATGGCGGCGAGCATGAACCAGAGCGCGCCGCTCATCCGGCTGGCCACCACGGGCCACCGGTACTCCAGCACGCTGCAGGGCCCCGACGCCGCGGCGCGAATCAGGATGCTCCCGGCCCACACACCTCCCTCGAGGCGCGGGTAGTGGAGCGACATCGGCTGGGGCTCGCCCGCGGCGAGCCGCTCCACGAGCGCCGGGTCCGGTCCCCCACGCTCGAGGAGCCTGTCCGCGTCGAACGCGCGCACCTGGAGCCCCTGGGGAAAGGTGTGGCTCCATCCCTGGGGCGCGGCGCGACAGGCCTCGCCATGGGCCTGCATCATGGCCTCGGAGAAGAGGCGCGCGCTGCCCTGGGCCGCCAGCTCCGCCGTCTTGTTGAACGTGACGTACGCCGCCGACAGCGTGGCGAGCAGGCCCAACAGCAGCGACGCGATGGCGGTCCTCCAGGCCAGCCCCTGCCACATCTTCAAGGCGCGTCCTCCAGGTCGAAGCGGTAGCCGATGCCCCAGGCGGTGCGCAGCCGCGCGCCGGCGGGGCCCAGCTTCTTGCGGATGCGCGCCACGTGGGAGTCCACCGTCCGCGCGTCCCGCTCCTCGTTGAGGGGCAGGGCCTGGTCGGCGATCTGCTCACGGGTGAGCGCGCGGCCGGGGCGCTCGACCAGGTACAAGAGCACGTCCAGCTCGTGGCGCGTCAACGGCACCAGCCCCTGGTCCTCCCGACTGACGGAGCGCGCATCCAGGTCGACGCGCACGTCCGCCCACGTCAGCACCCGGCGCGCGTTCGTCTCCGGCAGCCGCAGCCGGGCGCGGATGCGCGCGAGCAGCTCCTCCATCCAGAAGGGCTTGGCCAGGTAGTCCGCGGCGCCCAGTCCGAACGAGCGCAGCCGCGCCTCCAGCTCCTGCCTCGCGGACAGGACGATGATGGGGACATGGAGCCGGTGGTGCCAGGCCTCGAGCAGCGCGAAGCCGTCGGGGCCCGGCAGGTTCAGGTCCAGCACCACCAGCGCGGGAGGCTCCTTCAGCGCGGCCTCCAGCGCCAGGTAGCCGTCGGTGGCGAGCGTCACCTGGAAGCCCGCGAGCTTGAGCCCGCGGACGATGCCCGCGGCGATGGGAGGGTCGTCCTCCACGACCAGGATGGGGCCTTGCGAATCCATGGGGACGACCTCCGTGCCCGAAGCACGAGCCTAGCCGGCCAGGGCCTTGGGCATGGAGCCCTCCGCCTTCGTCACCTGGAAGGTGACGCTGCCCTGGGACGCGCCCCGGCTGTTCTCCACGACGATGGCCCCCGACGTGCCGCCGGAGGGCACCAGGAAGATGAGCTGGGTGTCGCTCACCACCTGGTAGCGCTCGACGGCCGCGCCATCCAGCCGCACCCCCGTCGTCCCGGTGAAGTGGGCGCCCTCCACCGTCACCTGCGTGCCCATGGGACCGGAGCCCGGCGTCGCGCGGGTGAGGGTGGCGACCGCGGAGGCGTCCACCTGGAAGCTCTGCACCGAGTGCGCCGCGCCCCGCGAGGTGACGACCTGGATGGGCCCCTGCACCGCGCCGGAGGGCACCGTGGCCGTCAGCGCGGTGTCACCCTGCACGGTGAAGGACGCGGGCATGGCCGAGTCCCCGAAGCTGACCCGCTGCACGTCCGTGAAGCCGCCTCCCTGGATGCGCACCTGCGCTCCGACCTCTCCATTCGGCGGCGTGAAGCCGTCCACCCACACGACCTTGGGGACGGTGAAGGACAGGGAGGACCTCCCCGTGCCCGCGGCGTTGGTGACGCTGATGGGGCCCGTCGTCGTGTCCGCGTCGATGACGGCCACCAGCTCCGTGTCGCTGTTCACCTCGAAGGTGCGCGCCGGGGTGTCGCCGATGCAGACGCCGCTCGTCGCCGTGAAGCCCCTGCCGGTGACGGTCACCTTCGTCCCCGGGCCTCCCGTGTCCGGTGTGAAGCCGGTGACGACGGGCTTCACGTTCGTGCTCACGCTGAACGTGCTCTTCGTGGCCGCCTTGCCACCGGGCGTCGTCACGAACACGTCGCCCGTGAGCGCGCCGGACGGCACGGTGGCGGTGAGCTTCGTGTTGCCCTGCACCGTGAAGGCCGCCTGCGCCGAGGAGGCGCTGCCGAAGCGCACCTCGGTGGCGCTCCCCAGGTTCGTCCCCGTCAGGACCACCTGCGTGCCCACCGGGCCCGACGGTGGGGCGAACTGGCTGAGGGTGGGCGGCGCCACGAAGGTGAAGGCCATCGGCGAGTAGCCATCCGCCTTCGTGTTGGTGACGTGCAGGGGGCCGCTCACCGCCTTGTTGGGCACGTACGCGGTGAGCTCGGTGTCGCTCACCACCTCGAAGAGGGGGGCGGCGACGCCTCCGAAGGCCACGCCCGTCGTGCCGGTGAAGCCGGAGCCGGTGATGGTGACGGCCGTGCCCCGGCCGCCGGTGAGCGGAGAGAACGTGGTGAGGACGGGGGGCGCGACGCTGAGCACCTGGAAGTCGTCCTTCGAGGCGCCGATGCCCGCCGGCGTCTCCACGGACACGGGGCCGCTGCCCGTTCCGGAGGGCGAGGTGACGGTGATGCTCGTGTCGCCGAGCGAGACGATGGGCACCTGCACCCCGGGCGTGCCGATGTGCACCGCCGTGGCCCCCGCGAAGCCGGAGCCGTGCAGGGTGATGGGGGTGCCGGGCGTGCCCTTGGTTGGCGAGAAGCTGTCGACGCTCGGCGCGGACAGGACGTTGAACGCGCTGGAGGAGACCCCCGTGCCCCGGCTGTTGGTGACGCGCAGGGGGCCGGAGGTGGTCCGGCTCCCCAGGACCGCGACGAGGTGGTGGTCATCCAGGACGGTGAAGGACGCCGCGGGCGCGCCGTTGAACGTCACGTCCGTGGTGCCGGTGAAGCCCGCGCCCGTCACGGTGACCTCGGTGCCCGGGGTGCCGGCGGTGGGCGTGAAGGCGGTGAGGGCGGGCACCTGGCTTCCCTTGACGACGAAGCCGTCCTGCGTCGCCGTGCCGCCAGGCGTCGACACGGTGATGGGGCCGCTGACGGCGCCCGGGGGCACGGTGATGATGAGCTGGTCATCCGACACGAGCGTGAAGGACGCGAGGATGTCCTCGTGGAAGTACACGCTCTTGGTGGACAGCAGGCCCGTGCCGTAGAGCTTCACGGCGTCGCCCTGCTGGCCGCTCGGGGGGCCCACGGAGCTGAGCGTCGGGGGCGCGGCCACCGTGAAGGGCGCGGCGCTCACGGCGGTGCCCTGGGCCGTCGTGAGCTGGATGGGGCCCGTGGTGGTTCCGTCCGCGACGCGGGCCACCACCTGGCGGTCGCTCCAGCAGCGGAAGTAATCGGCGGGCGTCCCGTTGAAGCTCACCTCAAGCGTGTTGGAGAGCCCCGTGCCGGTGAGCGTCACCTGGGTGCCCGAGGCGCCCTCGTCGGGGCTGAACCCGGTGAGGACGGGGGCGGACGCGGCCTTCGGCGTGGCGCCGCGCGAGGCGCCCTTGTTCGCGGGCGTGAGCTGTCCATAGAGATACACGCCGTTGTCGAACGCGACCCGCTGGAGTGACAGCGATTGCCCCTTCGAGCCCGTGTCGACGAAGCCATCCGCGTCGTCGAGCGCGTCCTGGAGCTTGGACATCACATACATGACGATGCCCATGTACACGGCGACGATGAGGGCCGCGACGACGCCGACGAGCGGCAGGGCCAGGAGCATCTCGAACTTCTGGACCGTGGGGTCGCTCGAGTCCGGGGCGTAGCTCACCTCGGGGTCCAGGATGTCGTAGTAGAGCTTCCCCACGCCATCCTTCTGCCGCACCGTCAGGGTGACGGTGCCCGTGAGCTGGATGGCCATGTGGAAGGCGGTGGCCTTCATCACCAGGGCCAGGCCCTTTTCCGTGAAGCCGAGGGTGAAGGCCTTCAGGTGGATGCTCTGCCCCTTCGCGTGGAGGGTGACGGGCTGGGTGAGCGAGAGCACCGGAGGGCTCCCCTTCACCTGGAAGTCCGACTCCGGCACCTTCATGGCCTTGGCCAGCGCGGGAATCATCTCCTGGAGCAGGAACGTGTCATCGACCAGGATGGCGAGGTTCTGCGTCGGGGACGTGGTGAAGGTGGGCGTGGAGGGGAAGGGCGTCGGCGCGGGCCAGCCCGGCGGGAGCGCGTGGTCGCTCATCATCAGGGCGATGAGGTCCGGGGCGTCGCCCGCCGTCAGGGAGAAGGTCATCGTCGTGGGCGCGCGCGGCGGGGGCTTCACCGCGCCGGTCGCCTTGCCCTGGGTGATGGCCGCCTGGAGCTGACCGAGCACCGCCGTCTCGATGAGGGCGGAGACGCCGGACTTCGGGCTCATGGTGACGGTGAAGGTGTGCTCCGGGTCGAGGAACCAGAGCGTGTTCCAGGCCTTGGCGTCGTCCTCGTCCCCCGAGTCCGCCGTCGTCACGCACGTGGCGCCGCCCTGCAGGGTGGCCACGCCCTGGTCGACCTGGTTGACGGCCTGGCCGTCGTCGAAGGTCCACACGCCCACGAGGCCTGGCTGGGGGAGGGGGAGGGTGGCGTTCATCGCCTGCTGGAGCTGCACGGCGGTGCGCGCGAGCGTCCAGAGCCGCACGGAGGCCACCTCGCCGTCCAGGCCCTGGCCGATGCACAGGCTCTGCCCGTTCGTCCGCGGCTGCGAGGACAGCGTCGCGGTGCCCTTGGACTGTCCGTCCACGTAGAAGGTGATGACCTGGGCGGCGAGGGACACGGCCACGAAGTGCCAGTGGCCATCATCCAGCGTCGCGGCGGAGCCGGGGGCGACGCAGGTCTGGCCTCCCCAGGTCACCACGGGCCTGCCGCCATTGATTCCCACCGAGAGGCCCGCGTCGGGCACGGACACCAGCGTCTGCGCCTGCGTCGCCTGGGTTCGCACCCACACCTCCACGGTCAGCGCGTTGCTGTCGAGCGTCCAGGGGGCCTTGGCCCTGGCGTCACAACCCGCCAGGCCGTTCGTGGCGAGGTAGGCCGTCGGATAGACGCACCCCATGGCGAGGCTCGCCAGCCGGACGCCGACGCTCAGCGTCCCGTCGACGGCCTGCCGGGCCACGGTGCCCGTGCAGGGGACGCTGAAGACGACCGAGTCCGTCTGGCTGTCGAGCGCGACGGACAGCTGCTGGAGCCCCACCGTCACCGAGCCCTGCTGCAAGGTGACCGTCGGGTCCTGCGCGCCCGCGGCGAAATTGGCCGCCATCGTCGTCAGCAGCGAGGCATCGACGTTGACCGCGGTGTTCCACCCCTGATTGACATCCTTCATGACCATCTCCCCCTGCATGGCGCCCCAAGCGCCAATCCGAGTGGGGGCAGGATGCGGGGAGGATGTGGAGGAAGTGTGGAGCGGCCCCGGACGCGCGAGCGAGCCCGGGGCCTTCGGTCCTCCGGCCTCGGGGGACTACGGGTGCGGGTTGCTGCTCCAGCAGACGGCGTAGGCATCACGTCCGCAGAAGTTGTTCGCGTAGGCGTTGCAGTCGCCGTACGCGACGGTCTGCGTGGCCCACATCCACTCGCTGGTGCTGCGGCAGCGCCACGAACAGGTGCGGCCGCCTTGCGCCCAGCCGGCACAGTTGGCGGTCCAGGACGCGCTCACCTCGCCCGGGACGCGGTCCTTCGTCATCACGACGGAGGCCGGGTCCGGCAGCGAGGAGGCTTCGGTCGCCTCCTCCGGAGGGGCGCCGCACGCGGCGAGGAACATCGCGGAGGTCAGCGCCAGCAACAGGGGATTCGTCGGCTTCTTCATGGGAGGGATTCCGGGGGTGAGGGAAGCAGGCTCAGGGGATGCTCCAGCAGACGCTGTACGGCTCGCGGCCGCAGTCGCGCCGCGCCACGTCCTCACACTGACCCCACGCGACGTCGTTGTAGCCGTACCAGTGACGCCAGTCGTTGGCCGTGCACTTGAACGTGCAGTGCCGCGCCCCATTGGCGTACCCCTCACAGATGCCCTGCTCCGTCTCACCGAGCGTGCCCTCGGCGTCCGTCAGCTCCTCCGGCGCGCCGCCGCACGCCGCCAACATCCCTCCAAACGCCAGACCGATGATGAGTGACTTCATCTTCACGGGTGATTGTCCTTGGTGTGTGTGCCGGCGAGATGACCGGCCCCCGAAGGTGATTGTGTTTGTGGGGTTTCGAGCAAATTTCTGGTTTTAATAGGTTTGTTGCTTTTGGGGTGTGGCGCGAACAAGCGGGCCGGCGTCCGCTCGCAGCGCGACGTGCGGCTTCCGACCAGGCGCCCTGGATAACCCTTACGCAATTCCTCGCATCGTTTCGCGCGCGGGCCGGCGACTGGTTGTCTATGTGGCGGAAATGCTTGTCATGGTCGTTGAGTCGTTGAGTCGTTGAGTCGTTGAGTCGTTGAGTCGTGCAATGCGCTCAAGCGCGGTCGGGCCGCGGTAGAGGTCCGTGCTCGGCGTCGTTGCCTGGTCGTGACGACAAACCCGAAGGAATACGAGGTGCAAAGCCATGCGCATCAAGACGAACCTGTTGGGATGGGGTGTCGTGATGGGAGTCCTGGTCAGTGGCACGGCGTCCGCGGCGTGCTGGTCCTGGTCTTCGGGGCCGACGTTCGAGAACCGCTGGGTGGCGGGGCTGGACAACGTGCCCAGCGCGGATGACACGTCGCTGCTGACGGACAATGGACTGCTGCGCAACTACTTCCCGGCCCAGTGCTCGGGAGCCTATGGCTGCGACGTGGTCCAGTACTCCATCCAGTGGTTCAACGGCACCTGGCAGACCTTCACGCCGGGCGTGAACGACGCGGACCCGGCGGGCTACGTGCGCCGCTCGTGGGCGTACTTCTACGACCACAACTTCCAGGCCACCGTCTGTAACTGACCCGGTCGTCCCCACGGGGCTGGGCGGGGTGCGGGAGTCACTGCCTGATGGTGGCTGCCGCCCGTTGTCGCGTGAGGCGCCGCGTGCCCAGTCCCCGTCGCCGTGAAGGAGGATGCCCCCGTTCTCCACACCGCCGCGAGCCTCCTGGCCCACAACCAGGAGTGCTGGCTGGACGCTGTCGTGGGTCCTCTCTGGCTCGACTTCGAGACCTCCGTGCGCGACTTCCTGCTCACGGGGCTCCCGCGCGCCCACGGCGGGTGGCCCCACGTCATCCCGCCCCCCGCTCGGGAGTGATTCGCGCCCGCGGACCTTCAGTTCACCGGAGCGTCTGCCAGGGTGTCCGCCAGCCGCGCGCCCTCGGTGTTCAGCAGGCACTTCGCGAACAGGTAGAAGCGGTAGGCGTCCCGGAAGTTCGAGCCCAGTCCGAACGAGACGCGGATGGCGCCGCAGTTGCCCTTGTTGAGGATCTTGTCGTCGAAGGTCTTGCAGTCGAGGATCTTCTCCGTCTTGTCGAGCTCGCAGTGCTCCGCGCCGGCGGTGGTGTACGTGGCCTGCTGCACCGCGCCCAGGTTGCAGAAGCACCCGTTGCGCACGGTGATGCCGAAGGACTCGGCGGCCCGCTTGACCAGGGCGTGCGGGAAGACGGCGTTGTAGCAGTCGAAGAAGTTCAGCATGACCGTCGCCCCCTTGTGCTCGGGCGGCGGGCCGTAGATGCGGCAGAGCGGGGCCTGGGCCTTGATGTCGTGCCGCAGCTCCAACAGCCGCGTCTCCAGCCACCTGGCCAGCGCCGTCGACCGCGCGCGGAGCTCATCCAGTCCGAGCCGGGAGAGGAACTCGAACCCCTGGGCGATGGCGTGGAAGGACGCGTAGTTGGGCGTGCCGACCTCGAACCGCTTCCCGTCGTCACGGTGCAGCAGCCGGTCCGTGGGAGACCACGGGCCCGAGTAGTAGCACACCGCGCCGCCCGCGAAGGACGGCGGGGTCAGCTTGCGAAGCGAGGAGCGCCTGGCGATGAGGCACCCGGTCCCCGTCGGATGGCCGAACATCTTGTAGAACGAGACCGCGACGAAGTCCGGGTGATGCACCGAGCAGTCCAGCCGGGACTGGGGGACGAGCGCCGCCGCGTCGCACAGCACCATCGCGCCCTTCTCCTGCGCGAGCGGAATCCACTTCAAGTCATGCCTGGCGCCCGTGGCGTTGGACTGCGCCGGGTACGCGAGCAGATGCGGGTGCCCCGGGGCGAGCTTCTCGAGCGAGCGCCGCATCGAGCTGTCCAGAATCAAGAGCTCCTTGTCCAGCGGGATGTACTTCACCGAGGCGCCCTTGGACTTCGCGTACTCGCGCAGGCCGTGGACCGAGGTGTGGTTGTCCTTGGTGAGCAGGACCTCCGAGCCGCTCTCGAAGGGGAACGACTCCGCCACCAGGCGGATGGCGCCGCTGGCGTTGGGGGTGAAGATGATCTCGTATTCCTCCGGCGCACAGCGGAAGAACCGATAGATCTCCGCGCGGGCCTTCTCGAAGGCCGCGTCGGAGGACTTCGAGCCGGTGTGCGGGTTGCCGAGGATGGTGCTCTTGAGCACCTGGTAGTCCTGCGTCAGGAGGCTCTCCGGGGCGAGCGTGCCGCCCACGTGGTCCAGGTACGCCTCCTGGAGGGCATCCAGGCGCGAGAACTCGGTGTCGCGCAGCGCCTCGACCTCGGCCTCGGGGTAGGTCGGGTGCTCGGCCAGGAAGGCGGCCTTCATCGCGTGGTAGGGGCGCAGCAGCTGAGCCTCCGCGAGCGGGAGCGGCCTGTCCGCGGGGCTCTCGACGAACTGGGGCGGCAGCTGTCGGAACGCGCTCAAGGCCGAGAAGTCGGGCCGGGGACTGGGGGCCACGGACTCCTTGCAGGCCTGGTCCACCTGGCCGCGCAGGAGCCAGGCCTTGACCTGGTAGTTCCGGGTGGGGACCTGCTCGTGGAACTCCCGGAGCATCGTGTCCAGGTACCCCTCCCGGGTGAGGGTGTCGCACTGGTTGAACTCCTCCAGGAGGATGCAGGCGTTGAAGAGGAACTCGCGGGTGTCCGGGTCGTCCAGATGGAAGGACAGGGGACATGAGGTCGCGACCTCGCTGACGCCCCGACAGAGCCCCTCGAGGGAGAAGGCGTGGGTGATGGCGGAGGGGTCGGTCAGGCTGAGGGCCGCGTCCATGATGGCCGAGGGCGTCCCGAAGTGCTTCTGGGATTGCCGCCGGGCCAGGTCGAACAGCTCGTTGTAGTGGAAGACGGTGCCGTAGAGCTTCCCGCCCGGCCGCAGCACCCGCTTGAACTCCCGGGCGACGCGGGCCTTGTCCGGCGGGAACATCAGCCCGAAGCCGCAGACGATGATGTCGAAGCTGTTGTCCGCGAAGGGCATGTCCGCCATGTCCACGTCGGCGTGGAAGACGACGTCCCGTCGGAGCTCCTCGCTGACCACCTTCCTCGCCATGTCGATGGCGATCTTCGACAGGTCCGTGGCGACCAGCCGCAAGCCCAGCGGCCGGGCCAGGTCCTCGTAGAGGTGGGTGGTGATGCGGCCCGTCCCACACGCGACCTCCAGGATGCTCGTCGGGGGAGCGTCCGGACGGATGTCCTTGCGAATCTCCCGGACGAGCAGCTCTCCATAGGGTTTGAAGAGCCGGGGGCCCAGGACACGCTCGTAGAACTCCATGAACGTGCTCAGGGACCACTTCTGCTCCGACACGGTCTTGCAGTGGTGCGGCGCGGTGCTGTGCATTGCGGGCTCCCAATGGCAGCCGGGGCGCGTGGCCGCCTTGTTGTGTTTGTATCTCATTGGGGTCCGGAAGGGTCAATGTCTGGCGGTGATGGTGGTGTGATGCCTCAGGGGATTGGTGGTATCCCCGGGGTGGGCTGTCTTCGGGGTGGCCCGCATGGATGTCATTGTGCGGGCCAGGAGCCCGCACGGTCAGGGCGTCGGCCGCAGTCTCGCCCGCAGTCGCGCGGTCTTCTGTCCGGTCCATCCCTGGGGGCGAAGCAATGCCAGCCATCCGTCGACGTGCTCGCCCGTGTAGACGTGTCCGTAGCCGGGCGGCACGGCCATCCCCAGCGGCAGGTCGGCCGTCACCTGCCAGAACGTGACGAAGGGCAGCCACACCATCGCGTCCACGACGTCGTCACCGCGGGGCTCGCGCAGCCAGTCCGGCCGTCGCAAGAGCAATCGGGGGCTCCACCAGGTGATGGGGTCCGAGGGGTGCAGCAGATAGAGCACCCGGGCGTCTGCCCAGGGCGCCATGGCGGGGGGAATCTCTTCCCCGGGGCGCCGGCTGAAGCGGACGATGCGGCCCTCGCGGTAGATGGGCTCCACCTCGGGGCTGCCGGCGTCGCGCTGGTCGGTGAACTCGCGGTACAGCGTGTTGAACTGGGGTGGGCCGACGAAGAGCGCGCCGTGGGTGCGATTGGCCAGGTCCCGCTCGCCGCTGAAGGCCGTCTCCCCGCCGTACGAGCCCAGGCTCTCCCCGAACACGAACAGCTTGGGGCGCCGGTCCTCGGGGAGCCGGGACCAGCGCTCGTAGACGGCGTCGAAGAGGGCCCGTCCCGCCTCGCGCGCCCGCTCCTGGTCCACCAGGACGGAGAGCCATGACCACAGATGCGAGTACTGCATGGAGACGATGGCCGAGTCGCCACCAGTCAGGAACTCGAAGGCCTCGACGGACTCGGGCACCACCCAGCCGCTGCCCGTCGTCGTCACGACCAGCAGGAAGTCGCGCTCGAAGCCGCCCGCGCGCTCCAGGTCACGGACGGCGAGCTCGGCGCGGCGCTCCGCATCCGGGGCGGACGCATGACCGGCATACACCCGGATGGGCTCCTTCGCGGGGGCACCATGGAACGCGGACAGCTCCTCCACCGAGGGGCCCTGGGCCACGAAGCTGCGGCCCTGGCGGCCCAGCGTCTCCCAGGGCACGAGGGAGTCGGGGCTCCCGGAGCGCAGCGGGCTTCGTGGCGCAGACACACCCTCGGCGGTCGTCGTGTCCTGGAGGGCCAGGGTGCGGTCCGCCAGGGAGATGAGCCCGTCCCACAGCACGCCGCTGAGGACCAGGAAGGTGAGCGTCGCCACCGCGAACCCGCTCGTCGCCCGGGCCGCGCGGGGGCCGATGTGGCGCGACAGGCGCGTGTTCAGTCGATGGGAGAGCGCGCGCAGCCCTCGGCCCGCACCGATGAGCAGGAGGAAGAGGAGCGCGGCGATGAAGGGCGCGAACAGGTAGCCCGCACGGCCCGGGTGGGGCATCCCCATCCGCTCCCGGATGCTCGCCTGCCAATGCCAGCCCAGCACCAGGGATGCGGCCAGGGCCACGGCCGCCACCCCGAGGAACCCTCGCCAGGCCCGGGCGCTGGGTGTGCGCGGAGGTCGGTTGGCGAACTCCCGCCAGAGCCAGGCACCCGCCACCCCGAGCCCGTAGCCGATGACCGCGCTGATGCCGCTGACGAGCCCCTGGAAGGGGCCGCCGCGAGGCAGGAGCGAGGGGGTGAATGACAGACACGCGAACACCAGCGCGACCCACGCACCAGGCAGCGTGAAGTGGCGCCACCAGGCCATGGCCCGACTCCGGTGCCACCCCCCACGCGCGGATGCTGCTCGCGCGGGGCTTCCGATGAGGCGCTCCATGTGACCCCCGAAAGACAGACTCGCCCTGCTCGTCCCTGGGAAAGGGTAGGCGCGGAGGGCGCGGCCCACAGCGTGCGCTCGCCGCTCCTGCCCGGCGCGATGGATGGGGCGGGCGAGCCTCCGTGCACGCGCCCGCCGCGTCCCGGTGGCCCGATGCGCCTCGGGTCAGGCCGAGCGCAGCGCCTGGAGCGCGACCTCCCTCACCTGGAGGTCCTTTCTCAGCCACCGCGCCAGCGCCTCCGCCTGCTCCTGTCGGGTATGGCCGCACACGGCTTCCTGTCGCGCCGTGCCGTCGGCGGTGGCGACTTCGAGCGTGACGCGGTAGCGCGTCTTGTTCTTCGCGGACACCTGGGACTCGACACGCAGCGACAGCACGTCGTTCCACCGGACGTCGAGCCGCGCCTTGCGTCCCGGGATGGGCGGCAGCGAGAGCCTCCGCTCCCGGCGGTGGAGGCGGACCTCGTAGTGGCCGGCCTTCTTCCGGGCGTGGAGGTAGCGCCCGACGAGCAGTCCGCACGCGAAGACGACGACCCAGGCCGCCACGCCCGCGGCCAGGGGCGGGTTGACGCCCGCGAGGGTGCTCGTGAGCACGACGCAGAGCAGGGCGGAGGTCGCCATGGTGATGGCCGCCGAGGTGGCCGTGTCGGGTGCGTCGAGCACCACGCACTCGCTGCCGTCCTCCCGTGTGAAGGGGGACAGCAGCGGCGACTCCGGCTTGAAGGACCCCACCACCAGCTTCAGCAGCCAGAGCGCCACCAGGTTGAAGGGAAGCAGTATCAGGAGCACGACCAGCTCCGTGCCCCCGAGACCCGCCTGGAGGACCGCCTCCGAGGGGTCGCCCGGCGCGTGGTGCACGGTGACGAGAGCCCCGACGGGGTACCGGGCGACCAGCGCCTGGGCCTCCTCGAGGTCCCCCGAGCGCGAGGTCATGATGCGGTACTTGTGGCCCTCGTGCCGTCGTCCGTCGACGGAGTACGTGTAGGTCAGCTCGAGGCCGTGCGTGGTGCTCTTGTTGCCGCGGACCGAGCGCACCTCGCTCGCGGTGATGGTGCCCTGCGCGGTGGGCCAGCTCGCGGACTGGGCCTGACGCCTCACGCTGGAGCCCGCCATGTAGTCGGCGAACCCGGTGATGGCCCACCACGGCAACGCGAACACGAGCAGCACGACGGAGGAGCCCACGCGAGCAAGCATGGCGCGAGTCTACTGGAGTCCTCCGGAATCAACGAAGCAGGGGGAGGCCGGCCGCCCGCGTCCGGCGACGTCTGGCGGCGGATTCCGACCGCTGGTCGGGAGCGTCGCCGCCGTGCTCGTGCAGAGGTGCCACCTTGTCAGGGCTTCACGCCGTGCTCATCGCCCGTCGAACCGGAGCCCCTCCATGTCCATCTCGATTCCCCGAACCTCGTACCGCGCCGCCGTCGGCCTCTCGCTCTTCGCCGTGTCCTGCCTCGTCTGGCTGAGCCTCGGTGTCGGCATCATCGGCTCTGACGGTGCGCGCGTGAACCTGCTCCATGGTGGGGTGGTGCTCATCGGCGTGGCCGGTTGCTTCATCACCCGGCTGCGCGCGGCCGGCATGGCGCGGACGCTGGTCGCGATGGCCGTCACCCAGGCCGTCATCGGCCTCGTCGCGGTGCTCGCGGGCTGGGGCTTGCCGTGGAGTCCTCCGGCCGAGGTGCTGGGGCTCACCGCGGGCTTCGTCTCGCTGTTCCTGGGGGCTGCCTGGTTGTTCCAGCGCGGCGCGGGTGGTCGCGCCGTGGCCTCGTGAGCACTCGGGGGCGCTTGCCAGGTCGCTCGACGTCGCGTCGCACGTCTGGGAGAGGTCCGGCGTGCGCCTCCAGGCCTGCTGGTGGCGCCAGAGGGTGATGGCCACCCGGCGCGCCGTGCGGTGGGCTCCGCCTGGACGAGAGCCCTGAGCCTCGGGAGGCACCATGTCGCGCCTGTTCAGGAGCCTGTGTCACCTCGGGTGGGCCGTCATGGTGTGGGTCGTGTGCGCGTGTGGCGAGAAGGCGTCGCTCGCCTCGCCGCACTGGCTGCCCGCCTTCACCGCGCCGATGCACCCGTCGGCCTCGGCCACGGTGGGGGATGAGCTCGCCGGACCGAGCTTCCGCGACCAGACGGTGCGCATGTTCGTGCGGCCCACGCTGGCGGGCCCCCGGCTGCGGCTGGTGTTGAGCAACCAGTACGGTACGCAACCCTTGCAGGTCGCGGCGGTTCGCGTCGGGTTGAGGACTCAGGGCGTCTCCATCGACCCCTCGACGGACCGGCAGGTCCGCTTCGCCGGCACGGCGTCCGTCAGCATCCCTCCGGGGAGGACGGCCACCAGCGAGCCCGTGGAGCTCGCGGTCGATGGCCTGCGGGATGTGGCGGTGTCGCTCTACTTCCTGGAGCGCTCGGGGGCCGTGTCCTGGCACCTGGAGGGCACGCGGAGCACCTATGTCTCTGGCCGTGGCGACCACGCTGGGGCCGCGAGCTTCGTGCCCGCGCTCACCACGCGCAGCCTCTACTTCCTCACCGCGCTGCACGTCGACGCCGTGGCGGATGCGTCCCTGGTCGTGGCGTTCGGCGACTCCATCACCGATGGCGTGGGGACCACGGCGGACCAGGAGCGCACCTGGCCCGCGCGCCTGTCGCAACGCCTGAGGGCGCGAGGCGGACGCGCCGTGGGCGTGCTCAACGCGGGGCTGTCGGGCAACCGGCTGTTGGAGGAGGGCTATGGCCCCAGCGGCTTGCGCCGCTTCGAGCGCGACGTGCTGACCCAGCGCGGCGTGAAGGCCGTCATCCTGCTGGAGGGAATCAACGACATCGGCCGCCCGGGGGCGGCATCCGGGGCCGAGCGCATCACCCAGGCCTACGAGCAGCTCATCCAGCGGGCGAGGGCCCGGGGCATGAAGGTGTATGGCGGGACGTTGACGCCGATGAAGGGCCATCCCTACTTCACGGCGGCGAACGAGGCCACGCGCGAGGCGGTGAACCAGTGGATTCGCACGGCGGGCCGGTTCGACGCGGTGATTGACTTCGAGGCCGTGCTGAGGGACCCGGCGGACCCCGACGCGATGCGAGCGACGCTGACGGTGGACGGACTGCACCCCAACGATGCGGGCCACGCGCTCATGGCGGAGGCCGTGGACCTCCACCTGCTCGAGTGATGTGCCAGGGCATGGGAAAGTTCTCCTGTCGACGAATGCCGGACAGGCCTGACACGTCAAGTGCCCGCCCTGACGCGTCAAGTGTCTGGAGGGGGTTCGCAAATGCCTGTGTTTGCATTGGGGCCCGGCTCTGGCGTGCTGGCATGTCTTCTGCTCCGAGGGGCTCACCACCCCCAATGGAGGAATTCCAGATGAAGGTCGTGCAGCCCATCAATCCAGGCGGCAGCTACAACATCATCCAGACGGTCTACCGGCTCTCGCGGTTCTCCGGCCTGGGGGACCAGATCGAGGACACGGCCTCCAACATCGCGCTCGCGCTGGGGCCCATCATCGACGGCGCGTTGACCCAGAATGCGCAGCAATTGGGCGTGTGGACGCGGGTGTGGGGTCCTTGTGTCTATCAAACGGACAAGGACTGCTCGGGGAAGGGCCGCGTGTCGAAGGTGGCCGACAACGTCATGTACGTGGCCTACAACGCGCAAGCGGACTGCTATGTCGTGGCGGTTGCTGGCACCAACGGGAATCGGGACACGACGTACAACTGGTACGACACGGACTGTCTGGACAACAACGTCTCGGTCACCGTGCCCTATCCGATGGGCATCACCCCGACGAACAGCACCAATCCCAGTCGTTCCAACATCGGGAACGTCTCCCAAGGGGCGGCCTGGGGGACCACGAATCTGCTGAACATGCTGGACCCGCGGACGAATCAGTCGCTGCAGACCTTCCTGGGGACGAAGGAGTCGCCCAAGTCGACGCTGGTCTTCACGGGGCACAGCCTGGGAGGCTCGCTCAGTCCGACGTTGGCTCGCTGGCTCTATCCGAGCATCTTCGATGTGAAGCGTTGGAACGACGTCTTCGTGCTGCCGACGGCCGCGCCGACGACGGGAGACCAGGGCTTCGTCAACTACTTCAGCGGGCTCTTCGTTCCGACGTACATCACCGGCATCGCGAATTATGGCTACTGGAACCAGGTCATCACGAACGTGTACGACGTGGTGCCGCATGGCTGGACCAACCTGATGAACGTCCAGCCGCACAGCGTGCAGAATGACGTCGTGTGGGATTACGTCAAGAACCAGTCCATCCAGACGCTCTACGGCCCCCTCACCGGTGTCTTCGGGCTCGACGCCAACCTCGCCTATGGGACCATCCACCCGCTGTACGAGCGGGTCCCGGACCCGAATCCCTACGTCAGGCTGCCTTCGCAGTTCTTCATGCCGTCGCCGCTGCCCGCCCAGCCGGCGGACTTCGCGGACTTCATGACGACGGTGGGGCAGCAGCACATCGACGCCTATGATGCCTTCTTCGGGGTGCCCGCCACCGTGGCCAGGCCGAAGGTGAGCCTCCTGAGCGCTTCACCCGGCGCGGGGACGAAGGAGGGCTCCGCAGCGGTGCGGAACATCGCCTGAGGTCGAGAAGGCGAGCGGCCCCCGTCGGTCAATCGGCGGGGGCCTGCTTCGAAAGCAGCGGCGCCAGCACCGCCACGCTGCGCGGCCCCAGGTCTCCACGATGACGAGCATTCGCATGAGCGGGATGTGGCCCGGTCAAGGGGGGGGCGGTTGCCGTGGAGCTGGCTCGCGAGGGTGGGGACGTCCCGCGGGAGGGGGCGTAGCGACGCAGCGGCTGTCACGCTCACCGTGCCCACGGGACAGGTGACCACGGGCAACCACCTGGAGTCAGAGCACTTGAACGAGGCTCAGGGACAGGAGCCCGTTGAGCGAGGACAGCCCTTCGGGCGAATCACAGGCCGCGAGGTCCGTGGAGACGAAAGTCGCGGTTCGTACCGAGGTGGCGCCCTCGAACTTCCCCGACAGGACGGTGCCGGTCTCCTCCGCGATGGCCACGGCCGGCTCGGAAGCCACCCGCACCTGCGTGCTGCGCAGGGTCGAGGTCTCGCCTGTATTCCAGGTCAGCGACAGCGTGGTGGAAGGCGTCTTGAGGAGGTTCGCGCAGGAGAGGCCCGGCTCGTTGAGCTGTCTCCAAGCGGTCGCCGAGGTCACCGGCGAGCCCAGGAGCGTGACGCAGTTGCTCAGGACGCCCGTCGAGGTGGTGACGACGTCCTGGGGTGTCCGTCGCAGCGGCGGGTCGAACGTCACCGTCACGGAGCCCACCGGACAGGTGACGAGCGTCGACAGGCCCTGCTCGACGGAGGCGGGCACCTCGCCCTCCGCGGAGCCGCCCTGATGCTCACCGCAGCCCACGTACAGCATCCCGGTCGAAACCACCGCAACGAGCCAGCCAGGCTTGACCATCGAGACCTCCAGAGTGGTTGCTCCACGAGGCTAGCGGCGCGCCCGACTCAGCGTCTCCGAAGCGGTCCGCGGCAGCGTTCGTCGCCTGACGCTGGCCCTGTACGATGGTCCCATCTTCCCTGCATGGAGCAGCTGCTCCACCCCCCCCTCGCTCACCTCCTCCTCGCCTGCTCGAGGCACCAGGGGCGAAGGGCGACGCCCAGCGCTCTGTCAGCCCATCTCCACGCAGGGTGGACCCCAGGCGCGCCGTCCGAGGCCGTCCGAGAATCACGAACTCGGGTTCATCCGGCCACCGCGACGGCCTTGGCCTTCTGTTCCTCCAGCCAGGGGAGGTAGTGGCGCGCCATGAACTCCGGCTTGAAGTCGCGGTAGCTGCTGATGGCGCCGAGCCAGTGCGCGCCGCGGATGCACTGCCAGGCGGGGTCGAACTGGTACGGCAGGAAGCCCGCGCGCGCGCCTTGCGGATAGAGGTGGTGGTTGTTGTGCCACTCCCCGGTGATGAGGCCCGGCCAGCGCTGGTTGATGGACTGGTCGCGCCGGTTGAAGTCCACCCCGTCACGCCGACGGTCCTTCCCACCCCCGTGCCCGTCATAGTTGAACGTCCGCACGCCCACGACCCACACCCCGGACCAGCCGAAGAGCGCCAACGCCAGCGCGTGCCCGCCGAGCAGGAAGAACACGCCGTACCAGACTGCCCAGTTCGCCAGGAAGTGCGCCACCGTCCAGGCCGGGTGACAGAGTGAACCCCACTTCTGGTACTGCGCATGGCTGTTGAGGTGCACCCCCGTGTGCTCCATCAGCTTGCACAGCTGCGCGTAATCCCTGGCGTTCAAGTCCTTGCGGATACCCTGATGATTCGCGTCCGCCAGGAAGCAGTAGAGCCAGCCGGCCTTCGCGTTGTAGGGGTCGCCTGGCTGCTCCGACCTGGCGTGGTGCACGTGGTGGGAGATGACATAGGCCTCCTCCGAGATGGTCTTCACCACCAGGTTGCGGCACAGCTCCCGGAAGAAGGCGTTCTTGAACTTGAACGCACGGTGCGTGGCATAGCGGTGGAACCAGATGGTGCCGTGGGTGCCCAACACCACCATGCTGTAGACGAAGCCCGCCAGCAGCAGCCACACGCTGAAGTGATGGGTGAAGAAGAGCGCCAGCGGGATGCCGAACCCCAACGTCGTGGCCCACCCCGTCAGGGCCAGCCAGTTCTTACGGGTTCGTAGAATGTTCAGTCGGGAGAAGAACTCCGAGAGGATTTCCCGGTGGGTGGGCACATGGAGCGCGCCGTTCTTTTCGTAGCCGTAACTCGGAGGGTCGAGGATGCGATCCAGAAATGACATGAAATCCTGAGCAGGCTGCCGGACGCGTGGGAAAGCGTGAGTGTCTCATGAAACTCCGGCGGTCGTGCCAGGTGTCACCCGATATTTGATTTCGAGGGGGCAGGCGCGAGCGTCGCGAGGGAGGAGACGCGCTCCCCGGCCTCGTGAAACGTGCCGGGGGGCCCTCCTCATCCTGCCGGTCCGCGATGACTCAGCCTCTTGCCTGGCACGCGGCTGTCAGCGAGGGGTGGCCTCACCGGCTGCCCTCAATCTGGCCCGCGGCGCCTGCCTGCAGGTCCGCGTGCCACGCCAGCACAACGTTGCGTCCGCACGGTGCGCCGGTCGTCGGACACCGCCTGGCGCGTCCGGTACAAGACCTTGAACAGGGCGGCATGCTGCTCGGCGCCAGGCCCCGCGTCGATGGCCTGGCGGAGGATGCAGGCGACGAAGCGGGGCACCGCATCGCTGATGCCATCTTCCTGAGACAGCTGCACCAGCCGGGGGATGTCGTTGCCCGCCGTCTCCAGCGTGCTCTCGGGGTTGGCGTAGCCCGCGGTCTGGAGCTCCTTCGCCATGTGGCGGGCGTCCTGACCCAGAGCGGGAGCGAGCGCGTGCAGAGTCACGCCGAAGGCCGTCGCGTCCAGCTCCTCGGCGCGGCAGACGCGCGCGCCATGGGCAACGCCCATCCAGTGCGTGGCCAGATACGTCAGCACCGCCGAGAACATCGCGCAGGCGGCGCCTATCGCCTCGCCCATGTGAGCGTGCCGCCCAGGGCACGCAGGACGCCCTCATGTCGGCGCAGCACCTCGCGGGGGCCCGAGAGCACGATGGCGCCGTCCTCGGTGCCAGCCTGTCGAGGCAGGCGAGGACTGCCCCGCGGAGCAGGTCGATGTCCCGTCCGCGCGCCCAGGTCTCCAGGTCGCGAGCCACCTGCGGTGTGCTGGAGCTGAGCTGCACGAACGTGCGCCCCGACAAGGCCGAGGTCACCTCCGGCACCTCGAGGATGGCGCGAGTGGAGGGATGGTCGGACACGCACACCACCACCAGCGGGCTGGCCTCTACCGCCGCCGCCGCGCTGGGGCCACCACGGCCCCGGCTTGTCGCAGAAGCTCGGCGCGGCTCGCGGTGCGGTTCCAGACCGTCACCCGATGCCCGGCCCGGAGAAAGGCTCCCGCGAGAGCCGAGCCCAGCTTGCCCAGCCCGATGACCGTCACGTCGCCGCGTGGATTGCTCATGTTGGCTGTCCCCGGGGGCGCTACTTTGGATGCGTGCGTCTGTTATTTGGATGAATCGCGGCGCGGCACAAGTCCTTACAGAATTGTAAGTGCCGGACGAGGAGGAGACGGGAACATGGTGAGGAGGCAATCGGCCGCGGACTGCGACCTCGGTGTGGCGCGGGCCTTCATCGGAGGCAGGTGGAAGTCGGCCATCCTGTGCGAGCTGTACGCAGGGCCAGTGCGCTCCGGCGAGCTGCGACGTCGGGTGCGCGGCGTCAGCGAGAAGGTCCTGTTCGAGCAGCTCCGGGAGCTGGAGGCCGCTGGCGTCGTCGGCCGCGCGGTGTTCGACGAGGTGCCGCCCAAGGAGGAGTATTCGCTCACGCCCACGGGCCTCGCGCTCGCCCAGGCCGCCCACCCCCTGGTGGAGTGGGGATTGCGTCACGCGGCCCAGGTATCGGCCGAGCCGCACTGAGGACGCCTCCGGTCCGATTCGATTGAAGGCGGGAGTGCCGGCCCGCATATTGGGGGCCGACTCCACACAGGTGAATCATGGGACAGAGCACTGAATCCTCGAAGACTCCTCCGTTGGTCCTGACGAATCCGAAGGGGCTGTTCGACCCGGCGCCCTACGGCTTCTCGCACGTGGCGCAGGTGGCGGCCGGAACCCGGCTCATCTATCTGGCGGGGCAGGGCGGCGAGCGTGAGAGCGGCGCGCTGGAGCCTGACTTCCGCCTCCAGGTGAGGCAGGCGCTCCAGAATGTCCGCACGGCGCTGGCGTCGGTGGGAGCGGGCGTCGGCGACGTCGCCAAGCTCACGATGCTCGTGGTGGACCACACGGAGGAGAAGCTCCGCATCATCGGCCCCGAGCTGGACGCGGCCTGGGGGGATGGAATGAAGCCGACCTGTACGCTGATGCCCGTGCCCCGGCTGGCGCTGGACGGGATGCTCTTCGAGGTGGAGGCGGTCGCCGTCCTTCGGACCTGAGGAGCCGACGCTCCGGCTCGGGAGGCCCTCGTGCGAGGCCGGCCTTCGTCGTCACGCTTGCCGATGGAGGGGTGTCTCCACGGGCTCTCCTCGGTGACTCAGGGCCAGGGTTTGACGGGCGCGGCGAGAATCCGCCCGAGGGCTTCGTCCCGGGCGGCGTCATCGTCTTCCGTCAGTGCGCGCAGGAGCGTCAGTCGCTCATCCTGGCGCGCCAGGTCGTAGGCCCACAGGCCATGTCGCGTCATCAGCATCTCGGCGGCGTCGAGCAGCATCGACTCCCGAGGCCGCGTGCGGATGAGCCGCGCCAGACGCGCGCTGGCATCGCTCGATGGCGAGGCCCGGCGCAGCCCTTCCGTCGCGATGCCCTTGGCCCACTGGTCCTGGCTTCGCGCCACGGTGTCCTCGAGCAGGTCCAGGGCCAGCGGTTCGCCCGTGAGCACGCCGAGCGCTGATGCGACCTCCAGGTCGAAGTACTCGCGCCTCGCTCCGGGCTTCCACGGCAGCGGGAGTGCTTCACGCAACAGTGTGACGGTGGCTGGTGTCGGGGCCAGGAGGGCCAGCGCCACGGGGGCCCGTTCCTCCCGCTCGGAGAGCAGCCGCGTCAACGTGGCGAGCACCTGGAGGTGCTCTTCCGGCGTGAGGTGTCGAAGGTTGCCCAGCGAGAACCCATCGGCACGCTCCCGTCCCTGGGCATCGACCTCCCGTAGGAACAACTCGTAGGCCGCCGTCATTCGCGAGCGCCTCCAGGGACTGCGTTCCGTCGACCCGAGGCCACGTCCACCACCGACAGCACGGCCCTGGCGTGGCCCTCGTGCAGGTCGTCTTCGGGGAAGACCTCCAGTTCCTGCTGGGGAGGGATGCCGCGTGCCTCGAACAGCTGCCCCTTCGGGTCGAGATAGCGCTCGTTGGAGAGCTCCACGCTCCATCCATTCGGGAGCGGCTTGACGAGCACGTCGGAGAGGGCGCCTCGGGTGGTGGTGCCCACGTGGGTGACATTCGGCAGCGCGCGCATGGCGAGGGTGAAGACTTCCCCGGCGCTCACGGTGATGTCGCTCGTCACCAGGTAGACAGGACCGGTGTAGCGCGGTCCGGAGGCGGGCTCGACGTGGAAGGCCTGGGGAGGCACGTCGGAGTTGAAGGGGACCTTGGTGTAGGCGAGCCGCCGGGTGTCGGTGAAGCGCGCGGCGATGGCTCGGGAGATGACGTCATGTCCGCCCCGGTTGTTGCTCACGTCGACGATGACGGCCCGTGCGCCCTGGAAGGATTGCAGCGCCGTGTCGAGCGCCTCGTCGAGGACCCGGAGTTCCTCGCGCGGCGGGACATCGTCCTCGTCGACATAGCCCCCCATCGTCACCACGTTGAGGTAGCCGACGTCGCCCACGAGCCCATGGAAGATGCGCTTGTTCGCCACGTGGTGGCCCGCGCCCTTCAGCACCGTCTGGAGGATGCCGTCGCGGTAGGCGGCGAGCCAGGCGCGCTGGGCGTCCCGGGATGACTGTCCCGCCTTGCTCCCCTCGGCGTCCACGCGCTCCAGCGTCCGGGCCTCTCCCTCTGCGTGGCCGAGTGTCTCCCCATCCACCTCGGCGGCGATGCGGGTATGCGCGTCCCCGAGTCCCGTCGTCAGCGCCTGGAAGACTCCGAACAACGCACGGGGCTTTGTCGCGTCGGTGACCCTGGGGCGGAGCGCGGCGACACGGGCGCTGAAGTCCACGTGGCGCTCCGCGAAGAAGGCGTAGTGCTCCGTGAAGGTCGCGGCGAAGAGCTCGAACAGCCGCGGTGGCGTCCACTCGGTGTTCGCCGAGCACTCCGGGGGCAGGGCGGGGAGCCGCTCGAAGAGGTACCGCGTGTCGCCGGGGACGGCGCTGAGGGACAGGCTGTCGGGAGCCGAATCGGGCATCACGTGGACGAAGCCCGACAGCGCTCCGGGTTCTTCGCCGGGCTGCGGGTAGCAGCCGGCGGCTGTCGCATGGTGCAGCTTCAGGTCCTTCGCGGAGACGGTCAGGACGTGCCCATGGCCGCGCGAGCGCCAGACCCCCCGGGCTGCCTCCGCGGTGACGCCGTCCTGGACGAGGAGCACGGGCTCCGCCGAGGTGGAACGGACGCGCGAAGGGGAGGTGGCGCAGCCTGGAAGGCCCGCGACGAGCAGGAGGAAGACGGTGGATTTCACGAGGTGAGGGCGCACGAGGGTGCGGCCCACGCTAGACCAACTCCCGCCCGGGGATGCGCGTGTGGCCAGGGGCCTGGTCGTCTGCTGGCCCAGGTGGGAGTCCGTGGGTCTCCCACCTCGCGTTCAGTTCCCGCCAGCCTTCAGGACGCTTCCACTATGCCGGGGCTCCCCCGGCCTCGCTGTAGTAGGTTGGTGTGAATGGTACGTACTTCTGTGCTGGTGTTGATGGGGTTGTGCATCCTCGCCTCCGCCGAGGCCTTCGCCGCGCCTCCGGAGCCCGGCGCCGCGAAGTCCATCGCGGAGGCCACGAAGAAGGTGGAGTCGGCTCGCGCGGCGCTCGCGACGGCCGTCCAGAAAATCGAGGTGGAGCCGCCGCGCAACGCGGACCTCGACGCCGCCGTCGTGGCGGTGGAGGCGCTGAAGGACGCGCTCAACGCGGGGGCGAGCTTCGAGACGGAGGACCTGGAGTACGCCAAGCTCGTCCTCGCCGCGCGCAAGCAGCTGCGCACGCAGCGTGAGTACGTGGACGAGCGCCGCGCCAAGGTCCACATCCACGAGTTCCGCCGCCGCATCGACGGCGCGCTCGCGCCCCTGAACGAGCGGATGGCGAAGCTCGTGAAGGAGGACTCCGGCTCCAAGGGCATGGACGAGGCGCGCGCCGCGGTGGATGGGCTCAAGAAGCTGGCGGAGGAGGGGCGGCCCTTGAAGAGCCAGGACCCGAAGTTCGCCCAGTACCTCACCGAGGTCGACGCGACCATCGCCCGCCACGAGAAGACGCTCGACGAGCGGTGGCTGCAGCAGTCGGCGCAGAAGCAGCGCGGGCTGTTGGACGAGAGCCGCAAGTCGCTGGCGAACGCGCTCGCCGAGGTGAACAAGGCCTGGTCGGACGAGAAGTTCTCCGCGACGGACAAGGCCACGGTGGCCCTGCAGAAGACGCTCGACGAGGGCACGCCGCTGGAGGCGCGTGACAAGGCGTACCGCGTGGAGGCGGACAAGGCCCGCGCGGAGATCACCCAGGCGCGGCGCCGGATGGATGAGCTCGTCGTTCAGGCGGGTGTCTCCCGGGTCAAGGTGGAGCTGGAGCCCGCGCACGAGGAGCTGCGCGCGTCCGCCAAGGCGCTCCGGGCCCGCCGTCCGACGCCCGAGCAGCTCGCCGAGGCGAAGACGGCGGCCTTCGTCGCGCGCAAGCTGGTGGACAAGTACGAGCCCCAGGCGGCGAGGAGCCAGGCCATCGGCCAGTACCTGGGCGAGGTGAAGAACACGCTCGTCGAGGTGGAGGTGGCGCTCCAGGTCCGCACGCTCGACGCGGCCCGTGCCGAGGTGGTCCAGGCCCTGCGCAACGTGGAGAAGCGGGCCGTGACGCCCGAGCAGTTCGAGGAGGCCAAGACGGCGATGGTCGTCCTGGAGAAGACGCTCGAGACGGTGCACGTGAAGAACCCGGCCATCAGCCCCTCGGCGGCGGAGGCGCGGCAGCTGCTCAAGGACGGCCGGGCGACGATGGAGCGGCGCCGGTACGAGGTCGACCTGACGCAGCAGCGGATGAAGGTGGACGAGGCGCGCAAGAACGCGGCGGCGCTCGTGACGCAGATCCAGAAGGAGGCGCCCACCCCGGCGCAGCTGCAGGAGGCGGACAACGCCGTGAAGCAGATTGGCGTGGTGCTGGAGGCGGGGGCCGCCTTCGTGAAGAAGGACCGCGACTACGCCATCTACGCCAAGGAGACGAAGGAGCGCATGGCGGAGCTGGCGGAGCGGATCAACCGCCGGAAGATCGTCCTGTCCGCGGCGGACGCCCGGGCGCAGCTGTCCACGCGACTGGCGCTGACGAAGGAGAAGCTGGAGGCGGCCAAGAGCATCTCCGCGACGGACGGCGACGTGGAGACGGCGTCGAAGGGCGTGGACGAGGTGATGCAGTTCTTCGAGGCGAACGCGGCGCTGGAGCGGCAGGACGCGGGCTACGCGGCGAACGCGGAGCGGGGGCGCGCCGAGTGGCTGAAGCTGGTGGAGGCGCTGGAGTTCGCGAAGCAGGCGAGGGCCTTGCGGCAGCTGACGGGGGAGGCGCTGACCGCCGCCGGCAAGGCGTTCGCGTCGGCCGCGTCCACCAAGGATTTGCGCAAGCGCAAGGAGCTGTACGCGAGCGCGGCGGAGAAGCTCCGGGCCTGCCAGGACGAGGGCGCGAGGATGGTGAAGGAGAACGCGAGCCTCGCTGGGGTGGACGTGCTGGTGGAGGGGATTCCCACCCGGCCGCAGGACGTGATGGCCCAGTGCGCGCAGACGGCGGAGGCGATCCAGGCGCCGCAGAAGAAGGCGGACGTGGAGCTGCGCTTCCAGGAGGGCCAGCGCAAGGCGTATGACACCGCGAAGGCGCTGCTCTCCAAGGGCAAGAAGCCCGAGGCGCTCGCGCAGCTCAACGACTGCATCGCGGAGGGGCGCATCCTGGAGAACGGGTACCCCGACTTCAAGGACCAGAAGTTCGACACCGGCAACGGCAGCATGAGCATGATTGAGCTCATCCAGCTCTGCGCCAAGGAGCGCAAGGCGTTGCAGGCCTCGCACTGAGGCTTGCCCCTTTCGGGGGCTGGAAATACGAGAGGCCCCCGGAAAGACTCCGGGGGCCTCTTCATTTGAGGTCAGCTCGCGGGACGGTGCCTGCGGGTGTGGGGCTTAGCGCGTGGTGCGAGGCCTCGCGCTGCATGCTCCCTTGCTTTGGACTCTTCCTTGCGATGCCTGGCACTCGGGGCTCTCGGGAGGCATTCCTGGACAGCAATCACCGGGGCAGCAAATGGGCCCGGCCCTCTCCGGCTCTGATGCGGGAGTCCATGCCCCTGTGCTGCTGATGACAGGGCACGTCGCGGCCGGCGTCCAGCCTTCCACCTTGTCGATGAAGAAAGTGGAAGGAAGCTGGGTGGTCAAAGGGTCGATCTGGTTGTGAGGCCAGCCCCTGCCCGCTGCCTCGACATTCTGGTTCAAGAGCAGCTGCATCGGCGGGGTGGGGATGTTGACGGTCGAGGAGTACATCGGAACGCCATCGATGCTGATGAGGATGCGGTCCGGGCGCCAATCGAGTTCGTAGACGTGGAAGGCGAGGGAATACGCGAGTGAGGCCGTGTGCTCGTAATCCTTCTGACGGGCAGGCCTGCACTCTGTCTCTCCTGGCAGGATGCTCACCTGGGGGTAGTGGCCAAAGAGCATCTTCTTCGGGTCGAAGCCACAAAGCCCCCCGCCCTCGAAGACGTCGATCTCGCTGCAGTTCGCGCCCGCGAACCAGAATGCCGGAACGATGCCCGGCTGGCCCGACACCTGGGCGGTGATGCGATAACGCCCGTAGCCGAACCACTGCTGGGTGGCGACGCTCCCGGACGAGTACCCGTTGTACCCGGTGGCATCGACCTTTGCGGTGAGCTTCAGCATCCCCGAAGACACCGTGGTATTGCTGGCGCGCCAGTACGAATCGGAGCCGATGGGCTCGTCCAAGACGATCCACTTCGAGGTGTCGAGCCCCTGGGAGAAGTCGTCGTAGAACGAGTGCTGGCCGCAGCAGCCCCCGAGACAGGTCGAGCCCGCGAGGCATGCACCGGCACAGCAAGGCTCGCCAACGCCACCGCAGCTCATGCACTGGCCCTCGACACAGGTCTGGCCCATGGCGCAGCCATTCTGGCAGGAGCCCAGCGGACCAGACTGCTTCGCGGGAACGAAGATGGGGATGTCACCCGTGATGGGAACCCATTTTGTCGGAGCCTGAGCCCAGCCCGGAGAGGCGTAGGTGACGAGCAGGGCGAAGCCCAGCGCGAATCGGATGGAAGCCATTCGATGGGGTGTAGACATTGCTGTCACCCCCGAATTACGGCGAGACATCCAGCACGTAAACGGTGCAGCCCCAGCCCGTGGTGGTGACGGCCTCATCCGTGAAGACGGTCACGACCTTGCCGGCCATGAAGGCCGCCAGCGCCGCCGAGTACATCGCCTTGAGCCCATCCGCCGTCACGCCGCGAACCCCCACGACCACGGCTCCGCGCTTGTTGTTGCTCATGTTGCCGTTGGAGCAGAGGTTGGGCGTGTTCTCGAGCACCAGGCTGAAGTTTCCATTCGCTTCGACCTGGACGCTGTAGATCTTCCCAGACGTCTGGGCTGCCAGCGCGTTGCCAGCGAAAAGGGTGGCGAGCAGGCTCGTAGCGACGATGGCCGAGCGAGACGAAGATTTCATTGTGGACCCCGTGGTGTGTGAGACTTTGGAAGGCTGCCAGTTGTCGGGCAGTCTGTCCACGTCGTTGTTTGTGAAGACTGCCAATAGTTTCCGCTGGCATTCACTGTCAGTCAGCCTTTTGTGGCCTCGTCATGAAGGCGGAGGTCCGGGTCCGCCAGCACGGCGTCCAGCAGCTCCACCAGGTCTTCGTGCAAGCGCTCCGCGGTCGCCAGCTCGAACAGGTCGGTGTTGAATTCCAGCACGCCCGAAAACCCCCCCGATGTCTCAGTCAAGGCCAACGTCAGCTCATAGGTGACGGAGCCGCGATTGACAGACTCGTTGCGTATGGTGAGCCCCGGCAGCTCCAGCGGCGCGGTGGGTGCGTTCTGCAGCACGAACATCACCTGGAACACGGGCGGGCGGTTGGCGGGCAGCTCCACCCCGAGTGAGGCCATCACCTGGTCCAGCGGGACCTCCTGGTGGGCATAGCCCGCCAGGGTCTCCTCGCGCACGCGCTGGAGCAGCTCCCGGAAGGCGGGGCGGCCCTGGAGGTTGACCCGCAAGCACAGCCCGTTGACGAACATCCCGATGAGCGGCTCCAGCTCGGGACGGAGGCGATTCGCGATGGGCGAGCCGATGACCACCTCCTCCTGCCCTGCATTCCGCGCCAGCACCGCGCCGAAGACGGCGAGCAACGCCATGAACGGCGTCACCTGCTCCTGACGACAGAGCGCATTCAGGGCCTGGCTGCGCTCCACGCCCAGCGCCACGGTCAGATTGCGCCCGTTGAACGTCCGCACCGAGGGCCGCGGCTTGTCCGTGGGGAGGTCGAGCCGCGTGGGCGCTCCGGCGAGCGCCTTCTGCCAGAACCCCAGCCGCTCCTTCAGCTCCGCCCCGGACAGCCAGTCGCGCTGCCAGGCCGCGTAGTCGGGATACTGGATGACCAGCGGCGGCAGCCCATGCTCTCCCCCCGTGACGCTGGCCGTGTAGAGCCGGCCGAGCTCTCGCGCCATGACGCCCATGGACCAGCCATCCGCCGTGATGTGGTGCATGCAGCAGAACAGCAGGTGCTCCTCGTCCTCCAATCGGAGCAGCATCCCGTGGAGCAGCGGCCCGCGCGTCAGGTCGAACGGACGCAGCGCGGACTCCAACATCAGGCGTCGCGCCTCCTCCTCGCGGTCCTCCCTCCCTCGGAGGTCCACCTCCCGGAAGGGGAAGTCCATCGATGCATGGAGGTGCTGGAGCGGCACTCCGTCCTCCTCGGAGTAGGTGACTCGCAAGGTCTCATGTCGGGCGATGAGCCCCTGGAACGCCGCCTCGAGGTGCCGCGCCTCCAATCGTCCCTTCAACCGGAACGCGCGCGGGATGTTGTAGGCGCTGGACTCGGGAGCCCGCTGGAAGAACCGCCACAGGCGCTCCTGCGCGAACGACACCCGCAGGGCTCCTTCCCGGGACACCTTGCGCAGCGGAGGCACCGGCCGCGCGAGCGTTACGGGAGGCTCCGCGCGGGAGACGTGCCTGGCCAGGTCCGCCACCGTGGGCGCCGCGAACAACGTGCGCAGCGAGACCTCCACTCCCAGCTCGGCGCGCACCCGCGAGACCACCTGTGTGGCCAGGAGCGAGTGCCCACCCAGCTGGAAGAAGTTGTCGTGGATGCCCACGCGGGCCATGCCCAGCAGGGACGCCCACATCCGGCACAGCGTCTCCTCCGTGAAGGTGCGTGGGGCCTGCTGCGTGGAGGCATCTCCCTGGGGCGCCTCGGGCGAGGGCAGGGCCCGCCGGTCCACCTTGCCGTTCGGCGTGAGCGGCAACGCGGGCAGCACCGTGAAGGATGTCGGCACCATGTGCTCGGGCAATCGTTCCCGCAGCCACGCACGAAGGGACGACTGCGCGGGCGCCTGTCCCCGCGACACGAGGTACGCGGCCAGCTTGCGGTCCCCTCCCACCTCCAGCGCCACCACCGTGCAGTCCTCCACGGAGGGGTGCTGCCGCAGCGACTCCTCGACCTCGCCCAGCTCCACGCGGAAGCCGCGAATCTTCACCTGCAGGTCGGCGCGGCCCAGGTACTCGATGCGGCCGTTGGCGAGATAGCGGCCCAGGTCGCCCGTCTTGTACAGCCGCCCGCCCGGTTGGGTGGTGAAGGGGTCGGGCACGTAGGTGCGCGCGGTGAGGTCCGGACGATGGAAGTAACCACGGCCCAGCCGCTCACCCGCGACGTACAGCTCCCCAGGGACACCGACGGGCACCGGCCTCAGGTGCTCGTCCAGCAGGTAGACCGGGCCGTTGGTGATGGGCCGCCCGATGGGGACGGGTTGTCCGAGCGGCGGCGGTGAGTCGATGGCGTGGAAGGTCGAGAAGACGGTGCACTCGGTGGGGCCGTAGCCGTTGAGCAGCCGGCGAGGAGGGCCGTGTCGGAGCACCTCTCGCAGCGCCAGCGGGTCCGCGGCCTCGCCTCCGAACACGAGCGTGTGCACGTCGCGGAACGCCTCCGGAATCTGCCGCGCCAGCAGGTGGAGCACCGCGGTGGTGACGAACATCACCGTGATGGCCTCGTCCCGAATCTGGGCGGCCAGCTCGTGAGGCTCACGCGCCGGGTCCGCGGTGATGCCGACCAGCCGAGCCCCGTTCAGCAGCGCCCCCCAGATTTCGAAGGTGCTCGGGTCGAAGGAGGCGTTGGAGGCCTGGGCGACGCGGTCCTTCGGCGAGAAGCGCACGAAGTTCGTCTGGAAGAGCAGGGCCGCGATTCCTCGATGGAGGATGGCGCTGCCCTTGGGCCGGCCGGTGGAGCCGGAGGTGTAGATGACGTAGGCGAGGTTGTCGGAGCAGACGGTGGAGACCCCCGGCAGCTCGGAGCACCGGGCGATGGCCTCCCGTTCCTCGTCGATGCGGACCACTGGCCCCGCGAAGGGGGGCAGCTGCTGGAGCCTGGACGCGTGGACCAGGAGCAGCGAGACGCGGGAGTCCTGGAGCATGAAGGCCAGCCGCTCGGTGGGATAGGAGGCCTCGAGCGGAAGGTACGCGCCTCCCGCCTTGAGGATGCCGAGCATGCTGACGACCAGGTCCACGGAGCGCTCGACGCACAGACCGACGAGCACCTCGGGCCCCACACCGAGTGAGCGCAGGTGGTGGGCGAGCTGATTGGAGCGCGCGTCCAGCTCCCGATAGGTGAGGTCCTGCCCACCGTAGGAGACGGCGATGGCGTCCGGAGTCCTCGCGGCCTGGCGCGAGAACAGCTCGTGGACGCAGACGTCCCGGGGGAAGTCCGCGGAGGCGCTGTTCCAGTCGCGCAGCACCTGGTTGCGCTCGACGGGCGTGAGCAGGGGCAGCGCCGAGAGCCTCTGGTGCGGGTCGGCGGCCACCGCTTCGAGCATCACCTGGAGGTGCCCGGCCATGCGCTCGATGCGTGCCTCGTCGAAGAGGTCCGTGTCGTACTCGAAGGTGGCGCGCAGGCCCTCGGCGCTCCTCGCCATGTAGAGGACGAGGTCGCACTTCGAGGTCCCCGTGTCCGTCTCCCACGGCTCCGCCAGGGCGGAGAGCTGGAGTGAGGCGGACGGGTCCTCCTCCAGCGCGGGCGCCTTCTGCAACACGAACATCACCTGGACGAGCTGCGCGTGGCTGAGCGTGCGCTCGGGTTGGAGGGACTCGACCAGCTTCTCGAAGGGGAGCTCCTGGTGGGCAAAGGCTCCGAGCGTCGTCTCGCGCACCCGCGCGAGCAGCTCGGTGAAGCGGGGGTTGCCCGACAGGTCATTGCGCAGCGTGAGCGTGTTGACGAAGAAGCCGATGAGTCCCTCGACCTCCGGCCGGATGCGTCCGGAGATGGGCGAGCCGACGAGGAGGTCCTCTTGTCCGGAGTAGCGGTGGAGCAGGGCGCAGAAGCCCGCCAGCAGCGTCATGAAGAGCGTGGCGCGCTCCTGGCGGCAGAGCGCATCGACGGCCAGCGCCGTCTCCTCGCGGATGTGGAACGTCCGCCGAGCACCCCGGAAGCGCTGGAGCGGCGGACGGGGGCGGTCCGCGGGGAGTGACAGGAGGGCGGGGGCTTGGGCGAGTCGCTTGCGCCAGTAGGGGAGGAGCCGCTCCTCGGCCTGCGCGGGCAGCCACTGTCGCTGCCATGCGGCGAAGTCCGCGTACCTCACGGGCAGCTCGGGGAGCGAGGACGACCGGCCGGCGGCGAAGTCTTCGTAGTGGGTCCGCAGCTCGCGCAGGAGGACGCCCACGGACCAGCCGTCGGACACGATGTGATGCATCGTGAGCAGGAGTCGATGCTCCCGTGCGTCGAGCTTCAGCAGGGTGCCTCGGATGATGGGGCCGGTGCGGACGTCGATGGGGGTGTGCGCCTGCTCCGTGGCGAGGCGCGATGCCTCCTCCTCGCGTGTGTCCGCGGAGAGGTGGCCCAGGTCGATGACGGAGAGCGGGAAGGCGCCAGGAGGCGAGATGCGCGCGATGGGGCCCGACTCGGTGGAGGCGAAGGTGACTCGGAGCGGTTCGTGGCGACGCAAGACCTCGTCGAGGGCCCGCTGGAGCACGCCGACGTCGAGCGCGGAGGTGATGCGATAGGAGAGGGGGATGTTGTGGGTGGCCTGCCCGGGGTGGAGCTGCTCCATGAACCAGAGCCGCTCCTGCGAATAGGAGAGCGGCGCTTCACTCGTCCGGGCACCCGGGCGCAGCTTGAGGTCCATGCCGGAGGCGGTGGCTCCTCGTGAGGCGTCGATGGCCGAGGCGAGCTGCGCGATGGTGGGCGCATCGAAGATGCTCGGCAGGGGCAGGCGCAGCTGGAATATCTCGTTGATGCGCGAGACGAGCTGGGTGGCGATGAGCGAGTGGCCGCCGAGCTGGAAGAAGTCGTCGTGGACGCCGACCTGCTCGACCTCCAGCAGCACGCTCCAGAGTTCGCACAGGACCTGCTCCGTCTGGGTGCGAGGTGACTGATTGCTGCCGGTGTGCGCGGAGGCGAGCGTCATCGGAAGGGTCCTTCTCGGGTGGGACGGGTTGGGGGCGACGCGCGTGGCGTCAGCCGCTCACTTGTGCAGGGCGGCGGTGCTGCCGTCGGCGGAGACGACCTGGATGCGTCGGGGGCGCTCGGCGAGCCGCAGGAGCCGCGAGAGCGCCTCGGACACGTGCTCCAGGGGTCGGCCCTCGTCGGCCACGGTGAGGATCATCTCGTAGTCATCTCCCTCGGTGCCGGAGACGACCTGGGTGCGCGCCGTGAGCACACCCGGGAGCGTGGTGGCCAGGCGCCGCACGGAGGCCATGCAGATCTTCTCGCTGCCGCGGACCAGGAAGTCGGAGAGCCTCCCCTGGAAGTACAGGTAGCCATCCGCGTCGATGTCGAAGATGTCGCCGGTGGCCAGCAGCCGGGGACCGCGCCACGCGTGCAGCTTGTCGCCCTCCACCAGGCCGATGCGCCGCTTCATCAGCGTGTCCGAGGAGACCAGCAGCTCCTTCTGTCCGCCGGGACCTCGGGGGGCGAGCGACACCTGCGTGCCGGGCAGGGGCCGTCCCACGGAGGCGTAACGGTGCGCGGGCTCCGCGTGGGCCGAGAGGGTCGCGACCCGGGGCCCGGCCTCGGACAGCCCATAGGTGAGGTACAGCTCTCCGCGTGGACGCAGGCGGAGCAGCTGCTCCACGTGCTCGGGAGAGAGGACGTCGCCGCCGACGCCGAGCGAGCGCAGGCCCTCGGGGAAGGCGCCGCGTTGCTGGAGCAGCGCGCGCACCAGGAGGGGCGTGAGGGCGGACACGGTGATGCCCTGCTCGGCGAGCAGTCGCAGATAAGCCGCGGGCTGGAAGGGGGGGCCGCTGATGACCAGGTCCGCGCCGCGGAGCAGCGAGGCGAAGGCCTGGGCCACCATCGAGTACGAGTAGTAGAGCGGAAGGTTCACCAGCACGGTGTCGCCCGCACGCAGGCCCACGGCGTCCGAGTGACGACGGGCGTTGCGGAAGAGCGCCTCCAGGTCGAACACGCAGCCGCTGGCGAAGCCCGACGTGCCCGAGGTGAGCAGCACCATCTCTCCAGGCTGGGCGCCGGGAGGTTGTGCCTCCGAGAACAGGGCGACCTCCGCGCCTCCCAGGTGGAAGCGGTCCGCATCGTGAGCCAGCGGGGCGGGGCGGCGCATCGTCACGAGCGCGCGTGCCGGGAGCGCCTCCACGAGGGCTTGTTGTCGCAAGGCGGGCGCGGAGGGGGATACCAGCGCGGGCACGCCACGGGCGGCGAGGATGGCGAAGAGCTGCGCGAGCAACTCCGCTCCGTTCGGCAGGGCCAGGAGGACGACATCGCCGGGCCTCAGTCCATGGACTCGCCACGCCTCCGCGAGTGGCTCCACCGGGTGCCGCGTGGACGTGACTGGCTCACAGGTCAGGTCCCGGACACGGTCCAGGAACCCCTGGATGGAGGAGAGCGGGATGTCAGCGAGCTCGGTCATGGGGCATCACCTGGAGAACAGAAGGGACTGGACCAACCGCGCCGGGTCCACGGGAGGACCTTCGCCACGTGAGAGCACCACGCATGCGGCGCGAGGCGCCTCGCCTGGCACCGAGGCCGCCGTCGCGATGAGCGCGTAATCGACGACACCGCGCGTGAGCCAGGCCGTGGAGAGAGACAGCGCGAGTCCGGCTCCCTCCGCCACGGGCAACGTCAATGCCAGCGTCGGGCCGCGAATCCCGTGGACGATGCACGCCAGCCCCGTCGGCGCGCTCGGCGGCGCGGCTGGGAACCGGATGGGCGATGCGAAGCCACGCAAGGCTTCCCTGGCGGCGCTCGACATGGCCTCCGGCGGCGCCTCGGGGCCCACCTGGATGAGCGAGCACCGGTCCGCCGAGGCGCGGAAGTCCTCCCCCAGCGACTCGAGGACCTCTCCCACCGCGAGCACCAGCGTCCATGCCATCGGGTCCGCGTAGCGCACGGAACCCTTCACCCGCGCCACGTAGGGGTTCGCCCCACCACCGCGCGCCCGCGCGTCGCCACGGAGCACCAGCGAGGTCGTCGGGTTCATCGCGCCGCCTCGAAGACGAGCGCGGTATCGAACCCACCGAAGCCGAGCGTGAGGCTCAGGCCGAGCCGCTCCTCGTGCCGCACCGGCCGCCCCACGGGGAGCGGGCAGGGGAAGTCCTGGTCGGGCTGCTCCAGTCCGACGATGGGCGGCACCACGCCGTCGCGCAGCGCGAGGATGAGGGCAATCGCCTCCATGGCCCCCGTGGCCCCCAACGTGTGGCCGAAGGCCCCCTTCGTCGCGAAGACACACGGCCGCGGCCCAGCCCCGAAGAGCGTCCGGAACGCCTCCGCCTCCGCGCGGTCATTCGCCGGTGTCGCCGAGCCATGCGCGTTGATGAGCCCGATGTCCCGCGGCGACACCCGCGCGTCCTGCAGCGCCCGCTCCATCGCCAGCCGGGCCCCCAATGCCGCCGGGTCCGGCGAGGTCATGCTCGCCGCGTCGTTGGCCGAGCCCGCGCCCCGGAAGAGCGCGAGCAGCGAAGCCGAGCGCGCCCGCGCGTGCTCCAGCGACTCCAGCACGAGGAACCCCGCGCCCTCGCCCAACAGCATGCCGTCATGCCGCGTATCGAAGGCGCGCGAGCGGGTGGGGGACATGGTGGAGAGCGCCGAGTGCGCCAGCCGCTTGCTCGGCGTCATGACATCCACCCCGCCGCAGACACACACCTCCGCGGCGCCGGAGCGGATGAGCTCCGCCCCGACGAGGATGGCGTCCGCCCCCGAGGAGCACGCCGTGGAGAGACTCACAGGCCGCTCACGCGCGCCCACCGCCCGAGCCACCTCGTCCGCCCAGGCGTGGAGCGGCGCCGTCCACTCCCCCTCGTCGTCGAGCCACGCACCCAGGCTCGTGCCCAGGACCAGCCGCGTCGCCGCTCCGCTCGCCTCCAGCCCGGCCTCCGCCAGCGCGCGACCGAGCGTCTCCACGGCGAGCCTCCGCAGCCGGGGCGCGGGGCCTTCCCCTCGCGAGGGGATGACGGCGGCCAGCGTGTTGCGCAGCCGATGCGGAGAGGCCACGTCGACGAAGCCGTGCTCACCCGCGAGCAGCCGCCGCCACACGTCGTCGAGCCCATGGCCCAGGGCCGTGCTCCACGCGGCCCCTGTCACCGCGACGGGCGCTACCATAGCGGCGAGCCCAGCTCGGAGACCTTGGCGCGGATGAGGCTCGCGCGGAACGCCGCCACCCGGCGCGTGCCCACCATCGCCTTGCCCGAGTAGACGAACAGCCCTCCGGCGAGCCGGTTCACCTGGACGCGCAGCACCACCTGGTCCCCGGGCACGACGACCTGGAGGAAGCGGCTCTCCACCGAGCCGATCAAGGTCAGCTCGTCCTCGGCCAGGGGCGAGGTGCTCATCTGGTAGAGGATGATGCCCGCCTGGGCGAAGGCCTGGATGAGGTTGCTGCCGGGGTAGATGGCGCGCTCGGGGAAGTGGCCCGCGATGCAGTCCAGGTTCCCGGAGATGGAGACGAGCGCCTCCAGGAAGCTGCCCGGCTCGTGGTCGACGATGCGGTCCAACAAAATCATCGGGTGGCGGTGCCGCAGCCACTCGCGCAGCGCGGTGAAGCCCAGGGGCCTGGGCTGACGCTCCGCCTTGTTCAGGGGGACGGGGACCGCTCGAGGGCGCTGCTGAAGTTCGGGGGAAGGCATGTGGGGTCTCCGCTCTCACGATTGACGACAGCCAGGTCCAGACTTCCGGAGGCGAGCAGCACCGGCTCGGGCGCGGGGCCCTCGCGGTAGACCGCCACGCCCAGCTTCAGACTCGCGGGGCCCACGTGCTCCAGGCGGGCCTCCAACCGCAGCCAGTCCTGGAAGCGCGCGGCCTCGCGGTAGCGGATGCGCAGCTCGCGCACGCGCAAATCCAGGCCCTGGCCCTCCAGCTTCACGAGGTCCGAGCCGCGCCGCTCCAGCTCCTCCAGCGCCGCCGTCTCCAGCAGCGACGCGTACCGCGAGAAGTGCACGACGCCCGACGCATCGGTGTCCACGTGCTCCACCCGGTGGCGCCGGGGCGTTGACGCGGGGGACTCCAGCCTCATGGCCCCGCCTCCACGAAGCGCCGCGCCCCTTCGCGGATGCGCTCGACGATGCGGCGCAGGTCCTCGTCGTTCGCGATGAGCGGCGGGGCCACGCGCATGGCGGGGAACAGGTAGCGCAGCCCGTGGGAGCGCCTGCCCGCGCCCGCCATGAACTCGACGAAGACACCGGCCTCGAGCAGGCACTGGCGCAGCCGGGACAGGCCGTGCGAGGCCCGCTCGGTCAGCTCGACGCCGTTCATGTAGCCCTGTCCCCGCACCTCCAGGAACAGCGCCGGGAAGGCCTCCACCACGTCGCGCCGCAGCCGCTCGCGGAGCTCTTCGCCCAGCGTGCCCGCCCGCTCGATGAGGCGCTCCTCGGCGAGGTAGCGCAGGCCCGAGCGCATCAGCGCGCACGTGAGCGGACGCAAATCGGAGGTGGACACCGCGCCGCTCGGGCGCACGGTGAGCTCCCGGCGCGCGATGACCATGGACGTGGAGACCGCGCCCATGCCCAGGCTCTTGCCGATGACGGTGACGTCGGTGGGGATGGGCCCCTGCTCGTCGGTCATCGCGAAGAAGCGGCCCGTCTTCGCGAAGGTGAGCACCTCGTCCGCGACGAGGAGCACGTCGTGCTCGCGGCACAGCGCCGCCAGCCTGCGCAGGTAGCCCGGCGGTGGGACGAGGATGCCCGCGTCGCCCTGGATGGGCTCGACGATGACCGCGGACAGCTTGGCGCCCTGCTCGGCGAAGAACCGCTCCAGGAGCGCCGCCTCGCCAAAGGGGAGGAAGGCCACGTCCAGGCCGAAGGGAGGCTCGGCGCCCGGCAGCGGCAGGCCCAGGCGGTAGTGTCTGCGATTGAGCAGGGGGACCAGCCCTCCCGTCCAGCCATGCCACGCGCCCTCGAAGGCGAGCACCGTCCTGCGCGCCTCGCGGCCCGCCTTCGCCGTCAGCCGCCGCCGGTCGAAGCCCGACTCCAGCACCAGCCGCAGCGCGAGCTCCAGGCCCTCCGAGCCGGAGTTGCGGCCGCTGGCGTGGTAGTCCCGGCCGGGGAAGCGGTCCGCCCAGCGCCCGCCGGGGCCGAACAGCTCCTCCAGGAGCAACGTGCGCTCCAGCGAGCCCAGCTCATCGGTGACATAGCCGCGCTCGAGCCCCTCTCGGAACGCGGGCTGGAGACACGGGTGCGCCGCGCCCAGGCACGCGCTGGCATAGCCGCCGCTCGCGTCCAGCACCTCCAGCACCTGACCGGCGCTCTCGCCCTCCAGGGGCACCATGTGCTGGACGAGCCCTCGGGCCTGGAGGGAGACGAAGGGCAGGCGCCCGCCGCCATAGTGGTCCATCTGCAGGGCCTGGCCCGCGCGCAGGCGCTCCAGGTCCGCGGGCGCGAGGCTGCCTCCGGGCGCGGGCGCCCTCACCACGCACCTCCCTGGGGCGCGGTCTTCAGGCCCACGATGAGGGACACGAGCTGGTTCACCGTGCGGAAGTTGTCGGTGTTGAAGTCCTCGTCGGTGATGCGGACCTTGAACACGTCCTCGCAGAGCACGCGCAGCTCCAGGAACCCCACCGAGTCGAGCCCGATGACGGACTGCAGGCCGTCGTCCTCGCCAATCTGCTCCGGGGGCAGCTCCACGAACAGCTTGTCGATGAGGATCTGCTTGATGCTTGCCGTCAGCTCTTCATGCATGGCTGTCATTCCTTTCCAATGTGAGAACGAGCTTCCCGATGTTGCGGTTGGCTTCCATCTCTCCCAGCGCCACGTTCACGTCCTCCAGGGGATGCCGCGCGTGGATGACGGGGCGGAGACCGCCCATGGCGAGCACCTCCATCCATCGCCGCCGGAAGCGCGCGTTCACCTCGCGCTTCTCCTTCAGGGGCCGCAGCCGCAGCGACGAGCCCTTGAGCCGCAGCCGGCGCTGGACGATGCGCAGGAGGTCCACCTGCGCGGACATGCCGTCGAGCAGCCCCACCAGGACCAGACACCCCTCGTGCGCCAGCACGCCCAGGTTGCGCTCCAGGTACGCGCCGCCGATGAAGTCCATCACCAGCGGGACGCCCTCGCCTCCCGTCAGCCGGAGCACCTCCTGGACGAAGTCCTGCTCCCGGTAATCGAACACCGCGTCGGCGCCCAGCGCGCGCACGGCCTCCACCTTCCTGGGCGTGCCCACCGTGCAGTACGTGGTCGCGCCCACGTGCCGGGCCATCTGGACCATGGTGGTCCCGATGCTGCTGGCGGCCGCGTGGATGAGCACCGCCTGGCCCCGCCGGAGCTGTCCCAGGGTGAAGAGCGTCTCGTTCGCGGTGAGGCAGGACTCGGAGGTGGCGGCGGCCTCGGCGAAGTCGAAGCCGGCGGGGATGGGCAGCGCCATGCCCTGGTCCAAGAGGCAGTAGTCGGCGAACCCGCCTCCCTCCACCACGCCGAAGACGCGCTGTCCCCGGGTGAAGCCCTTCACGTCCTCGCCCCACGCCTCCACGGTGCCCGCCACCTCCACGCCGGGGATGGCGGACTGTCCTTCCGGCACGTGGTACTCGCCCTGGCGCTGGAGCAGGTCCGCGCGGTTGAGCGCCGTGGCGTGCACCTTCACCAGCAGCGCCTCGCGCGTGGGCACGGGCCGGGGCACCTCCCGCAGCTTCACCACCTCCGGCCCACCGAGGCCCTCGAAGACGACGGCGCGCATGGCGTCAGTACCTGGCCCTTTCCTCGACGGCGTGCGCGCGGGCGGGGACCAGGAAGCTGCGCTCGAAGGAGAGGAACACCTCTCCCTGGGAGGTGAGGCCCACCGTCTCGCAGGTGATGATTCCCTCGCCGACGCGGCGGGTGGACAGCCGCGCGGCGAGGATGCGGCTCTCCGCGTAGAGCGTGTCGCCCGCGAAGACGGGGCGGGTGAGGCGAATCTTGTCCCAGCCCAGGTTGGCGGTGGCGCGGCCGCTGGTGCTGCGCACGCTCATCCCGCAGACGATGCTGAAGGTGACGAGGCTGGAGATGAGCGGCCGGCCCCACACCGTCTGCTCGCAGTACGCGGCGTCCAGGTGCAGCGGTGACGGGTTCATGCACAACGTGTTCATCAGCACGTTGTCGGCCTCCGTCACCGTCCTGCCGGGGCGGTGCTCGAAGACGTCCCCCACGGTGAAGTCCTCGTAGTGGAAGCCCAGCACCTCGCGGTAGCGCTGGGGGCCGAGCTGCTTGTAACCGGTGATGGCGCTGGCGTGCATGGCGTGGCTCCTCGTCGGCGGGGGCGCGTCCTAGAAACGGGAGAGGATGTCCTGCACGTCGTCGCAGAAGACGCGGACCTGCTCCTCGCTCATGTCCGCGCGCATCATCACGCGCACCCCCGCCTCGCCCCGGGCGACGACGGGGAAGAACACCGCCGAGCAGTAGTAGCCGCGCCGGTACAGCTCCGAGGACAGCCGGATGGCGCGCTCCTCCTCGCCCACCTGGATGAGGCGGATGGGCATCCCGTTGCCCGCGTTGGGAGAGGGGAAGCGGCTGTCGAAGAGCTGGATGTTGCGCGCCAGCCGCCCCTGCAGCTCACGCAGCTCCGGCGTGCGGTGCAGCGCGATGCTGGCGAGCGACGCGCCCACCGACGGCATCTGGAGGTTCTGCGACCAGGCCAGCGGCCCCGCGTTCCGGTAGAGGAAGTCGAAGCTCTTCTCGCTGCCCAGCATGGCGATGCCGCCGGAGCTGCCGAAGGCCTTGGCCAGCGAGGCGACCACCATCGTCAGGGGATTCATCTTCAGCCGCGAGCGCACGTAGCCCTCGCCGCGCTCGCCCGTCAGCGCCAGCGAGTGCGAGTCATCGATGTAGAGGAACAGGCCGTAGCGCTCCTGGAGCTGGAGCAGCCCCTCCAGCGCGATGAGGCCGCCCATGGAGTAGGCGCCGTCGGCGACGTAGGCCACGCGCGGGTACTTCTTGCAGACGTCCTCCAGGTAGTTGAGGTCGTTGTGCGGACTGGTCAGCACCAGGCTCTCATCGCCGCAGATGGGCTTGATGTAGGCCATGGAGAAGTGACAGTAGCGGTCGAACACCATGACGCGCGGCTGGCCGTCGTCGGTGAGGTGGCCGGAGGCGAGCAGCGGGAGGATGCCCGCCGTCAGGGCGCTGCAGGTGACGCCGGGCAGGGTGGGGCAGCCGTACAGCTCGCGCAGCTCCTCCTCCAGCCGCGCCATCAGCTTCAGGCGGATGCGCAGCGTGGACATGGCCAGGCTGTTGGTGCCCGCCTCCTGGAGCGCGTCGATGGCGCCCTGGAGGATCTTCGGGTGGTGGTTGAGGCCCAGGTACGAGCATGAGCAGAGCGTCATGAACTCGTGGCCCGACGTGGTGTCGACGAGGCGGTTGTTCGACTCGAAGTCCACCTTGATGCCGATGAGTCCGTTGTCCTTGGCGTGCTGCCAGCCCCGGTCCCCCACGGCGATGAGCTTCTCGTTGTTGCGATAGCGGCGGGGACCCAGGACGCTCTGCTCGTTGCTGGTTTCCATGTGGATTCCTCCTTGGGGATGGGGTGGGGTGTCAGAGGGAGCGCGACGGGGTGTCGGCCTCGCGGGGGCCGAACTCCTCGAGCGTGCGCTTCGCCGCCTCGACGAACGGGGCACCCATCATGGTCCCCTCCACCACGCAGATGTTGAAGTCGCGGGCCTGGCTCTCCTGGACGATGGTCCGCGCCTTGCGCAGCGTGTGCTCGTCCGGGGAGAAGGCCTGGTTGATGACCTCCACCTGGCGCGGGTGGACGGCGGCCTTGCCGCTGAAGCCCAGGCTCCGGGCGAGCTGGCACTCGCGGCGCAGGCCCTCCACGTCGGACATGTCGAACAGCGGCGAGTCGACCACCTGCACGTTGGCGGCGCGCGCGGCGGCGACGAGCCGGGAGCGCGCGTAGTACAGAGGCTCCCAGGCCAGCGACGCGCCGATGCTGAAGGAGTAGTCCGCGGAGCCGAACACCAGGGCCTTGAGGCGGGGCGTCGCGCAGGCGATGGCGTGCACGTTCTCCACGCCGCGCGGCGTCTCCACCAGGGCGAGCAGGTCCACCTGCGAGCAGCTGGCGCCGAGCACCTGCTCGACGATTTCGAGGTCCCGCGGTGACTCCACCTTGGGCACCAGCACGGCGTCCGGTTTGACGGCGTAGTGGCGCAGCGCGAGCAGGTCCTTCAGCCCCTCCGGCCGGGTGACGGTGTTGATGCGGATGGCGCGGCGGCTGGGACCCTTGGGCGCGGAGAAGAACTCCTCCGCCTGCTGACGGGCCGTGTCCTTGTGGCTGGCGGCGACCGAGTCCTCCAGGTCCACCAGGCTGATGTCCGCGCCGGATTGCTGTCCCCGGGCGAAGCGGTCCACGACGAGCGCGGGAGTGAACAGGATGGAGCGGCAATACCGGGTGAACTTCATGGTCGCCTCCGGAGGTGGGCCTGCCCTGCTCGCACCCGTCACGTCGCCGCCCGTGAGACTCCAGGCGGCCCGCTCGAGGCGCGATGAATCAATGCCTGTCTGGGTACTCTCGTTGCCCGGGAGGCGTCAAGAAAATCTGCAAGCAATTGCAGGGGTGGTTCGTGCTATGTCTTGATATGTCTTTCTGCATGTGAATAGGTGTATCCACGTGCTGCCATGTTTTTGTGAGACTGGATTGAGACTGGAGTTGTCAGGACCCAGGGGCGGGTAACCCGTATGAAACGGCGCCCGATTCACCGTGAATGGGTGACACGCCATGTCATCGGATGGAGGCGCTCGCACAGGGGAGCGTCTCCGTGGCCAGTGATGGCCGGGTGGCGCTACTTGAGCTCCGAGAGCAGGGCGTCCCGGGCTGGGGACCCCGTGGCGCGTGAACTACCAGGGCAAGGCGGTGTTGAAGCCCTCACGACAAGACCTTCCGGAGACGTCAGAGTAGGACGCTAGGGTGCCCCGCGTCAGGCAATCCGCCTGGCACGACTCGTTGAACGAGGTCTCCTGATGCGTCTTCTTGTTCCGCTGCGCGCGTTGCGCGCCGCTTCTCTGTGTCTCGTGGGTGCCTGCTCGCTCCTCACCGCGTGTGATTCCGATGACAAGCCGCCCCGGCCCACGCCCCCCGACACCTCGCCGCGCAAGCTGACGCTGCTGCAGACGAGCGACCTGCACACCAACATCTTCCCGTGGGACTACTTCAGCGGGAAGCCCGATGCGAAGCGCGGCCTCGCCAAGGTGGCCACGCTCATCAAGCAGGCGCGAGAGGCGAACCCGGACTGCACGCTGCTGGTCGACACCGGCGACACCATCCAGGGCACGCCGCTGGGCACCTACTACGGGCTGGTGGACAACACGCCCCGCCACCCCATGGCCGTCGCGATGAACGAGCTGGGGTACGTGGCCATGGCCGTGGGCAACCACGAGTTCAACTATGGCCTGGGCGTCCTCGACAAGTTCAAGAGCGAGGTCGACTTCCCCGTGCTCGGCGCCAACGTGCGCAAGAGCGCGGACGGCACCGAGGCCTTCCAGCCTTATGTGCTCACGGAGGTCTGCGATGTGAAGGTCGGCATCCTGGGCCTCGTGACGCCGGGCGTGACGACGTGGGAGCGCGCGGAGAACATCCCCGGCCTGCGCTTCGACGACCCGGTGGAGACGGCGCGCGCCTATGTGCCGAGGATGCGGGAGGCGGGCGCGGACGTCATCGTCGTGGCCATCCACGGTGGCCCCGACAAGCAGCCCACCGGCAGCGCGAGCAACCCCGACTCGTGGCTCGCGGACTACGCGGACGAGTCGAAGTGGGCGGACCGGGGCAACCTGCCCGGAGAGAACCCGGCCGTGCAGATTGCCCAGGGGGTGTCCGGCATCGACGTGCTCCTCACCGGCCACACGCACCAGCCCATCCCGAAGATGCTGCTGAAGAACCCGGAGGGCCGCGAGGTGCTCCTCACCCAGCCCAACCGCTGGGGCAGCCACCTGGCGGACGTGGAGCTCCAGGTCACCTGGCGCGGCGAGCGGTGGGGCGTGGACACCCACGACTCCCGGCTCCACGTCGTGGACGAGAAGGTGGCGGCGGACGCCGCCGTGACGCAGCTGGCGCAGAGCTACCACGACACCACGGTGACGTATGTGAACCAGAAGATCGGCTCGACGACGGCGGCGTTCCCGGGAGGCTTCGCCGCGCGCTACGTGGACAGCCCGCTGGGGGACCTCATCAACATCGTCCAGGAGCAGGCCGCGCGCGAGGCGGGCTTCGACGTGGACTTCTCCCTGGCGGCCATCTTCACCAACGACGGCGCGCTGCCGGCCGGCGACGTCACCCTGCGCGACGCGTACAGCATCTACATCTACGACAACACGCTGTATGTGATGGAGATCAACGGCTCCATCCTCCGGCGCGCGCTGGAGATGAACACGCTCTACTTCGCGAGGCTCGACGCGGCCAACCTGCCCGAGCGGCCCGAGGGCGCCAAGGCCAGCTCCCCGGTGGTGGCCGACTACAACTGGGACCTCTACTCGCGCATCGAGTACGGCTACGACCTGACGAAGCCCGCGGGCTCCCGGCTCACGCACCTGCGCTTCGAGGGCGCGGAGGTCCGGGACGACCAGGTCTTCGTCGTCGCCATCAACAACTACCGCGCGGGCGGCGGCGGCGGGTACTCCATGTTCAAGGAGGGCAAGGTGCTGTGGACCTCCGCCGACGGCGTGCGTGACTACGTCGCCCGCTACATGCAGGCGAACCAGGGGCTGTCCCCGGACCGGGTGAACACCTGCAACTTCACGCTCGCGCCGGACCTGTACACGCGCTACTTCGCGGCCACGCTCGGCCCCGCGAAGTGCGCGCCCTGAAGCCGGGGCGCTGACGTCGGAGTCCTGGGGGGAGGCGCGCGCGGCCTGGGCGCGCTCGTCCCCCCGCGCGTGGGGGTGAGGGATTCGGGGTGGGACGTTCGTTGAGGCAGGGCGCGTCCGTGACGCGATGCCCCGGAGGGCCCACGACCATGAGAAGCGTCCTGTTCCTGTTGCTGCTCGCAGGCTGTGCCACGCCCCCCAGGCGCGCGGAGGGACCTGGCGCCACGGAGGTCGACCGCGTCGTCCGGGACCTCTGCGACAAGCGCGTGGCGCTGCTCGGAGAGGACTCCCACCACGGGAGCGCCAGGACGCTCGACGTCAAGGTGGAGCTGACCCGCAGGCTGGTGGAGGAGTGTCAGTACGACGCCTTCTTCATCGAGGCGGGCGTCTATGACTTCCTGCGCATCCAGGAGCGGCTGGACGCGGGCCAGCCCATCACCGAGGACATGGTCTCGGACGCGGTGGGGGGCATGTGGGCCAACGAGGAGGTGGCGCCCTTGATTCCGCTGCTGACGCGGTGGCTCCGCGAGGGAGCCGTCGTCGCGGGGGGCATCGACGACCAGGTCAACCGGGGCACCTACGCACAGCGGGAGATGGCTCCCGAGCTCCTCCCCGCGCTGGCGGACTCGCGGCGGGCCGAGTGCGGCGAGGAGATCGAGCGCTACCTGTCCTGGCGATACGACGACGCGCATCGCTTCACGGCGGCGAGCGCGGCGCGCATCCAGGGCTGTTGGGCGGAGCTGGCGGCGGGGGCCTCGACCTCCCGGAGCCACGGATGGATGGCGCGAAACCTGGAGCGCTTCTTCGCGCGTCAGGTGGCCGTGATGTCCCGTCCTCCTCCTCCCGAGGGCAGCCCCACGGACTGGAGCACCTTCAACGACCGCGACCAGTCCATGTTCGCGAACCTGCAATGGCACCTGTCTCGCTCACCCGGTCCGCGCAAGGCCATCGTCTGGCTCGCCACGGTGCACGCGGCCAAGGACCTCAAGCACATGGACGATGGCGGCGGGCCTCCGGTGCCCTTCGGCTCCCACGTGCGGGCGAGGTTCGGCGAGCAGGCCTTCGTGCTGGGCTTCTCCGCGCTCCAGGGGAAGTACTCGCTCGCCAGCACGCCCCGCACGTACGACCTCGAGCCCGCCCGCGCCGACTCCCTGGAGGCCTGGGCCCTGTCGAGCCCCTCCGCGGACAGCCGGTACGTGGACGCACACCAGCTTCGCGAAAATGGGACGAGGGTGGCCCGCGCCGTGAACTACCGCTGGATGATGGCTCCCTGGGCCACGGTCATCGACGGATTGCTCGTCTTCCGCGAAGAAGCACCACCGCGTCCGCGGGCTTTGCCGTCCTCGGCGCGCGCGGAGTGAGGGCGGGCGACAGCCGCCGCGTACGGACGGTGTGCCGCTGTCGATAACGGGCCTCCGCGACGCAATCGTCGGCCACCGCCTTCGTAGGCGCCCATCGAGGCGCCTACCGAGGTGCCCGGAGGTTTCTTGCGTGGACATCCTTCTCAGTGGCCTGCGGCAGACGCTGCGCGCGCTGCGACGCAGCCCAGGCTTCACGCTGGGGTGCATCCTGTTGCTCGCGGTGGGCATCGGCGCGAGCACCGCGCTCTTCAGCGTGGTGGAGGGCGTCCTGCTGCGCCCCTTGCCCTATCCGGACTCCGAGCGGCTCGTGGAGCTCTCCCAGCTCGGGGTGAAGGGCCAGACGATGCGGTTCTCGGACCCCAACTTCGAGGACGTGCAGGCCCGGAGCCGCACCGTCGAGTCGCTGGCGCAGGTCTCGGGGCCGGCCAGCGTCGCCGTCACGGGCACGGACGAGCCCACCTTCGCCGCGCTGTCGTGGGTCTCGCGCGGGTTCTTCCCCGCCTTTGGCGTGCCGTCCGCCCAGGGGCGCCTGTTCGCCGCGGACGAGCAGCAGGAGGGAGGCGCTCCGGCGGTGGTGGTGAGCCACGGCTTCTGGAAGCGCTACCTGGGCGCGCGGCCACTGCCCATGGACCGGACGCTCACCTTCGAGGGCCGCGCCTACACCGTGGTCGGCGTGATGCCCGAGTCCTTCGACTACCCGGCGGGCACCCAGTTGTGGATTCCCCGTGAGCTGGAGCGACGGCTGACGAGCCGGACCGCACACAACTGGCGCGTGGTGGGGCGGCTGGCGGGCGGCGTGAACCTGGAGGCCGCGCGGGCGGAGCTCACAGGCCTGGCGCGTGAGCTCGCCGCGCTCCACGGCCAGGAGACCAACATGCGCGATGTCGCCGTGGTGTCCCTGCGCGAGAGCCTGGTGGGCCCCGTGCGCCCCACGCTCTACCTGTTGCTCGGCGCCGCGGCCTTCCTGCTGCTGGTGGCGGGGGCCAACGTCACCAACCTGCTGCTCGCGCGGGCGGCGTCGCGGGGGCGCGAGCTGGCGGTGCATGTGGCGCTGGGCGCGGGGCCGGGGGCCCTGGTGCGGCGCTTCATCGCGGAGTCGCTCGTGTTGTCGCTGGCGGGCGGGGCGCTCGGCGCCTTGTTCGCCACCTGGAGCGTGCACGTGTTGCTCGCGCTCGAGCCGGGCCACCTGCCGCGCGTGGCGGAGGTGGACGTGAACGCCACGGTGCTCCTGTTCGCGCTGGGGTTGTCGCTGGTGCTCGCGGTGGGGCTGGGGCTGGTGACGGCGCTGCGCTCGGGGCGCCAGAGCCCGTGGGCCACGTTGACGCAGGCGGGGCGCACACAGACGGGCGGAGGGAGCGCGGACCAGGCGCGGCGTGCCCTGGTGGTGGGGCAGCTCGCGCTCGCGCTGGTCCTGCTGGTGGGCGCGGCGCTCTTGGGGCGCAGCATGCTGGGCCTGCTGTCGCTGGACCCGGGCTACCGCACCGAGGATGTGGCGGTGCTCAGCCTGGTGCTGCCTCCGGTCAAGGACAAGGACGCGCCGCAGGCGAGGGACAACATCCAGCTTCAGGATGCGCTGCTGTCGAGGCTGGGCGCGCTGCCCGGCGTGCGCGCGGTGGGGGCGGTGAATGTCTTCCCGCTCGAGGGCGGCTCGGGCGGTGACGGCACCTTCCTGGTGCTCAATCGTCCCGACGAGGTAAAGAACTTCGACGACTTCGGGCGGCTGGCGCACGAGCCCGAGCGCACGGGCGCGGCCGAGTACCGCGTGGCGAGCGAGGGCTACTTCCACGCGATGGACATCCCGCTGGTGCGCGGGCGCCTGTTCGACGCGAACGACACGATGGAGTCGCCGCACGTGGCGCTCATCAGCGAGTCGCTCGCGAAGGCGCGGTGGCCCGACGAGGATCCGCTGGGCAAGCTCATCCAGTTCGGCAACATGGATGGGGACCTGCGGGCCTTCACCATCGTCGGCGTCGTGGCGGACGTGCGGGAGCGGGGGCTGGACGAGGCGCCGAAGCCCACGTTCTACGGCTGCTCCCGGCAGCGGGCGCGGGCCTTCTCCCGCTTCCATGTCGCGGTGCATGGCTCCATCGGCTCCAAGGCCTTGGTGAGCGCGGCGGGGCCGGTGTTGCGCGAGCTCGCTCCAGAGCTGCCCTCGCGCCTGAGCACGGTGGAGAGCCTGCTCACGGGCTCGCTGGCTTCGCGGCGCTTCAGCCTGCTGCTGCTGGGGGCCTTCGGCGCGGTGGCGCTGCTGCTCTCGGTGGCGGGGCTCGGGGCCGTGGTGTCCTACGCGGTGGCGCAGCGCACGCGGGAGTTCGGCATCCGCTTCGCGCTGGGGGCGACGGCCGGGGACGTGCTGCGACTGGTGCTCCGGCAGGCGGTGGTGCTCGCGGGGCTCGGCGTGGCGCTCGGGGTGGTGGCGGCGTTGGGGCTGGGGCAGGTGCTCCAGGGCATGGTGTACGGCGTGAGCCCCACCGAGCCGTGGGTCATCGTGGGCGTGGCGGTCCTCCTGCTGGGCGTGGCCCTGCTCGCGAGCTGGCTGCCGGCCCGACGCGCCTCCCGCGTGGACCCGATGACGGTGCTCCGCTCGGAGGCGTGAGGCCAGCCGCTGCCGCCGTCCACCGGATGACGCGCCTGGCCCGCACCGGGGCCAGGCGCTGTCGCGTGTGAGATAGGCCAGAGCCATCCGCTGGCCCTTGCCTCCTCGGACGACGTAGCGAGGACGGGTGCTCCCACGCCTCCTCGTCCTCCGGTTCGCGCTGGCCCTCGGGCTCGCGCTCGTGTCGTCCGGCTGTGCCACCTCGTCGCGTGGGCTGGCGCGTCAGCGCGCGGAGCCGGACTACTGCGTCCCCGCGCAGTCCCCGCGTGACGACTCCGCCGGGCGACTCGACGTGGAGGCGCCCCTCCCGGAGTCCCCCGAGCTCCAGGCTCGCTTCACCCGCCAGGACCTGCTGCTGGCGCACGCGGCCGGAGTGCTCGTGCCCCTGGAGACGCTGGCGCGGCTGGCGCCGGGGACCGACACCCGGGCCCAGCGCGACGCGCTGTTGAGGGACATCGAGCTGCGGCTGCTCCTGTTCTCGACGACGCTCTCCAGCGTGTCGGCGGAGCTGGAGTGCGAGGCGCGGCGCACGGCGCAGATGGCGAGGCTCCTGGATGCGAAGGAGACGCGGCGGCAGACGCTGCTCACCGTGTCCTCCATCGTCGTGGGCGCGCTGACCACCACCGTCACCGCCATCTCGAACAATGACCGCGCCAACGACATCATCGACATCACCGGCGGCGCGGTGGGCGCGGGGCTGGGGCTCGCGGCGCTCTTCTCGTCCCCCTCGCTGGACTTCGAGCACCCCAGGAACCTGCTCGCGGACATCTGGCGACAACCCGCGCGCTCCGCGGACTTCCCCGCGTCCCTCTGGTTTGTCCTGAGCCACAAGGACTTCAGCAACGCGCAGCGCCACGCCATCCGCCACAACGTCCGCGCGCGGTGGATTGCGTCCGGGTACGTGGAGGAGACGGGCGGCGACGCGCCGTACTTCGGCCGGGGCGGGCGCTACACGCTGGACGCCCTCCAGACGCGGGCGAACATGCTCGGTGAGCTCCAGGCCGCCGTGCGCCTCATCCACCAGAACCTCCAGGTCCTCCTGACGAAGCTCGTCACGGTGTCGGGACAGGGTGACTGACGTGTGACGTGAAGAGCGCTCCCCACGAGAACTCTTCACCCGCGCCGTGCTCGCGGAGGCTGGAGGTCAGGGCTTCCCCGCAGGGACAAAAAAGACATCGCGAGGTGTGACGCCCGAAGACGTGGTTCGAGGGGGTGTCGAACCTGTATCGATGTTTCGGATTGCGCATCGCGAAATGCTGCGGGCGTCGCGAGTTGCTATTGCGGGACGTGAGGTCTGACGACCTTGCTGTCTTTCATTGTGGGGGGTTCAGATGCGTGCATGGATTCTAGGAGCGTGTGCCTTCGTGGCATTGCCCGCGATGGCGCAGGTCCCGGCTTGGATTTGGCACCGAGGCACCGCGAACGCGGACCGGGGGCGCGCGGTGGCGGCGACCGCCGAGGGCGTCTACTCCACGGGCGAATCGACGGGGTCATTCGATTCGAGTCTTCCCGTGGGAGGCTCCGACGTCGTCGTCACCAAGCACCTGGCCAACGGCACCAAGGTCTGGTCCGTGATGCTCGGCACGACCTCCCTGGAAGTGGGGACGGGCATCGCCACGTACACCGTGCCAGCCACGCCGCAGGTCTACGTCACCGGTTACACCACGGGAGGCTGGGGTGGGGGATTCCAGGGTGTGCAGGACGCCTTCCTGGCCCGGGTGAATCCCGCCAACGGAGCCCTCCAGTGGGTGCGTCAGCTCGGCACCCCGGCGCTGGACCAGGCCCAGGGGGTGGCCACGGACCCCGCGGGCTTCATCTACATGGCGGGACACACGGCGGGCACGCTGCCGCTCAATACCAGTGCTGGCGGCCAGGATGGGTTCCTGGCCAAGTACGACTCCGCTGGCAACCTGCTCTGGGTCCGCCAGTTCGGCTCGCCACAGTCCGAGGTGGTTCGGGGCGTGGCCGCGGACGCGAACAACGATGTCTATGTCGTCGGCTCCACGACGGGCTCGTTCGGCGCGACCCATGCCGGCTCCACGGACCTGTTCATCGTGAAATACAACAGCGCGGGCGTCCAGCAGTGGCGAAAGCAGATGGGAACGACGGGGTCGGAGTCCATCTACGGTGTCGCCACGTCGCGGCTCGCGAGCGGCGCCATCAACGTCTACGTGGTGGGCTACACGGACGCGGCCTTCGACCTGCAGACCCACCAGGGAGGCCAGGATGCCATCGTCGTGAAGTTCGATGGCGCCGGGAACCGCGTGTGGTCCCGTCAGTTCGGAACGCCCGGCAGTGAGCTGGCCCTCGGCATCGCCTCCGACGGCGGCGCGAACGTCTACATCACGGGGCGCAGCAACTACGACTTCGTCACCAACCTGCCCAACTCCTCGCACGACTTCTTCATGCAGAAGTACGACTCGGGAGGTGGACTGCTGCTCACGCGTCAGTTCGGCTCCACCAACATGAACGACCCCGCGATGCAGGATGACATCGGCAACGGCGTGGCCGCGGACATCAATGACAGCGTCTACGTCACGGGCGCCACCCAGGGCGAGTTCGCCAGCTCCCCGCTGCCGAACGCCGGCGGCGATGACTACGTGGTGTTCCGCTACGAGGATGGCTGTCAGATCAACACCCCGGGTCAGTGCGGTATCGGCTACGGCTGGGGGGACCCGCACCTGGTCACCTTCGACAACCGCCACTACGACTTCCAGGGCGCCGGTGAGTTCATCTTCGTGGAGAGCACGGACACCAACGCGCCCCTGGTCGCGCAGGCGCGCATGCAGCCGTGGGTGAACAACAACCGGGTGACGGTGATGACGGCGGTGGCGACGCGGCTGGGCGCGAGCCGGGTGGGCCTCTACCTGACGACCAGCGGGCACGAGCTGCGCGTCGACGGCGTGCTGACCTCCGTGCCCGTGGGGGACACCATTCCCGTGGCGGGCGGCGGACGCGTCCTGCGTCCGGACGCCGCGTCCTACGTGCTGTCCTACCCGGGCGGGGACAAGGCGCTCGTCAGGCTCAACGGCACGTACATGGACTTCAACTTCGCCCTGAAGCCGACGCGGCGCGGCCGGATTCGCGGCCTGCTGGGCAACTACGACGGCGTCACGACGAACGAGTACGCGCTGCGCAACGGCACCCAGCTGACGCCGACGCTGTCTTTCACCGAGCTCTACGTGGGGCCGACCAGCTTCGCGGCGAGCTGGCGCATCTCCCAGGCGGAGTCCCTCTTCGACTACGCCTCCGGGCAGAGCACGGCGACCTTCACCATCCCGGACTTCCCGGCGGCGCCCGCCACGGTCGCGGACCTGCCCGCGACGGAGCGGGACGCGGCGCGCAACCGGTGCCTCGCGGGGGGCGTCCAGACGGGCGTCTTCCTCGACAGCTGCACCGTGGACGTCGCGGTGACGCAGGACACGGGCTTCATCGCGTCCACGGCCCGGGTGCAGGCCCAGGTCCAGGCCCAGCGCGGCCCCCAGGCGCCGGCCCCCGTGCCCGCGGGGACCCGGCTGTACTTCGCCAACTTCGGCGCCGCGGTGGGCCAGGAGTGGAACACGAACCTCATCTCCAGGTCCCCCAATGGTGCGCAGGCCTTCCTCGGCCCGTTCACCACGGAGGCGGTCCGTCTGACGCTGCCGGCCACGGGCAGGCCCGGCGTCGTCTCGCTCAGCTTCGACCTGTACATCCTCGATGCCTGGACGGGTGACAGCGCTCCGGGGACGAACACCTGGTACCTGCAACAGGGGTCCGCCCTGGTGGGCGGAACCTTCTCCAACACGACGAGCACCCAGTCCTACCCGCGTGTCGGCAGCGCGGCCCGCACCGGCTCCATCGCCAACAACACGCTGGGCTACCAGGACGGGGACTCCACCTACCGGTTCAAGTGGCGGTTCGACACGAGCGGGACAACCCCCATCGTGTTGACCTTCTCCCGCTGGAACAACGGGGTCGCCCACCCGCTGCTGGCGGCTCCTTCCTGGGGAATCGACAACGTGGAACTCGCCCAGGAGTAGCGGCCTGTTCCCGACGCCTCCTCCGGCCGCGGCCGCCGGAGGAGCGCGGAGGAGGCAGGGGGCCTCCTCGTGCGCTCACCGCCCGGAAGGCCACGCGAGCATGGCGGTGTCGATGATGGCGTTCAGCTTCTGGGCGGACGCGCCATCACGGGCCTGGATGGACAGGCCCTCCAGCACCGCGGTGTAGAACGCCGCGAGCTTCTCCACGGGCGTGCCGGCGGGCAGCTCCCCCTGCTCCACGCCGCGCCGGAGCCTGCCCTCGAGCGCGCGCTCACCGCTCCGCCGGTTCTTCGCGAGGAACGTCCGGACGGGCTCGTTCTCCGGCGCGCCGAGCAACGACGCGAGGACGATCATGCAGCCCCGGGGCTTGTCGCTGGCCGTGTAGGCGCGTGCGTTGGCGCGCAGCATCTGCTCCACGGCGGCCCGAGCGGTGGGGGCCTCCTCCAGCCCGCGGGAGACGGGCTGCCCCTCGGTCTTGTCGAAGAGCTCGACGGCCTCGCGGAAGAGCGCCTCCTTGCAGCCGAAGATGGCATAGAGGCTGGGCTTGTTGACGCCCATGGCCTCGACGAGGTCCTGGATGGAGGTCCCCTCGTAGCCCCGGGCCCAGAACACGCGCATGGCGGCCTCGAGCGCCTCGTCCCGGTCGAAGCTGCGAGGCCGGCCCAGCGGACCGGCGGACTTCTTGCGCGCCTTGCGAGTCGTCATCCTTCCAGGGCCCTCAATCCCGCGACACCGACCCCAATCAACACCAGGCAGAGGATTCGCGCCAGGGAGACGGGCTCGCCGAGGAACATCATCCCCACGAGCGAGACGCCGGACGCACCGAGGCCCACCCAGACCGCATAGGCCGTCCCGATGGGCAGGTGCTTCAACGCGAGGCCCAGCAGCACGAGGCTGGTCAGGGCGATGCCGATGCCGACGACGCTCGGCCACAAGCGCGTCAGTCCCTCGGACTGCTTGAGCGCGAGCGCCCAGGCAATCTCCAGGGCACCCGCGACCACCAGGAGCAGCCACGCCATGGGGGCCTCCTCCTTACCCTGGGCTCAGGCGTTGGTGCCGCTGTCCACCGCGATGGACGCGCCGGTGATGAAGCGTCCGCCGGGGCCCGCGAGGTGACCCACGGTGGCGGCGATGTCGTCGGGGCCGGCGAACTGCTTGATGGCCATCAGCGCCAGCTCCGCTGCGGCCTGGGGCCCGTCGGCCGGGTTCATGTCCGTGTCCGTCGGCCCGGGGTCGACCACGTTCACCGTGATTCCGCGCCCGCCCACGTCGCGGGCCAGCCCCTTCGTCAGGCCAATCAGCGCCGACTTGGTCATCGCATAGAGCGTGACGCCGCCATGGGGCACCCGCTGCGCGAAGCACGTGCCGATGGAGATGATGCGGCCGCCGTCCTTCATGTGGGCGAGCGCGGCCTGCGAGGCGACGAACACCCCCCGGACGTGGATGGAGAGCGTCCGGTCCAGCTCCTCCACGGTGACCGCCTCGAAGGGGCCGAAGGGGAAGACCCCGGCGTTGTTGACCAGGATGTCCAGCCCGCCGAGCTCCGCCGCCGCGCGCTCCACGCTCCTTCGCACGGCGTCCACGTCGCCGCTGTCCGCCTGGATGGCCACGGCGCGCTGTCCCTGTGCCTCCAACTCGGCCACGAGCCGGGCCGCCTTGTCCTCCGAGCGCACGTACGTGAAGGCGACGCGCGCACCCCCCTTCGCCAGATGCCGGACGATGGAGGCGCCGATTCCTCGCGCGCCGCCCGTCACCAATGCCGCCTTGCCCGTGAAGTCACCCATGTGTGTTCTCCCGACTTTTGAACCGGTCGTTCAGAAATGATTACGAGCCGGGGGCCGCGTCGGCAATACTTTCGAACCGAGCGGTTCTAAAACACTGCGTCAGGGCGCCGGCGGGGCCAGGTCCGGGACCATGGGGACCCGCCGGGTCCCGGGGCCATTGGGCGCGGCCACGCTGTCGTTCGCGAAGGTGCGCATCTCGTCTCCTGTTTCGCGCTCGGTCGGGAAATCGCGTTTTGAAAATCCATCCAGGAGAAGTCTGGGATGAGAAGTCGCGCCTCCGCGATGCGCGTCCCGGCGGAAATCTTCACGTGGAGGGCGAATCGAACACTTTGTGGTGACGTGGAGGGCGGGTCGTTACGCTGGCCGGAACTTTCCCCCGTCCCCCCGAGACGCCCCATGCCGACCCTCTTCGACCCGACGAACGCGGGTGACCTGCGACTCTCCAACCGCATCGTGATGGCGCCGCTGACGCGCAACCGCTCGCCTGGCGCCATCCCGCCGGACCTCGCCGTCACCTATTACGCCCAGCGCGCCACCGCCGGCCTGCTCATCAGTGAGGCCACCGCCATCAGCCATCAGGCCCAGGGCTATGCGGACGTCCCGGGGCTGTACGCCCCCGAGCAGCTCGCCGCGTGGAAGAAGGTCACCCAGGCCGTGCACGAGGCGGGCGGCCGCATCGTCACGCAGCTGTGGCACGTGGGGCGTGTGTCGCACACGGAGCTGCAGCCGGGCAACGCGGCGCCCGTGGCGCCCTCGGCTGTCGTGGCGAAGACGCGGACGGTGCTCTTCCGGGACGGCGTCCCCACGTTCGAGCCCACCTCGGTCCCGCGCGCGCTGGAGCTGGCGGAGCTGCCCGGCATCGTGCAGGACTATGTCCGGGCCGCGCGCGCCGCGGTGGAGGTGGCGGGCTTCGATGGCGTGGAGATTCACGGCGCCAATGGCTACCTGCTGGACCAGTTCCTGAAGACGGGCTCCAACGAGCGCACGGACGCGTACGGCGGGAGCATCGAGAACCGCGCCCGGCTGCTGTTGGAGGTCACCCGCGCGGTGGTGGACGCGGTGGGCGCGGGGCGCACCGGCATCCGCCTGTCGCCCGTCACCAACGCCAACGACGCGTTCGACGCGAACCCCCAGCCGCTGTTCGAGCACGTGGTGCGCGAGCTGGCGAAGCTGGGCCTCGCGTACATCCACGTCATCGAGGGTGCCACCGGAGGCCCGCGTGAGCTGGATGACCGCCCGTTCGACTACGTCGCGTTGAAGAAGGCGTACCGCGACGCGGGCGGCAGGGGCGCCTGGATGGTCAACAACGGCTACGACGGGGAGCTGGCGCGCAAGGCGGTGGAGGCGGGCGCGGACCTGGTCTCCTTCGGCCGGCCGTACATCTCCAACCCGGACCTGGTGCGCCGGCTGCGCGAGAACGCGCCCCTGGCCCCGCTGGACAAGAAGACGCTCTACGGCGGCGGCGCCAAGGGCTACACCGACTACCCCACGCTCTGAGTGGAGGCTGGCGGCGCCGGGCACGCCTCGACGGTGGAGGCGTGCCTTCGGCTCGGGGCAGGGTGCCCCTCAGGGCCCCCACACCGGTCCGCTCGGGGTGACGCTCATGCCCTGCACGTCCGAGCGCAGTGGCGTCAGGGCGACCGCGCCACTGGCGGCGTAGCCGAACGCGCCGCCCGTGCTCTGGATGCCCTTGTCGAAGCGCACCACCGCGCTGCCTTTTGTCGGGTGTGTCATCGTCACCGTGTACGCGGTCGACGTCTCGTCCAGCGCCAGCGTCAGGTTCGCGGCCGCCGTGTCCTTGGCCTGGACCACGTGCAGGAAGTGGCTCACCACCTGGCCCTGCGTCTCCACCTCGCCGCGGAACTGGCCGACGGGGTAGGTGTACGTGCCATTGGGGCGCAGCGGTCCGCGCTCGTCGATGACGCGCCGGGTGGGGCTCGCCGGGACGAGCGTGCTCACGCGCAGCTCCTGCGTCCCGCTGGTCGCGGACCAGGTGTTGCCCGTGAGCACCGGGCTCGACGGGAAGTGGATCAGGAACGTCTTGTCCACCGAGGCGTCGCCCTGCGAGCTCTCCATCCGGTCGAACACGACGAGCGTGTCGAGCGGCCGCACGAACAGCGCCTCGCGCACCACCCGGCCCGCGGAGGGATTGCCGACCTCCGCCTCGCGGTGCGCCCAGTCGTCGCTCACGTCGTACGCGCCCGTGAGGTCCACCACGGCGTAGTGGGCGTGCGTGGACGACTCCAGGCGCAGCATCCGCGGCGCGTGGTGGTAGTAGCCCACCGTGCCCAGCCCGTCGAAGAGCAGGGTGTTGTGCGCCACCGGCGACTCGGTGTCCACGGCCCCCGTGCCCGCGTAGCCGACAATCTGGTTGGCATAGCCCACCGTCTCGCGCGCCAGGAACTCACCGGCCCGCCACAGCTGGAAGCTGCCGGAGTCGCGGTGGGCGTGGCCCGCGTTGGAGGTGATGCCGAACTGCAGGTTCACCATCGTCGCGTCGGGCGCCCACGCCGTCTTCGCGTACACCTGGCCCAGGCCCACAGCGCGATAGTCGAGCGGCAACGTGGACAGGTCCCGCGCCTGCACCGACGCCAGCGTGTCGCTGTAGACGTAGCGCACCCACCGGTCGTCAATCGGGTGGCCGGTGAGCTCCAGGAAGCGCTTGGCGTAGCCCGCGATGGGCTGGTCCGCCCACTCCTCGATGAGCGGCGCCAGGTAGCTGCCCAAGGACGTCTGCGCGGTGTTGCTCGGGTCCCACCGGCTCAGCCAGCGCTCGTCGTCGTTGAACGGGAAGGTCTCATACAGCTGGAACTGTCCCATCCGGCTCGGGCCCGGCGTGGTGGAGTAGATGGACCAGAAGACGGACTCCTTGAAGAAGTCGGTCTGGTCCCACAAATCCTGGCCATACAGGCCGAGCGTGGTGAACGGCACCGTCATGTAGCCGAACGTCCGCCGGCCATACGTGGAGCCCTCGTGGGGCGCGCCGCCCGCGGCCGCTCCGTCGAGATAGGGCTTGAGCGAGAACTTCCAGCGCGAGCTCATCGCGTACTGGAGGAGCTGGTGGGCGTAGGGCTGGTTCTCGTGCCAGCTGGCGATGGCCCACAGGAGCGAGTTGCGGAAGTAGCCCGTGTAGTAGTTGTTGCCCTCCATGCCGATGCCGCCCCAGGGATTGTCATTGAGCGCGGCGATGACGGAGTTCCACCGCGTCAGCAGCAGCGTCTGCTCCGCCGGGAGCAGGTGGGCGAAGCACCAGTCGTAGGTGAGGATGACGGCCTCGCCGTACCAGCGGGCCGGGTCGCTGGAGATGGTGTTCTCGCTGATGGGGACCTGGGTGTTCACCGCCCAGGTGATGGCCGAGCGGCAGGACGCGGCGGCGCCGGTGATGAGCGAGTGCATGGCGGCGTCGATGGCCTGCTCGGGGCCCTGCACGTTCGCCACGGGCGTGTACGGGTTCTGGGCGAAGTACGCCTGGGCCCGCGCCAGCCGGGACGCATTGAACCAGACGCGCGGATGCGCCACCGGGATGGAGAGCACCACCGGAGGCCCGTTGGCGATGGTGAGCTGGATGGGCGCGGAGGTGGTGAGGTTGCCGGCGCGGTCCCTCGCCACCGCCGTCACCGGGAAGGTGCCGTCACCCACCAGCGTGGTGGAGAGGTTGAACCAGTACGGGTAGCTGGTGTCCTCGGCGCCCTGGTCCTGGCCATTCACGCGCAGCCGCACGCCGGCGACGCGGATGTTGTCGTGGGCGTCGACGCGAATCTGCACGGTGCCGCCCACCGTGGTGCCCGTGGCGGGCGAGACAATCTGCACCTGGGGCGGTGTGGTGTCCGGCGGCGGCGCGCTCACGGTGATGGAGATGGGCGCGGAGACGGTGACGTTGCCCGCGGCGTCACGCGCCACGGCGGTGAGCTGGCGCGGGCCGTAGGGCTGGAGCGTCTCCGTGTCGAGCGTCACGGCCCACGGCGCGGCCAGGTCCGCCTCGCCCACCTGGACGCCGTCGAGCTGCACGTGCACCCGGGTGACGCCCACGTCGTCCGTCGCGCTCGCCCGCACGGTGAACGGGCCGCTCACCGTCTCGTTGGGAGCGGGCAGGGTGACCTGCACCTGGGGCGGCGCCGTGTCGACCAGCACGTTGTCGACGGTGATGCGCACCGAGGCGGAGGTGGTGAGGTTGCCGGCCGCGTCGCGCGCGTGCGCCGTCAGGACATGGGCGCCGTTGCGCAGCAGGCGCGTGTCCAGCGCCGCCGACGACAGGTTGCGCCCGTCGATGCGCAGCTGCACGTGGGCCACGCCCACGTTGTCGCTCGCGCTCGTGACGACGTTGATGACTCCGGCCACCGTCGCGCCCGGGGCGGGCGAGGTGATGGCGACGGTGGGCGGCGTGGTGTCCGTGCGGGGCACGGGCGGGGTGTACTCGAGCGTGAGCACCGGCCTGCGCTCCGGCTGCGTCGCGAGGCCCGTGAACACCTTGGCCACCCGGCCCACGCGGGTGTTCGCCAGCATCACCCCCTGGTTGGTCGACGGGTCATCCACCCAGGACTGCACCACCGCCACGTCGAGCGGCACGTCGATGACGTTCACCACGACGGGGAACGCATCCAGCACGAAGGCCTTCCCCGCCACCTGGTCCGTCCCCGCGCCGACGGCGCCCAGCCGCTCCCACTCCAGCCCGTCGTCGCGGAACTGCCAGCCCAGCCCCGCCGCCGTCGCGCTCCAGGGCGCCTGGACATAGGTGCCCCGCAGCTCGAAGTCGCCGTTGTAGGTCTCCACGGCCACGCGCAGCGTCGCGCCCTGCACCACCGCGCCGCTCGGAATCCCCAGCTGGGGGAAGCGCAGCAGCGTCTGGACTTCGTAGTCCTCCGTCTGGAACACCCCCAGCAGCGCCTCGTTGCGGTGCGCCGCGCCGTTCTGGGTGATGCCCTGGCTGGTGATGGCCACGGCCTCGGAGGCCGTCACCGGCGTCGTCACCGCCTGAGCGCGGCTCTCCGTGGTGGAAGGCGCGTCTGGCGTCTTCGTGCATCCGAGGAGCACGAGCACGGCGTACAGCCCCATCCACCCGACAAGGCGGCTTGTTCCTGAGTTCATAGGATGACAGTTCCTAGCCTGTCGTTGCGGGGGCGTCCACCGCGTCGCGGGCCTGGGCTGTCACGTGCCGCCCGGGGGCTTCCCGCTCAGAGCGTGGGCTGGTGTCCCTGGAGCTGGGCCGCCACCTGTCGCTTGAGGGCCTGCAGCTGTTGGAGCTTCGCCTTCAGCTCCTGGCGCATCTCCCGCTCGTCGGTGTGGAGGACCTCGTCGTGCAGCTCCTCGATGCTCTCCGCCAGATTGGCATTGAGGAGGTTCATCTGCTGCTGGGAGAGCTCCAGGACCATGGGACACCTCTGTGTCAGCACAGGCGGAACACGGCAAAGCCTAGCATGCGTGTGCTCGGCGCCCCCAAACCGCGCCCGGCGCCAATGCCTGTCGGAGTGTCGGCTGGCCCACAGCCTGAATCCCGAGTCCCGGCCGGCGTCGCGCGTCATCGACGGGCGCGAGCGCTTCCAATGGACTGGGGGGAGGACCCCACCCCCTACGGGCTTCCCGAGGGGATGGGGCACTGCCTGTCGGCGTGGCGCCCCGGTGAGTCGGGGCGCCCGTGCCGCTTGCTTCGGGGACTAACGCAGCGCGATGAGCGAGGCGACCAGCAGCGAGACGACGCTCATCACCTTGATGAGGATGGCGACGCCCGGGCCGGAGGTGTCCTTGAACGGGTCGCCCACCATGTCGCCGACGACGGCGGCCTTGTGGACGTGCGAGCCCTTCGCGTGGCCCGGCAGCTTGCCCTTCTCGATGTACTTCTTGGCGTTGTCCCACGCGCCGCCGGCGTTGGCCATGTAGAGCGCCATGGTGGCGCCGACCACGAGCGCGCCGGCCAAGAGGCCCGCGAGCGCCTGGGGCCCGAGCAGGTAGCCCACCACGGGCGGGGCGACGACGGCGATGAGGCCCGGGAAGATCATCTCGCGCAGGGCGCTCTTGGTCGCGATGTCGACGATCTTCTTCGGGTCGGGGTCCGCCTTGAGCTCCATCAGGCCCGGAATCTCACGGAACTGACGGCCAATCTCCTCGACGATGGCGCCGGCGGCGCGGCCCACCGCGAGCATCGTCGACGCGCCGACGAGGAACGGGAGGATGGAGCCCAGCAGCATGCCCACGATGACGTTGGGGTTGGTGAGCAGCAGGCTCATCTCCGGCAGGCCGGCGGCGACGCGCGTGTGGTTGACCTCCAGGTTGAAGGCGGAGAACAGCGCGATGACCGTCAGCGTCGCCGAGCCGATGGCGAAGCCCTTGCCGATGGCCGCCGTGGTGTTGCCCACCGCGTCCAGCTCGTCGGTGATGGCGCGGACCTCGGGGCCCAGGCCGGACATCTCGGAGATGCCGCCGGCGTTGTCGGAGATGGGGCCGTACGCGTCCACCGTCATCACGACGGCGGTGCCGCCGAGCATGCCCACCGCGGACAGGGCGATGCCGTACAGGCCCAGCGCCTGGTCGGCGATGTAGGCCACCAGGGCGATGGTCGCCATGGAGATGCCCACGCTCTCCATGCCCACCGCGAGGCCGCGGATGAGGTTGGTGCCGGCGCCGGTGATGGAGGCCTCGGCGATGCGCTGCACCGGCCGGGCGGAGGTGTAGTAGTCGGTGACCAGGCCGATGATGGCGCCGCCGAACGCGCCCGCGGCCAGGGCCACGGTGATGTTCTGGGACAGGCCGAACACGTTCATCATGACGAACGACAGGCCCACCAGGATGACCGGCGGCATGATGAGCGCGCTGCGCAGCACCTGCGCGGGGTTCATGGCCTTGAGAGCGCGCGCGATGAAGATGCTCAGCACGCTGACGACGAGGCCCACCGCGGAGAGCACCAGCGGCAGCACCACGCCGGCGACCTTCGCCGTGCTCGCGGACGTGCCCTCGACGGCCAGCCGCGACAGCTCCGTGGCGTTGGCCGTCAGGGCGATGGCCATGGCGGCGACGATGGCGGCGACCATGGACTCGTAGATGTCCGCGCCCATGCCGGCCACGTCGCCCACGTTGTCACCCACGTTGTCGGCGATGACGCCGGGGTTGCGCGGGTCGTCCTCGGGGATGTTCTCGATGACCTTGCCGGCGATGTCGGAGCCGACGTCGGCCGCCTTGGTGTAGATGCCGCCGCCCACGCGCGCGAACAGCGCGATGGAGCTGGCGCCCACGGCGAACGAGTGGAGGATGGGGGACAGCTCCGGGTGACCCTGGAAGGCGTAGTAGATGCCGCCCATGCCCACCAGGCCCAGGCCCGCCACCGCCAGGCCCATCACCGCGCCGCCGTCCAGCGCGACCAGCAGCGCGTTCGGCTTGGAGCCCGTGCGCGCGGCCTGCGCGGTGCGCACGTTGGCGAACGTGGCGGCCTTCATGCCGATGTAGCCGGCGAGCAGCGAGAGGAACGCGCCCACCGCGAAGCTCACGGCCGCCAGCTTGCCCAGCGCCAGGCCGATGAGGACCGCGAGCACCGCGCAGTAGATGGCGAGCACCTTGTACTCGCGCACGAGGAACGCCATCGCGCCTTCACGGATGTAGCCCGCGATGCGGTTCATCGTCGCGTCGCCGTCCGGCAGGGACTTGACGCGGAAGTAGAAGAACGCAGCGAAGAGCAAGCCCACGGCGCCGACGACGCTTGGTGCGACTGCCCAGAAACTCGACTCGAGACTCGACAACTCCATCCATTCTCTCCAGAGCAGTCCCGGGGATTGACGTCTCGCCCCCGCTGGGTCGCTCGTTGCCGCACAGTTGGTGTGCAGGGCCTATACGGGATTTCCGTACGCGCTGGGAGCCTCCTCTGAGCGGATAAGGGGGTGGGGCCGCCCCCGGGGGGAGTGGGGTGGGGCCGGGGGGATGGTGGGTCGGCCGGGCTTCGGGGGCCTCCCGAGAGGAGAACCCGCTCTCACGGGCGGCCGCTGGCGGGGTGCGCCATGGCGTTGGTTTGAGTCGGAAGGAAATTCCAGGAGGGGAATTGTATGGGACTGTCGGTGAATATCGGCGGTCCGGGCGCCCTATCGTGGCTACCATGGGCGCGGGAGCTTCCCTGCTTCCGTAGGACCTTCCACGTCCGTTGCCGCCATGGAACTGCAGGTCATCGAGGTGATGCTCAACTCCCAGGACCTGGCGAAGGTGTCGCTGGGAGGCCATGAGGGCATCGCGGCGCGCTTGCGGGAGGCGCTGGCGGCGGTGGGGTTGGGGACGGTGACGGGCGCGAGCGCCGGGGGCGGCGTGGCCATCGTCGACGTGTCGGTGCCGAAGGAGCGCGTCCCGGAGGCGCTCGGCTTCCTGAAGCAGCAGCTGCGCTTGTGCGGCGCGCCGCGCACCACGGTGCTGAGCGTGGATGACACGGAGGTGCCCATCGGCGGGGACGAGCCGTGGGGGAGGCGGACCTCGCGTCCGGACTGAGGCCCCGGCACGCGCCCTCGCTGGGAGGAGGCGCGCGCTCGGGGGGGCTGCTTCGCTCAGAGGATGGGCGGCAGCTCCTGCTGGAGCTCGGCGCTGGTGCGCCAGCCCGCGGGCTTCAGGGGGGTGACGAACTCCAGGGTGCCGTTGGAGAGCGACACGCCGGCGGTGGTGTCCGCGCGCAGGTGGATGCGCTGGACCTTCTCGTGCAGCGCGCGGCGGGCCTCTCCGTCGCGGGCGAGTGTGCCCAGCGCCTCGAGGACCCGGGTGGCCAGGAACGCGAGCGCGCGCAGGGCCTCGGCGCTGGTGGCGCTCGAGCCCGGGGTGAGCGCGAGGGGGACGGGGCGCTCCAGGAGGGCGCCCAGCTTCTCGCTGTCCTTGTGCAGCTGGCGGCGCAGCTGGAGCGGGGAGGGGATGGGGGCGTCGTCGACGCGGATGAAGCCCAGGTAGCCCGCGTCCAGCACGCTGACGCACTCGATGTGGTTCACGTTGACGATGACCGCGTTGGCTTCGCGGTCCCGCTCCTCCTGCAAGAGCAGGGAGCGGCCCTCGCGCGAGTCCTCGAGGATGTCCCGGACGGTGCCCGTGAAGTACGTGCCGCTGTGCAGCGACACCGTCACGCGCGGGGGGAGCAGGGGGATGCCCGCCTGTCGACGGCTGGCGATGCGCAGGAGCGCCTGGAGCGTCGTCTCCAGTCCCCGGGGCTTCATGTCCAGGAAGGCCGCCAGCGGGTCGTCCGGGCGCGACAGCTCCGGCTCGGACTGCAGGGCGCGCTGGATGCCCTCTCGGCGGTCATGGATGTCGTCCAGGTTGGTGCAGGGCTCGTGGTCCAGGGTGAGCACGCCGTCGACGAACGAGGCGAAGCTGGAGCCGGAGACGTTGCCCGCGACGTTCTGGATGACCAGGCGCTTGAGCGAGCCCTGGACGAACTCACGGCCCAGCTCGTCCTCCGTCAGCGATTCGAGCGCCTGGAAGAGCGGCGTGAAGTACACCTTCGTCCACGCCTCCTCGTAGATGTCCGCGTAGCCGTCGGCGCAGAGGCTGGCCCAGTCGACCTTCACCGGCACCTTGAAGCCGGCGACCTCGGCCAGCTGCTTCTCGAGCTGGGGAAACTGCGTCTCCTCGAACGACTTCGCCGCCTTGCGCTCCGCGAGTCCCATGGATGTCTCCGTTGGTGTCGCGCGGCAGTCTCGCCCGGACGGCCCATGCCCTTGCAAGTTTGAGGATGCATTCGCGGACTCCAATCCGATGAGAGGACTGGAGTCCGCGAGACCCGGTGCTACAGGAAGGTCACCTTGCCATTGCGCTGAAAACAGACATGCGGCGTTCCATCCGTGGGGCGGATGGCGATGCTGGGCCGCGTGCCGTCCTGGATGGTGCCCAGCTGGGTGTATGTCCAGAAGCCGCGGGCGTCCGGGGTGATGAGCTCCAGCGTCGTCCCATGGCGCTGGGCGATGACGGGCTTGCCCGCGCTGTACGCCAGGTCATTGGAGCCGGCGTTGTAGTCCCCCTGGGACGTGCGCGCGGTGCTGGTGGACAGGGGCGTGCCGAGCGTCACGTCGAAGAGGCTGCCCCAGGCGCCGGTGGGTGTCCCGTTGGCGAGCACCAGCAGGTGCTGGTCCGGCGTCAGCGCCAGGGAAGACCAGCTGGTGATGGAGGAGAGCCCGTTCAGGGAGAAGGTCTCCACGACGGTGCCCTTGACGGCGGTCAGCAGGTTCCGGTTGGTGAAGTAGAGCGTGCCCGCCGCGTCGAAGAGGGCCTCGCTCGTCATGGCGCCCTGGAGGAACAGGGGCGTGCTCCACGTGTTGGTGCCGGTGCGGGCGGTGATGCGCGCGCCCGACGAGCTGTCGCCGTAGGCGATGACGGGCTGGTGGCCCTGGGTGGGGTTGAGCGTGACGGACAGGTTGACGGCGTTGGTGCGCTCCGCCACGTCCACCACCTCGCGCACCCAGGTGCCGCCGAAGCGGGTGGCATACGCGACGCGCATGAGCTCCCCTCGTCCCTGCTCCCCGTTGCCCTTGAGGTAGGCGATGTGCGGCGTGCCGGTGGCGGGCTCGACGGCGATGACGGGCTTGAAGGTGAACTTCCCCTCGTTGTTGAAGCCCGCGCCGTCGATCTGCTCCGTCGTCCACGACGTACCGTCCCAGAGGCCATACCAGAGCGAGCGGTGGGTGTCGTTGAAGTAGACGATGTGGCCCCGGCCGGCGGTGTCGAACGTCAGCTCGCAGAAGCCGCCCGTCACGTCCGGGCTCGGGTCGATGACGGTGTTGAGGAGCGTGTCCGTGGTGGACTCCACGTTGAAGTGGAACTCGCCCTGGGCCTTCTTCCCCGACTGCGTCTCCACCGAGACGGACAGGGTGGCGACGCCCTTGGGCGGCAGCTTCCAGGTCACCCGCTCCGAGTCCGGCTCGAGGACGCCGGAGGTGGCGCTCCAGCTCACCGACCTGAAGACCTCTCCGGAGGCGGAGACCTTGAAGCGCTCGGCCGCGCCCTCGACGAAGCCTCCCTGTCCGCCTTCCCGCTCGATGAGCAGCGCCAGCGTGTTGTCCGTGCGTGAGGGGATGACCTGCGTGGGCGCGTCGCCCGGCTCACCGGCGCAGGCGGTGAACAGGCTCACCGCTCCCGCCACGAGCAGCCTCTTCATGATGTTGTTGCGCTGCTTCAATGCGTCGCTCCTGGCTGAATGGGCTGGCGAGGGCATCCCGCCAGTCCGACACCGTCGTCGTGTCGGGCTCCTTCAACGGCTGTCATTGCGGAAGGGTCTATCCGGATACAGATGCAATGGCGGAACAGGAAATGCGGTGGCGGCTGGAACCTCGTGTGTGCTTCGCGCGTCGGAACCCGTCCGGGGTGTGCATGTGCTTCCGGGGGGCGGTCTGGTAGACGGGGGGCATGAGTCGACGACGTGCCCCGGAGGACCTCTCCGCGTTGTTGGGAGAGCCGAAACCGGACTGGGAGCGCCTCACCCAGGCGCTCAAGAAGCTTCAGGAGGACGTGGACCCGGCGCTCGCCGCGGGGGCGGCGCTGCACCTGCTCCCAGAGGACCGCTCGTCCCTCTGGGCCTTCGGGCGTCACTGTCAGCAATTGCCCGCGCCGGTCATCCGCGCGGTGCTGGAGCGGCTCGCGGACGACCTGCGTCCGGGGGTGTTCTTCCTGCGCGAGAGCGTGGACCTGGAGGGCTCGGATGAAGCCCTGCGCGAGTCGTGGCGGATGGCGCTCCAGGGGTTGTTGGATTTGGACGTGACGTATGGCTGGGGTTCGAGGCAGCGCAAGGCGAAGCTCCAGGGGCTGGCGGCGAACCCGGTGTTGCTCCAGTCCCTCCAGACGGTGGTCGTGGCCAGCGAGGAGGTGTCCCGGGACATGCTGGCGGTGTTGACCATCGACGCGTCCGAGGCCTCGCTCGACGCGCTCATCCCCCATGTCGAGCGGGCGGTGCAGCGCCAGGGGTGGGAGCTGGACCGGCTGGAGGACCTGCGGACGCACGCGCGCTCCACGCCGGCGTTGGAGGCCCTGTTCGAGCGGATGGAGGCGGTGCTCCAGGCGCGCCGCGCGCGCTCGCCGGCGCTGGAGCTGGCGCGGGCGCTGGGCTTCGGCGAGCCGGGCGTCTTCTGGTTCAAGCTGTACGCGACGGGCGGGGAGGAGGGGGACGAGCGCTCGATGACCTATCGTCACCACTGTCACCTGTCGGTCGACAGCCGGGCTCCGGACTGGCTCAGCTTCTCCATGTCCTCCTGGGACTCGGACGGGGAGCCGGGGGGGAATGTCCCGGTCTACGACCTGGATGGCACGGGGCTCCAGAACGACACGCTGGGGCTGGGGGCCTGCGAGCCCACGCGCATCCCCGAGTGGATGGCCCGGGCCGCGGAGCGGTTGAGGACGGAGTGGCACTTCGAGCAGCGCGCGGTGATGACGAGCCTGAGGGGCCGGCAGCGCACACGGCTCTTTGAGTGGCTGACGGGGCGAAATCCTCCGGGAAAATAGACCGATGATTTCCGGCCGGGTCGGCAGTCAGAGGGGTAGAAACCTCATCCCACCCCTGGAGACACCCATGAAGCCCAGCCGTCCCCGCAAGCTGTTCCTCAACCTGCCCGTCGCGGACCTGAAGCGCTCGGTCGATTTCTTCACGAAGCTGGGCTTCGAGTTCAACAAGGACTTCACCGACGACAGCGCCACCTGCATGGTGGTGGGCGAGGACGCGTACGTGATGTTGCTGACGGATGCGCGCTTCAAGGAGTTCATCAAGAAGCCGCTGCACGACGCGACGCAGAGCACGGCGGGGACGTATGCGCTGTCCGCCAACAGCCGCGCCGAGGTCGACGAGATGGTGAAGATTGCCTTGTCGTCCGGAGGCTCGAAGGCCGCGGACGCCATGGATTTGGGCTTCATGTACGGCGGTAGCTTCTACGACCCGGACGGCCACCACTGGGAGCTGGCCTTCATGGAGCCGGGGCAGATGCCGCCGCAGTAGCACGGCGGCCCGTGGGCTCAGGGCCCGCCCACCACGCTGGCCTGGGAGGCTGGCGCCTTCGCTTGTCCTTCCCTGCGTCGGCGCCAGTACAGGAAGACGGGGACACCCGCGCCGAGCAGGAGGGTGCCCTTGAGCGCGTTGAGGGGATTGGACGCGGTGGAGCCCACCACGACGTAGAGCGCCGCCGCGATGAAGAGCAGCGGCGTGAGGGGATAGCCGGGCACCCGGTAGGACACGCGGGGCGCCAGTCCCCGCTTCTCCCGGGCGCGGTAGACGAAGAGCGTGGCCGCCGTGGCGCCGAAGACGAGCCAGTCCGCGAACACCACGTAGTCGAGCAGCTCGCCGTAGGTCCCCGTGCCCGTCAGCAGGATGGCCCACGCGGCCTGGAAGATGATGGCCGCCGCCGGCGTGTGGTGGCGCGGATGCAACCTGGCCATCCACGGGAAGAACAACCCGTCCGCCGCCATCGCCTGGTACACGCGCGGCGACACCAGGATGACCAGGTTGAGGAAGCCGAAGGTGGAGAGCGCCACGCCCGCCGTGATGAACGTGCGGCCCGCCGGGCCCAGGAGGTGCCCCAGCGCGTCCGCCGCAGGCGCCGTGCTCGCCGCCAGTCCCCCGGCACCGAGCGTGCGCAGGTAGGTGAGGTTCGCGAGCAGGTACACCCCCACCACGCCGATGACCCCCAGCAGCAGCGCGCGAGGCAGGTTGCGCTCCGGGTCCACCAGCTCCTCCGCCACGAAGTTGGTCTGCTGCCAGCCGCCATAGCTGAAGAGCACCGGCACCAGCGCCGCGCCCAGCGCCAGCACGATGGAGTCCGGCGGCTCGGGCGCCACCGTCTGCACTGGCGCCGCCCCCGACAGCAGGAGCCCCGCGCCCACGAGCACCGCGAGCGCCACCAGCTTGAGCACCGTGAAGACGTTCTGCGTGAGCGCCCCCGGCCGCACCCCGAAGGAGTTGATGCCCGACAACAGGACGATGGCGCCGATGGCCAGCGGGAGCCGGTAGTCCGCCGGCCACCCCGTCCACGCCAGCGTGTAGTTGGCGAACGTCACCGCCACCGCGGCGATGGCGCCCGTGGCAATCATCAACAGCAGGCCCCACGCGTTGAGGAACGCGGGCAGCTCGCCGAAGGCGTCGCGCAGGTAGACGTAGCTGCCCCCGGCCTTGGGGATGCGCTGCCCCAGCTCGCCGTAGATGAACGCCCCGATGAGCGCCACGCCGCCGCCGAGCAGCCATGCCCCCAAGGTGAGCCCTGGGGTATGTACGCGCTGGGCGACGATGGCGGGGTTGAGGAAGATGCCCGAGCCGATGATGCCGCCGATGACGAGCATCACCCCCGAGAACAGCCCCACCCGCCGCGAATAGCTTCCACCCGACGACGCCTTGGCCTCATTCGCGGCAGGAGCGCTCATGGTCCCCGAGCATAGTCCGGGCGCGAGCGCCTCACGACATGGCGGCTGTCACAAGGCCTACCGACAGCCACACCCCTGGCCCACGACCCAGAGGCAGCACGAGGCGTCCGCGAAACAAGCGTCCCGGTTCTTGCCCGAGCACTCGCAGCCCGACGCCGACGAGCAATGGACCTCGTCGCCGGTGTCCTCCTCGCACGCCACGCCATCATGGTCCGCGTCCAGGTCCGCGCGGCACTCCGGGTCGGCCTCGTAATCCAACTGCGCGGCCATCCGGGTGGGGTAGTCACTGCAATTCGTATCGTCACAGTCCAGGCCGAGCAGCCGCCCACAGCCCATGAGGAGGACGGCCAGCAACAGCGAGACACGCAGGAAGGAGTGCATCGCCCAGGCTCTACCGAAGCCTTGTTTTCATTCACATACCTCGCGAGGAGTAGAGTGTTTCCGACCCCTCCCGCGGTGGGAGGCATTGCCGGAGGAGCCCATGTCGCGCGGGCTCACCTTGATGTTGCTGGCCGTGCTCATCGCCGCTGTCGGCGCGGCGGGCCCCGTGGACGACGCGAAGCGGCTGGTCTCGCTCGAGGTCTCCGACGACGAGCGGGAGGCGCTGCGACAGGGCCTGGCGAGCGCGCCACTCGCGGACATCGCGCCCGTGCTGCTGCCGACGCTGGTGGAGGGGCCCGGTGTCTCGCCTGCACCTTGTGAGTCGCTGCTCGCGGGGGCGCGCTCGCCCCGGAGCAAGGCCTTCTGCGCCGCCCACGGCCTCTGGACCAGCCAGCTCGCGAGAGGCGACGCGCGGGCCGAGGTGCTCGTGAAGCTGCTGTCCTCCGCGAAGGACTCGCGCACGGTGTCCTTCCTGCTGACGGACGTCTGCGCCGAGTCCACGTGGAGCCCCCGGGCCGAGGCGGTGGTGACCAAGGTGCGGGACGCGGACGCCGAGGGCGCGACGCGTGAGCAGGCGGCGCACTGCCTGCTGCTCCGGGGAGATGTGTCGAGACTCGTCTCCCTGGCGCTGCGGGTGGTGAAGCGCGCGGAGCCGGGCTCGTCCGGCACGTGGCGGAGGTCCCAGGTCTACCGTTCCGTCTTCAACATCGGCGACCGAGTGCACCTGCTTCCGACCGCGAAGCGGGAGGCGCTGGTGGACTCCGGCTTCCACCTGCTCGCCCAGGACTCGGCCGATGGCGCCACGGATGCCGCGTACTTCACCGCGCGCCACCTGGGCTTCGTGCTGAAGGTCCCCGGTGAGTTCGCTCCGGACGCCACGCCGTAGAAGTACCAGGGTCCGCACGGCCTGAGCCCCCAGTCCTTCGCGGACACCGTCCGCGCTGCGCTGAAATGGCGAGAGGCCTCGGGACGGTCGTCGAAGCGGGCGTGTCCCGAGCGTGTCCTTCAACCTCATCGACTGGAACCGTCACACCCGTGTCAGGACTGACGCTCCACACCAGCGCGCGTGTCCTGGGGACTCCAGGCGCGGGGGGGACAACACCCTGGACGTGGCGACGGCGCCCATCGTCAAGGTGGAGGCCCGGCTGTGGCCGCCTCGCCGCCCCCATCAATCAGGCTTCTGGGGCGCGGCTCCAATGTCAGCCAGCGCACAGTCTTCCTGAACTCACGGCGTGCGTCGGGGCTTTTCGTTCGGGTGGTGCGGACACCATCTTCCAGGAATGGAGCCCCGGGCCGAATCCCCAGGACGAGCGAAGGAGGAGGACCGCGCGCGCGCCACCATCCTCAACGTCAATGACACGCCCGCGGTCCTCTACCTCACCAGCCGCATCCTCACGGTGGCCGGCTACCACGTGGTGGAGGCGACCAGCGGAACGGAGGCGCTGCGGCTGGCGGGCGGCCGTCCGGACATGGTGTTGCTGGATGTCCACCTGCCGGACGTCGACGGGTACGAGGTCTGCCGGCGCCTGCGGGCGCGCGAGGAGACGCGCGACCTGCTGATTGCACACCTGTCCGCCGTCTCCGTCAGCCGCGAGGACCGGCTGCGCGGGCTGGCTCAGGGAGCGGATGCCTACTGGACCACCCCCCTGGGGGATGACGAGCTGCTCGCGAACGTGGAGGCGCTCCTGCGCCTGCAGTCCCGCGCCCAGGCGGCGGTGCACGCGCGCGACGAGTTCCTGTCCATCGCGGCGCACGAGCTGCGCACGCCGCTGACGGCGCTCCGGCTCAACCTGGAGCGGCTGGTCCACCACCTCACCCGGGTTCCCGGTGACGCGGTGGCGCGGCGCACCGTGGAGGCGAGCACCACGCCCGCGCTGCGGCAGCTGGTGCGACTGCAGCAGCTGTTGGACACGCTGCTGGACGTGTCGCGGGTGGGCAGCCGCAAGCTGCGGCTGGACATCGAGGTGTTCGACCTGGCCGAGGCCGCGCGCGAGGTGGCCGGGCGGCTGGCGATGTCGGCCCGCGCGGCGGGCACCGAGCTGTCCCTGGCGCTCCCCCTGGGGCCCGCGCTGCTCATGGGAGACCGGCTCCGGCTGGAGCAGGTCATCAGCAACCTGCTCGCGAATGCCTTCCGTTATGGGGATGGCAAGCCCATCTGGCTCACGGTGGAGGAGCACCCGGACGCGCTGTGGCTGAGCGTGACGGACCAGGGCATCGGCATCGCGAAGCAGGACCAGTCGCGCATCTTCAACCGCTTCGAGCGCGCGTCGAGCACGGGCCGCGCGGACGGCCTGGGCCTGGGCCTGTTCATCGCGAGGGAGATCGTCGTCGCCCATGGGGGCACGCTCACCGTCGAGAGCGAGCCGGGCCAGGGGGCGACGTTCCATGTGACACTGCCCCGTCATCGGACGGCGGCCTACTGATGGATTGAAAGGAAGGCGTGTCGTGTCCTCTGAAGGTGGTGCCGGCGCGAAGAAGACGCTTCATCCTCGGCTGGAGACGGGGGTGCCCCGGCTCGACTTCATCACCAAGGGTGGGCTCATCAAGGGCGCCTCGTACGCGGTGCTGGGCCCCCCGGGCTCGGGCAAGACGGTGCTGGCGCACCAGATTGCCTTCTGGCACGTCAAGCACGGCGGCAAGGCGCTCTACGTGACGCTGCTCACGGAGTCCCATGCCCGCATGCTCGCGAACCTGGAGGGGATGTCCTTCTTCGACGCGAGCGTCATCCCGGAGAAGCTGCACTACATCAGCGGCTACCGGCAGCTGGAGTCCGAGGGGCTCAAGGGGCTGTTGGAGCTGGTGCGGCGCGCGGCGCGTCAGCACCAGGCGACGCTGCTCATCCTGGACGGCATGGACGTGGCGAAGGACCTGGCGCGCGGCGATTTGACGTACAAGCGCTTCCTGCAGGAGCTGCAGACCTTCATCGGCATCCTGGGCTGCACCACGCTGCTGCTGTCGCCGCATGGCCCCACGGAGCTGCTGCCGGAGACCACGGCGGTGGACGGCATCTTCGCGCTGTCGCTCTGGCTGTCGGGGCCCCGGGCCGTGCGGGAGCTGGTGACGCTGAAGTTCCGGGGCAGCGACTCGCTCCTGGGCAAGCACGAGCTGGAGATCTCCGACCGGGGCGTCATCGTGCACCCGCGCACGGAGGTGCAGTTCGCCGACCCGGTGGAGAAGGTGGAGGAGGAGCGCGTCCGGATGGGCTTCGGCGTGCCGCGGCTGGACGAGTCGCTCCACGGGGGGCTCCTGTCGGGCTCCACCACGTTGCTGTTGGGGGCGCCGGGCACGGGCAAGACGCTGTTGGGGTTGCGCTTCCTGCTGGAGGGCGCGCGCCAGGGGCAGCCCGGGGTGTACTTCGGCTTCTATGAGACGTCCCAGCGGCTCATCGAAAAGGCCGAGGGCGTGGGCATGGGGGACTTGCGCAAGTACGTGGACGCGGGCCTCATCGAAATCCAGTGGCAGCCGCCCCTGGAGCACAACATGGACGCGCTCGCGGAGCGGCTCCTGGAGCGCATCCACGAGCGGAACGTGAAGCGCCTGCGGCTCTTCGTGGACAGCGTCGCGGGCTTCCGCTCGGCGGCCGTCTATCCGGAGCGGATGAGCCGCTTCTTCTCCGCGCTGTCCCACCAACTGCGGATGCTGGACGTCACCACGCTCTACTCGGACGAGACGGCCCTGTTCTCCCCGGGCGTCGAGGCGCCCCAGCCGGACGCCACCGCGTACGTGGAGAACGTCATCCTGCTGCGCTACGTGGAGCTGCGCTCGCAGCTGTACCGGTTGATCTCCATCATGAAGATGCGGGAGAGCCAGTACGACAGCGGCATCCGGGAGTTCTCCATCACGGACAAGGGCATCACCGTGGCGGACACCTTCGAGAGCGCGGAGGCGGTGCTGACGGGGCACGCCATCATGACGGGGGGCGGGCAGGGCGGGCGGCGCAAGGCGCCCATGGGTGAGGAGGCGAAACCGCGCAAGCGGCCCCAGCCGAAGGTCCGGCGCAAGCCCGCGCCTCGGAGGCGCTCATGAAGACGGTGCTGGTCGTCGACGACGAGATGGACATCGCGGACGCGGTGAAGTCCATCCTCGAGGACGAGGGCTACCGCGTGGTGACGTGCGCCAATGGGCGTGAGGCGCTGGACTGTCTGGAGGAGGTGCGGCCGGACCTCATCATCATCGACGTGATGATGCCGGTGATGAACGGGTTCGAGGCGCTGCGGGCCATCCGGCAGCGCGAGGAGTTCGCGGGGCTGCCGGTGCTCATCATGAGCGCCATCGACCCGTCGGTGCGTCCGGCCGAGTACGACTGGGCGGGCTTCCTCAAGAAGCCCTTCTCGCTCAGCCACCTGCTGGAGCAGGTGCACAAGCTGGTGCCGCTGGCGGCGTGAGAGGGACGACGGTGGCGGCCGGCCGATGTGGGGCTGGCGCGCCACCTGCGGGGCGGCCACGCCCTGCTCCATGCCTTCATCGCCCGCCTCGTCTTGCTTTGAATGGGGACCAGCAAGGCCCTCGCGAGCGGGGGCTGTTTTCACCGGATGAGCCAGGACTTCCTGCTCTTGTGCTGGTGTGGGGTGACCGAGGTCACCTCCCCACGGTGGGAGCAACCTCGCGCCGCCGGGCGGATTGCTGGGCAAGCCTGTTCCCCGAGGGCCGTGGGCTTTTGCCCAGCAGAAGGGAAGAGGTCTTCTCATCGGGTGCGGCGCGAGGTCCCCGCGCCGTGACATGGAGGCCCGGTGGGTTCCCTTCCGTGGGGAACCGGACCTCGTTGGAGGGAAGCGAGGGCCTCAGCCCGACGACGTTTCGGTGTGCGTCGAAACATGGCCCCCGCGGCGGCGCGTAGAAGCACGTCCATGACGCCGCTGCATCCTGTCGCCGCCGCCACACACCCCGACCCGTATCCGTTCTATGCCGAGCTCGTCGCGACGCGTCCCTTCTATCGGGACGCGGCCCTCGGACTCTGGGTGGCCTCCAGCGCTCGAAGCGTTCGGGCGGTGCTGACGTCCCCTGCCTGCCTTGTCCGGCCCCGCGCGGAGCCGGTGCCACGGACGTTCGGCGCGCTGGCCTCCGGGGCGCTGTTCGGGCAATGGGCCCGGATGAACGACGGGCCGTTCCACGGGGTGGTGCGCCGGGGGCTCGGGGCGCTCATCGAGCGGTGGAGGGCCGCGCCCGGCGTGGACGTGCGTGCCAGCGCGCGACGACTGCTGCGCGGGGGCTCGCTCCAGGAGTGGGTGTTCGGGTGGCCGGTCCATTCCGTCGGGGCGCTGTTGGGGCTGGCGCCTGGGACGTTGTCCGGGGTGGCGGAATGGACGGGGGAGCTGGTGAAGGGGCTCGTCCCTGGCGCAGGGGACGCCGTGGTCCTGCGAGGCGGGCTCGCGGCGGAGCAGCTGCGCGCGGAGGTCCGCTCGGCCCTGGAGGCCCAGACGGCGCGAGGGGGCGAAGGAGGGCCGCTGGCGTTCTTGCGGAGGGAGGTCGGCGCTTCGGCGGACGCCGCCGCGAGCGTGGACCCGGAGCGCCTGGTCGACGTGGTGGTCGCCAACGCCATCGGGCTGCTGGTGCAGACCCATGACGCGACGGCCGGCTTGATTGGCAACACCCTGCGAGCCCTGATGCGGGAGCCCTCGCTGCTCGCCGAGGTGGCCGGCCGACCGGCGCTGCTGCCCCAGGTGCTCGATGAGGTGCTGCGATACGACCCGCCGGTGCAGAACACGCGCCGCTACCTCGCGGAGGACACCGTCCTCGAAGGCCACGCGCTCGCGGCGGGGGAGGGTGTCCTGGTGGTGCTCGCCGCCGCGAATCGCGACGCGCGGGTGCACCGCGAGCCCCACCGCTTCGACATCCATCGCGAGCCTTCCGCGCGGCTCTCCTTCGGCTGGGGCGCGCATGTCTGTCCTGGTGAGCGCCTCGCGAAGTCCCTGGCGGCGGGGGCCCTGGAAGTCCTGCTCGCCACGGACCTCGCCCGGCATCGCGACGCCTTCGAGGACGTCCCCTTCCTGCCGTTGCTCAATGCCCGAGTACCCCTGCTGCCCGCGCTCCGGCTCGCGCCCGAGGAGGTTGGATGATTGCCGTCATCTTCGAGGTCCAGCTTCGCGAAGCGGGGAGGCAGACCTACCTGGACCTGGCCGCGGGGCTGCGGCCGCTGCTCTCCCAAATCGATGGCTTCATCTCCATCGAGCGCTTCCAGAGCCTCTCGGATTCCAGCCGCCTGTTGTCGCTCTCGTTCTGGAGGGACGAGGCGGCGGTCGAGGCCTGGCGTCGACTCGAGGCCCATCGCGCGGCTCAGGCGCAGGGGCGCGACGGGGTCTTCCTGGACTATCGGCTGCGGGTCGCCAGCGTCCTGCGCGACTACGGCCTGTCGCGGCGCGAGGAGGCTCCGGGCGACAGTCGGAAGGTGCACGGCTGACGTCATCTGCCCCGAGCCCGGGAGCGCGCCGGGTTGCCCGGGCCAGGCGAGGGCTCCAAGCTGCGGCACTGATGACGAACACACAGGGAAAGAGGGTCGACTCGGCCTTGAGGGTCATCGCGGCGCCGCCGGCCAGGCTGTATCAAGCGCTGCTGGACCCGGAGGCCGTCACGAAGTGGCTTCCCCCCAAGGGGATGACGGCGCGCCTGCGGGCCTTCGAGCCACGCGCCGGTGGCGCCTATCGACTGACGCTCACGTATGACGAGGCGCATCACTCCGTTCCAGGCAAGAGCTCGGCGCACGAGGACGCCGTCGAGGGGCAGTTCGTGGAGCTCGTCCCGGACCAGCGCGTCGTCCAGCGGTTCGAGTTCGAGTCGGAGGACCCCGCCTTCGCGGGGACGATGACGATGACCTGGACGCTGACGCCCGTCGGCGCCGGCACCGAGGTCTCCATCCGCTGTGTGGACGTGCCCGAGGGCATCCGGCAGGAGGACCACGTCGTCGGGATGTCATCCACGCTCGAGAACCTCGCGACGTTCGTCGAATAATCCAGCCATGCAACACCAGGCGCGCGGTCGTCCCTGACTCAATGGGGCGGCCCGCACCTGAGTGTGGTTGGGATTGAGGCACGCCGCGGATTCGTGACGGTGAGAACTGTCTTCACTTGCGGTGGCGTCTGACATATTTCGCGCGCCGCGCTCCCCCGAGCGCGTCATCCCATCCATCAACCGAGAGAGGCCTCCCATGAAGAGTCTGGCTGGATTCCTTGTCGTCGCCGCGATGCTGCTGACCGGATGTGAGCCCGCGCAGAATGATGCTCAGCTCCACGAGGCCCCCGCGTCGGAGACCGTCGGACAGCAGGAGTCGGCGCTCGGCGCCGGTGACTGTACGGTGAGCCTGCAGTGCGCCAATGGCGTGACGGCCTCGTGCTCCGGAAACAATCGCCAGTGTTGGCTCGACCCGGACGGGCTCGAGCAGGTGTGGTGCAATGGCAGCCCCTATGGCTGTCGCTTCGTGCCGGCGCCGTGCGGCTGCGCGCGGGACAACTGCTGCTCGGAGCTGTGCGCGCTGGACCCGGACTGTGGCACCTGCACGCCGGGCCGCTCCTGCACGTCCAACGCCCAGTGTGGTGGCACGCTGTCCGGACGCTGCAACGCCGTCACCCGCACGTGCACCTGCATCATCGGCGTGGACGCCGAGCGCGAGAACTGAGCGCGAAGGGGTAGCACCGCGTCCGTGAGGCGTTGTCGCCCCTGGACGCGGGCGGGGGGAGGGTGAACAATCCCGCGCTGGATGCCTCCCCCTGCTTCGCCCGAGCCCGCCGCCGGAGTCCGAGTCCCGATTCCGCGCCCGGCGTGGGCCGTCGTCGGCGGTGCCCTGGCCCTCACCTGTCTCTTCTTCTACCGGGCCGTCTTCAGCGCGCAGGTCTTCATCGCGCGGGACATGCTCCTGGTCTACGCGCCCTTGCGGCGCTACTGGGCGCAGCGGGTCCTCGGAGGGGACTTCCCCGGCTGGTATGCCTTCGACGGGCTGGGGCAGTCGTTCGCGGGCATCATGCTGTCCGCGCCCTTCCATCCGTCGCAGTTGCTGGGGCTGCTGTTCTCCACCGGCGTGGCGATGAAGCTCACGGTGCTGGCGTGTCCGCCGCTGGCCCTGCTGGGCACCTACGCGCTGCTGCGGCTGTACGACGTGCCACGGGGCGGAGCGTTCTTCGGGGGGCTCGCCTTCGCCTTCAGCGGACACCTGGTGTCGCTCACCAACAACCTGGCGTACCTCCTGGCGGCGGCCTCCCTGCCCGCGGCGCTCTGGGCCGCCGAGCGTTTCCTGCGCGTCGCCACCCCCGCTCGCGCCGCCGTGGCCGCCTTTGGTGTCGCCAGCGTGCTGCTGGCCGGTGACACGTGGAGCTATGCCTTCGCGAACGCCTTCGTGTTGCTGCTCGCGGTGACGGGCCGGGGCGCCTTGCGGACTCGCGTGCTCCGCGCGCTGGGGCTCGTGGCGATGGGCGCGGGGCTGGCCGCGCCGCAGCTGTTCGCGGGCATGGCGGTGTTCGCGCACGGGGCCCCTGGCGCCAGCTCGCTCGAGGACGCACAGCGCTGGTCGCTGGACCCGTGGCGACTGCCGGAGCTCGTCCTGGGGCCCTACCTCGCCAACCCCGCAGTGGAGCGCGCCGTCCCCGAGGAGGTCGTGAAGCCGCTCTTGAGCACGGGTGGCTTCTCCACGCTGTGGACGGACTCGGCGCTCGTCGGGGTGCCGGTGCTGGTGCTCGCGGTGGCGGGGTTGATGTTCATCCCCTGGAGGCGCTGGGCGCCGTTCGCCGCGGTGTGGGGGCTGGTGCTGCTGCTCGCGCTCGGGGCCGCGTTGCCCGTCTATGGGTGGCTGCATGACGTGCTGCCGCTGTGGCGGCCGTTCCGCTATCCGGAGAAGCTCGTCGCGCACCTGACGTTGGGGCTCTCGCTGCTCGCGGGCTTCGGGTGGAAGGCGTTGGTGTCCTCCGAGCCACGGGCGCGCCGCGCGGCCTGGGTGGCGGGTGGCCTGTCCGTGGGGTTGCTCGCCGTGGCCCTCGCCGAGCGCTGGGGCGCGGTGTGGTCTTCCGCTTTCGTCGTCGCCCGTTGGCCCCAGGTGCCCGCGGAGACATTGGAGACGTTGTCGCATGCGTTCAGCGACGCCGGCTTCATCGCGGCGGGCCTCGCGCTGGGTTGCGCGCTCGTGTTGCCCGGGCTCGCGGGCTCGTGGCCTCGGGCCGGGGTGTTGATGGCGCTGCAGCTGGGCGCGGCCTTCACGCTGAACGAGCCGCTCTACATCCTCGGCTCGGAGGAGCTGCTGGACAGTCCCCCCACGCTCGTCGAGGCCGTGCGCGAGCACGCCGCGCGGACGGGAGACTCCGCGCCCCGCGTCTCCTCTCGCCTCCAGCGCTTCCAGTTGCCCCAATTCGAGGGCTTCGAGTTCCAGGACAGCGTGGCGTTGATGTCGCGCGCTTCGTTGATGCCGGACACCCCCGCGCTGTGGAACATCGGCGCGGCGGGGGCGTATCTGCCCGCGGTGAGCTCTCGCGTGAAGGGGCTGCAGCTCGACGCGCCCGCGCGCTTCACCCAGCTGGAGCCGCTCTATGGCGTGCGGTTCAGTGTGTATACGTCCGCGTCCTACGCGGGGCTGGAGCCCAAGCCGGGAAGGGTGTTCGCACGCGACGAGGTGTTCGAGCTGGTCCTCGTCGAGCATGCCGACGCCCTCCCGCGACTCTTCGTCGCGAGGCCTCGATGTGTGTCGGACGAGAAGGCCGCGCTCGGGCTCCTGGGCACGGAGGCCTTCCGTCAAGGTACCTGGGCCGCGGTGGAGTGTGGCGTGGAGCCGCTCCCCGCCTCGAGCGAGGCGCCGCTGACAGGGCGGGTCCTCATCGAGCGCGACACCCCCGAGCACCTCGTGGTGTCGGTCGAGTCATCCGAGGACGCGGTGCTCATCGTCAACGATGCGTTCCAGGCCGGATGGACGGCGAGCGTGGACGGTGTGCCCACTCGGGTGCTCCCCGCGAACGTGGCCGTGCGGGCCGTCGCGGTGCCCTCGGGGCGTCACCAGGTGGTGCTGCGCTATCGGGCCCCCGGAGTCCTGCCGGGGTTGCTGTTGTGGGGCGTGACGCTCGTGGGGCTGGCGCTGGCCGAGGGCTGGCGTCGTCGGCGTTCTCCCGCTTTACGGTGAACGCTGTCCATGGAGTGAAGCCCCCGTGCGAGCGCGTCTGGCGAAGCCCGTTCGCGGCCCTCCCGGCGCCCGCCCGCCTGCCCGCATCCGGTCCTCGACTTCACCCACCCTCCCGACGATGATGGCCGCGCGCGTCAACCGAGCCACATGGAAACCCCAAGAGCTGAACGACCGCGCCGGCGGTGGGCTCGACTCCTCGCGGGCGTCCTGCTGAGTCTCGTCGCGCCCGTCGCGCTGGTGCTCATCGTGGCGCTGGTCGTCGTGCACAACCTCGACCGTCCCTGGCTGAAGTCGCACGTCGTCTCGCAGGTGGAGTCGGCCACGGGCATCCAGGTGGACTACCAGACCACCCAGGTGTCGCTGCTGTCGGGCCTGCGGTTGGAGGGCCTGGTGGTGCGCACGCCCGCTGCCTTCCAGCGCGTCGCGCCCGAGCTGCTGCGCGTGGGGACGTTGGAGGCGAAGTGGTCGCCCGGCTCGCTCATGAGCGGCGGCACGCTCATCGAACACGTGGCGGCGCGCGAGGTGACGGTGGCCCTGGTGGCCGACGACGCGGGGCCCACGTCCCTCTCGGAGCTGACGGGACCTCCCGCGCCCGGGCCCGTCCCCGAGGAGCCCTCGCTCGGGCTCTCCCGACAGCTCGCCTCGCTGCTCGCGTCCGCGCCCCCCGTCGCGCGCGTGGACGTGTCGGGCGTGTCGCTGGCCTGGCTCCGAGTCCAGGATGGCGTGGTGGTCGACCGTTGGTCCGTGCGCGGGCTCGGACTGGGCGCCGAGGTGAAAGAGCGGGACGGCGCCTGGAAGCTCTTCGCGAACCTGGGCCAGACGGGCGCCCCGTTGCCGCTGGAGCTGAGTCGCGAAGGCACCCTGGCTCCTCCGGCGCGCGCGGAGCTGGCGCTCGCGCTCGCGGTGGAGGCGGGGGCCACGGCCGCTCGTGCGCGGGTGGACCTGGACGTCGCGCGACAGACCTTCGACCCTCGGTTCTCGGTGCGCTCGTTGCTGCATGGCGCGGTGTCCGCGCGGTTCGACGCGGGGGCGCGCCGCACGCTCCTGGAGCTGGAGCGCACGGGACTGACGGACAGCGCCGAACTCCAGGCCGAGCTGGTGTTGCCGGATGACTCGAGCGTGGCGCCTGTCATGACGCGCGCCCTGGCGGACGTGGACCTCGCGAAGCTGCTGCGGGTGCTGCCGGGGGACTGGCGCCCGTTCACGCTCGAGCGCGGCGAGGTGCGCCTCGACGCGCGAGACGTCACCCTGGGCGCGATTCCGCTGCTGGGGGCCGAGGGCAAGCTCGGGCTGGACATCGAGCTCGCGTCGCTGCGGCTGGCCCAGGACGGGCTCACGGTGGCGCTGGGTGATGGACGTGTGTCGCTGGCGGCCACGCCGGATGCGCGGCAGGGGGTGTCCGCGCTGCTGACGTTCGCGCTCCAGAAGCTGGAGGTCGACGGGCCCGCCACGGTGCGCGTGCCGAAGGCGCAGGGGGAGCTGAAGGGACAGCAGCTGAGGCCCGAGCCGTCCTCGCCGCTCCAGGTGGCCGGGGACGTGGCGCTGTCCGGTCTGGTGGAGGCCGTGGACGTGAACGTCCCGGGCTTGCGCGCGAAGGCCCAGCGGTTGGGCTTCCAGCTCCAGGCGCCGCTCGCGGGCAGGCCGCCCTTCTCGCTGCGCGCGGACCTCCCCGTGGGCGCGCTCGAGGTCGTCACGGCGGAGGGGCTGGAGGTGCTCAAGGGCCCCGTGCACGTGAAGCTCGATGCGTCGCAGGTGGTCCCCCACGTGGACGAGCCGCGCCTGACCCGGGCCCGTGGCCGGCTGGTGCTGGACGTCGGCGCGATGCACGCGACGCTGGACGCCACCAAGGGCGCGGATGACGTGGCGTACACGCTCGCCTTCGAGACCCCGGACCTGGTCGCGGCCCGGCCCTTCATCCCCAACGACGTCGCCGCGCGCATCCCCTGGAAGCAGCTGGGGGTGGGCGTGTCCTCCCAGGGCAAGGCGACGGCGCTCTTCTCCGCCGCGCCCCGCGTGGACCATCGCACCGAGGTGCGCGTGCGGAAGCCGGGCTGGGATGACGTCTCGGCGGGCAACGTCACCGTCGTCGCGCGCTCGCAGGGGGATGCGTGGCGACACAAGGGCGAGGTGGAGCTGCGCGTGGACGGGCTGCGCGTGGGGGAGACCGACGGTGGGCCGCAGCGTCACACCTTCACGGTGGACCTTGACCGGCGCAAGCCGACGGTCAAGGTGGGCGTCACCAGCCAGGAGGGCGTGAAGGCCACCGTCGATATCGCGCTGGCGTACGAGCGCAAGACGCGCGCGCTCCAGGGAGAAGTGAAGGCGGACCTCCCGCCGCTCGGCACGCTGGCACCGCTGTTGGCCCTGGCCCAGGTGCCCAAGGAGCTGAACGCGTCGCGGCTGGGCGTGAAGCTGAACGTGAATGGCACGTTGCTCGGCGTCGTCACCGGGCTCACCCCGGACGGACTGCCCCGGTTCTCACCGGAGCCGCTGCGGACGGGCAGCTTCGCGGGCAAGGCGGTGGTGGACGTGCAGGGCTTCCGCTGGCGCCAGGATGCCTTGACGGTGAACCTCCCCGGGTTGCACTGGGCGGTCGACTCGCACGTGGACGGCCCCAAGCGGACGATTCACAGCGACATGACGGTGGAGAAGCTCACCGTCGCGATGGCCGACAGCCGGCTGTCCCTCGCGGACCTCTCCAGTGACACCACCGCCACCTTCACCGACAAGCTGGAGGCGGAGGACATCGAGGTGACGCAGCAGCTGACGGTCCGCTCCGTCGAACAGAAACCGGCGCTGCCCTATCCGGTGCAGGACCTGGCGTGGGCCTTCACCGCGCGCCGCAAGCCCACGGGCGTCATCCATGTCCCGGAGCTGAAGGTGACCAACGGCGGGACGAGCACCGAGCTGAGCATCAAGGGACGGCTCGACCTGGGGGAGGAGCGGCGGAGGCTGGGGCTTCGCGGGGAGCTGTCCCAGGACCTGTCCAAGCTCGCGCGGCCCGGCGTCCTCGAGAGCAGCGGCCACGTCAAGGTCGACTTCCGCGTGGCCTCGCCCGACCTCACCCTCTTCAGGACGCGCGCGAACCTGCTCCTGCAGAACGTGAACGCGCGGATGCCCGAGGCGGACTTCGCCGTCGAGGCGCTCGATGGCAACGTGCCGCTCTCCGAGGACGTGCTCTACACCGACGGGCAGGTGCGGCTGTCGAGCGACATCGACGTCAATCCGTACCCGATGCTCCGCTTCGCCGACCAGCACCCGCTGCTGTCGCGCAGCGGCTATGTGTCCGCGAACAGCATCACCACGCCGTTCGCCACCATCGCGCCCCTGGCGGGCAACCTGTCCATCGACCAGCACGTGGTCTCGATGACGCAGCTGGAGATGGGCGTTCGCGGCGGGCGCATCACCGGCCAGTGGCTGCTCGACTGGCAGGGCAGGGACTCCAGGCTGGAGGCCCGCGTGCGCGCCACCGGCGTGCAGTCGTCCCGGGGTGAGCCCTTCGACGGCAACGCCGCCGTGGTCATCTCCGCGAAGGACCGCAGCATCAACGGTCGCGCGGAGATTCTCCGCATCGGCAACCGGCACCTGTTGGACCTGCTCGACCTGGAGGACCCTCGCCACGTCGACCCGGCGACCAACCGGGTCCGCTATGCGCTGACGCTGGGGTATCCGGACCACGTGCGGGTGAGCTTCAACCACGGCTTCGGCAGCCTGCGCATCACCATGGGCGGGCTGGCGAAGCTCATCAGCATCAACGAAATCCGGGGCATCCCCATGGGCCCCATCGTCGACCAGCTCATCAAGTCGATGACGCTGACGGAGGCCTCGCCATGAAGACCCGCGCGTTGTTGCTGTGGGCCGCCCTCGTCGCTCCCGGGTGCATCAGCGCGCCGGAGATCGTCATGGTCGATCGCGCCACGGCGCTCGAGGAGCAGGCCTCGGGCTCGTTCAAGGACGTGGAGCAGCGGCTGGCGCGCGCGGGCATGAACCCGACGCCGGTGCCGCTCACGCCCAACCAGCTGGAGGAGCTGGGCGTCCAGCCCGCGCCCCTGGTGGAGGACCTGGGCAAGACGCAGGCGGACCGCGTGGACGAGCTGCTCCGACGCCACTGCGTGGGCGAGGGGAAGGACGGGTTGCTGGTGGAGAGCCGCCGTCGCTGCCGGGCCGGGCGCCTGACGGCCGATGACGTGGCGCTGGTGGAGCGGGTGAACCGCTCGCGGCTGCAGCTGTGGAAGTGGATGCGCACCCAGCGCCCCGACGCCTCGGAGGAGGTGCTGCGCCAGAGCTGGCACAAGGTGCACGCGGAGGGCGTGGTCTGCGGCGGCCAGGTGGAGGCCGCGGACGGCACCTGGGGAGAGAAGAAGTGCTGACGTCCCGGGACACCAAGGTCCTGCTCCTGGCCGCGCTGCTCGCGCGAGGCGCCTGGGCCCAGGACGACGAGAACGACGGAGGGCTGCGCACGCCCTCGCGGCTCACCGTGGGCGTGGGGGACCAGTTCCTGGGGCAGCTGTCGCCGGACGGGAACACGCTCATCTTCGCGTCCAACCGCAACATCGCGACCGAAATCTACGTGCAGGACCTGGAGAAGGGCCGCGAGCGCCGCCTCTTCGACGAGGGCGCGGACGTGACGTGGCCGCGCATCAGCCCCGACGGCAAGCGCCTGCTCTACATCTCCTTCCGGGACCAGGCCGGCGGTCAGCTCTGCATCCGGGACCTGCCCTCGGGTGAGGAGCGCCGCTGCCTCACCGAGGAGGCCAACGCGCTGCAGGCGGAGTGGATCGACTCCGCGAGCATCGCGCTGGTGAGCCGGGCCACCATCCAGGGCGACCTCAAGCTGTCGCGCGTCCGGCCCGGCGCCGCGTGGAGCGCGAGCCCGCTCCTGGAGCGCAACCTCACCAGCCCCACGCTCTCCCCGGACGGGCGCTGGCTGGTGTACGTGCCCGTCGAGCGCTCCGTGAAGCAGGTGGGCCCGGGCTTCGCCGCGCGCGCCGCGCCGCACCTGGAGGCGCTCCGACTGGATGTCCCCGGCGCGAGGCCCGTGAAGCTGGCGCTGGACCTGCCGGGGCAGAGCGGCCAGCCCGTGTTCTCACGCGACGGGCGCTTCTTGTACGTGGTGCAGTTCTTCACCGACTCCAACGCGGACGGCACCATCGACGCGAGCGACAGCGGCGTGCTGTTCCGCGCGCCGTTCTCCCCGGAGCGCGACGACGCGCCCGCGCTGGCCGCCGCCTCCAGCCCGGACCAGCTCACCGGCGCGTCGTGGAACTGCCAGTACCCGGCGCCGGCGGCGGAGTCGTTGCTGGCGACGTGCTCTCGCTCGCAGTCGCTGGACGTGTACCAGCTGCCCCTGGATGGACAGGTGCCCTCGGCCTGGGATGTCCCCCGGCTCAACGAGGAGCTGAAGATGGTGGGGCGGCGCGCGGACCAGCTGCTGCTCTACCGCCACCGGCTGTTGCTCGAGGAGCGCCCCCGGCCCCGCCGCTTGTTGATGATGCGGCTGTCCATGCTGCACCTGGCGTTCGAGGACTTCGGCGCGGCGGAGTTCTACGCCGAGCACATGGGCGCGGTGAGCGACCCGGCCACGCTGGGGCTGGAGGGGCCGCTGCGTGTCCTCATCGACCACCGGCGCGCGATGAAGGAGCGCGAGCGGGGCCGCATGGTGGAGGAGCTGAGCGTGGCGGAGCAGCAGCGCATGGCCGCGCTGGAGCCCGCCAACGCGCCCAGCCCCGCCACGGCCGTCTTCCAGCACGTGGTGCGCAGCGAGCTGGCGGACGCGGCGGGGGACTTCACGCTGGCGCGGCAGGAGCTGGAGTCGGCGCAGGTGACGGACACCACGCCGCGCGCGGTGCTGGAGGCATACTACGAGCGGGCGGACGCGCTGTACCGCAAGCTCGATGACCGGATGGCGCTGGTGGACGTCGGCCGGCGGCTCTCCGTGCACAAGATCTTCAAGGCGGACGACCAGCTCGACTTCGCGATCGCCTCGGTCCGCGCCCTGTACCGGGGCCGGCCCTACGCGGAGGCGGAGACCCTCCTCGCCGAGGCGCTCGCCCGGGCGCCCGAGGGCTCCGCGCACGCCTTCGCCCTGGAGCTGGGGCAGCACATCATCGCCTTGAGGCAGGAGCGCACGCCGCGCGCCGTCCGCGAGGCCCTGCTCGCGTTCTACCGCCGGCAGACGGACCCGCTGCGTCGCCGGGTCCTGGTCCAGGAGGCCGTGGAGCGCGCGGCGAGCCTCGGCGCGGACGGCGTGCTGGAGGCCCTGGCCACCGTCTACGTGGACGATGCGCCCGTGGGCACCGAGGACCGGCGTCGGGCGGAGCGGCTGTTCCGGCGCGCGCTGATGGGCCGCGCGTACCGCCGGCTGGCGCGGCAGCGCCAGGACGAGGCCCGCGCGGACTTCGACCTGGTGACGAAGCGCACGGGCTCGCTGGAGAGCGCCGTCGAGTCCATGAACCTGCGCCTGCGCGCCGGCGTGAGCCACGACGTGGTGGAGAAGGAGATGACCACCACGTCGGAGAAGAGGGTGGAGCCGCTCCGGCGCTTCGTGAAGGCGTACCTGCTGGCGCGCAAGCTGCCCAAGCTGGACGACAAGGCGCACGCGCAGGCGGTGAAGGACGCGGTGGCCCAGCTGCGCGCGGCGTGGCCGGAGCTCAAGAACCAGCGCGCGGTGCAGGCCCTGTACGGCGCCATCCAGCACGAGGACTTCCTGCGCGGCAAGAACCCCGCCGCCGCCGAGCGCGCCAACCGGCACTACCTGGTGGCGCTGGACCTGGTGCGCAACAACGTGCGCTACAAGGCGATGATTCTCGGCGCGCTGGGCCTGCTGCACACCCAGGTGGGCAACCACCACATCGCGCTGGGCTACCTGGAGCAGCGCGACAAGCTGCCCTACGTGGACAACTGGGCGGGGCTGGCCGTGTCGCTGGCGCGCGCGCGGGCGCTGTTGCACGTGGGGCGCGAGGAGGACGCGGCGAAGGCGGCGGACGCGGCGCTGGCGATGGTGCGGGCCACCGAGAAGCAGGCCCGGTTCCTGCCGCTCGCGGTGGACCGCGCCGCGCTCTACCACCTGGCCGCGGGCCACTTCGAGCGCGCGCTGGAGCTCTATGACCAGGGCCTCCCGCTGGTCGAGGCCCTGCCCTCCGACGAGGAGGGGCTGCGCAACCGCCTGGTGATGCGGCTGGCCCGCTGCGCCGCCGCGCTGGGCGCGGGCAAGCCCGAGCGGACGCTCGAGGACCTGGCGCGCGTGGAGAAGGACCTGGCCCACCCGGCCGTGCGCTCCGCGCTGAAGTGGGCGCACTCCTCGCCCGAGCACGTCCACCGCTCCTATCGCCTCATCGCCGCGGGGCTGCGCGCGAATGCCCACACGCGTCTGGGACAGTTGGAGGCCGCGGCCCAGGCGCTGGAGACGCGCCGCGCGCTGTTCCTGGAGCAGTTCGACGAGCTGGACCGCGACGAGGACCTCCGCTCGGTGACGCTCGCGGAGCTGCGGCTGGCCGAGAACGCGGTGGACCGCCAGGACCCGGCCCACGCGGCGCGCTGGTTGGGCATGGCGCTGGAGCACGCGGACACGCTGGTGGCCCGCACGCATGCGCCGGTCGATGCCGGGCAGCTGGACGTGCTCTGGTTCGCGGCCCAGCTGCAGGCGGATGGGCGCACGAAGCTGCCCTTCGACGTGTCCCAGCGGATGGCGGGAGCACGGCGCACGCTGCTGGAGCAGAAGGACCCGGCCTGGCGCGCGTACCAGGCCTGGTTCGAGGTCTACACGGCGCTCGAGGCCCACCCCGCCCCAGGGGGACGGGAGGCGCTGGTCCGGCCGACGCAGCAGTGATGACGGGACACCTCCCGCGGCGCGTGCTGGCCCGCGGGAGATGCCTCGGAGGCGCTACTGGGCGAGCACCGTGAGGACCTGCTCGGACGTGTTGCCCGCGGCGTCGGTGGCGCGCAGCAGGACGACGTGCGCGCCGGGGCCGGAGAACGTCACCGGCGTGGTGGCCAGGTTCGTGCCCGCGCCGACGTCGGTGGAGCTGACCCAGTTGGCCGTGACGCGGACCGGGGAGAGGTCCGTCACCTCGGTGACGACGTCCACGGTGAGCGGCTGCGGCTGGGTGACGTCAGGGGCGACGACGCGCAGCAGCGGGGCGGTGCGGTCCACCGTCACCTCGCGGCTCTCGGTGGCGAAGGCGCCGTCGGTGGCGATGACGGTGAGCGTGAGGGTGTAGTGGCCCTCGGCCAGGCTGAGCCACTCGACGACGTGGCCGCCGCCCGCGTCGGGGGTGAGGCGGATGGGGGCGCCCCCGTTGATGGAGAGCAGCACCACGCTGATGGGCGCGCCGCCCGCGCTCGTGGTGGCCCAGCCGCACGCCTTCACCTGCGCGGCCGAGGTGTAGCGCGGCACGTCGCACATGACGAGGTCGGGCGGGGTGGCCTCGGAGTCCACCACGTGGATGGCGGTGGTGCAGGAGGCGCTGTTGCCGGCCGCGTCCGTGGCCGTGTACGTCACGGGCGTCGTGCCGCGCGGATAGATGCCCGCGGCGGGGCCGCTGACCTGGGCGCCGCACGCGTCGGCGGCGGTGGCCGGTACGGGCGTCACGTGGGCCCCGGCGGGGCTCGTCGCCAGGTAGACACGCTCGCCCGGGCAGGTGATGACCGGCGGCGTGACGTCCACCACGGTGACGGTGGCGGTGCACGTGTCGGTGGACTGGCCGTCGGAGACCGTCAGCGTGACGGCGTGCGAGCCCGGGCCGAACGGCCCCGTGGGCGACTGGGACACGGAGAAGGGACCGGGCTGCTGGTCCGGGTCATGGCTGCCGTTGTCCACGCTGGCCGGGGCCTGGCAGGTGGTGGGGCTGGCGTCGACGGACACGTCGCGGCACAGCGCCACGGGAGGCACGTTGGTGGAGCACGCGAGGCTCACCGGCCCGCTGCCCGCGTTGTTGGTCTCGATGCACTCCGTCTCGCGGCCCACGCCGGTGCCGTCGTCATCCGCGCGGACCCAGACCGTGGTGGTGCCACCGGGAGCCGAGGCGAGCGCCACGCTCACCACCGCGCTGCTGCCCGCGGCGAGCACGGTGGGGAGGGTGGCCACGCCCAGCAGGGCGCCGCCGGAGGTGGGGTTGCCGTCGTAGAAGGCGACGCGCATGCCCGCGGAGGCGGCCGCGTCTCCCTGGTTGGTGACGCGCGCGTGCAGGCTCAGGGTGCCGGTGGTCCGGTCGCACGAGGACGTCACCTCGCCGGCGACGAGGTCCGCCGCGGCGTAGGGGCTGGTGGTGCCGGTGCCCTGGCTGTTGGCGCGGAACGTGTTGAGGCCGGGCACGCGCCAGTTCTCCACGGGGTGCGCGGGGATGGTGCCGTCGTCGTTGACGTTCGTGACGGAGTACGCGTGCTGGTTCCAGATGCGGCGCGTGTTCACCCAGCCGTCCTTGCCGTCGCGGAACACGCGGATGCCGGTGGGGCCGGAGAAGGCATAGTTGTTCGACGCGACGACGATTTCGGCGTTGTCGTCCGCGTCCACGTCGACGATGAGCGGGTTCTCGTACGTGGTGCCGGAGGCGTGCTCCACGTCGAAGCGGATGGCGCCCGTCTCACCGTCGTAGATGCGCAGGCGGCGCTCGTCGCCGTAGACGACCTCGGCGCGGCCGTCACCCTCGAAGTCGAAGGTGGACGAGCCCGTCACGTTGGAGCTGTTGTCCTGGGTGGGGCTGGACCACTTGACGGTGCCGTTGGTCTCGAAGACGGCATAGCGGCTGGCGCCCGCCACGCCAATCTCCGGGCTGCCGTCCGCGTCGAAGTCCGCGATGTTGGGCGCGCCGCCGCTGCCGCCGCCGGGAATCGCCGTGCTCCACAGCAGGGCGCAGTTGTCGTCCATGAGCGACACGATGCCGCCGCTGACCACGACGACCTCGCCATGCGGGTCCGCGTCGAAGTTGGCGACGCCGGCCAGCCCGTTGCCGATGGAGGTGTTGCGGCACTTGAGCGTGCCGTCATGGCGGTAGATGGAGCGGCCGTTGACGACCTCCTGCAGGCCGTCCCCGTCGATGTCCGCCGCGAAGGAGATGGGGCCCTGGGGACCGCCCAGCGTGTCCGTGCCCGCCCACTTCAGCGCGCCGGTGTTGCTGAGCACGGAGTGGCCGTTGAGGATCTCCACCGTGCCGTCGCCGTCCAGGTCCGCGAACGACGGGCCACCCCAGCTGTTCTGGGAGACGTTCGTCCGGAACTTCAGCGCGCCCGTGTTCTCGAAGCACAGCAGGCCCGTGCCGCTCTCCGGGACGGCGCAGATCTCCACCAGCCCGTCACCGTCGATGTCGCCGCCCGCGATGCTGCCCGCGCCGCGCACCCGCAGGGTCGGGTCCGTCACCGTCCACAGCTCGGCGCCCGTGGCCCCGTTGAGCGCGCGCAGCACGCCGTTGGTGTTGTAGTTGCTGCCCACGAAGCTGCTGAAGACGACGTCGGGGATTCCATCGCCGTTCACCTCCACGACGATGGGCGACATCATCACCTGCACGTGCGTCGGCAGGACGGTGCTGGAGCTCCACGCCCACTCCAGCTCCGGCTCGAAGTTGGGGTCGAAGGGCGGCTGGACCTGGCACTCCCCGTTGGCCGCGAGGACTGCCTCGCCGAGGGACTCGCCCTCCGCGGCGGCCTGGGGCGCCGTCTCCGCGCAGCCGCCGAGGGCCAGCACTCCGGCGAGGGACAGCCTGGTACACCACTTCATGCCCGCTGCGGACGGGGGGCCGGGGATTCTTCGCTTGCGCACGCCAATGCCTCGTGTCTGGGTTTCGCGGAAAAGTCCGCTAATCTTGCCTATAGAGGGCGGGCTTGGCGTGCCGCAAGTGAGTCATTGATGAACTCAGACCTGGGGGCGGGTGAGGCTACTCCTCCGCCGTGGGTCTGAATTGGTCATTGAGCAGTGTGTCCGGGTTGCTGAACAGCTCATCGGCGCGCTCGTGCAGGATCAGTCTGGTGAGGACCGGGTTGGTGCCCTCGCTCGCGAAGTCACAGGGCGTGTCACGCAAGAGGAACACCTGGTCGGACGCCTTGACGCGCTCGGGAAGCTCCTTGAAGGTGAGGTACGTCTGGGTGGGAAGCTTGATGGGCTCGCTGTGCGTCTCGTAGCGCTCCTCCACCCGGGGCCCCTCGTCCTTGAGCAGATCGTCAGGGCGCCCGTACGCGGCGTTCTTCATGTCGAAGCGCAGGAAGCACTGGTCCTCGCGCGTGGGCAGCAGCACCTTGGCGAAGCCGTGGGGCATCTCCAGGGTGTAGTGCGTGACGGTGCCCGAGTGGACGTCCGTCAGCTTCACCTTGTGCTGGCCCCGGCTGACGTCGAAGACGAGGTGGTCCTCGATGTGGCTCTTCGGCTCGAGGGTGACGTCGTCCACGACCAGCTCCACGGCGTCGTTGCCCACCGTGAGCAGGTGCACCGTCCCGCTGCCGAAGTAGCCGATGGACACCGCCGTGAAGGTGACGAGGAGGAATGCGACCGTGATGATGCCGACCAATCTGGACCGACGGATGCGCGCCACGTTGCCCCCAGGCAGGGTCGATGGGTGACCCGGACGACGGGGGAAGATAGCCCACCCACACTCCGGGTGGTGGACCTGGGGGGCACTCCTTGGAATGGTTCGGCTCCAGCTCGAGGAGTCGTGATGCCGCGCAGTTCCTCCCCTTCGCGTCGGAAGCAGCCTCGTCAGCAGCGCGCCCAGGCGACGTGCGACGCCATCCTCACCGCCGCGGCCCGGCTGCTCGTCCGTGACGGCTACGAGGCGACGAGCACCAACCGCATCGCCGAGGAGGCCGGCGTCAGCATCGGCTCGCTCTACCAGTACTATCCGAACAAGGAGGGGCTGGTGCTCGCGGTGCTGGAGCAGCACGGCTCGCGCTGGCTGACGGAGTTCGACGCGGGACTCAAGGAGCTCGCGCCGGCCCCGCTGGGCGTCGCGGTGCCCTCCATCATCCACCACATCCTCACGCTCAAGCGGTTGCATCCCCAGCTGGACTCGCTGCGGTATGCGCTCCTTCCGGTGCTGCGCCCGCTGGGCCACGTGGACACCTTCGAGCAGCAGCTGTTCCGGCTGGTGCGCGCGTTCCTGGCGGCGAGGCTGGAGGAAATCCGCCCGCGAGAGCTGGACATGGCGGTCTTCATCATCGTCCACACGCTGGAGGCGCTCTGCCATGCCGCTGGCGTGGACCGGCCCGACTACCTCACGAACGACGCGTTCCCCAATGAGCTGTGCGTGCTCGTGCTCGGCTATCTGAGCCTGTCGCCCGCGCCGCTCGGCCATCCGCCGAGGAAGGCCGCGGCGCCTCGCCGCAAATATGAGCAGTAGGCCTGAAAAGCACGCCCCCGAGGCCGTTTCTCCCTCGGGCGCACGAATGTGAGCACCCAAGCGAGTTGAGCGGCGGCGCAATCAAAGACATCTTGATGGCACCTCCAGCGCCTGCTCCCAGCCGCTCCCGACTCCATGAATCTCCATCCAGAAGACCTGCGGCTCGCGGCCGCTCACGCGAGACTTGCGTTCGGGGACTTCCCCGCCCTCACCGATGCGCAGCTCGAAGCCATTCGCGGCAGGGCGCGTGACTCGCTGGTGTGGTTCCGCGCGCACCCCGTGCTGCATGACACCGTCAACGTGCTCCTCCTGTTGGCCCTGTTCGCGGCGGACCTGCTGTCGTTGACGGCGCTGCCCTTCGTGTTGCCGAGGGCCCTGTCGACCGCGGGGGGCATCGTGCTCGCGGGGGTGGTCGCCGGCGTGGTGCATGGCTTCCTGGTCTGCGGCATCGTCACGCTCAGCGTCCACGAGGGCGCCGCGCATGACCTCCTCATCGTGGGCAGGGGACGGGTGGGGCGCGGGTTGAGGGTGCTCGCGAACAACGCCTGTCGACTCTTCCTCGCGGACCCGGTGCACTACGCGGAGGCGCACGCGAGCCACCATCGGAGCCTGGGGACGGCTGACGACGGCTCCTTCACGCACCACGTCCGGCTGCGGCGGCTGCTGGTCAGCCTGCTGCCGCTGGCGCCGATGATCAGCCACTCGGACTATTTTCCCTGGCGGCCCCAGGAGCACACGCGGAGCCGACGACTCTCCGTGCTGCTGACCAACGGGTACCTGGGGCTCTGCGCGGCGCTGGCGACATGGCTGCATGGCTGGCTCTTCACCGGCGTGGCGCTGTTCCTGGTCGGCAGCTGGCTGAGCTTCGTGCTGGACCGGGTCCGCGAGAGCACCGAGCACCTGTTCATGCCCCTGGACCGGGCGAACGGGACGCGGGAGCTGGGGCTGGGGCTCTGGGGGCTGCTGCTCGGAGGCGGGCCGTGGGGCCAGCCCTGTCACCTGTCACACCACCTGGCGCCCGCGCTGCCCTGGTATCAGCAGCTCCGGCTGCACTTCTTCCTGCGTCGCGTGTTGACCCCGGAGCAGCGCCGCCACTTCTTCCTGCGCCCCGTCATCGGCCTGCCCGTGTTGCTCTGGCGGCTGGCCACCGCGCCCCGCGAGCCCGCTCGGGACTGAGGAGTCCACCGCCATGGGATTGCTTTCTCGACGCGTCGACGCGTCCGCCACGGGTGCGTCCTTCGATGTCATCTTCATCGGCTCGGGGATGGGCTCGCTGGGCGCGGCGGCGATTCTGTCCCGCCATGGCCTGAAGGTGCTGGTGCTCGAGCGTCACTCCGTCGCGGGAGGCATGACGCACACCTTCCAGCGCAAGGGCTACGAGTGGGACGTCGGCGTGCACTGTCTGGGCAGGCTGCACGAGCCGGACGAGCCCCTGCGGCGCGTCTTCGACTTCGTCACCGAGGGCGCGCTCGGCTGGGCGCGGATGGACCGCGTCTACGACAGGCTCGTCTTCGCGGACCGGCGCCATGACTACGTCACCGGCGCGGAGGCGTTCGAGGCGGAGCTGTGCGGCGCCTTCCCCTCCGAGCGCAAGGCCATCGCCGCGTACGTGCGCCTGCTGCATGGCGTGAAGCGGGCCTCGCTGCGCTACTTCATCCAGCACGTGCTCCCCCGGTGGATGACGCCGCTCACGCATCCCGTGCTCGGTTGGCCCTTTCGCCGTCACTCCAACCGCACGACGCGGGATGTGTTGTCCTCGCTCACGTCGGACCCGCGCCTGCTGGGTGTGCTCACGGGGCAGTGGGGGAACTACGCGCTGCCTCCGGCGGAGAGCAGCTTCGCCATGCACGCGCTGGTGGCGGAGAATTACCTGGAGGGCGCCTGCTATCCGGTGGGGGGCGCGGGCGCCATCCTCGACCACATCGCGCCGGTCATCACCCGCGCGGGCGGTCAGGTTCGCGTCCGCGCGGAGGTGAAGGAGATCCTCGTGCGGGAGGGCCGCGCCCTGGGCGTGCGCCTGACCGACGGCGAGGAGCTGCGTGCCCGGTACGTCATCAGCGGCGCGGGCGCGGCGCAGACGTGGGGCTCGCTGCTCCCGGAGCCCTGGAGGCCGCCCGAGGTGACGCGGGGGCTCCAGCGGATTCCGCAGTCCATCGGTCACCTCGGCCTGTACCTGGGCCTGAAGGGCGCGCCCGACGAGGTGGCCCTGCCGGCGACCAATGTCTGGGTCCATGCCGGGTATGACCACGACGCGAACCTGCGCGCCTTCACGCGGGACGCCTCGGCGCCGCTGCCCGTCGTCTACCTGAGCTCGTCCGCGGCGAGAGACCCTTCGTGGGCCCAGCGCCACCCGGGGCGCTCCACGCTCACCGCCCTGTGCCCCGCGCCCTATGACTGGTTCGAGAAGTGGGAGGGCACGCGCTGGCGCCGTCGAGGGGCCGAGTACGACGACCTCAAGGCCCGGCTCTCCGAGCGCCTGCTCTGCGTCGTCCTGGAGCAGTTCCCGCAGCTGAAGGGGCGGGTGGAGTACCAGGAGCTGTCCACGCCGCTCAGCACGGCGCACTTCGCCCACCGACCGCGCGGCTCCATCTACGGATTGGAGCACAGCCCGGAGCGCTTCCGACAACCGTGGCTCCGCTCGCGGCTGCCCATCCAGGGGTTGCTCCTGGTGGGACAGGACGCCGTCTCGGTGGGCGTCGGCGCGTCGCTGATGTCCGGGGTCCTCGCCGCTTCCATCGTCCTGCGCCGCAACGTTCTCGGAGACCTCCTCCGAAAGGATTCCCCATGAAGCCCTCGCTCCGATTGTTCCAGACCCTGTTGCACGGTGCCCTGCGAGGTCGCGTGGGCCCGCTCGAGGAGAGTGTCACCCGATGGCGCGTCCTGCCTTCGGACCTGGACCTCTTCGGCCACATGAACAACAGCCGCTACCTGGCGATGATGGACCTGGGGCGCATGGACCTGCTCGTGCGCGCGGGCCTGTTGCCCCAGGTGCTGCGACACCGGTGGGTGGTTCCCGTCGGAGCGACGTCGCTCCAGTTCCGCGACTCGCTGCGCCTGTTCGAGTCCTATGAGCTGGGCACGCGGCTGGTCTCCTGGGACGAGCAGTGGCTCTACTTCCAGCAGGAGTTCCGACGTCCCTCGGAGCCCGGGCGTCCGGTGGTCACCGGCCACGTGCGCGCGGTCTTCCGGGACGCGAGCGGCACCGTCCCGCCCGCCCAGGTCCTGCGGAGCGTGACGGGCCACGAGGTCCCCGTGCCCGTCGTGTCGAAGGAGCGGCGGGGGCCCACCCGCGCCTCACCGGGCCGCGCGGACGTGGAGCCCGCGCGCGAGCCGCTGGCCATCGTCGGCATCGGCTGCCGCCTGCCGGGCGGCATCGAGGACACGGACGGGTTCTGGAAGGTGTTGATGGAGGGGCGCGAGTGCATCGTCGACATCCCCGAGGGGCGCTGGGACGCGAAGAAGTTCCACGATGCCTCGGGCCGCGCACCGGGGCGCACCTATGTGCAGCGCGCGGGGTTGCTCCAGCAGGACCTGCGTGAGTTCGAGCCGGGCTTCTTCGGCATCACCCCGCGAGAGGCCAACACGCTGGACCCGCAGCAGCGCTTGATGCTGGAAGTGTCGTGGGAGGCGCTCGAGGACGCGGGCCTGCCGCCGAGCACCCTCGCGGGCAGCCGCACGGGGGTCTTCGTCGGCGGCTTCATGATGGACAACCTCATCCTGCACGCGAGCCCGGACAACCGGGAGCGGCTCGACAGCCACTCGGCGACGGCGAGCACGCTGACGATGCTCTCCAACCGGCTGTCGTACTTCTACGACTTGCGAGGACCCAGCGTGTCGCTGGACACGGCGTGCTCCTCATCGCTGGTCGCGTTGCACCTGGCCTGCCAGAGCCTGTGGGCGGGCGAGAGCGAGGCGGCGCTCGTCGGAGGCGTCAACGTCCTGCTCCTCCCCGAGACGCAAATCACGATGTCGAAGGGGCGGTTCCTGTCTCCCCGAGGTCGCTGCCACGCGTTCAGCGACCAGGCCGACGGCTACGTGCGCGCGGAGGGCGCGGCGGTGCTCGTCGTCAAGCCGTTGTCCGCGGCGCTGCGGGACGGCAATCCCATCCACTCGCTCATCCTGGGCACGGCGGTGAACCAGGATGGACGGACGCCGGGCATCACCGTGCCCAACGCGGACGCGCAGGTGGCGGTGATGCGAGAGGCCTACGCGAAGGCGGGCGTGGACCCGTCGCGCGTCGCGTACGTGGAGGCCCATGGCACGGGCACGCCGGTGGGTGACCCCATCGAGGCGCGCGCCATCGGCACCGTGACGGGCGCGGGTCGGACGGGCCCGGAGCGCTGCCGCATGGGCTCGGTGAAGACGAACCTGGGACACCTGGAGGCCGCGGCGGGCGTGGCCGGCGTCATCAAGGCAGCCCTGGTGCTCGAACATGGCCTGGTCCCGCCTCATCCGCACCTGGGACGGGTGAACCCCCAGATTCCGCTCGAGACCCTGGGGCTGCACATCCCCACGCGTCCCGAGGCAGTGCCACGAAGCACCGAGCCGCGCTTCGCCGGTGTGAACTCGTTCGGGTATGGCGGAACCAACGCGCACGTCGTCCTGGCGGAGCCGCCGCCTCGCGCGGCCGGGTTGACACCCAAGCGTCCCGAGGGGCGTCCGCACCTGCTCGTCCTGGGGGCGAAGTCGAACGAGGCGCTGTCCGCGCTGGCGGAGCGGTACGCGGTCTGGCTGGAGGAGGGGCGCGCGACGCCGGAGCAGCTGTGCCGTGACGCGGCCGTGCACCGCTCGCATCCACGCCATCGCCTGGCCCTCCGAGGCGCGAATCGGGAGGCCCTGGTCCGGTCGCTGCGCGCCATCGCGCGAGGCGAGCGGGATGTGCCGGGGCTGGACTTCGTCGCGGACCCGGTCGAGGCGCGGCGCAAGGTGCTCTTCGTCTACACGGGCATGGGGCCGCAGTGGTGGGCGATGGGGCGACAGCTCCTGGCCACCGAGCGCGTCTTCCGTGAGGCCGTTGAGGCGTGCGATGGCCTCTTCCGCGAGCTGGCCGGGTGGTCCATCGCGGAGGAGCTGAAGCGCGACGCGGCGTCGTCACGCATCACCCGCACGGAGGTGGCGCAGCCGGCCAATGCCGTGTTGCAGGTGGCGCTCACGCGCCTGTGGGCATCGTGGGGCGTCGTGCCTGATGGGGTGGTGGGACACAGCATCGGTGAGGTCGGCGCCGCATGGGCCTCGGGGGCATTGGACACGCGGGAGGCGCTGCTGACCGCCTTCCATCGCAGCCGGCTGCAACAACGGGTGGCGGGGCAGGGGGCCATGCTGGCCGTCGGCCTGGGGCCGGAGGAGGCGCTCGAGTGGGTCCAGCGTCATGGCCCGGGTATCGCCGTCGCCGCCATCAACAGCGCGCGCTCGGTGACGCTCGCGGGGGCGCGGGCTCCGTTGGAGCGTGTGGCCGCGGAGCTGGCCGCCGCTCAGCGCTTCAATCGCTTCCTCCAGGTGGAGGTGCCGTATCACAGCCCCTTGATGGACCCGCTCCAGGGCGAACTGCTGGAGGCGCTGGCCGTGCTGCGCCCCAACGCGCCGCGCCTGCCCATCTACTCGACGGTGTCCGGGCGGCTCATGACGGAGCCCGAGCGCCATGACGCGACGTACTGGTGGAACAATGTCAGGGGCTCGGTGCGCTTCGCGGACGCACTGCGTGCCGCCGCGGAGGATGGACATGGGACGTTCATCGAAGTGGGGCCGCACCCGGTGCTGGCCTCGTCCATCCGGGACGTGTCGAGCACGGCGGGCATGAAGGGCGAGGTGCTCGCGTCGCTCGTGCGGGAGGCTTCCGAGCAGGAGACGATGACCTCCGCGCTCGGGCGGCTCCATGTCCTGGGGGTGGACGTCGCCTGGCGTGGCTACTTCGGCCCTGGGGCGTACGTCGGTGCTCCGAGGATGCCCTGGCAGCGCAAGGTCTACTGGGGGGAGAGCGTACGCTCCGAGAGTCGACGCCGTGCCTTCGGAGGACACCCGCTGCTGGTGGATTCCGAGCCGGGCGCCTGGACGGCGGAGTTGAGCCTCGCGGCGGTGCCCTATCTCGCGGACCATCACGCGGCGGGGAGTCTGCTCTTCCCGGGCGCGGGGCATGTGGAGCTGGCGCTGGCGGCGCGACATGCGCTCACGGGGGATGCGCGTTGCCGTATCGAGGAGCTGGAGCTGAGCTCCGCGGTGGTGCTCAGCCCTGAGACGAGCCCGCGTCTTCGGCTGGGGTTCTCCGCGGAGACGTCCCGCTTCGTCGTTCAACGTCAGGAGGAAGGGCAGCAGCCCGTGGTCTGCGCACGCGGGAGGCTGATGTCGTCGGGGCGGGGCTCGCGCCTCGTGGAGGTGGCGGCGCTCCGTGCGCGCTTGCCGGAGTCGACGAGGCCGGAGGCGCTCTACGCGTCACTCGAGCGCGGAGGGCTGCGGTATGGACCTGCGTTCCGCGTGGTGAGTGCACTGCATCGCGCTCCGGGGGAGGTGCTCGCGCGACTCGACCTGCCGGCCGGAGTGGACACGCGGGGATACCACCTGCATCCCGTGCTGCTCGACGGGGCGTTCCACAGCCTCATCGCGGCCGCGATGGATGACGCGGACCACGACATCGTGCCCACGGGGGTCGACTGCATCGAGGTGCTGATGTCGCCGGGACGGACGCTCTGGTCCCATGGACGGCTCCGCTCGGTAGGGGAGGGGACGTTGCGTGGGGACATCACCTTGCTGAGCGAGGACGGTGTCGTCGTGGCCGAGGTCACGGGCTTGACGTGCCGACTGTTGCCGAGGGTTCGCACGGACGAAGCGGTGCTCCTGGAGCGCTCGGTGTACTCGCGACGATGGGAGCGGTTCGAGCCCTCGGAGCCAGTGGCGCGCGAAGAGGTGACGTGGGTGGTGATGGGCGGTGCGGTACCTGGGACGAGTACGTCGCAGTGGCACGCTGTCTCCGATGCCACCGCACTGGATGCGACGCTCACGGCTCTGCCCGAGAGTGCCAAGGTGCGGCTCGTGGACCTGCGCTGGCTTGCCGCCACGCCCGAGAGCGAAGCGCCGGTCGCACGAGGTGTGGACGCGGCCGATGCGCTGCTTCGGTGCATTCAAGCCCTGCGTCCAGGGCGCATCGACCGCTACTACCTGGTCACCACGCGCGCCGAGTTTGTCGAGCCCCTGTCCGACACTGCCCACCCGACTGAGCGGCTCGATCCTGGTCAGCTCGGGGAGCTCTCTGTTGAGGATGTTCGCACCACGCGTGTCGCGTCTGTGTTGCAGTCATCGGGCGTTGCCCAGACATCCGGGCGGAGTCTCGTGGGTCGACCCATGGACAGCTCGGGTGGAGATGTCCTCGCCACCCGCGCCGAGTCAGTCGAGCTTCTCCCTGACGCCGCCGGTGCGTCTGGCCTGCGCCGAACCGGTCCGCTCAAGAACCCTTCAGACGAAAAGCGCATCGAGGACGCGGTGGTCGAGGCTCAGCGCGCGGTGCTCCATGCTGAAGCGGCGCCTGTGTTCGGACGCGATGCCACGGGTTCGTCCGGGCTCCTCACGAGCGGGCTCGCGACACATCGGGAGCTGCCGTCGCTCTGCCTCGCGCCGCTGCTGGGGCTCGCCCGGACCGCGATGACGGAGCGGCCGGACCTCCGACTCACCGTGGTGGACCTGGACGCAGAGCCGTCGAGCATCGAGGCGTTGCTGCTGCGCCTGAGCGGGCTCGGCATGGAGCAGGAGGTCGCCGAACGCGAGGGCCTGTTCCACGCCGTTCGGCTCGTGCGCGACACGCTCACGCCTCCCACGGAGGCGCCGCAACTGGAGCCGGTCCCGGAGGGAATGGGGTACCAGCTGGTCCTCGGCAAGGAGGGACAGCTCGACACCCTCGGCTTCGTGGCGAAGGCGCGACGCGGCCCCGGCTCCGGCGAGGTCGAGCTCGAGGTGGAGTCCACGGCGCTCGGCTTCAAGGACGTGATGAAGGCCCTGGGCCTGCTCTCCTCACGCGTGACGCGGGATACCTATATCGGCGAAGCCATCGGCATGGAGGGCGCCGGGCGCATCAGCGCGGTGGGCGAGGGGGTGACGCGCTTCGCGGTAGGGGACCGTGTCTACGGCGTGGCCCCGGGCTTCATCGCGTCACACGTGGTGCTGCCCGCGGGGAACGTGGTGAAGCTCCCCGAGCACCTGTCCTTCGAGCAGGGCGCCAACCTCATCGTCTTCCTGACCGTGTACCACGCGCTCATGCGGGTGGCCCGGCTGCGGCGGGGCGAGCGCATCCTCATCCACGGCGCGACGGGCGGCGTCGGGCTCGCGGCCATCGAGGTGGCCCGCTGGTGCGGCGCGGACATCCTCGCGACGGCGGGGAGCGAGGAGAAGCGCCAGTACCTGCGCGACCAGGGGCTCACCCACGTGAGCCACTCCCGTGACACGCGCTTCGCCGAGGACGTCCGCGCCTGGACGGACGGGCGCGGGGTGGACGTGGTGCTGAGCTTCTCGCCGGGAGAGGTCGTGTCTCGCAGCGTGGAGTGCCTGGCGCCCTTCGGCCGGTTCATCGAGCTGGGCAAGGCCAGCTTCGAGCAGGACGAGCTGCTGCGGCTGCGCCCGTTCTACGAGAACCTGACGTACGCGGCGGTGGACTTCGACCGGCTCCTGCGGAGTCGCCCCGATGAGGTGCGCCAGCTGTATCAGGAGGTGCTGGCCCGCTTCGAGGACGGCAGCTTCCGCCCCTTGCCCTCCCGCTCCTGGCCCGCGAGTCAGACGGAGGACGCGTTCCGGACCCTGGCGCGAGGTCAGCACATCGGCAAGGTGTGCATCTCCATCAAGGACCCGGGGCTCCGAGTCCGTCCCCCCGCGCGCGGCCCGCGATTCTCGTCCGAGAGCACCTATCTCGTGACCGGTGGCCTCGGTGGGTTCGGGCTGGAGGTGGCGCGGTGGCTCGTCGAGGAGGGCGCTCGGCACCTGGTGCTCGTGAGCCGCAGGGGGGCCCGGTCCGAGGAGGCGCGCGCCACCCTCGCGCAGTGGCGCGCGCGAGGCGTCAGCGTCCAGGCCCTCGCCGTGGACGTGTCGAGCCGTGAGGCGCTGGAGCAGGTGTTCACCCGAATCCACGCGGGGCTGCCGCCGCTCCGAGGCGTCTTCCATTGCGCCACCCTCCTGGAGGACAAGCCGCTGGAGCAACTGGACCGAGGCTCGCTGGAGCGGGTCCTGGCCGCCAAGGCCCAGGGCGCGTGGAACCTGCATCAGCTGACGCGGCGGCTGCCCCTGGAGCACTGGGTGGTCTTCTCGTCCCTCTCGTCGCTCGTCGGCAACGCGGGGCAGGGGGCCTATGTCGCGGCGAACGCGTTCCTGGACCAGCTCGCGGTGCGCCGACGCCAGCAGGGCTTGCCGGCGACGGCGATTCAATGGGGGGCGCTGGGGGAGGCCGGGCTCGTCGCCCGTAACGCGAGCGTGGCGCGCCACCTGGAGCACCTGGGCCTGCGAGGCCTGTCCACGCGCGCCGCGCTCCAGGGGCTCGGGCTCGTCCTGGAGGCGAGGCCCGTCCAGCTCGCCATCGCGGACGTCGACTGGCGACGATGGGGCGAGGCGCTCGTTCCCTGGAGCGGCGCGAGGCGACTGGTCGGGCTGATGGATGCGCCCGCTGGCGCTCCCGGCCTCGGACAGCACGGCGCACCCGCGTCCGGGGCCTTCGAGGGCATGGACGAGGACACCCGACGTGGGCACCTCCTCCAGGGTCTGACGCGAATCGTGGCGAGGGTCATGCGCACGCAGGAATCCTCGCTCAACGTCACCCAACCCCTGAGGGAGCTGGGGCTGGACTCCATCATGGCCCTGGAGTTGGTGACCGCCGTCGAGCGCGAGCTGGGGATGAGACTCTCCACCCTGGAGGTCGTCAGCGGGCCGTCCCTCCGGGAGCTGGCCGCCCGGCTGTCTGCTCCACGCCAGGAGCGTGCCGCGAGCCTCGCCGGCTGAGGGCAACCTTCCGTGAGGTCCTGGCGCTCCATGGCCAGGGCGTTCGGCCTATCCTCCTCCGCAGGAGGCTGAGCCGACCGCCCATGCCGAAGTACACCGTGAACCTGTCCGAAGTGCCCGAAGGTCATGAGCTCCCCCCACTGCTCCAGAAGGTGGGCGAGTGGGTCGGCAAGCAAGAGCATGGAACCCTGGGGTGGTTCGATGGGCTGGTGGTCGAGGCGGTTCCGAAGGAGTGGAGCCCGGAGAAGGCGGACCGTCTTCGCGCCGCCGCCTTCTCCTTCCTGAGCCTCGCGGACGGCTCGCTGCTGCTGTTGGTGAAGCCCGGTGGGAAGGCGCCGCCCGCAGTGGCGCTGCTCGGCTCCGAGGGTGAGACGCAGACCGTCGCCAACAGCCTGGAGGAGTTCCTCGCCCTGTGGTCCCAGGGCGAGACGGACATCCACGACCTCGACGACGAGGAGGCCGGGGCCGGACGCGAGGCCCTGGCCGCCTGGTTGAAGAAGCACAAGGTGAAGGTGCCCAAGACGGCGGAGTTCGACTTCGCCGCCTGGCTCGACGGTGACGAGAAGCCCTCGGCCCCGCGGCCTTCCACCTCCGCGCCCGCGTTCACCCCCACCGACGTCATGGCGAAGCTCGGCCCCAAGACGCGGCAGGTGGCGTCGGTGCTCGGGCGTCGCGCGGATGCGCCGGAGGTCATCACCTACGTGACGGAGGTCCTGGGCAAGAAGCTGCCGGCCTCCACGAGCGAGAACAAGGACTCGGTCAACGTCTCCGCGCCCAAGCAGGGCATCGAGCTGGTCCTGTCTCACGACATCCTCCACGACGCCTTCCCGCCGGTTCCGAAGACGGCCAGGTCGTTCATCCCCTACATCTCCACCGCCTGGGTGCGGTCCGCGGTGGGCGAGGACGTGCTGGGCGTGCCGTGGAAGGCGAAGTCGGAGGCGGAGGTCACGAAGGTGCTGGGGCCGCCCACGGGCCGCAAGGCGAGCTTCGCGGACGAGGACGAGCTCAACGTCGCCTTCTGGCTCTACCCGCTCGACACCGAGGGGCTCCTGGAGCTCGAGCTCGAGTTCGATGACGGAATCACCGTCACCCTGTCGGTGAAGGGCTCGGGGGACCTCGCGCGGTATCCGGATGTCACCACCGGGCTCTTCGTCGGCTACGCGGTGACGCGGGGGCTGCTGGACACGTCACGCTTCCCCGCGCACCAGGCGCTGCTGGCGAAGATTGCCCGGCGGGAGGCCCAGGGCTCGGAGCTGGTGAAGCAGGCGATGCCTCGGGGCCTGTGGACGGGCCACCTCCGGGACGAGCCCGCGCTCCAGACGCTGCTGTGGCGCTGGTTCCACAACATGAACGACCTGTGGATCAAGAAGGACCTCATCCAGGTCTTCGGCAAGCGCTCGACCGAGAGCGGCCACGACGCACCGAAGCTGGCCGACGACACGTGGGCCGCCGTCGATAAGGCGGCGCCCGTGCTCGACAAGCGCTTCGCCGCGTTCATCCGGCCTCAGAGGTAGCTCATCCAGGGGCTGCGCGAGCGGGCCTTGAGCCGGGCGAAGGCCCGGCAGGCGAACCACATGGGCACGGTGGTCACCGCCGCCAGCAGCCAGAGCGAGCCGACACCGGGGAGGCTGAACAGCGTCCCCTGGTTGGGGCCGAGGGCCGCGAGCGCGAGCCGGTTCAGCGCGTGGAGCAGGTAGAGGTGGACGACATAGAAGAACAGCGGCGCCGCGCCGAACACCGCCAGCGTCGTGCTCAGGGCCTCCGGCGCCAGGTCCAAAAGCGCCAGCAGCGCCGCGCCCACGCCCAGGGTCAGCAGCAGGAAGTCGAGCGACGGTGGGTACTTGGTCAGGTTGAGGAACGACATGACCGTCTCCAGCGGCGTCGCGCCGACGGACCACGGCAGGGGCTCGCCGTAGACGTTCACGAGCCTGAGCACCCCGAAGAGGGCGAGCGCGCCGGCGGACGCGAGCAGCAGCCACCGGCGCCGCGTCGTCGCCTGGACCTGGGACGAGAACCACGGCCCCACCGCGTAGCCCAGCGCGATGACGCCCAACCACGGCAGCACGGGATAGGACGTCTTGAGCCGCGCGCCCCACGGCAGGTCGATGAAGCCCCGGTCATGCAGGAGCGCCCACCAGGTGTGCCCCGGCTCGCCCGCCGCGAAGTGGACGGGGTCCAGCAGGTTGTGGCCCAGAAGCACGAGCAGCGCGAAGCCCAGCAGCGCGGGGCGGGGCAGGTGGAGCAGGGCGGCCAGCACCATCATCGACAGCCCGATGGCTCCGATGACCTGGAAGTAGTACGTCGGCGGGAGCAGCTGGAACGTCCACGCGAAGTTGACCACGGTCAGCTCCAGCACCAGCAGGAACAGGCCCCGCTTGAACAGGAAGCCGGACGCCGCGCGGCGCCCTCCATGCCGCTGGCCGTAGAGCCAGGCCGCCACGCCCGTGAGGATGACGAAGACGGGCGCGCACAGGTGCGCGGCCAGCCGGGTGAAGAAGAGCCCGGGCGGCGTGGTCGCCAGCACCACCGGGTCGCTGACCTGCGCGTGGAGATAGAAGTACTCGCGCACGTGGTCCACCAGCATCAGCGCCATGACCAGTCCCCGCAGGGCGTCGATGCCGAGGATCCTCCGGCCCTTCGTCGTCGCCAGGCTCGCCGCCGAGGGCTCCACGGAGGGCAGGGCGGTGGACATCGTGGCGGGTGCTGTCATCGCGTTCACTCGAACGGGAAGGCCGCGCCTCCGAGCGATACGGCGGTTGGCTGCTTCCCTGTCGTGGTGGAGGAGGGCGCTCGGGGCCCGTCGATAACAGCCGGCAAGGCGCCTCACTCCCCAAAGCGGCGAGAGGCTTCCATGGGCGGCCCCGTGTCCCGGGAATCCCTGTTCCTGAGTTACAGTTGAATCATGGTGGCGATAAGGCGCCGTTGCCTCGGGGCGCCCGGCTGCTCGTGGCCTCGCCGCGCCGGCGAGGGGTCCGGTGAGTGGGGCCGGACCCCGTGCGGAGCGCTACTGCTGACGGCCCTCGATGGCGCACATGAGCACCGCCGCCGCGATGCCGAGCCGGCGGTCCAGGCGGTTCTGGAGGTCCATGCCGAAGTCGAGGTCGATCTTCTGGATGAAGGGGTTGAAGCGCTGCTTGAAGGCGAGGACCTGCGCGCCGCCCACGGTGCCGGTGAAGGACTGGGGGAGCAGGTTGGTGAGGAAGCGGCGCACCAGCGCCAGCATCATGCTGTCCTCCTCAATCTTGCCGATCTCCTGGTCGTTGGTGTCCAGCACCAGCCACTCGTCGCGGAGGATGGAGCGCAGGCCCTTGCGGCGCAGCGCGCCCACGCGCTCGCCCGTGGACGCGTCCGTCACGTCGTACGTCATCCCGAAGTCGAGGATGCCGCGCGCCTTGATGCTCAGCAGCTCCTCGCGCATCTGCTCGTCGCCGTAGATGCGCAGGTCCTCCTTCAGCTTGAAGGCCTTCATCTTCGAGTAGAACGCGAGGTTGCCCGCGGCGTCGTAGATGTGGAACGCGCCGCCGAACAGTTTGAAGAACTGCCGGCGAATCATGTAGGACGACTGGCCGAAGCGGCCGAGGGCCAGGTGGCTGGCGGGACGGTTTTGGAGGGCGGTAGACATGCCCACCCCCTTAGCAAAGTTCGCACGCCCGCCGCACGCCAGCCCGCTCGGGATGTGACCCGGTAAACCCGGGATGCGGGCAATCACGTTCCGAGCGCGAGCCCGAGCGTAACCTCGGGACGGCTTCAGCGCTCGACGAGGTCGGCTGCCTGGAGGTACTCGGAGGCCTCGACGATGGCGCTCGCGGTCCAGCCCCGGTTCGCGCCGCGCCCCGACACCTCGCAGTCGCCGTCGGTGTGGATGCCCAGCACGTAGCCCTGCTCGTTGAGCACCGCGGCCCCGGAGCTGCCCACCAGGGTGTCCAGGTCCGTGTAGTAGACGAGCCGGTTGCACGCGTCGGCGTAGCGCCCCTCGGCGATGACCTTGGGCGAGCCGCGCGGATGCTGGATGACGGCCAGCCGCTCGGTGGCCAGCGTTGTCAGCGGGACGGGCGCGGCGGTGGGGAGCGTGTCGAGCAGGATGAGGGCATAGTCCGGCGCGGCCGATTGCTCGATGACCGTGCCCTCCGTCATCAACGGGTCTCCGTCCGCCTCGTCCTCGAAGTTGAACACCACGAAGGAGCGGTCCCCGAGCCCGACACAGTGGCCCGCGGTGAGCACCACCGGCCCCGCGCTCGCGGCAATCAAGGTGCCGGTGCAGCTGCCGTTGATGAAGACGACGGCGTCCTCTCGCTCCTGGATGTTGGCGAGCGCGCCCTGGTAGCGATTGATGGGCGTGAAGTCGAGCGACGGGCCACACTGCGTGAACGCGGTGACACCAGCCGGCTGCGGCTCCTCGCAGACCTTCAGTTCATAGGGTGCGGGCACCGAGCCCCCGCAGGCCCAGAGGCCCAGGAGCACGGTGCCCGCGAGGCGCGAACCCCAGGGTTTCAGGATGGAACCGAGGGGTCGCGTCATGGGCTCAGTACAGCGTGGTCAGCGCGGTGCGGTCGCTGCTGGTGAAGTTGCCCGTCTCCGACGAGCGGAAGCAGGAGTTCATGATGGAGCCGCCCACCGTCGCCGTCGTCGGCGTGCCGGTGATGTGGATGGCGCCGACGCCCGCCGTGCCCTCGTTACCACCGGAGCCGCAGCTGATGGCGCGGTTGTAGTAGTCGGAGTGACGGAAGCCGACCGCGTGGCCGAGCTCGTGCGTGATGACGTGCTCGTTGACGCCCGCGCTGTAGCTCTGCAGGCCCGTGCCGATGTTGATGGTGCCGTACGGACGGCCGCCGGAGGGGAAGCCCGCCGAGCCACCCGCGCCGGACATCGTCGTCGCGGTGATGTTCGCGCTGCAGCCCGTCGTCGGGCCCACGGCCATCGTGAAGCTCAGGCCGAGCGCGTTGTAGTTCGCGACCGCGGCCGTCAGACCGGCCTTGAGGCGGGAGTAGCTGTTGAACGAAGAGGTGGGGTTGACGCAGATCTTCGTGATGCTGCTGGAGACCAGGTTCGTCGTCCGGTACTGCTCCACGTGCGTCACGGGCTGCAGCATCTCACGCGAGGCCTCGAGCGTCACGTGGGCGTCGCGGCCCACGTACACCAGACCGTCGACCTCCATGATGTCGTCCGCCGGGAAGCCGGCCTCGACCAGGTTGGCCTTGATCTCCTCATTCTCCAGCTGCGTGTCGCCGGTCTCGGAACCACAAGCCGCGAGCACGCCACAGCTCACCACGAGGACTGCCGCTCTCTTGAACATGGTGCTTTTCCTCTGATGATTCGGGGGGACGCGCCGCCGCCTGACCTTCCCATCAGCCGCGGACGGCGCGCTCGTCCCCTCAGCAACTGGCGGGCCACTCGGCCGATAAGAGTGGGGAAGCTCTCAAATCTAGATTAACCTGGAGTATCCGCGCTCCAGGTTGCGGGGGCCGAGGTGTAAAGAGGCCTGACGCAGGCTGGGTTAAAGCACCGTCTCACCAGCGCTTTTTGTATTCACAGGGGAGCGCCCGGTTTTCGGACAGCGGTGTCTATGAATCAGTCATCCACCGTGGGGTCTCAAAAGCCCGTGAATACATGGGGTATCACGGACCCCCGGGGGATGCACCGCCGGGCGAAAACTGCTGTCTTCATGCATCCAAGTCCAGCTGACGCCCTGGGTCGACCCCGCGGGTGTGGCTTCGAGCACCGCACGCCCCCCGCGGGATTTTTCCAGCGGGGGGCTGCTTTACGAGGGACTCGGGGGAATTCTAGGTTCCGCTGGAAAAATCCAGCTCAACGAGCGGTGTATCGCCGGCTCATCAGGATGCACGTGAACCTCCTCCTCGCGCGTTTCTCCCTTGGATGTCTGCTGTTGGCCCCCTTGTCCGCGTGTGACTCCAGCGCGGAGGACGACAACCCCGGGGGCGGCGACTCCGCCGTGACGGGGGTCTGGAATCGCTTCGGCAGTGAGTACGGCTACAAGACGGACGTGGCCTACGGCGGCATCGCCGGCCAGTCGTCGGACCGGGTGTACATGTGCGAGCTGCCCGGCTCGCCGTCGGCGGGGCTCTACAAGGGGCGGCTCATCAGCCCCCGGATGATTCGCTGGGATGCGACGCACAACCTGCCCGACTACGAGGTCGTCTTCGAGGGGCAGACGATGCGCTTCCGGCCGCAGAACGGGTCGAACACGTTCCTGGGCCAGTACCAGAAGGGCACCTGGACGCCGGGCGCGTGTGATTTGTCGATGGAGAACGGGGAGCTGGTGGACCGCTCCTCCTCCGCGTACGTCCGCTTCGACAACGACGGGGACTTCAAGATCAACAGCGTCACGGTGGGCGGCGAGCCCCTGCCCATCCACAACCGCGACACGTGCAGCGTCACCACGCTCATCCCCGCGGGGACGGGGGACAACGGCCTGCTCACCGTGTCCATCAACTACAGCGGCGTCGGCGTGGACGGCCCCTACCGGCGGACGCAGAACCACACCCTGTACCGCTCGGACTTCAAGCCGGACTGCAACAAGCTCGCGGTGGAGATTGGCTGCGGCGCGCTGGCCGTCTGCGTCTACGTGGCGCCGTAGCCTGCGTGTCACTCGTACCAGGTGGGCACGAGCGTGCGCACCTGGGGCAGCGCGGCGACGCGGCAGAGCCGCTCCCACGCGGCGGGCGTGAGCGCGCCGTGTCGGGCCTCGCAGTCCTGCGCCTCCAAGGGCAGCAGCACCAGGACCTCCGAGGCCGTGTCGCACGCGGCGCGGCCTCGCGAGGCCAGGGCGCGCGCGCCGGGGGCGAGCGCCTGGACGCGGGCGAGCAGCGCCGCGTCGCGGGCCGGAAGGCACAGCTCCACCGCGCCGTCGTTGCGACAGCCCGCCTCACGGGTGAAGGCGAGCTTCTCGGTGGGGCACGCGACGTTCGCGGAGGCCGCCGGGTCGACGGGCGTGGTGGCGCACGCGGACAGTCCGGCGAAGAGCAGCACGGCGGCGATGTGGCGAGGCATGGGGAGGCTCCGGACGCGTCAGCGGAAGGACTTCACGTAGTTCGCCATGATGGCGGGGTGGTCCGAGTAGAAGTGGTCGTTCAGCGTGCGCGACAGGGAGCGCGTGTCCTCACCCAGGAGGTTGATGGACTCGGTGTCCACCTGCTCCTGGTTCACGATGATGCCTCCCATGTAGTTGTTCTTCGCGTTCGTGTTGGAGTGGGAGACGGTGTACGTGGGGTGGATGTTCCCGTCGGAGCCCTCCTGGAAGGAGAACCGGTTCGGGAAGAAGCCTCCGCCCAGCTCGAACGAGTCCATGTTCAAATCCCCCAGCAGCACGTCCACGTTGTTGTCGTGGGCGAAGCGGGCCACCTCCTCGAGCGCCTTGTGCTTCTTGTCGTCCTTCGTGTGGCCGGTGTAGCCCGCGTCCAGGTGCACGCCCGCGACCTCGAAGTACACGCGGTACTCGGGGACGATCTTCTGCACGCAGAGCCACTTCTCGGGGTGGTTGACGCCCTGGCGGATGAGGCCTCGGGCCTCGTACAGGACCTGTGAGGAGAACATCTCGTCGCGCAGGACGTAGGCGGAGATTTCGTTCTTGGGGTCCACGTCGGGGTCGAGCAGCGTGCGGATGCTGCCGATGCGCCGATAGGTCAGCTCCGGGCACGGGCGCAGCTCGTCCGGGAAGGGCGCGCCCTTGAGCTCCTCCGACAGGAAGATGACCTCGGGCACCCGTTGCGTGAGCTGCTTGTGCAGGTCGTAGGGGCGCCTGGCGTGGAGCCGCTTCCACTCCAGCACGTTGGTGGCCTCCTGGATGTGCTTGAGGACGATGGCGTCGTAGTTGGCGAGCACGTCGTCCTCCTCCAGGAACCCCGACTTCTTCTCGAAGGGCGTGTGGTGCGGGTACGGCTTGGTGTTGAACGCGGCGAGCGGCTGGAAGCCGCCCACGTTCTGCAGGGGCGCGAAGTTGAAGCCGCCCGTCGGGACGAGGTTCCCCTGGAACGTGCCCTGCTTCGCGTTGTCCTTGTAGAACTTCTTGCCCGCGTCGAAGGGGATGAACAGCGTCATGCACTGCAGCGTCATCACGCTGGGCTCGGGGATGCTCGCCGTGTCATCCAGGGTCATCATCTGCGACGGGGGCGGGGAGGACTCCCGGACCGGGTCCAGCAGGGCGCTCAGCAGGCTGCCCGACGCCGACCGCCGAAGCCGGACCTGTTCCCGGCGCGCCTGCTTCATCGACTTGAAGGTCTTCTGGATGCGCGCGTCGTGGGGGGACTTCTTCAGGTCCACGTACGAGGGCTTCTTCCGGATGGGGCCGGGCTTCGCGACGTGCGTCAGACAGCTCTTGCAGAGCGTCTTGCTCTCGAACTGGAAGACGAAGACCTTGCGGTGACACCTTCGGCACTGGATCAACATGGGGGCTCGCGTTCGGGCCGGGCGCGGGGGCGGCGGTGCGCAGTCCCCTGTGCAGCCGGTGTGCCTGGACCCACCGCCTCCTTCTTCCAGGAAGAAGCAGGAAGTCGCCCGACCTTGCGCGCGTCGGCCCGACATCCCGTGCGAGCCACGTGCGACGCGGAGGCCGTGCGGGCGGCTCGGGAGCCGCGGCGCGCGAGGGGGCTGCGTCCGGGGCCGACGCGGCCCGCGTTCCAGTGGCACGCGCCCGCTCATCGAGGGAGCGGGCCCGGTCGTCCGCGTGGGCCGCCGCGGATGCCAGGGCGACACCTCACCCGCGGGGAGCGGGGGAGGCGCCGCCGGGGTGACTCAGGGGCTGAGGGGGTAGCAGTAGCTGTAGGTGCGGTCGATGCCGCCACCCGAGAGCGGGTAGTAGACGTAGCCCAGCTCCTCGCCCGGGCCGCAGTCGGAGCGGGCGCGGGTGTAGGGGTGGCACGTCACGACCGCGGGACCGGCGCCATCCACGTCGGAGCAGCTGCCCCGGGCGCCCTCGACGCCGCAGAACTCGGTGAAGCCTCCGGAGCACGGCTGGCCGATGAGCGCCGGGTCGAACGCGAAGCCGTGGCCCTCCAGCACGGACTGCTCGGTGCACAGGCCATAGACGCCGCAGACGGTGCCCGAGGGGCAGCCGGGGTTCGCGGCCATGAAGTCACACGTCTTGAGGCACTGCGCGTCTTCGGAGATCAGGTCCGTGCACGCGAAGCCCTGCTCGCAGTCGGTGGTGGCCAGCTCGTACTCGCTCGCCGCGGCGGTGCGCGTGCACGACTCGCCCTGCGTCTTGGTGCCGAGCGCGCGCTCCAGCGTTCCGTCCGTGCCCGCGTAGTCGTCCGCGACGCAGGCCGTGTCCGGCAGGGCGCTCGTCGGCGAGCCCTGACGCGGGTCACACCCGCCAGGGCGCAGGGTGTTCCAGGTCGCGAAGCGGATCCACCGGCACTCGCCCCCCTCCACCACGGCGGAGCCCGTGTAGGGGCCGGAGCGGGGCGCGGCGAGCACCGACTCGCGCAGCACCACGTTGGACAGCGCGCCCAGCGTCTGCTGCGGCGACAGCTGGAGCGCGAGCAGCAGCGCGCCCGAGTCCGCGACGAACAGCTTCTGCGTCGTGGTGCCGATGTCCTGGTAGCCGAAGACACACTGCTCGCAGGTGAAGGTGTTCGCGCCGCCCGCGGCCAGGTTGTAGAGGCCCGGCGCCGTGTTCATGTCCAGGCGGATGCGCAGCTCGTCGCGCGTGGTGCCGCCCAGGTTGGTCAGGTCGCCGCGGAACGTGGGCTGACGCTCGTACTGCACCGGCGTCAGCTGGATGCCATTGAACGTCTCCCCGAGCGTCACCTCCGTACAGCCCGCGGGCGGCGTGAGGAAGCGCGCCTCCTGCTCGGCGGTGAGGACCGCGTCCTGCGGTGTCACGGGCGCCGGGTCCTGGGCCTCCTGGCCACAGCCGATGAGCCCCGACAACAGCAGCGCGCCCCAGCCACCACGATTCACGAACTTCATCTTGGATTCTCCCATCACGGTTGTGTGGAGCCGAAGGCCGCGACGACACCGCCCCGATTCACGGTTCGTGGGTCATACGCTGCGCTCGGAACGGAGCCGGCCCGGCTCGCACATCCGATGAACGGGAAATCGCGTGAAATGTCGCAAGCCCGCGTGCGTGGCCTCCGGAGGTGCTCCGGGCCACGCGGCGAGTGAATCCGCTGGCAGTGTATCCAGGGTGCTGTTGAACCTGGATTACGGAACGAGCCGACCCGGCCGGAGGCCCGCGGCGGGGGCGGCCGTGCGCGGGAGTCCCGGCGCGCTGACGATGAGGATGCCCGCGAGCACCAGGGCCGCGCCCAGGATGAAGAACAGCCCCACGGGCTCTCGCAGCACCAGCCAGCCCGCGGTGACGCCGAACACGGGCGTCATGAACGAGAACACGGACAGGCCCGAGGCGAGGTAGCGGCGCAGCAGCCAGAACCAGACGAGGTAGCTGGCGAAGGACACGATGACGCCCTGGAAGAGCAGGCTCGCCCAGGCGGTGCCCGTCATGGAGAGGTGGCCCGTCTGTCCGGTGAACAGCGCGATGGGCAGCAGGAGCGCGAAGCCGCCGAGCAGCTGGTAGAGCAGGGTGTGCGTGGGGCGCGCCTCGGAGAGCGACGAGCCGCGCACCACCACGGTGGTCGCGCTCCAGGACAGGCCCGCGAGCAGCCCCAGCGTGTCGCCCCAGAGCATCCGCGGGGTGATGCCTCCCTGGAGCCAGCCACCGCCGAAGGCGAGCATGATGCCCGCGAAGGCGACCAGGATGCCCACCCACTGCACCCGGCGCAGCCGCTCCGAGGGGATGCGCCAGTGCAGGCCCAGCGCGGTGAAGACGGGCGCGGTGTAGAGGAAGACGGCGATGTGGGAGGCGTGCGTGTGGCGCAGGCCCTCTCCGATGAAGAGGAACTCGGCGCCGAAGAGCACGCCCGACAGCAGGCCGGGGCGCCAGGTGCCGTCACGCAGGTCCAGTCGCTCGCCGCGCAGCAGGCACAGCAGGCCCACCAGCAGGGCGGCGAGCCCCGAGCGCAGCGCCATCTGCGCCAGGGGTGGGATGTCGGACGCGGCCAGCTTGATGGCCACCTGTTGGATGCCCCAGAGGGCGCACAGGAGGAGCATCGTGGCGAGCGCGAAGCCATCGACGGGTCTGCGAAGCGTGCTCATGCCCTTGATATGGCGTGTGGCGGGCTTGATTCATATAGCTTGAACCCGACAACCCATGCCGAGAAGCCGCCATGGCCCAGCAGCTCCAGGTTCCTTTCTCCACCAAGCTTCCGCACCCCGTGTATTTCCGCACGGCGCGGCTGCCCGCGGCGGCCACGTATCCCCGGCATCACCATCCGTGGGGTGAGTTCGTCTACGCCTTCAGCGGGGTGATGGAGCTGGAGCTTGCGGGCGGCCACTACCTGGCGCCCCCGCAGTATGGAATCTGGCTGCCTCCGGACGTGGAGCACCGGGGGATGAACCGCTCGGAGGCGAGCCACTGCTCGCTCTACCTCACGAAGGCGCTGTGTCGGGGATTGCCGAGGACGACGTGCGCGCTGGCGGTGAGCCCGTTGGTGAAGTCGCTGTTGGAGCACCTGCGCGAGCACCAGGTGGCGTACCCGCGCACGAGCGCGGAGCGGCGGTTGATGCGGGTGCTCATCGACCAGCTCTCGCTCGCGCCGCCGCAGGGCAGCTACCTGCCCATGTCCGACGACGCGTTGCTCGGCGAGGTGCTGCGGGCGCTGGTGAAGGCGCCGGCGGACGGGCGCTCCCTGGCCCAGTGGGCGCGCCAGGTGCACACCACGGAGCGGACGCTGGAGCGGCGGTGCCGGCAGCACCTGGGGTTGTCCTTCAGCGAGTGGCGTCAGCGCCTCCGGGTGGTGAAGGCGCTCGCGATGCTGGAGGAGGGGAGCGCCGTGGAGGTCGTCGCGCTGGAGCTGGGCTACTCCAGCGCGTCCGCCTTCATCGCCATGTTCCGCAGGATGACGGGGACCACGCCGGACAAGCTGCGGGGCCACGGGCTCGCGACGTCGTGACGGCGCGCCCGCTCAGAGCCCCAGCTCCACGCCGATGCCCGGCGCGACGGACCACAGCGTCTCTCGCGAGCGGGAGCCGGGGTACCACTCACCGATGAGCTGGACGCGGAAGCGCTCCAGGATGGCCACGCCCACCAGGGCCTGCACGACGGCGCGGGTGCACGCCGTCACCCGGCTGGCGCCTCGGCCCTCGCAGCCCTGGGTGCCGTAGCGGTCATTCGCGCTGAACATCCAGCCGGCGCGCAGGCTGAAGCGGCTCTGCGCGAGGAAGGACTGGTCGGTGCTCGGCCGGAACTCCAGCCCTCCGACGGGCGCCAGCGCGAAGGACTCCTCCGTCCCGGAGGAGAGCACGTCCTCGAGCCCGCGAAAGCCAAGGGCCGCCGTGAACCGCAGCCCGGTGGGCAGCTGCTCCTCGAACGCGGAGATGCTCACGCCCACCTCGCTCTGCACCGGCCCCATGGTGACGTGCAGCACCGTGCCCGGCGCGGCGAACGCCACCGTGTCCGCGGCGAGCTTGCCCGCGAAGCTGACCATCTGCCGGTCGTCGCCCGACTGGACCTCGGTGAGCCGGTTCACCGCCGCTCCGAGGGACTGGCGGATGCGGACGATGGCCAGGTCGCCCCGGCCGCGCGGCACGCCCAGATCCCGGAAGCTGAACCCATACGCGCCCAAAAGGCGCATCGAGTAGTCGAGCTCCGGCTCCTTGGGGCTCTTCCTCCAGTCGGGCCACTGCTCGGGTGAGACACCGGGCACGCGCGGGGGCGGCTCTCCGGCCATGGCGCGCTCGCAGTGCAGGTTGCGCCAGGTGGCCTCCATGTTGCCGGTGCCCGCGCTGGCGCAGGCGTCGTAGAGCTGGTCGAGCGACACCTGGAGCAGCGCGCGGAAGTCGGACAGGGCCTCTCCCTCGCAGACGCGCGGGGCTTCGGCGGCGCCGTCGTACACCGCGCGCATGCAGATGAAGGGGGCCCAGCTCCCGGGGTCCTGGGCGGGCTCGTCGCGGGGCCGGGCGAACGGGTCCTCGCCCTTCGTCACGTCGAGCAGCATCCGCCGGGCGTCGTACATGCCCAGGTAGAAGTCGAACGTGCGGAACTCCGTCTCGAAGAAGCCGAGGAACGCGAAGAGCGGCGCGCTGGCGGCGGGGAAGTGGCGCCGGGGCAGCACGAGCCGCCGGGCGATGTCGGGCTCCTCCTCCAGCAGCAGCGACAGCTCCTTGGAGCGCGCCGTGTCCACGAGCGCCGCGATGATGCCGCTGAGCTCGGTGGGCAGGGAGCGGGAGGTGGCGCGGGCCTGGGCGGGAGGGAGGACGGGGTACTCGGTGGCGTCCGGGTCCACGAACGCGAAGGCGATGCCCTTGGGCGTCTGCCGCACGCCGGGCGTGGGGACGTCGCGCCACTGCAGCCTGCCGTCGACGGAGTGGAGGCCGTCGCGGGCGAGCCCCACCGCGAGGCGCAGGGGCGCGTTGTCGAAGATGCCACCGTCGATGTAGCGCTCGGTCCGGGCCTCCCTGGGCAGGCACACGGCGGGGGATTGGGACTCCTTGGCCACGCAGGTGGACAGCTCGTGCGGCGGGAAGGCCACGGGGAAGGACATCGACGCGAGGATGAGGTCGCGCAGCGCCTGGAAGCCGATTTCGCCCTGCTCGTCGGTGACGAGCAGCGGCTCCATGCGCCGGCTGCCGGGCGTCGTGTAGTTGGTGGCGGAGGGGGGCTTGCCCGGGCCGCGTCCCCGGATGCGGATGGCGAACTTCTCCTCGATGCGGGGCAGGGGCATGCGGCCGTTCGCGGCCATGAGCACGCGGGGCTCCACGCGCGTGGTGGAGACGCCGAACACCACGTCACAGGACGTGCTCAGCCCCTGGTTCCAGGCCTTCTCGATGTCGGCGGCGCCGCGCTCCAGCCACTCCCGCGAGAAGACGCCGAGCGGGGAGGTCGACGCGGGGATGAAGAGCTGGTTGAAGCCGACGGGCACCCACGTCCGCCAGAACAGGGATTGGTCCGGGGGCGGCAGCTCGGCGCCACAGGACGCCATCACCGCGAGCAGCGAGTTCAGGCTCCCGGCCGAGGCGCCCGTCAACAGCCGCAGGTCCACCTCCTGGCTGCCCTGGGCCGAGGCGAGCGCGTAGTACAGGAAGCCCGCTTCGTAGACCCCCAGCGACACGCCGCCGCTGACGGTGAGCGAGACGGCGGTGGCGGGGACCCCCGACTCATCGAGGGGAATCGGCTGGGCCTTCGCGGGCGCGCCGCCGAGCAGGCACAGCCCGGCGAGGACGAGCGCCGTCGTGGAGCGGGAAGGGCGAGGGGCGGCGGTGACGTCGTTGGATGAAACACAGCCCGGCGTGCCGGGAACGGCTGAACCCATCCGGCGACCGTAGACCCGGGCCTCCCCGGGTGCATCAAGCTTCCGTGTCGGGACGTGTTGCTTCCTGGACACGGCGCGTGGAAGCCCAGGCGCGCGCCGCGTCCGGGGCCCATGGGCCCTCCGCGCGGAGCAGGGCTTCGCGTGAGGCACCGCGAAGGCACGATGGCGGTCGAACAGGTCGTGCTCCATCCCGGTGAGGCTCCTGGCCCGGCGTTTCACCGCGCGCGGGGTCGAGGATGACCACGGCGGCGAGGAAGCGTCCGTCGGCCATGGCGGGGCCTCACACGAGACACCCCGGTGGCTGTCTTCACGCCGGTGGCGGACTCGCGCAAGTCCTCGTCCGTGCGTCCGTTTCACGGGCCCTGACGTCGGAGTCGGCGCGTCGGACGATGCCGCTCACCCAGACATACCTGGGTCGCCGCCGCATCACTGGGAGCGTGTCCTGGGGCCGAATAGGCTTGTCTTGATTTGTCTTCACAATCGAAGGAGCAACCCATGTCGAAGCCGTGGAGTGTCGTCGCGAGCATCCTCGTCGTGCAATTGCTGGCATGTGCCGGAGGAGGAGCGGGGCAGCCCGAGGGCCCTGCGGGTGAGATGCGCTTGTCTGTGCAGGGCCTGGCCCGCGGGGAGCTCGACAGCCTGGTGGTCACCGCGCAGCCCGCCAATGTCTCGCAAACCCTGACCTATTCGGCGACGTCGGACACCTTCGAGGGGACGCTCGTGTTGCCCGCGGGGGCGCAGACGCTGACGGCCGAGGGGTTCGTGGAGGACGGGACGGGGACCCCCGTGCTGGTCGCCAGTGGCACCGTGACGGTGACCGTGGTCGCGGGCACCACGGTGGGCGTGTTCCTGGACATCCGGGATGTGACGCCGGCCACGCCGCAGCCGGACATCGCGCCGTTCATCCGGTCGGCCTTCCACGGGGCGGTGAACATGCCTACCAACACTTTCACCGAGCTGGCCGTGTCCGTCGTCGACCTGGACGGAGACCCCATCACCTACCAGTGGACGAGCGACTGTCCGACGAGCGTGTTCACCCGGCCGACCGCGTCGTACACGGAGTGGGGCAATTCGGTGCCGGGTCGGTGCACGCTCGAGGTGCGGGCCACCGCGCGGGGACAGACGGTGTCGAAGAGCCTTTCGGTGAACGTGTATTCATTGACGCCGACGACCGGGGATGTGGACGTGGAGGGGACCTACACTCCGCGCCCGCTCATCACGGCGATTCACGTGCAGGGACAGGGGCTGCCCCTGCAGCGCTTCCTGCGTGAGGACGCGGTGACGCGCTTCCCCTTCGTGGGGCCGAACCGGACCTTCCAGGTGGAGTTCTTCGTGGACTATGGCACGAGCCACGGCACGCGCACGGCGACGCTGGAGTCGACGTGCGGCACGGTGGTGCGCGACGTGGACACCTGCGCGGCGAGCCCCGCGCCCACGTCCTGCTCCGTGTCGTACACGTGGACGACGCCCACCGGCTCGCCCCTGTGTTGGCTGAGGACCCAGGCCACCAACGGGACGCTGGTGGATGGGTTCACCGTCGGGACGATGGTGGATCAAGCGGTGCGCTGAGCACCTCCGGTCGGGACGCCCGCGGGGGCCACGACAGCCACCCGCGGGCATCGACCTGACCGGGAACTAGTAGCGGTAGGTGTCCTGCTTGAACGGCCCGGACACCGTGACGCCGATGTACGCGGCCTGGTCCGGCGTCAGCTCGGTGAGCTGCGCGTTGAGCTTCTTGAGCTGCAGCCGGGCGACCTTCTCATCCAGGTGCTTGGGCAGCACGTACACCTTGCCCACCTGGTACTTGTCGCTGTGCGAGTACAGCTCGATCTGCGCGATGGTCTGGTTCGCGAACGAGCTGGACATCACGTAGCTGGGGTGACCCGTGCCGCAGCCCAGGTTCACCAACCGGCCCTTGGCCAGCATGATGATGCGCTTGCCGTCCGGGAAGATGATGTGGTCCACCTGCGGCTTGATCTCCTCCCACTGGTACTTCTCCAGGGAGGCGACCTCGATCTCATTGTCGAAGTGGCCGATGTTGCACACGATGGCCTGGTCCTTCATCTTCGCCATGTGGTCGTGGGTGATGACGCTCTTGTTGCCCGTGGCCGTGACGAAGATGTCCGCCTTGTCCGCCGCGTAGTCCATGGTGACGACGCGGTAGCCCTCCATCGCCGCCTGCAGCGCGCAGATGGGGTCGATCTCCGTCACCCACACCTGGGCCGACAGCGCGCGCAGCGCCTGCGCGGAGCCCTTGCCGACATCGCCATAGCCCGCGACGACGGCGATCTTGCCCGCCACCATCACGTCCGTCGCGCGCTTGATGCCGTCCACCAGCGACTCGCGGCAGCCGTACAGGTTGTCGAACTTGCTCTTGGTGACGCTGTCGTTGACGTTGATGGCGCGGAACAGGAGCGTGCCCTTGGCGGACATCTCCTGCAGGCGGTGCACGCCCGTGGTCGTCTCCTCGGTGACGCCGAGGATCTTCGCCGCCTTGCGCGAGTACCACGTCGCGTCCTGGGCCAGCTTCGCCTTGATGGACGCGTACAGCTCCCGCTCCTCCTCGCTCTGGGGGTTGGCCAGGACGCTGGCGTCCTTCTCCGCGCGCTTGCCCAGGTGCATCAGCAGCGTCGCGTCACCCCCGTCGTCCAGAATCATGTTCGGACCCTCGTGGTCGCTGCCCGCGGGGCCGAAGTCGAAGATGCGGTGGGTGAAGTCCCAGTACTCCTTCAGGGACTCGCCCTTGTGCGCGAACACCGGCGTGCCCGCGGCCACCAGCGCGGCGGCGGCGTGGTCCTGCGTGGAGAAGATGTTGCACGACGCCCAACGCACCTCGGCGCCCAGCGCCTGGAGCGTCTCCACCAGCACGGCCGTCTGGATGGTCATGTGCAACGAGCCGGTGACGCGAGCGCCCTTGAGCGGCTGCTGCTTGGCGTACTCCTCGCGGATGGCCATCAGCGCGGGCATCTCGCTCTCGGCGATCTTGATCTCCCGGCGGCCCCATCCGGCGAGGCCGAGGTCGGCGATGGCGTAGTCCTGCTTCTGCGTCTGCGTGGCGGCGGTCATGGCGTGTCTCCTGAGTTCAGGTTGCGTCGCGTGTGCTGGCGAGGTCCTGCCCGAGCCGCTGGAAACGGACCCACCCTCGCAAGCCACGCGTACAGGTGAGTGCCGTTGGGTCATTCCCTTCGAGCCTGGGGCCAGGGGCCTCGCAACACTCCTCGAAGTCCGGGGCAAACTACGAGAAGGCCCGGCGAATTTCAAAGGGAAGTTGCCGCCCCGGAGGGCAGGCATGCGGGCTCCACCCGACACCGGGCCTACAGGGTGGCCAGCGGTGGGAGCCCCTCCCCGGGACCGAGCGGGGCGGCGCCGGCGCCAGGGGCCGACGCGCGCCCGCGCGCCCGGGAGGGACTACTTGCCCGACGCGCGCACCGAGCCGCCGCTGGCCCAGTGGTCCGTGGCGGCGCGCGTGAGGGTCTGCGCGAGCAGGTCCTCGAGCAGGTCCGCCTTGGCGATCTCCTCGGGCTCGAAAACGCCGAGCAGCGCCAGCTCCGGCTTCTCGCCGTACTGCTCCTCGCCCAGCGTCAGCCAGCCGGGGGTGTAGCTGGCGCCCACCAGGCCGTTGACCAGGGGGGCGATGCGCAGCGAGGCGCCGTGCGCGTGCACGGGGCCCGCGGGCGCGCCGTTGCTCTTCACCAGGCCGATGTCCTTGCCGGAGAAGCGCACCTCGAACGCGCGCGAGTCATCCCAGTGCGGCACCTGCTCCAGGGACAGGGACAGGGCGCCGTCGGACGCGGGGCCGGCCTCGCCGTTCGCCTTCTGGACGGCGGCCTTCAGGGCGTCGGAGACCTGGGAGGACAGCTGCGCCCAGCGCTCGCGCCGCGCAAAGGCCTTCCGGATGTTGTCGTTGATTTCCTTCAGAGAGGCACCAGCGTTCTTCGACGGCATGAAGTCCCCTTCGGGGGTTGGAGGGCAAGGCCGGATGCTGCCCTCCGCTCACGCATGGTGTCCAGGGGGCCCCCGGGCTTTCAGTCGCAGCCCTGGACGTCCTGGGTGATGTATCCGTTCCGGGTGGAGATGCGCCGGTCGTGGCACACCCCGGGGTGGCCCTCGAGCCGGTAGTGGTGGGTGGAGGTCCCCACCGCGTTGCGCTGCGCGCGGGGCACGCCCAGGTTGTACGCGGCCTCGCCCGTGAAGACGTCGTCGAGCTCGCGGTGCTCCCACGTCTGGAGCCCCCGGACGCCGAGCGCCCTCTCCGCGTCGCGCACGGTGATGCGGGTGGTGAGCCGGTTGGCCGGCGTCACGTCGATGTGCCCGTCCAGCACGAACTGCTTGTCGGAGCGGCTCACCGTGGGGAACACGTCCCGGCCGACGACGGTGACGGTGCTCGTGTCCCGCCACGTGGCGACGAGTTCGTCCGGGTTCTCCAGGTCCCCCACCCAGCGGTGCATGCTGGTGTTGGAGACGTCCTGCTCCACGGTGGTCAGCTCCCAGCCGCGCGAGGTGCGCAGGTAGCCGGACACCCTCAGGTGGTGGCCGCCCTGCGTGTCCACCTGGTGCCAGCCGTCCACCAGCGCGTACGTGGAGTCGTTCGACAGCGTCCCCAACTGGTGCTGGACGAGCCCGCCGGTGACGCGCGCGGTGCCCGTGTCCCGCCACACGAGCACGTTGGTGGGCAGGTCCCACCCCGGCCGTCCCTCGGGCACGCCGAGCACGCGCACGGTGAGCTGGTGCGGCTGACCGTCCGTCAGCAGGCCCACGAACGGGGTGAGGTCGTACTGGATGGGGCGGATGTTGAAGGCGCGGGGCGCGGGGAGCACGTACCAGAGGAAGGGATTGGACCAGCCACCGGTGTAGACGTGGGGGAAGGGCATCGCGATGCCGGCCACCCGGCCGTCCACCTCGATGACGACCTCGCGGTAGGGGCCGTCGTCGGCGGGGCACGAGTAGGGCACGACGATGGGCGCGGTGATGTACCAGAACTCCTCGCACCCGCCGCCGGAGCCCGTGGTGTAGACCTCCGCGACCAGGCGCGCGGTGTTGCGGGGCACCGTCACCTCGCCGACGAGCGCGCTGCCCTCGCGGCGCGGCTGGGTGAGCGGGAGCACGTCGCTCGCCAGGTTCGCGGCGGGCGCGTGGCCCCCCTGGGCCGGGTAGAACGTCAGGTACACCTGCACGTCCAGCACGCCCGTGTACGTCTCGTTCACCACGTTGCCGATGAGCATCCACACCGGCTGGGGCCGCGCGAGGAGCGACGCATAGGCGGTGACGTCCTTCTCCACCGACCAGGCGATGCCCTCGCGCGAGGGCTCGGGCGTGGAGGTCTTGAATATCGTCACGCCGCCCACCTCCAGGTGGCCCAGCCGGTCGTACTGGACGCCCTGCACCTTGCCCTCCAGGCGCAGCACCACCTTGCTCCAGGGGCCCGGGCACTCCGCGGGCGGCGTGAAGGTGCCGGTGAAGGGCGTGAAGTCGTCGAACCGCTCATCGACGATGCGCACGGTGCAGGACGGCGTCGGCGGCCGCGCCACGGCTGGCGCCGCGGTGCGCGGGTCGTCCCAGTCCGTGCCGAACTCGGGCGGAGGCTCCACGGCCCACGCCGGCAACGCGGCGCCCACCACCAGGAACACCGCGACGAGACTGCCAGGGAATGGCTTCACGGCTTGTCCTCTCCAAGTATGTAATTCTTGAATAGTAGGAGTTTGCCCTGACATGGGCAATGCGCGGCTGCGGGGACGTGGTTCGTTGAAGGAACGCGGGAAGAACGCGCGCGACGTTCGTTGAATGCTCGCGGTGCGAAGGATGACACCGCGACATCACCACACACCCGGGGGCCGGTCCCGGAGCGCAGGGGAATCCATATGCAGACAATGACTCACACCCGCCAACGTGGTTGGCGGACGACCACGCTCGCCGTGACGACGATGGCCCTGTTGGTGGGAGCCTGCGGGCCCGAGGCGCCCGTGCCCCAGGAGGAGCCGCTCACGGACACGGGGGCGGCGACCACGGCGGCCTTCGAGGCCTGGAGCGCGAAGAACGTCGTCGCGACGGAGGAGGGGCACTTCCTGGTCGAGGGGGACATGCGGATGCTGGACCTGGCGGAGGTCCGCCGGTACTGGGAGAGCTTCACGAACAATCCCAACGCGCTGTCTGTCTTCCGGGTGGGCGGGGCGGACGCGGCCTGGAGCCGCGCGGACCGCGAGGCCATCACCTACTGCATCCGTCCCACGGACTTCGGCGCGGACTACGACCGCGTGGTGGAGTTCATGCACCGCGCCGCCTCCGGCTGGGAGGGCGCGGCCAACGTGAAGTTCGTGCACCTGAAGGCGCTGGACTCGTCCACCTGCAATCGCAACAACAACCTGGTGAAGTACAACGTCGAGCGCAACTTCGCCTTCACGGGCCTGTCGGCGGGCATGGGGTTCCCCACGTACTCGCGGCCCACGCGCTTCCTGGAGCTGGGGCCCACGTCGACGTGGACGGATGCGGAGCTCATCGCCGTGCTGACGCACGAGTTCGGCCACGCGCTGGGCTTCGTGCACGAGCACGACACCGCGTCGGGCTGCGGCATGGTGATGACGGGCAGCTACCGGCCGCTGACGTGCTACGACGGCCGGGGCGCCATGCACTACCCGTCGATGCCGGGGTGGTTGGATCCGTCGCGCACGCTGAACTTCATCTCGCAGCGGGACGTGGAGGGCTCGCAGGCGCTCTATGAGGCGCCGACCAACGTGCTGAGCACGTCCAGCGGCACGGTGTACGCGCGCAAGCGCTCGACGGGTGACCTCTACCGGCGCGACGCGCTCGTGTGGACGTTGGTGGGTGGCCCTGGCCAGGCGTTCGTCGCGGTGGGCAACACGCTGTATGGCCAGACGCCGGGCGGCGGCTCTCCGGTGCAGTTCCTGGGCTCGAGCTGGGTGGGCATCGGCGGACCCGCGGGGCAGATCTTCGCCTGCGCGGGGGCGCTGTGCGCCACGGACAAGCTGACGGGCAACGTGGCCCGCTACAACGCGGCCACCGGGACGTGGACGACCATCGGCGGGCCCGGCTCGCGCTTCGCGGCCACGACGACGCAGGTGTTCGGCCTGGGGCCGTGGCAGGACGACTACACGGCGCTCTACAGCGGCGCGGGCTCCTCGTGGAGCGTGGTGGGCGGCGGCGCCAGCGAGCTGGTGGGCGGTGGGACGAAGATGTACCGGCTCACCAACGACAAGGCGTTCATCCAGCGCCATGACGGGGGCTCGACGTGGACGAGCATCGGCTACTCGGGCCGCAGCTTCGTGGCCGTGGGCAATGACGTGTACGGCCTGCGTCCGGATGGCTCGTTCATCATGAAGTTCACGGGCTCGGCGTGGAACTCCATCCACGGCGCGGCGAGCAGGATCTTCAGCTCCAACGGCTACCTGCTCGCGCAGAACCTGGACGACACCATCGAGCGGTACGACCCGGTGTCGAACACCTGGACGAACCTGGGCAAGCCCTGAGCGTCCCACCGGACCTGGGGGCGCGCGGGGCGGGCGTCCTCAGGTCCAGGTGCGCTGCTGGTTGCGCTCGTTCTTCTGGCGGAAGGCCTCCTCCAGGTCCACGCCGACGCGGTTGGCGATGGCGACGAGGTAGTTGAAGACATCGACCAGCTCCTCGCCGACCTGGGCGCGCGCCGCCTCGGTCGGCGTGCCTTTTCCCTCGTCGTAGAGCTTCTCGTGGCGGCGGACGGCCTTGAACACCTCGCCGACCTCCTCGCCCATGAGGAAGCAGTTGTGGACCAGGTCCAGCTTCAGCCAGCCATGCATCGCTTCCAGCTCGTGGATGTATCGCTGGTAGTCCTTCATGGAGGCGCCGGGGGGAAGTTCAATCATCTCCCCGTCTTCAATCACCGGGCGGCCCGCGTCAACCCCTGGGAAGGAGAGGTCCGCGTCGAAATGCCGCGGGAAGATCCGCGGAGGCCTTCGTACCTCTGGGGCACAACACCCGGAGGTCTCATGCAACGCGGTGCATTCCTGCTGGCCCTGGCCAGTCTCCTGCCGACCTGGGCCGTGGCGGCGCCCCACGTCACCCGGCTTCCGCCCCAGGACGCGGCGGTCCATTGCAGTCCCGGCGAGCCGTGCACCCAGCCCACGACGGACGGCTGGGTCGCGCCGATGGAGTACGCGGACGGCAAGAAGTTCCCGCTGCAGGACTATGTGAATGGCGGGCCCAACGGCGAGCTGTACCTGCTCATCAGCGACAACGCCGAGTACACCTCCGAGGAGTGCAACTTCGGGATGCCCGAGGCGGGCGGGATTCCCTCGGTCCAGACCAACCCCTGCCTCTCCCAGACGCTGTTCATCGGCCTTCGCCTGCCTCGGCCCAAGGACGCCAACGGGAACTTCCTGGGGGCGTCTGGCTTCATCGACGTCTGGCTCGATGCCCAGCGCGACGCCACCATCAACCAGGTTCCCGGCGCGAGCGGGCCGCGCTCCGAGGACCGCCACCTGCGGTTCCGCTACTCCACCGGCCCCAACGGGAACACCGCGCTGACGCAGCAGATGGGCAACAACGCGAACGGGTGGACGGGGCTGTCGGCCCCCAACCAGGCCTGGGCCACCACCGCCCTGGTGACGACGCCGAGCGCGGACCCCTCTCGCGTGCACATCGAGTTCTCGGTGAAGCTGCGCAGCAGCGTGCCGCCCATCGTCGGCAGCGAGCCCTTGTCCTCGGCGGTCCGCAAGCTGGGCCTCGCGCTCCAGAGCAGCCCTGGCATGACGGCGGGCGCCACGCAGCGCGTGGGCGGCGGCATCTTCTTCAACGCGAAGAACCAGCCGCCCAACGGCCTCCTGCCCGCCACCTGGGAGACGCTCGAGCTGCGGGAGCACATCCCCATCCCCTTGAGCTTCACGATGTGGAACGTGGGGCAGATGCCGGACGCGACGTTCTGGGTGCCCGACGGCGGCTCGGGGGAGATCGACACAGTCGCCGCGAAAATCTACAAGAAGGAGGTCGTCTGCATCTCCGAGATCTGGATGTCCCATGAGCGAGGAGAGCTCGTCGAGAAGGTCAACGAGCTGCGCGCCGCCGAGTCGCTGCCTCCCATGCAGGCCGTCACGGAGCTGAACGACGACATCTTCCAGCCGCCCACGGAGACGACGGGGCTGGTGCTGCTGTCCTCACGGCAGATTCTCGAGGGTGGCATCCACCACTTCCCGTCCAACATGTGCACCGGCGCCGACTGCATGCAGGACAAGGGCGTCATCTGGGCGCGCATCGCCACGCCGGCGGCCACGGTGCCCGTCACCGTCATGGAGGACACGGGCCTGCCCAAGCTCTCCACGGCCACGGACTACGGCGAGTTCGTCGACGTGTTCTGCACCCACGTCAACGCGGGCGAGAACACGCCGGGGCCGGACACGGATGCGCGCGAGGACCAGTTCTTCGACATCATGGCGTACGTCCAGCAGGTGAGGAAAGGAGGGCCCCTGAATGCCAATACCTATCCGTACCTGCTCGGCGACAACGACATCTTCCCCCAGGGCACCTGGCCTGGCGGCCTGGACCGGCCCGCCTTCCTGCTCGGAGACCTGAACACGATTGGACCCAAGGCCACCGAGGCCGACTCCAACTTCTCCGCCTATCAGGACATGGTGGGGCCCAACTACCTGGACATCAGCGAGCGCACAGAGTTCGAGGAGGCCAACAGCTTCTTCTCCGAGTCCCGCGACCTGGCGCGCACCTCGTCCGGCTCGGACCCGATGGCGACGGGGACGTGGCTGACCAGCACCTGCACGGACCTGGTGTCGGACCAGCTGGCTGGCTTTGACCGGCTCGACTACGTGCTGGTGTTCCCGCCCGCGAACACGCTGGAGTTCCCCGCCTACGCGCTGCTCAAGGAGCCCACGGCGAGCGTCGAGCCGCACTTCGACCCCGACTCCGGCATCTCCATGGAGGTGGGGGGCTCGCCGCAGTTCTTCCAGCAATGCCTGTCGGACCACGCGATGGTGGACGTGGAGGTGGCCCTCACGAAGGTGAAGGACGTCGTGAAGTACAACCCCGCCAAGCCGCACCGGATTGAGTACGCGGTGAAGCAGGTGACGGACCTGGAGACGGAGAGCGGCTGCTGCGCGGATTGGTTCACGCCCCGCGTGCACATGACGGCGAATGGCTTCTTCCGGGAGAACGCATACCTCGACATCGTCGAGGACCAGACCATCTACCCGAACTGGCGCGTGCAGACCGGGCCGAGCAATCCCACGCAGTTCCCGGACCTGCCCGCCAACTTCACGGGGGTGGTGAACATGACGTCCGCCATCTGGGAGGAGGATGTCGGCCCGAATGACCACTACGACTCCATCCCCGAGGGAGGCTCGAGCCTGGCGGTGGATGACCGGGACGGCCACTTCAGCTTCTTCGCGTCGTCGGGCCTGGTGCGCCGGGTGAAGGGGGAGTCGAGCGCCAATGACTGGCTCACGGGACTGGAACTGATGGGGAGCTTCCTGAACGGCTACGAGAACGGCATGTCCCTGGAGACGGAGGGGACGGACCATGACTCGGGTGACAACGCCCGGGTGCGGCACTTCATCCAACTCAAGGAGCTGGAGACCCCATGAGCGCAATGATTCGGACGTCCGCGGTGCTCGCGTGGCTCCTCGGTGGGGCGGCCCATGCCGTCGAGCCGATGGTGCCCTACGACAACTTCAACCCCTCGGAGTCCAACCCGCCTCGCGCGACGAAGGTGCGAGGCATCGACCCGGCGCGCTGGGTGGACGTGCAGACGGGGAGCCGGCAGCAGGCGGTGCGGGAGCTGGCCTTCACACGGCTGCGGCTGGCCAGCCGGGCCAACACAGGCACGGGGCGCTACGGCCTGCGCTTCATCCAGCCGTCGGCGGTGACGGCCATCGAGGCGAAGGTCCGGGTGAACAACGCCCGGAGCACGGGGTGCGAGCTGTCGCAGGGCGGCATCTCCCAGGGCGCGGCGGAGCTGTCCGGCCACTTCTTCAATGCGGCGACGCCCAGCCGCGCCAGCGCGAAGGATGACGTCACCGCGTCCATCCGCGTCGTCTCCCGGTCCACGGACCCGCTGGGCTCCCAGGACCTGCGCGTGGAGGCGCACGTCGAGCAGTGCCAGGACGCCTCGTGCACGGCGCGCGGCTCGCTCTTCACGGCGGACCTGGGGCAGGTGCACCAGGGAGAGCAGACCCGGCTGCGCGTCCAGTGGGACGCGGCGAATGACCGCTTCGTGTTCCAGCGCGACAGCCAGCCCGAGGTGTTCGGCGCCTACACCGTCACGGACACCCAGGCTCCGGGCATCGCCAGCAAGGAGCTGGTGGTGAGCCATTCCGTGCCCACGTGCGCGAGGGGGAGCCCCAGCCCGCTGGCGTATGTGAATGCGTACTTCCACGACGTGGGGGTGAATCAATCGGCGGCGCCCGCGCCCTGAGGTCGCGAGTCGACGGACGATTCGTCCTGGTGCAGCGAGAGCTCGTGGTGTCTCGCCGCCCGCGCTCGTGGAGTGCTGCGTCATCATGACGAACCCGGCGGGGTCTTGTTCTTTGCCCTGGTGAGTGCTTGGTTCCCGACCTGTTTGAAGAGGGGGAACACACTCATGAGTCGTGGCACGAGACGGATGTCTGGCATCGCGTTGTTGTGCGTGTTGTGGATGGCGGGCTGCTCTGGGAGCGCGCCCGAGGAGGCGACACCCGAGCTCGGCACCTCTCGCGCCGCGGAGGGGTTCTCCCGTCAGGGAACGGTGCTGGCGGGGCGCAATCACTCACTGGCCCTTCGCTCGGATGGGACGGTGTGGTCCTGGGGTGGCAACACCTTCGGACAGCTGGGCAACGGCACGACGCGTTCGCGCCCTCACCCTGGTCGGGTGTGGCGCTTGTTCGACATCCGCTCGCTCGGCGCGGGGGAGCTGCATTCGCTGGCGCTGAAGTCGGACGGGACGGTGTGGGCCTGGGGCAACAACCTGAATGGACAGCTCGGAGATGGGAGCACGACGTCACGCCCCGTCCCCGTGCCGGTGTCTGGGTTGACGAACGGCGTGGCCATCGCCGCGGGCTTCTCCCACTCGCTGGTCCTGAAGTCGGACGGGACGGTGTGGGCCTGGGGCAACAACGCCGCGGGACAGCTCGGGGACGGGACGACGACGCGGCGCGTGTCCCCGGTGCAGGTGCAGGGCCTCTCCGGCGTCATGGCCATCTCCGCGGGCAACGTCCACTCGCTGGCGCTGACGGCGGATGGTCGGGTGTGGTCCTGGGGCGGCAACGCGGATGGGCAACTGGGGACCGGAGACCTCGTGGGCCGCTCGCTGCCCGCGGTGCTCCCGGGCCTGACGGGCGTGAAGTCGGTGTCGGGCGGTGGCTCGCACACGGTGGCGCTGCGGGTGGATGGCACGGTGTGGAGCTGGGGCAAGAACGATGACGGACAGCTCGGGCTGGGCTCCACGGCGGTGACGCTGGTCCCCACGCAGATTCCCGCGTACGGCGGCGTCGAGGCGGTGGTCGGCGGCGGGCAGCACACCGTGGCGCTGAAGGGGGATGGGACGGTGTGGGCGTGGGGCAGCAACGCGCGCTCCCAACTGGGAGACGGGACGATGCTCCCGCGGCTGTCTCCCGTGCAGGTGCCAGGGCTCACACAGGTGCGGGGTGTGTCGGCGGGCGGCGGACAACACTCGGTGGCGGTGAAGGCGAGCGGCGAGGTCTGGGCCTGGGGTTCCAACAGCGACGGTCAGGTGGGAGATGGGTCGTACCTGATGAAGTCGATGCCCGTGGCGACGCGCGCGTGGCTCGAGCGGGCCGAGGCCTCCGCAGGGGTGGGGCACTCCCTGGCCGTGAAAGCGGATGGCACCGTCTGGGCCTGGGGCAACAACCAGAGCGGGCAGTTGGGCAATGGGTCGACGGTGTCGTCCTGGAGTCCGCTCCGGGTCACGCTTCCGGGGGCCTCCCTGGCGGGCTCGGTCGCCGCCGGAGGTGTGCACTCGATGGTCCTCCGGGAGGACGGCACGGTGTGGGCCTGGGGCGCCAATGGCTACGGCTCCATCGGAGATGGGACGACGACCTCGCGGCCAACGCCGGTCCAGGTGCAGGGGGCGTTGGTGGCCACGGCCGTCGCCACCGGAGTCCGTCATTCGCTGGCCTTGAAGGCGGATGGGACGGTGTGGGCCTGGGGCTGGAACTCCATCGGACAACTGGGAGACGGGACGGTGCTCACCCGGCTCTTGCCCACGCAAGTCCCGGGATTGTCGGGTGTCGTCTCGATTGCCGCGGGCGAGGCGCATTCGTTGGCCTTGAAGGCCGACGGCACGGTCTGGACGTGGGGACACCACAGCCCGTCCTGGATGGAGCTGGACCCCGATGATCCACCTCCGCCGGGGCTCGTGTCTCCGCTGCAGATGGCGGGGCTCTCGGAGGTGGTGGGGGTGGCGGGTGGCAACAGCCACTCGCTGGCGCTCAAGTCGGACGGAACGGTCTGGGCCTGGGGCAACAACGATTCGGGGCAGTTGGGAGACGGCACCTTCACGTCGCGGATGACGCCGGCGCAGGTGGTGGGGCTGTCGGGCGTGGTCGCCGTGGCCGCGAACGGCCTGTACTCCAGCGCGCTGAAGGCGGATGGGACGGTGTGGACGTGGGGCGCGAACTCCTCGGGGCAGTTGGGCGGGGGGATTTCGCTGTCGCGCGCGCTGCCCGCGCAGGTCGCGAGTCTCTCCACGGTCCGGTTCCTGGGCGCGGGGCAGGCGCACTCCCTGGTGGTCAAGGACGACGGGACGCTGTGGTCCTGGGGGAACAACTACTCCGGTCAGATTGGGGATGGGGCGCAGGACCTGACGGCGTTCCCCGTTCCGTCCCTGGTGACGCGCGCGCGTGGGGTGGCCGCGGCCTCGAATGTCTCGATGGGTGTGACTCCCGAGGGCAAGGTCCAGACCTGGGGTGCGAACACGTGGGGGCAGTTGGGAGACGGAACCCGCATCACCCGGCCGGAGCCCGGCGAGGTGGCCGGGCTGACGGGGATGATGGCGGTCTCCATGGCGTATGACCATGCGTTGGCGCTGAAGTCAGACGGGACGGTGTGGGGCTGGGGGTCCAACTCCGGAGGCGTATTGGGAGACGGGACGCGGATGCAGCGCTTCACTCCCGTGCAGGTCGCGTCCGCCCTCCGGTTCCAGGCCATCTCCACGGGCTCGGCTCACAGCCTGGGGCTGGCGGAGGATGGGACGGTGTGGGGCTGGGGCGGGAACATGCATGGAGAGGTCGGGGATGGAACGCAGACCCTTCGCTCGTCGCCGGTCCAGGTGCAGGGGCTGACGCAAGTGATTGCCATCTCCGCGGGGAACTCGTTCTCGCTGGCCTTGAGGGCGAACGGCACCGTGTGGTCCTGGGGGAGCAACATGAGCGGCAGATTGGGGAACAACTCGACGGTGTCGCGCTCGGTGCCAGGCCAGGTGCCGGGGCTCACGGGCGTCACCGCCGTGGCGGCGGGGAACGGCCATGGGCTGGCCTTGAAGGCAGATGGCACGGTCTGGGCGTGGGGGGCCAACGCCTACGGCGAGGTGGGGGATGGGACGACGGTCAACAAGCTCGTGCCCGTCCAGACGCGGGTGTTGACGGGGGTGACGTCCATTGCCGCGGGGGTGAATCACAACCTCGCCATCACGGTGGGAGGGCTGGTCTGGGCCTGGGGACGCGATGAGCGGGGGCAGCTCGGAGACGGAGCTCCGTCCGCGGCGACGCTCCAGCCCGCGCGGGTGAGTTCGCTGGGGGCCGCCGTGTCGGTTGCCGCGGGTGGGGACCATTCCCACGCCATCCTCGCGGACCGGAGCCTCTGGTCCTGGGGTGGCAGTAGTTACGGACAGCTTGGCTCCGGGCTGTCCCTGGTCCGGGCGGCCCCCGTGCAGGTCTGGTGATTCGGGAGCCGCGATGCGTGGGTGTAGCCAGGGCCGTCACGCTCCAAGTCTGGGGTGTGACGGTTCGGGTCACAAATCAACTCACGCACAGAGAGTCACAGTGTTGGGTATGGTTTTTGTAGCCGGGTTGCACTCTCCGTCGGGATTTCCCTGCGGACATCGGAGTGCCCCATGCGCCTGAACCTGACCCACAGCTCTCGTTTGCTGGCCGCAGTGTTTGCCCTTGTCCTGCCCTCCACGCAGTCCTTGGCAGCGGAGCCGGTCTGCGTGGAGTCCCACGGGCTGAAGCACTGCGGTCTGAACGGCGCCTCGGTGAAGAGGACGGAGGAGGGCGTCCGGGTGGAGGGCCAAGATTCCTCCGTGAAGGGCGGCGTCGTCATCCAGACGGAAGCGGCCACGAACTGGACGGCGGGAATGTTCATCGAGGGCGTGGGGGATGAGCAGACGTCCCAGACAGTCTTCTCCTCCACGTCGAAGGAGGGCAATACGAGCACGGCGACCCTGGAGCAGGTGAATGGGGCGGTGGGTTACTCGGCCGCCTTCTCCCGGAACGGGGAGTCGTCGACCTACTCCGTGTTCATCTATCGTGACGGCACGCTGCAGGCCTCCATGGGAGGCATTCGCAGTGGAGAGGTCCTGGTCCACTCGGTCCAGAACCCCGAGCTGCCGCCCATCGTGCGCCCTCTTGGCATGACCTACGATGCTTGCATGCAGGCCTGCTTCAGGCTCTCCTGCGCCTATTGCGAGCATTTGTATAATGGCGCCCAGCGCACCCTTCCTGGAGGGGCCCGCGAGTGGCAGTTCGACGTCTCCCATCCAGAGCTCCACCTCAAGGACGGGCGTGTCGTGGAGGGGGACGAGGTCGTCATGCGCGAGGAACTCCACAAGTCGAAGCGTCAGCTCCATCCGTTGGGCGCCGAGCAGATTCAGATCCAGACCACGGCTCCGGCCATCGAGCTGCGTGACGAGAACGTCACCCGCGCCTGTTCCATCCGGTAGCGCCCCGAGCGAATCAAATCAGACAGCGGCGACCACTCCCCGGAACGTCGAACGAAGCATCTCAAGCCTCCCGTGCGGAATCGTGAGGATGTACGCGGGTGGAGCGCCTTGGCTTGGTTTGTATGGATTTTCAGCCCCTGACAAGGGCCGCCGGGCTCTCCCAAACGAAACGGCGGCGACCTCCGCGTGGGAAGTCGCCGCCGTGGGTGCATCTCAGCCGTGAATCACTCCACCCAGTGCTGGACCGTCAGGATGCGGAAGTCCGACGCGGTGTCGACGAAGAAGTGCACCTGCACGCCCGCCCACGGGCCGTTCTCGTAGTGCATGTGGCAGCCCTTGAACGTGCGGCCCGCGGTGCGCGCGGCCAGGTCCGCCTTGCCGTCCGTGACGATGTCGGCGTCAATCGCGTTGTACCGGTTCGCCGTGCTCACCGCGCTGTGGACGTAGTTGCGCACCTCGGTGGCGTCCGCCAGGTAGCCCCGGTCCTCGAACTGTCCCGAGCGGCCCGTCAGGTCGATGCCGAAGCAGTCCGCCGAGGCGAGCCGGTCCGTGCCGTAGGCCCCGTCCAGGATGGTCTCGATGTTGAACCCCGTGCTCATCTTCACCTCCCACTCGTCCTCCGGCAGCGCGTTCACCGCGGACACCAGCATGTCCAGCGAGTAGCCGATGGTGGCCGCGTTGCGCAGGTTGCGCAGGCTCACCGCGCCGATGCCGAACGCGTCGGAGATGCCCAGCACGCTCGTGAACGGACGCAGGTTGATGAGGCTCGTCGCCCCGTTCCACGCGTACGGCAGCACGGCGTAGAGCGTGTTCGTGCTCGCCGTGTTCACCAGCGTGACGATGGCCGCGGCGTCCGACTGCGACAGCGCCAGCTCGTCGTAGATGCCCAGGCAGCTCTGGTCGATGTACTCCTCGGCGCGCGCGCCGTGCTCCAGCTGCTTCAGCCGCACCGGGCCCATCTCCGAGACACCGGAGAGCCGCGCCAGCGTCGTGAAGGGCGCCACCGTGCGAGCCGCGATGATGTTGTTGGCCGCGTCGCTGGGCAGATACCGGTCCAGCTTGAAGAAGCTCGCCGTGTTCGCGAACTGCAGGATGCCTTCACACTCCGGCGCCACGTCGACGTCCGTCGTGGTGAGCGGCGCCTGCTCGTTCTGGACCGTGTCGGCCGGCGCGGAGGGCTCGGCCGGCGGAGCGGATTCGGTGGGACCACAGCCAACCAGCAGACTCATGGAGAGAAGGGCTGAGCCGAGACGACGCATCGAGGACACCCGTGGGGACAGCGAGGGAGGTGCTCCCTTACCCAGGCCCTCGGGTAGCAGGCAATCCGTGAGACAGATGAAATTTTGTGATGACAAGAAAAGTGTCACCAGCGCGCGACTCCGGCCCGGTGGATGACACCGAATCGTGACGTGCGGTGGGTTTCTGGACCTCCGGGTGGGAGTCGGGCATGCCGGAGGGCTCCACCTCGGGGATTCGCTCTGGCGGCCCCACCCGGCGAAGGAAGTGCATGCGAGCCTGTCCGTGCTGCCTGGAGACGCTGACGCCAGGTCTGCTGGGCTTCGGGAGCCGGCGCCTCGCGGGCCACTGCGAGGCGTGTGGCGACGCCGTCTGCCAGTCGTGCCTGAGCGTCGAGTCGCTGCCGGCGGCGGTGTTCCGGAAGCGCGCCGGCGCCTCCGAGGCGGGGCCCAGGAAGGTGAAGGGGCGGGTGTGCCGCTCGTGCCTGTGGGAGGCGCTGGTGGAGGCGGGGCGCACACCTTCCTTCGCCGCCCCTCGCGGGCAACGTGAGCGCGCGCGCCGCGCCGCTCGGGAGACCTGTACGCATGCCGAGGTGAAGGCCTGCATGGGTTTCTGCCCCACCTGCGGCGACGAGGTGGTCTGGAAGAGCGAGCACGGCAACCCCGCGTGCGAGGCCTGCGGCGCGCCGTCACATCGGTTCTTCAACTGCTGCTGGAACTGCGGGGAGTCGTTCGACGAGCAGAACGTCCCCCAGTCCGTCGCCCGCGGATACCGGCTCGACTTCGACTGCGACGCGGAGGACTGCGCGGGGAAGCTCGCGTGGCTGATGCCGTTCTGTCCGTGGTGCGGCGAGGAGAAGCACTGGGAGCATCCCGGGGCGCTGGAGTGCGAGGCCTGCGAGGTCCAGGTGGGCCGGGGCTGGGCGTTCTGCGTGCGGTGCGGTGAGGAGGCTCCGCTCCCCGACGCGTGTCCCCGGTGTGGCGTGGGCCTGGACGAAGCCGCCTCCGCCGCGCGCTGCGAGCAGTGTCAGCACGTGGTGTGCGGTGAGTGCTGCGACGTCGTCGTCACCGCGTCCGGAGGTGAGTCGCGGGAGCGGCTGTTGTGCTCGAGCTGTGGCGAGGGCGCCGAGCCCGTGGCCGACGCGCGCGCGCCCGAGGAGCCCGACCCCGAGCCCTCCGAGGCGGAGGAGGACGCGCCTCCCGAGGACGACGAGGAGGAGGCCGCCAAGGAGGAGCCCGCGCCGCGGCCCCAGGCTCCACCTCCGTCACCGTGGGAGGTGCTAGGCGTCGTCCGAGGCGCGCCGCTGGCGGACGTGAAGCGCGCCTATCTCGCGCTCGTCGCCCAGTACCACCCCGACAAGGTGGCGCAGCTCGGACCGAAGCTCCAGGCGCTGGCGCAGGAGGAGACGCGCCGCATCATCGAGGCGTGGGAGCACATCCGGAAGCACTCGCGCCCCAACGGGTGACGGCCGCGCTCGCGTGCGCCGTGTTTCGGAGTGAACGAGTGCTTCGGCGGGGCCTCCGCGCCGCACGCATGGAGAGGAGGGAGGCAGGCTGGAGCCTCGTGTCTTGGCGGCCCCGTGCGCCGTGCCCAACCTGTCGCCCGGGTGTGTTTCGGGAGGGAGACACCGTGGCTGACTGGCGTGGCTTGGGCGCGTGGCTCGTGTTGTGTCTGGGGATGGCCGGCTGTGATGGAGATGATTCATCGCCTCCCGTGGCCTCTTGTGAGGCCACCGCCTCCTGCGAGCCGGCTCCGGGAGTCCCTCCCGACGCGGGCACTCCGGATGCGGGCGTACCAGACGCGGGGACTCCGGACGGTGGAGGTGCTCCCGACGGTGGCGGCGCTCCCGGTGAGTCGGATGGCGGCACCGTCCCGCCCGAGGACGGTGGCACCGCGCCGCAGCCCGGCAAGACACTCTGGCTGAACCATGAGCGCCAACCCCTCCACGACATGGCCGCGAGCGTCGGCACCACCTGGGATGGGGCGTCCATCTACACGGCCTCCATCCAGGGCTCGTCGACCTCGTTCGGGCGCGCTGACGGCGCCTCGTCCCAGCTCGAGCTGAAGCGCTACACGCCCGATGGCGCCCGCGTGTGGACGCGCTCTTTCGCGCTGCATCCTTTTGACGGCGAATCTCCGATGGATGTCTCGGGGACGGTCGCCATGAGCGTGTCGTCCACGGGCCGGCTCTATCTGATGACGGAGGTCCGCCATGGCACCGTGTCGATGGACACGCCGAGCCAGCCGCTCAGCGGCCTTGCCCTGTCCCGCTTCAACCCGGAGGGGCGCGGGGAGTGGTCCCTGCCGCTGCAGGGGCTCAACGAGGTGGGACTCGCGCTCGTGGCCAGCCGGGACGATGGCGCCTACGTGAGCGTGCGCGCCTCCCATCCGTACTCGGAGGCGCTGCGGTGCGCTCCGACGGAGAACGCGCTCTATCGCATCAGCGCCTCGGGCACCGTCGTGTGGCGTCAGCGTGTCTCCGAGCCGGAGTGCGGCAACTACCGCGCGGAGGCGGTGAGCCTCGCGGTGCTGCCCGACGGCGGTGTGGCGCTGGGCGGCTCATTCTTCGGCACGGTCCGCACGGCGAAGGGGACCTTCACCGCCCTGGGCCAGTCTCCCTTCCTGGCCACGTTCTCCCGGGAAGGACAGCTGACCTGGTTCAACGCCTTTCCCCGCGCCAACGGCTGGGTGACGAGCATCGGCACCACCGCGAAGGGCACGCTGGTCGCGGCGGGGAGCATGGAGGCCGGCGAGCTGCGCTGGGGCTCGCAGACGCTGCGCGACAGGCTCGCCTTCCTCCTGGTGGCGGAGGCCGCGGGCACACCGCGCTGGGTGAGGAGCCTGGGCCGCTCGGAGAAGGTCGTCATCGCCGTGGAGCCCGCCGGACGCGTGGTGGCGAGCGGCCTGTCGCGCGACTTCCCGCACCCCGCGCCGGGCGCGAGCGACCCCGCGCAGAACCCGCAGCTGTTCGCGCGCCGCTTCAACCTGGAGGGCCGCGAGTTGTGGAACCGCTTCTTCCTTCGCTCCGGAGGTCCGTCCAACCTCTTCTCCGAGCAGGTGGTGAGCGCCGTGCCCTCCGGCGAGGGGAACGGCAGCACGCTGCTGTTCGGCCACTTCTCCCACACCGAGGACTTCGGGACGGGCTCCCTCGTCCCCGACGCCACCGACACCTTCCTGCTCAAGCTGGGACCCGGCGACGCGTTCTGACCCGGACTCGGAGCCCTGGTGCTTTTGTTGGCGGTCTGCCAATAATCCAGGGCATGACGCTTCCGGTCCGTGCCGCGGTGCTGCGGGAAGTGAATGCGCCCTTCGTCCTGGAGGAGGTGGAGCTGGACGCGCCCCGCCAGGGGGAGCTCCGGGTCCGGGTGCACGCCAGTGGCATCTGTCACACGGACTTGAGCTACCGGGCGGGGCAGGGGCGCTTCGCGTTCCCCGCGGTGCTGGGCCACGAGGGCGCGGGGGTGGTGGAGTCGGTGGGTGAGGGCGTCGCGGGCTTCGAGCCTGGGGACGCGGTGGTGCTCAGCTACTACTCCTGCCGCGCGTGCGGCACCTGCGCGCACGGACAGCCCGCGTACTGTGAGCAGGGCTACGCGGGGAACTTCTCGGGGGCGCGGCCGGACGGCACGTACCCGATGCGCTGGCGCGGCGAGCCCATCCGCTCGGGCTTCTTCCACCAGTCGTCCTTCGCCACGCACGTGCTGGCGCACCAGCACAACGCGGTGAAGGTGGCGAGAGGCGCGCCGCTGGAGCTGCTGGCGCCCCTGGGCTGCGGCTTCCAGACGGGCGCGGGCGCGGTGCTGGAGTCGTTCCGGCTGCAGCCCGGACAGCGGCTGGCCGTCTTCGGCGTGGGCGCGGTGGGGCTGGCGGCGGTGATGGCGGCGCGCGTGGCGGGCGCGGCGAGCATCTTCGCGGTGGACCTGGACGCCCGGCGGCTGGAGCTGGCGCGGGAACTGGGCGCCACCGACACCTTCCTCGCGGACGAGCCGGAGCTGACGCGCACGGTGCTCAAGAAGACGCGGGGCGGGGTGGACTTCGCGCTGGAGTGCGTCGGCTCGCCGAAGGTGCTGCGACAGGCGTTCGACGTGACGCGCCCCTTGGGGACGTGCGGGTTGCTCGGCCTGCCGGGCGCGGACGCACAGGTCTCCATCCCGATGACGGCGCTGCTGTTCGGCAAGCGGCTGGTGGGGATGCTCGAGGGCGACGCCGACCCGAAGCGCTTCATCCCCCGCCTGGTGTCGCTGCACGCGGAAGGACGCTTCCCCATCGAGAAGCTCAGCCGCTCGTACGACTTCGAGGCCATCAACGACGCGGTCCATGACATGGAGTCGCGCACGGCCATCAAGCCCGTGCTGCGCATGCACACAGGAGCGGCACGATGAGCTTCGACGAGGTGGTGAAGGCGGGGACGCTGAGCCAGGCGGAGGCGCTCGCGCTGTTCGACAGTCTGGGGCCGGTGGAGCTTGAGTCCCTGGTGGGCACGTGGAAGGGCAGTGAGCTGCGCACCGGACACCCGATGGACGGGATGCTGGGCGCCACGGGCTGGTACGGCAAGCAGTTCCTGGACGCCGAGAGCGTGCACCCGCTGCTGTTCTACACGGAGGACCGCGCGGCGGTGTTCCCGGTGGACCCGCGGAAGTGGCCGTCCCCGACGATTCGTGGCCCCGTGGGGCCGCATCGCGCCGACGTGGAGACGTCGAAGTTCAAGGCGCGCCTGCGCAAGGTGGAGTACCGGGGCCAGCTCAGCGCGACGATGATCTACGACGACTGGCCCACGCTCGACGTGTTCCGCCAGGCCGACGAGAACACGCTCCTGGGCCTGATGGACGCGCGCGGCATGCCGTCGCCGTACTTCTTCGTGCTGCGGCGGGACGCGAACGCGCCGGCGCTCAAGTAGGGGGCACGGCCAGCACGAAGCGCGCGTAGCCCAGCTCCGCCGCGTTCTTCATCAGCTCCACGTTGGCCCAGGCGACGATGTCGCCGAAGGGCTTGCCCGTGAGCGGCCAGCGCGTGCGCGCGCTTGACCGCAGGTCCTCGTCGGTGAGGCGGGTGATGGCCTCGCGCCACGTGTCGTGCAGGCCGACAATCCACGCGCGCACCGCGTCCGCGGAGCCGGGCCAGACGACGGCCTCCCGCGTCAGGGTGCCGTCGCCGAACGAGTGGTTGTGCACCATGGACCACCAGAAGCCCAGGTGCCACGTCAGCCAGGCCACACTCGCGGGGCCCAGGTCATAGCCCTCGTGCTCGGGCCATTGGGCGCGCCAGTGTCCCTGCGCGTCCTGCGTCACGTGCAGGCCCACCGACGCGGGGCGCCGCAGGCAGTCCTCCGTGGTGAGCCCCTCCAGGTGGTAGCGGGTGAGGGCCCACGCGATGTCGAGCTGGCCCAGGAGCGTGTCTCGGACGGGGTTCGCCATGGGGCGCGACCCTAGGGGGCTTTGCCGGGGTCGTCCATTCCAGGGGGCCCAGGTCAGGACGCGGCGCGCCCGCGCGTGCGTGCCCAGCCCAGGAGGCAGCCGAGGATGGGTTGGAAAGCCGTCGCAGGGCGCGAGGCCGGGCGCGAGGTTAGACTCTCCGCAATGAACTCCAGCGCATCCGGCCGTTCGTCCGTCGTCGTGGCGGAGCTGGGGCCCACGAACACTGGAAAGACCCACCGGGCCATCGAGCGGATGCTCGAGCACGACACGGGCATGATGGGGCTGCCGCTGCGCCTGCTCGCCCGCGAGGTCTACGACCGGGTGACCGCCCGCGTGGGCGAGGGGCGCGTGGCGCTGATGACGGGCGAGGAGAAGCGCCTGCCGCCGCGCCCCGACTACTGGATATGCACGGTGGAGGCGATGCCGTTGGACCGCGTCGTCGACTTCCTGGCGGTGGACGAAATCCAGCTCGCCGCGCATCGCGAGCGGGGGCATGTCTTCACGGACCGGCTGCTCCACGCGCGAGGCCGCAAGGAGACGTGGTTTTTGGGCGCGGAGACGATGCGGCCGATGGTGCAGTCGCTCATCCCGCACGTCTCGCTCAAGCGGGCCACGCGCCTGTCCCAGCTTCGCTACGCGGGCCGGCGCTCGTTGAAGAGCCTGCCGCCGCGCTCCGCGGTGGTCGCGTTCTCCGCGGACCGCGTCTATGAGCTGGCCGAGGCGCTGCGCCGGCTGCGCGGTGGGGTGGCAGTGGTGCTGGGCGCGCTGTCGCCCCGGACGCGCAACGCCCAGGTGGCGATGTACCAGTCCGGGGAGGTGCAGTACCTGGTGGCGACGGATGCCATCGGCATGGGGCTGAACCTGGACCTGGGCCACGTGGCCTTCGCCTCGCTCTCCAAGTTCGACGGGGCCGAGCAGCGGGAGCTGTTCCCGGACGAGCTGGCGCAGATCGCCGGCCGCGCGGGACGCCACCTGAACGACGGGACGTTTGGCACGCTGAACACGCTGGACGAGCTGCCGCCCCGGGTCGTCACCGCCATCGAGACCCACCGCTTCCCCGCGGTGCGCAGCCTCATCTGGCGCAACGCCGAGCTCGACTTCGCGAGCCCCGAGGCGCTGTTGGACTCGCTGTCGCGGGCCCCGCGCCACAACGCCTTCGTCCGGGTGGAACGCGCCGACGACTTCGATGCGCTGAAGGACCTCTCGCAACTGCCGGCCGTCCGAGACGTCGTCACGGACCGCGCGGGCGTGGAGCTGCTGTGGCAGGTCTGCCAGATCCCCGACTTCCGCAAGGGGCTGTTCGGCCAGCACGTCAGCCTGTTGCGGGAGACGTTCCTCCAGCTCACGGCGGGGGACGGGATGCTGGACGCGACGTGGCTGGCCAAGCAGGTGTCGCCGCTCGATGACGTCTCCGGAGACATCCACACGCTGATGGACCGGCTGGCCGCCATCCGCATCTGGACGTACATCAGCCACCGCTCCAGCTGGCTGCGCGACGCGGAGCAGTGGCAGGAGCGCACGCGGCACATCGAGGACGCGCTGGGGGATGCGCTGCACGAGCGCCTGGTGGAGCGCTTCGTCCAGCGGGCCGCGCGCAGGAGCGCCCGGCGCTTCGTGCGGGCCTCCGCCACGCCCGCGGCGAGCTCGGACAACCCGTTCGCGAAGCTCGGCGCGCTGTTGGGCGAGACCGGCTCCGCGGAGGGACTGATGACCGAGGAGCAGTTCGTGCAGCGCGTGGTGGACGCGACGCACGAGGTCTTCGAGGTGGATGCGTCCGGGAACATCTCCTTCGAGAGCCAGCCCCTGGGGCGGCTGGTGCGCGGCACGGACCGGCGCTCGCCGCAGGTCGCGCTCGCGGAGCCGGAGGTGTGGACGGGCGGCGCGAGGCGGCGGCTCGAGCGTCGGCTCCATGCGCTGGCCCGCGACCTGGTCACGGAGGCGATGGGCGGGTTCCCGGCGGAGTCGCTCACCGGGGCGGGGCGCTCGCCGCCGACGCGTGGGCTGGCGTACCGGCTGGCCGAGGGTGTCGGACTGATTACCGTAGGCGAGGCGCGCGAGCAGTGGGCGCTGCTGGACGAGGAGTCGCGCGAGCGGCTCAAGGCCGTGGGCGTGCGCGAGGGCCGCCGCTTCGTCTACGTGGCCGAGGCGCTCTCTCCGCAGGCGCTGGAGCGCCGGTGCATGCTGACGGCGCTGTTCCTCCAGAAGCCCGCGCCGCGCGGGGTGCCCCGTGAGCCCGTGCTCGACGCGGCCGGATGGAATGTGCGCGACGCGCGAGCCTTCGGCTACGAACTGCTGGGGCCGGTGGTGCTGAGAATCGACCTGGTCGAGCGGCTGGGCGAGGCGCTGCGCCATCCTCGCGGTGCCGCAGAGGTGCAGGCGTTGACGCGCGAGCTGCGCCTGGAGGGTGGTGCGCGGGCCCTGGTGCTGCGCGAGCTGGGGGGCGCGCCTCCGGGGACCGCGTCGAAGCGGCGGCGTCGCCGACGACGAGGGAAGGCGCCCTCGATGGCCCCGGACAAGGCGGGCACGCATGGCCCGTCCGCACACACGGGGACGCATCCGGTTCCCCGTCGCGACGGCCCGGGGCCTCGCGGCGCACAGGGCACGCCCAAGTCCGACTGACGTCGGTGGTTCGCCTCGCGGCGCGCGGGAGTCATCCGGGGCGGATGGACACCGGCGTGGTCGTCGCGGCTGCTCCGTGGGCCGACGTCGAGCCGCGTCATCGCGAACCGCGCCCACCCACTTCGTGAAGGACGCGTCGGGCCCGGATCTTGAAGACCGCACAGTCGTCGGGGGGCCGGGACACGCGGAAGGCTTGGACATGAAGGCAGTGGTCGCGGGAGCGTTGTTGCTGTCGACGGGCGCCTGGGCACAGGACGAGGCCCGTCTCACGGGGGCGGAGCTGGGCGTGGGCGTGGGCTACGCCCGAGGCAAGGACCTGGAAGGGGAGACGCATGGCGGGCCTGGCGTCCGGCTGCATCTGCTCAAGCACCTGGGGCGCTTCTTCTCCATCGGTCCGGAGCTCGCCGTGTACGCGAGGGCGGGCTCCCGGATGGACGTCACCTTCGATGGCTCGCAGCACCACTATGACCTGCGGAACCGGGCGCTCCTCCAGCTCGGAGGCGTGGCACGGCTGGGCGTGGACCTGGGCGGCGTCCGGCCCGCGGTGCTCTTCGGCGCGGGCTGGAACAAGGGTACCGTCAGCAACCTGGGCTACTCGGTGGGCGCGGAGCTGGAGTTCCGTCCCACGCCGTGGCTGCCGCTCGCCCTGGAGGGCCGGCTCCACAAGAACCTCCACAACTACACCTACGAGACGGACAGGGAGGCGGACTACCTCAGCCTGGGCATCGGCTGGCGGCTGATCTGGTGAGAGCCCGCGTCTCGCGTGAGTATCCCCGAATTCCGAGGGGCGGCTGACAGGCCTGTCGTGAACAACCTCTTCGCACAGTGGCGGGGATGACACCCGTGTCATCCTCGTGCGCGGGCCCCGGCTTCAGCGCGCCGTGCGCAGGGCTGGGAGCACGTGCTCCGCGAACGCGCCGATGAAGCGCTCCTGCCCGCGGTTGACGTTGTGCAGGTACAGGTGGCTGAAGCCGAGCTTCACGTCCTCGGCGAGCCAGTCGACGTGGCGCTGGAAACTGGAGGACACCCGCACGTGTCCCTCCAGGTCCTTGGGCTGGACGGTGCGCGCCAGCTCCTGGAACTGCGCGGGCGAGCGCAGGTCCGTGAGCACGGAGCTGGCGAAGATGTTCGTCGCCCACTGCTCCATCGCGCCCTGGAGCGCGGCCTGCTCGTCCTCCGCCCAGGAGAGCTGCACCTTGAGGAACATCGGCTTGCCCTCGCCGCCACCCCGGTGGAAGGCCTCCACCATCTTCCGCAGCTCGTCCGGGGGCTTGCTCACGGTGATGAGCGCGTCAGCCCAGCCGCCCACCCATTCGGCCGTCTGAGGCGTTATCGCCGCGCCCACCAGCAGGGGCGCCTGCTGGGGCCGCGAGTAGAGCTTCGCCTCCTCCACCCGGACCAGGCCCCGGTGCGTCACCGTCTCCCCGCGGAAGAGCGCGCGCATGATGTCCACGCACTCGCGCAGGCGCGCGTTGCGCAGGTCCTTCGGGGGCCAGGGCTCCCCGGTGATGCCCTCGTTGACGAACTGCCCGCTGCCCAGGGCGGCCCATGCGCGACCCGGGAACATCTCCGCGAGCGTGCCCAGGGCTTGCGCGATGAGGGCCGGGTGATAACGCTGTCCGGGAGCGTTCACCACGCCCAGACTGGACAGCCGCGTGGTGGCGAGCGCCGCGCCCATCCAGCTCCACGCGAAGCCGCTGTGTCCCTGCGATTCGCTCCAGGGGTGGAAGTGGTCCGAGTTGAGCGCGGCCGTGAAGCCCGCGGCGTCGGCCCGGCGCACCAGGCGCAACAACTCACTGGGAGGAAACTGCTCATGGGAGGCGTGATAACCGAGCGTGAGCATGCGCGCGCACGTTGGTGCCGCCCGCGTGTCGTCGCGAGTCCCTCGTGTCCATGACTGTGCGCTGTCGCACGCATGACGCGCCCCCGGGTGCGTCCTTCGTCCAGCATCTCCACCTTCGCCTCAGGGGAGACGGATGATTCAGGACCTCTGGTACAAGAACGCGGTCATCTACTGCCTGGACGTCGAGACGTTCATGGACGGCAACGGCGATGGCGTGGGCGACTTCGGCGGGCTCCAACGCCGGCTCGACTACCTGGCGGGCCTGGGCGTGACGTGCCTGTGGTTGACGCCGTTCCACCCCTCGCCCAACCGCGACAACGGGTATGACATCACGGACCACTACGGCGTGGACCCGAGGCTGGGGAGCCTGGGGGACTTCGTGGAGTTCACCCACCAGGCGAAGCAGCGCGGCCTGCGCGTCATCATCGACCTGGTCCTCAACCACACGAGCGACCAGCACCCCTGGTTCCAGGCCGCGAGCAAGGACCGGGACAGCCGCTTCCACGACTTCTACGTGTGGTCCGACAAGAAGCCCAAGGATGCGCACAAGGGCATGGTGTTCCCGGGCTCGCAGCACACCACGTGGACGTACGCGCCCGGCGTGAAGCGCTGGTACTTCCACCGCTTCTTCCCCTTCCAGCCCGAGCTGAACATCGCCCACCCCGAGGTGCGCGAGGAGCTGCTCAAGGTGATGGGGTACTGGCTGCAGCTGGGCGTGTCCGGCTTCCGGGTGGACGCGGTGCCCTTCCTGGTGGAGCTCAAGGGCCTGCGCAGCCACGGCATCGAGGACCCGTACGAGCTGCTGGACCGGATGCGCGAGTTCCTCTCGTGGAGGAGCGGGGACGCCATCCTCCTGGCCGAGGCCAACGTCACCATGGACGAGGTGATGAACTTCTTCGGCAAGGAGGGAGACCGGATGCAGATGGTCTTCAACTTCGCCGCGAACCAGAGCTACTTCCTGTCGCTGGTGACGGAGGACGCGACGCCGCTCGTGGAGTCGCTGCGCTCGGCGCCCAGGCTGCCGCACCTGGCGCAGTGGGCGAACTTCCTGCGCAACCATGACGAGCTGGACCTGGGGCGCCTGCCCGCGAAGGCTCGCAAGCGCGTCTTCGCGGAGCTGGGCCCGGAGCCGAGGATGCAGCTGTACGAGCGCGGCCTGCGGCGGCGGCTCGCGCCCATGCTGGCGGGGGACAGGCGGCGGCTGGACGTGTCGTTCAGCCTGATGCTGTCGCTGCCGGGGACGCCGGTGCTCTGGTACGGCGACGAGCTGGGCATGGGCGAGGACCTGTCGCTGCATGAGCGCCAGAGCGTGCGCACGCCCATGCAATGGGCCGACGAGCCGCACGGGGGCTTCACGCGCGCCGAGGAGCCCTTCCGGCCCGTGGTGGAGCGGGCGCCCCACGGCTACCGGCAGGTGAACGTCGAGCACCAGCGCAGGGACCCGGGCTCGCTGCTCAACTGGATGGAGCGCATGGTGCGCATGCGCAAGGAGTGTCCGGAGCTGGGGTGGGGCGCGTGGCGGTTGTTGAGCGTGAGGAACAAGAACGTGCTCGCGCTGCGGTACGACTGGAAGGGCGAGACACTGGTGACGCTGCACAACCTGTCCGGCAAGGCCTGCGAGGTGAGCTTCTCACCGGGAGGGCCTCCGGCGCGGCTCGTCCACCTGCTCTCGGAGGACCACTCGTCGCCCGGCAAGACGGGACGCCACCGCGTGACGCTGGAGGGGTACGGTTACCGGTGGTACCGGATGGAGCAGCGACTCGCGCCGCCCGCCACGGATTGAGGTCGGGACAGGCGTCGTCCCCGCGAGCCGCCAGGGTAAGGTGGCCGCATGCGTGGTGCTTCGACGGTGGGGACGAGGATTCTCGCGGGAGTGGGTGTCCTGGGCGCGGCGGGGTTCCTCCTGTGCCTGGACACGGGCCCGGTCGAGGTCCGCCTGGTGACCAAGTCGCTGCCGATGCTCTGCCTGCTGCTGTGGCTGTGGCCGCCGCGGGGACGCTATGCGCGATTGATTTTCGCGGGGCTGGGGCTGTCGCTGCTGGGGGACGTGCTGCTGGATGCCAGCAAGGCGCTGTTCCTGCCGGGGCTGGGGGCGTTCCTGCTGGCCCATGTGAGCTACACGGCCGCGTACCTCTGTGCGACGCGCGAGCTCCGGTGGGGGAGGGCGCTGCCGTTCCTGGTGCTGGCGGTGGGGGCCAGCGTCGTGCTGGGCCCCCACCTGGGCGCCATGGCCGGGCCGGTGACGGCGTATGTCGTGGTCATCTGCACGATGACCTGGCGCGCGGCGGCGCTGCTGGGCGCGTCTGGACTGACGCGACGGGAGCAGGGGTTCGCGTTCGCGGGGGCGCTGCTGTTCGCCCTCAGCGACGGGGTGCTCGCGGTGAAGCTGTTCGTGACGCCGGTGACGGGAGGCAGCTACGTCGTGATGCTGACGTACTGGGCGGCGCAGTTGTGCATCGCCTGTTCCGCGCATCGCGCCCCGGCCGAGGCGTGACTCCCGTACTCGAGGCCTCAGGGGAGTCGGGCGTCGAGCCACGTCAGGTGTGCGTCGAGGGTGTCCGCCACGGCCTGCGCCTGCTCGGAAACGCTGGGGTCGGTGTATGGATTTCCAATCTCCTTGTGCTTCCACTTCACCCACGTCTGCTTGTACCAACCCCAGTCGAGATTCGTCCCCGTCGAGGGTGGCGAGGCACCCGCGTAGCCGGAGAACGCGCGAATGCCCGTGGCCGGAGCCACCTCCTGGCCGCCCACCACCTGGAAGAGATGGAGCCGCTGCCGCCGGGGGAACTGGGCACTCAGGTCCGTGGCCCACGCGCCATAGAACGTGCCCCAGGGCCGCACGGGATTGTCGATCTTGGTGTCGTGGGTGCCCAACTCTCCCTGGCTGTTGCGGCACACGCCGTCGAACGACGACACGTAGAGGTCGATTCCATCCAGTGCCCCGTTCGCGCGAAGCGCCTGGGCCAGCCGCATCATCAGGCAGCCGCCTCGCGAACTGCCCGCCAGGTAGATGGAGCGTGTCTCCGGACGGACCTGTGCCTGGAGCCAGCCTGAGAAGCCATTGACGATTCGCTGCTTCGTGTCGCTGTCGAACAAGTGGTCGAAGTTGTTGTCGTTGACCACGGACAGGTACGTCCTGCCCCGAGGAAACCACCCCAGGGTGTCCAGCTTCATCGCCAGCGAGCGGCCATCCAACGTGACATTGGGGCACGAGACGCTGTCACAGGATGCGTCCCAATTGGACGACTGCCCCGTGACACCACTCGAGTGCCCGCTGCTCGAAATCTTCTGCCCCGCTGACATGACCACCAGCGCCTCGCGCGGACCGGGAGCATCCACCTCCGCGATGCGGATGTTGTGAAGCACGAGGTCAGGGGCGCCCGCCGCGCGGAACTGCTCGAAGCCCGCCGCTGCCAGGTAGGCGCCCGAGCCATTCTTGTAGACGACACGCCGGGACACCACCGTCCTCGCCCCGCCACTGGGATAGGTCAGGGGCCGCGACTGGGTCTCCATCGAATCCTCAACCCCTGGCTCCAGGGGAGCCCCGCAGCCCGCTCCCCCAAGCAGCAAGGCCCACTTCATCCCTGAGAAGACACGACGCGCGACACCCGATGAGAGACCCATGTGTGGCTCCAGCTCCTGGAAGTGAATGACATCCAAGCACGTCCGGGGGCTTCGCGCTGGACCCAGGGCTCGATTGACGAGCTCGCGCGCTACTGCGCCTCCATCAACAGGAAGCTGAAGTCCGCGGAGCCGTCACCGCTGGCCTTGGGGGCCTGGCCGTGGCAGCCCAGGCAGCTCGCGGTGGATTGGATGTAGGTCTCCATCGTGGTGTTGGCGAGCACGGGCGGGGTACCCTGCGGCGCGCCTCCGGTGGCCCACTGGGTGCTGATGAGCTGGTAGTTCTCCCAGACGGAGCCCTTGAGCAGCGCGCGGTAGTACGCATTGAGGCCGGGGTCTGCCTGGATGGGCGTGGTGCGCGTCACCTGGACCGGGGCGTTGAGCGGCCCGCCGTCGGGCGCGAGCTCCGTGTAGGGCTCCTTCGCCGTCTGGGTATTGGGCGTGCAGTTCCCCGTGCAGTGCGGGTTGAAGAACGAGGACGTCGTGTTGTCCACGTGCTCGAAGGTGGACCAGAACCAGGTCTGCTGCGTGTCCGTCTTGTGGATGATGTGCAGGCCGACCAGGCCCACGGTGACGGGGTTGGCGCCGGGGCTCGGGTCTCCGGCGTCATCGTTGAAGACCCAGGCCTGACGCATGAAGAAGCGCTTGCCCGAAATCTCCTGCGCGGAGAGCACCTTCCACGATGCCTTCACCTCCATGGCGCCCACCGGGCCGCACGGCTTGCCATTGCACGGCCCCGGACTCTGGTTGGCGCCGGTGGGGAAGGAGATGGTGACGCCCTTCTGTCCGGCTGCGTTCCAGAGGTTGTTGGTGATGAGGTAGTTGTACTCGTCCTGGTTGAGGCGCTTCTCGTAGCGCACGAAGCGCCCGTTCTGGTCCGTCAGCGGACCCCCGACGGCCTGCTCGATGTCCGGGAGCTTCTCTCCGATGGCGGCCGAGGCCTTGGAGGTGCTGAGCAGCAGCTTGTGCACGCCGGTGTTCAGAGCCTGGAGGCGACCGGTCTCCAGCAGCTTCGTGCGCTGACGCAGCTTCGTCTCGAAGGCCGCGGGTGTGTTGAAGCTGCACCACGCGCCGGGCTTGCTCCCCGGTGGCACGAACATGTCCAGGTCATCCGGGTAGGTCTCCCAGACGGTGGGCCCCTGGCCGCTGAGGATGCTGCTCTGGGTATTGGCCGTGCACGAGGAGGGATTCGCGGGCCAGTTGAGCGCGATGAAGGTGTTCCACGAATACACATCCACGTCGGACTGGAACTCACCGAAGCGCGGACACGCGTTGGCGGGGACGACGGCGAGCGCGGGCGTGATGGCGGTGGCGCACGTCGAGCCGGGACAGGTGGGGTCCGGGTTGCACGCCTGGGGCAGCGGCGGAGCCTCCGTGGAGCCGATGGGGCCCGGATTGGGAGAGGAGGTCGCACAGGCGATGATGGCCGCAGAGGCCAGCACACCGCCCACCAGCAGCTTCCCAGCGAAGGCAGACACGACGCGCATGAATCACCTCGGGGTGTGAGGAGACGAAGGCGCGCGGGGCTACTGCAAGGAAGGGGCCCGGGAGGGGAGAGGTGCCAACCTCCCGGAAGAGGTGGGCCCCGCCACATCCCCTGGGCCTCGGGCGTTGCTTCGAGACGCGCTTGCGTCGAACGATGACGCGCGCGGGTGGGCAACGAGTTCAACCAGACCCAGGGGAAACCCCAGGGTCAGAACAGGAAGTCCGTCGTCAGGAAGTCCGACTCCCGCCGGGTGAGGATGGATTGCACCAGGTGGGTGTTGGCCGGCGTCGTCTTGGTGGCGACGAGCGTGCGGATGGAGAACACGCGCAGCGCGTCCGCGACGGACAGCGTGCCCTCGGCGGAGTCCTTGCGGCCGTTGAAGGGGAACGTGTCCGGCCCTCGCTGGCACTGGCAGTTGAGGTTGATGCGGCCCACCTGGTTCGAGAACGCGTCGATGAACCGGCCGATGCGCGCCGGGTCCTGGCCGAACAGGCTGAGCTGCTGGCCGAACTGGGACTCCACCACGAGCTGGATGACCTCCTCGTCCCGGTCGAACACCATCACCGGCACCACGGGGCCGAACTGCTCCTCGCTCGACAGCCGCATGTCCCTGGTCACCGGGTACACCACCGCGGGCGCGAAGAACGAGTGCGACGACTGACCTCCGGTGGCGTTCACCACGCGCGCGCCCTTGGCCACGGCGTCGTCCACCAGGCCTTGCAGGTAGTCCGCCTTGCCGGGCTCCGGCAGGGGGGTGATGGCCACGCCCGGCTCCCACGGCATGCCGGGCTTGAGCGCGTCCACCGCGGCGGTGAGCTTCTTCAGGAACACCTCCGCGATGCTCCGGTGCACCACGAGCAGCTTGAGCGCCGTGCAGCGCTGGCCGTTGAAGGAGAGCGCGCCGATGATGCACTCCTTCACCGCGTTATCCAGGTCCGCATCCTCCAGGATGATGGCCGGGTTCTTCGCGTCCAGCCCGAGCACCGACTTGAGCCGGTGCGGCCGGGGATGCATCCGCTTCAGCTCGCTGGCGCCCCGGTGGGTGCCGATGAAGGCGAACAGGTCCACCTGCCCGCTCTCCATCAGCGCGCCCACCGTCTCGCGGCCCTTGCCGTAGATGATGTTGATGACGCCCGGAGGGAAGCAGTCGCGGAACGCCTCCAGCAGCGGCCGGATGAGCAGCACGCCGAACTTCGCCGGCTTGAAGACCACCGTGTTGCCCATCAGCAGCGCGGGGAACAGCGTGCTGAAGGTCTCGTTGAGCGGGTAGTTGTATGGCCCCATGCACAGCGCCACCCCCATGGGGGCCCGGCGAATCTGCGCCATGATGCCCTGGTCCTGCACGAAGCGGGACGAGGTGCGGTCCAGCTCCTTCAGCGCGCGCACCGTCTCCACGATGAGGTCGACGGTGCGGTCGAACTCCTTCTCCGAGTCCGGCTGCGTCTTGCCAATCTCCCACATCAACAGGTTGACCACCGTGGCGCGCTGGGCGCGCATGGCCACGAGGAAGCGCTCCACCGCCTCGATGCGCTCCGCCACCTTCATCGTCGGCCACACGCCCCGGCCCGAGTCGTACGCCTTCACCGCCGCGGCGAGCGCGGCGAGCGACTCTTTCGAGGTGAGCTGCGGCGTGGCCCCGAGCACGCGCTGCTGGAGCCCCTCGGGCGTGCGGAGGAAGACGGGGCTTCGCACGGGGCTGAGGTCTCCCTCCCAGGTCTTCAGCTCGCCACCCACCAGGTACTCCCGCTGCTCGAGATAGGGCGGGAGCCGCACGCTGGAGGGGAGCTGCGCTTCGGTCGGGAAGAGGTCGGCGAGTGGCGTCATGGCGGCCTTCTTAACGAGGCGCCTCTCTCCTGGCACCTCTTCCCGTGAAGGGTTGGACGCAGGACCCGGCAGTGGGACCGGCCAGTCGGCCCACCCGGGAGGAGTACCTTGCCGCCCATGCGCGGAGTCGTGACGAGCCCCACCGTCAAACCGGGAGGCAGACGCGACGTGGGGCGCGTGAGCGGAACGAGGGGCTGCCCGGGGCGTCACCGTCCGCGTCCGTCGGCCGGAAAGGAGCCGAGCCTTGGCGCTCGAGGAGGATGTCTCCCTCTCATGGGGAGGCTTGCTGGCGCGGTGGGGGCCCGTCCTGCGGACGCGTCATGGGCTTCGACGCGAGCGAGCCGGGCTCGTCCAGAGCGGGCTCGAGGAGGTGCTGCCGGTGCTCCTGGCGGCGCTCGCCCGGGCGCTCCAGGACGACGCGCTCCCTCCCTCGGCCGAGGTGCTCCGGGACTTGCGAGCCGGACAGGCGGAGCGCTGGCATGCCTGCCACGGCCTGGAGGCCTGCGGGGTCGTCCAGGAGTACGGCCTGCTGCACGACTGCCTGCTCGAGCTGATGGAGGAGGCGGGGGTGACGGCCACGCCGCGACAGCAGCGCATGCTGGCCGCGGTCTTCCATGCGGCGAGCACGGACGCGGTGGGGCGCCTGGCGTCGAGCACGGTGGCATCGAGGAGCGAGGGGTGGCTGCAGGCCATCATCGACCACGCGCCTCCGGTCATCTTCGCCAAGGACGCGCAAGGGCGCTTCGTGCTGGTCAACCGGAGCTTCGAGGAGGCGCTGGGGAGGTCGCGCTCCAGCGTGCTCGGCAAGACGGACTTCGACCTGTTCCCCGCCGCCGTGGCGCGGCGCAACCGGGAGCACGACGAGCGGGTGCGACAGTCGCTTCGGCCCGTGACGGAGGATGAGCACATCCCCGGCGTCCAGGGCGTGCGCACCTGGTTCGCGATGAAGTTCCCGCTGCCCACCGTGGGCGCGGAGGGGCCCATCATCTGCGGCATCTCCACGGACATCACCGACGCGCGCCGCACCCACGAGGCGCTGCGCGAGAGCGAGGAGCGCTTCCGCCTGTTGATGGACGCGGTGGAGGACTACGCCATCCTCCTGCTGGACCCGGAGGGCCGCGTGGTGAGCTGGAACGCGGGCGCCGAGCGGCTCACCGGATGGCAGGAGCAGGAGGTGCTCGGGCGGCACTACGCGCTCTTCGCGCCCGAGGAGCAGGTGACCCGGGGAGAGCCCCAGCGGCTGCTGCGCGAAGTGGCGGACGGCGGTCACTTCCGGGGAGAGCTGCGACGAAAGCGGCGGGACGGCTCGTGCTTCTGGGCGGACCTGGACATCGCCGCCGTGCGCGACGAGGCGGGCCGCTTGCGCGGGTTCGCCAACGTGGCGCGCGACATCACCGCGAAGAAGCAGAGCGAGACGGCGAGGGACTTCCTGCTGGAGGCGGGGCGGGTGCTCGCGGGCTCGTTGGACCTGGAGACCACGCTGGGCGCCTTCGCGGGCCTGGTCGTGGAGCACGTCTCCGACTACTGCGTGGTGGACCTGCTGGAGGCGAGCGGCCGGCTCGTCCGACAGGAGGCGGCCGCGAGGGAGCCCGAGCGACAGGACCTCATCCGGAAGCTCCTGGCGTTCGCGCCCTGGACGGAGGAGGACGGCCCGCTGGCGCGAGCGCTGGCGTTGGCGCAGCCCATCGTCGTGCCGGAGGTGACCTCCCGGTTCCTCGACTCGGTCTCCAGCGACGCGGCGCACCGGGCCTTGCTGGAGGCGCTGGGGGCGCGCTCCGCGGCGCTCGTGCCCGTGGTGTCACGCGGGCGCGCGCTCGGGCTCATCCACCTGGTGTGGACGCGGCCGCATGACTCGCTGGAGATGGAGGCGCTGGTGGAGCTGGCCCGGGGCGTGGCGGACCGCGCGGCGGTGGCCATCGAGAACGCGCGGCTGTACCGCGAGGCCCGGGACGCGGTGCGCGTGCGCGAGGACGTGGTGGCCATCGTCAGCCATGACTTGCGCAACCCCTTGCATGCCATCCAGCTGACGGCGACGTCGTTGTTGCGCAAGGACACCCTGCCGGAGGGGGGCGTGAAGGGGCTGGAGCGCATCATGGAGGCGACGCAGCGGGCCTCGCGCTTGATTCGAGACCTGCTGGACTTCACCCAGGCGAGAGCGGGGGAGCGCATCCCCATCCGGCCGTGCGCCATGGACCTGCATGTGCTGGCGCGCAAGGTGGTGGACGAGGTGCTGCTCGCGCACCCGCGGCGCGACATCCAGGTGGAGCTGCGGGGGGACGGGCGGCTGGAGGCGGACGCGGACCGGCTGGCCCAGGTGGTCTCCAACCTGGTGGGCAACGCGCTCCAGCACAGCGCTCCGGACTCGTGTGTCCGCGTCCACCTGCGCGAGGCCGGGGACGGTGTGCTCCTGGAGGTCCACAACGTGGGCAGGCCCATCGCGGCGGGGCTGCTGCCCACGCTGTTCGAGCCCTATCGCCGCGGGCCGGAGGCGCGCGCCGGCCAGGGCAGCATCGGCCTGGGCCTCTACATCTCCCGGCAGATCGTCCTGGGACATGGCGGCAGCATCGAGGTGTTCTCCAACGAGCGCGGCACCTGCTTCAAGGTGTGGCTGCCGCGCCGCCGGGGGCCCTGAGGCCGCGATGACTGGGGTTGCCGCGTGCTACGCGGCCGACCTCAATTGCACGCCTGGCTATTGGGCTTGCAGAACCGCTCGCCCACGGACCCCGAGCAGCCCAGGGCGAAGACGGAGAGCACGAGCGTCAGGATGCGCTTCATGGTCGACCACTCCTTGGATGAGGTTTGCGCGCGGGAGCCGACCATGAACCCGCACGTGCGCTCAAAGAAATGCGGACCGTGGGTGAATGTAGACGTCGAGGCCATTCTTGACGTCCCGCTCCGATGCGACGCGGAGGTCCAGATGTAGCCCGCTGTGTCCCTCGTCGATGTGACGCGCCCTCGCGTACACTCGCGCCTCCAGACCAGGGGGGAGCCATGCGACGCAGTGCGGCTCGGGTTCATGCGAGTCATTCGTCCGAGACACGGGGCGCCACCCCCGCGTCGCGTCCGCTCGCGTCGGTCGCGAGGCAGGCGGTCTCGGCGCACGCCGTGGCCGAGCCCGGAGCCACGGCGCCGGGCGTCCGGTTCGACTTCAGCCGGCTCCCGCTCACCCCCAGCGTGCAGCGCGTCGCGTGCGCGGGGGGCTCCTGCTCCTGCTCGTCCTGCGACAAGAAGAAGGAGGAGGTGGCCCGGGCCGCGCAGCCCGGTGTCTCCAGCGCGGAGCCTTCCGAGAATGTGTCCGCGCACGTCGCCCGCGGGCTTGGCTCCGGGCAGCCCCTGGAGTCCTCCGCGCGCGCCTTCTTCGAGCCGCGCTTCGGCCAGGACCTGGGGGGCGTGCGCATCCACACCGACGCGAGGGCGGCGGACTCGGCGCGCGCGCTCCAGGCTCGCGCGTACACGGTGGGCAGCGACATCGCCTTCCAGGAGGGCGCGTACTCACCGTCCACCCACGCGGGACGTCGGCTGCTCGCGCATGAGCTGACGCACGTGCTGCAGCAGACCGGAGGCCGCGCCACCTCCGGCGCCCGGCTGGCCCGCTTCGCCACCGGGGGGCTGTCGGTGACCTCCCCGGGGGATGCCTCCGAGCGCGAGGCCGAGTCCATGGCGGACGCGGTGATGGCGGACGGCGCGACGCGCGAGCCCGGGCGCCACCGCCTGGGCGTGGCCCGGGATTTCTCTCCCGCGCCCGCGTCGAAGTACACGGTGCCCTCACCGCCGGCGCCTCCCACGCCTCCGCCCACCCAGACGACGTCGGACGTGCCGCCGACCCAGTCGGGCACCCCCGTCAACAAGAACGGGCTCGTCGCCGCCGAGGAGGGCGTCAACCTGCGCGCCTCGCCCGACACCGGCTCGGCCCCGCTGGAGCGGCTCCCGCAGAACACCCGCATGTTCGTCAGCCGCGAGCAGTCCGGCGGCTGGTACTTCGTGATGCTGGTGGATGGCCGCTTCGGCTACGTGGCCAAGTCGCATGTCACCGTGGACATGCCCGACCCGGAGGCGAGGCTGTACCGCATCGCGTCCGGCGAGACGGCGCTCGACATCGTCAAACGCTTCTACAAGTCCGACGCGACGAAGTGGGGCCAGGACGAGCGCTTCTTCGTCAACGTGCTGGTGTTCGTCAACGCGGAGCGCGGCCGCAAGGGCATCTTCAAGCCGGACCCGGAGGGGGACTGGGACACCACCCAGACGCACGCGGGCTCGCAGATATGGATACCGGGCGTCGAGTTCGCCAAGACGCTCAAGGGCCAGGTCTCCTCGGGCTCCATCACCTACGAGGCCTACCAGAAGGTCAAGAACGTCATCACCGCCATCGGTGAGTTCCTGGCCGGCTCCATCGCCTTCGTGGCGGGGCTGCTGCACGGCGTGCTCGAGTCGCTCTGGGACACGCTGGTGGGCCTGGTGGACCTGGCGAAGCTCGCGGGCAAGCTGGTGTGGAGCCTGGTCACCGGCAACCTGCTCTCCGACATCCGGGGCTTCTTCAGCGACCTGTCCAAGCTCGACTTCAAGCAGCTGGTGTCCGCGGGGCTCGACGCGCTGGACAAGAAGTGGAACGACCCGAGCCTCCTCAAGCGCTGGCACTTCCGGGGCTGGATTACCGGCTACGCGCTGGCGGAGATCGTGATGCTGTTCTTCAGCGGCGGCGCGCTCACGGCGCTCAAGGGCGCGGGCAAGGCGGGCAAGTTCGCCCAGTTCCTCGCCAAGATGCCGCGCGCGGCGAAGTTCCTGGAGAAGGCCGGAGAGGCCGCCAAGGGGCTCAAGGAGGCCGAGTCCCTGCGCAAGGGCATGAAGGCGCTCACCACGGCGCGCGACTGGGCCGTGCGGGTGCTCAAGGTGCCCGGCCACCTCCTGCAGAACCTCTCCGCGGAGGCGCTCGAGCGGCTCAAGCGGCTGCCCCAGTGGGCCATCGAGCGCTTCAGCGAGCTGAGCGACGTGGCCAAGGCGCGCGTGCTGGGCTGCGCCTCGCCGTGCAAGGTGGACCTGGGCGCCATCCAGAAGTACCTGGCGGAGCTGGCCGCCAAGGGCGCCACCGGCGCGAAGAAGCTCACCACGCCGGAGAGCGTGCTCGTCGCGCTGCCCAAGGATTTGAACATCGGGAAGATCAAGAAGTACCTCGACGAGTACCCGGCGCTGATGGAGCTCATCCGCAAGGCGGACCTGACGGACCTGGACCTGGCGAAGCTGGTCGACTTCATGACCGACGCGGACAAGCTCAACCCGAAGACGGCGTATCAGACGTTCACCCGCTACCTCACGCTGGTGGTGCCGTCGAAGACGGGTGGAGACATCGGCGCGTTCAACAAAATCGTGGAGGCGGTGGTGAAGGCGGACCCGCGCCAGGGCGCCGCCCTCAAGGGCCCCATGTTCGAGGCCTTCGCGCGCACCCACCTGCAGGAGTTCGCCGGCAAGGCCTTCACGCGCGAGACCTTCACCGTCCCCGGAGGCAAGCGCCGCACCGCGGACCGCTTCTTCGCGGACAAGGGCGAGCTGTGGGAGGTCAAGCACCAGCTCACCGACAAGGTGCCGCCCGGCCAGGTGGACGACTACCTCTCCTTCCTCGGCACGAAGGGCAACAGCTCCGGCGCCGAGGTGAAGTCGCTGAACTACCTGTTCCCGACCGAGGAGGCCGCGAAGCTGAACTCGGCGCTCAAGGCGCGCGGCATCACCGTCTGGTATGTGAAGCAGCCCAACGTGCTGACGAAGCTCTAGCGAGGACACGCCATGGCCGAGGTGAAGTGGACCGCCAGCTCGCAGCACCATGACTGGAATGACCGGCGCGCGCCAGCGGCCTTCATCGACGCGCTCGCCGAGGCGGGGCTGGTGGGGACGGTGGAGGGGGTGTGCGGCTGGGACGAGGACGCCACGCGCCGCGCGGTGAAGCTCCAGGGGCCTGGCGTGGGCGCGCGGGTGATGGCGGAGATTCCGAAGAAGGAGAAGCACCCGTTCCTCAAGGCCTGGGGGAGCACGCCTTCGCCGTGGACGCTCACGGTGGGCATCTCGCGCTTCGTCGCCGACGAGGGGCGGGTGGCGGGGCTCAACACCTTCGTCTTCCAGTTCGACGGCGCGGCGTACGAGGACGAGGCGGGCTCCGCGCTCCTGCTCGCCGCCTTCCACGCGGCCCACTCGCCCGACACCACGGAGTTCGCCGCCATCCATCCCCTGGCGCGCTACGAGGCGCTGGAGACCGGCGAGTACGACTCCGCGGTGACGCTGCGGCCCCTGTTCGCGGGCGTCTTCTGGGCGAATTTCCTGGGCAAGGGGCACGTCGAGCAGTTCGACCGCGCGGTGCTCGCGCGGCTGCCACCGGAGCGCGTGGAGTGGGTGGACGGCGGCAAGGGCCTGTTCGTCGTCACCACGCCCCGGCTCGGGGATGCCACCACTCCGACGGTGGAGGCGGAGATGCTGCGCCTCACCGAGGTGTTCCGCGAGGCCCGGCGGCGATGAGCCACCGGGCGCCCGCGAGGCCCCGTCACGACGGGTGACGGAGCCGGTGTCCTCCAGACGCGCGGCGAGCTGTCGGCCCGCGCGCCCGGAGGTCATCCAGGCACGGCCTCAGGGGTAGGTGATGGCCTCGATGAGGGACGGGTGGTCCGCGCCGCACAGGGAATCCGCGTCGGCGCCGAGGAACACGCCGCGCAGCACGTGGTCGGCCTGGCCCTGGCGCTTCACGGTGAGCGAGTAGGGCACGGGCGTGTCGTCCGTGGGGGACGCCTCGAAGCTCGTGCTCTTCAGGCAGATGAAGTAGGTGCCGCTCGGGGGCGTGCCCTCCGGGCCGGACGGGGCCAGCGCGCCCGCCTTGGCGGGGCCGTACGCGAGCAGCTCGCCGTTGGGCGTGCGCACGATGAGGTCCTGGTCCTGCGCCCGCTCCCAGCTCGCCGTGACGCCCAGGGGCGTGCCCAGGGGCGCGCGAGCCCCGCAGACGCCGTTGGTGCACGTCTTCCCCGCGCCGCACGTGTTGCCGCAGCAGCCGCAGTTCGCCGGGTCGGTGTTCGCGTTCACGCACGAGGAGCCGCACTTCACCTGCGGCGGCGGGCAGCTGCCCGGGATGCAGTCGAAGCCGCCCGGCTGGTTCACGCACCGCTGCCCGGGCGTGCACGTGTGCGTGCCGTTGGTGCACTCGTTGATGTCCGTGCAGGTGCGGCCGTTGCCCGTGTAGCCCGCCTTGCAGGTGCAGTTGTAGCTGCCCTGGGTGTTGGAGCAGGTGGCGTTGACGGAGCACTGCGAGGTGCCGTTGGTGCACTCGTTGATGTCGTTGCAGGTGCGACCGTTGCCGGAGTAGCCCGCCTTGCAGGTGCAGTTGTAGCTGCCCTGGGTGTTGGAGCAGGTGGCGTTGACGGAGCACTGCGAGGTGC